>NZ_JADWOV010000001.1 GCF_015767435.1 Polaribacter sp. BAL334
CTTTAAAGGAAACAGCATTCAACATTATAATTGGGGATTGATTACTTCATCGTAAAAAGATGATAAAATTAAAAAACTACCTTAAACACTAGCTAGGATTGAAACAATTGAAGAAAAACCCGGTTTTAAAAACTTCATAAATAAAAGACGCATAGCGTTTGCAAACGTTTTTTTTAATGGTACCGGCTATACACCGCAGGCAAAACTAGATTAAGAACGAAATTACTATTGAAAACGGTGCCCTTTTTGCTTTTACAGGATTATATTAAAATTTGATTGACAAAGAAACAGGAGAAGTAAAACACACTTTTAATATTGTCACAAC
>NZ_JADWOV010000099.1 GCF_015767435.1 Polaribacter sp. BAL334
AAATATTGTTGGTGGTGAATTTTCATTCACATACTCTAAAGGGGACGCTTCTTTCCATTTGTTAAAATTTGATTCTTTTGAACCACCTAGCCAAATACTTGCCATTGTTCCCTCTTCTGCATTTGGATGTATAAAAGAGACAATTCCATCAATATTTATGATTGCTTGAATTTCATTGGATACTTTTGGATGCAGAGAATACATTCCTGAATTTGGTGTTACTCCAACCAAAGTAGCTAATTGTGCACCTGCTGAAGCACCTAAAACTGCAATTTTACTTTGATTGATATGATACTTTTTTGAATGTTGTTTTACCCAAACAATTGCATCTTTGATATCATTTATGGCTGCAGGATATGTTGCTTCAAAACCTAATCTATAAGAAACTGCAATGGCAACATAACCTTTTAAAGCTAAATTTTGAGCCATTATTCGTTGATTTTCTTTACTTCCTTTTAGCCAACCTCCTCCATGAATTAATAAAACAGCAGGAAATGTTTTATTCTTATAATCTGAAGGGAAATAAACATCTAATTTTAATTTTGAATCATTTATTTC
>NZ_JADWOV010000100.1 GCF_015767435.1 Polaribacter sp. BAL334
ATATTGAATCCAGTTATAAAGTGGTCAGGAAGTAAACGAAAAGTAGCCATTGAACTTAGTGATAAATTTTTAAGTCAAGGCAGATATTTTGAGCCTTTCGTTGGTGGTGGTTCTATGCTGCCTTTTCGTGGAGTTCAAAATGGTGTTGCTAGTGACATTATACCTGAATTGATAGCACTATGGAATGAAATTAAAAACAATCCAGAGAGTACTGCAAATGAATATAAAGTTCGTTGGAATAAATTGCAAAATGAAGGACACGAAATATATTATGAAATTAGAGACAACTTTAATAAAACTAAG
>NZ_JADWOV010000101.1 GCF_015767435.1 Polaribacter sp. BAL334
GAGTATTGATCCAGTAGTTTTTTTTTTTAAATTTGTCTAGTTGGTTATCTCAATAACATCAATTCTGACAGAAAACTGATTGACTATTGTTCCAACTGTTTGGATGTTCGGTTGTTTATTCGCTATGATATTGATGAATCATTGCCTTGGCACAGTACCATCAGTAGAACGCGACAATTGTATGGAGAGGAAGTCTTTTTACAACTATTCAAACAAGTACTCAGTTTATGCGTTGAAAAAGGAATGGTTCGAGGCAAACGCCAAGCAGTAGACAGTGCTTTTATCAAAGCGAATGCATCCATGGATAGTTTGATAGAAAAAGAGGTTTTGGATGATGTAGCTTATTATGCAAATGAGCTGAATCAAAACAGTGAATACAAGGTGAGTCAAAGCCGAAAAAAGTTGGTAGAACAGCACCATGATTGGAAAAAAGAAGCATACAAAGGCATGCCTAAAGGAAGCGAAAAAGGCGGTAGAAAAGATGAACAAGGTAATTTGATTCGACCAAAATACGTATCCAATCACACGCATTATAGTCCAACAGACCCAGATGCCCGAGTAAGTGTCAAACCAGGTAAGGCAAGACAATTGAATTACTTTGGTCAAATCTCGGTAGATGATGGCCATCATGTCATCACAGGAGCTTGTGCTGATTATGCAGACAAACGCGACAGTCAATGTTTGGAGCAAATAGTGGAAATCACCAAAGAAAATTTAGAAGAAAACAACCTAGAACTAGGAGAAGTGTTAGCCGATGCAGGATATAGCAGTGGCGAAGCACTAAAATAC
>NZ_JADWOV010000102.1 GCF_015767435.1 Polaribacter sp. BAL334
CTCAATGCAGTTGTTACACTATTTACAGGGATATAACCCGAATCTTCAACAGCAGTCAAACCATTTAGATTAAAATCTTTTGGCTCATATACTTTTGTGTCAGCATTATATTCAAAATCAGACATTACTGTAATAGCATTTATGATTTTAAAATGTGTTGCTCCAGATGGTATATTCATTCTATCCAAAGGATTAAAAACAGGAATATCTAACGTAGAACTATCCCTACCTACTGAAGGAGTAATTGTGTAAGGAGCGTTAAAAACACCATTCAAGGAAGAAAATCTATTGAACTCAAACCCCTCCAAATATTGAGGTGCAACAGTTACTAAAATAGCTCTTCTTCCTCTTGCCTCCGAACCATCTTCAATGTTGATTTTTTTCATTACACCAGTTAACCTTCCAG
>NZ_JADWOV010000103.1 GCF_015767435.1 Polaribacter sp. BAL334
ATATAAAGTAAGTACTTGTATTCCAATTTTATTTTTTTTTATTTCAGCAATTTCTGCTCAAGAAATTGCATTTCCTACTGCTGAAGGTTTTGGAAAACATGCAACTGGAGGACGTGGAGGTCTTACGTATGTTGTTACCAATTTGAACGATGATGGAGAAGGTAGTTTAAGACAAGGAATTATTAAAAGCGAACCAAGAATTATTGTATTTGCTATTTCAGGAACAATCGAATTAAAATCAAAATTAGACGTAAATAAAGGCAAAGGAAGTTTAACTATTTTAGGACAAACAGCACCTGGTGAAGGAATTACAATTAAAGGATTTCCATTTACAATTAAAGCGGATAATGTAATTATTAGATATCTCAGGTTTAGAATGGGTGATGAAAATAATGTACAAGGTGATGCAATTGGGGCTAAAAACACTTCAAATGTAATTATAGATCATTGTTCTATTAGTTGGGGTACAGACGAAAACGCTTCATTTTATGATAATCAAAATTTCACACTTCAATATTGTATTATTTCAGAGGCTTTAAATAGATCTGTTCATGAAAAAGGTGCTCATGGTTATGGGGGAATTTGGGGTGGAGTTAAAGCTTCATTTCATCACAATTTAATCGCGAATAACAATAGCAGAAATCCAAGGTTTAGTGGTTCTAAAACAACACAAAACTCTGAAAATGAGTTTGTTGATTTTAGAAATAATGTAATTTTCAATTGGGGAGAAAATAGTATTTATGGAGGAGAAAATGGTTCGTATAATATTGTAAATAATTATTTTAAAGCTGGTCCTGCAACTACATCTTCTAAAATTAATAGAATAGTAAGTCCTTCTGAACCTTATGGGA
>NZ_JADWOV010000104.1 GCF_015767435.1 Polaribacter sp. BAL334
AAAATTGGTGGAGGAAAAGTAATTATTCCTTCAGGTGATTTTTTGACAGGGCCAATTGTCTTAAAAAGTAATGTTAATTTGCACTTAGAAAAAAGCGCAAATGTGCTATTTTCTACAAATCCTGATGATTATTTACCAGTTGTTCACACGTCTTATGAAGGAGTAGAATTGATGAATTATTCACCTCTGATAAGAGCTTATAAACAAAAAAATATTGCAATTACAGGAAGTGGAACTTTAAATGGACAAGCAAGTAATGAACATTGGTGGCCTTGGGCAGGAAAAGATATTTATGGTTGGAAACAAGGAACACCAAAACAACACGATTCTATAAATCTTCCAAGATTATTTATTTTGAACGAAAGTGGGACTCCAGTTTCTGAAAGAATTTTTGGAAAAGGATATCATTTAAGACCTTCATTTATTCAACCTTTTGAATGTGAAAATGTATTGATTCAAGGAGTAACAATTACAAATGCACCTTTTTGGATTATTCATCCTTTGAAATGTAATTTTGTAAGAGTTGATGGAGTTACTATTAACAGTCATGGTGTGAATAACGATGGTTGTGATCCAGAATATTCTAAAAACGTTCACATCACTAATTCCACTTTTAATACAGGTGATGATTGTATTGCTATAAAA
>NZ_JADWOV010000105.1 GCF_015767435.1 Polaribacter sp. BAL334
ACCCGACGACCGTGCAGCACTACTGGTCGCTGTCGCTCGAGGAGCAGTTCTACGTGCTGTGGCCGCTGCTCATCCTCCTCGCGGCGTGGATCGGCGTGAAGCTCCTCCGTGGCCGCACGCGCCGCGCACTCGTGCGCACCCGCCGGTCGGTCGTGATCATGGTCGTGATCGTCACGATCGCCTCGCTGATCTTCGGCATCGCGCTGACCCTCTCCGACCCGGCCCCCGCCTACTTCGTGACGTTCGGACGCATGTGGGAGTTCGGACTGGGTGCGCTGATCGCGCTCGTCCCGACGCTGCAGGTGCGTCAGCCCGTCGTGAGCTTCGTGCTCGGCTGGGGCGGGGTGATCG
>NZ_JADWOV010000106.1 GCF_015767435.1 Polaribacter sp. BAL334
GTTTATGATGCTGGAACAATAAGAAAAGTTGAAAATTATAAAGAGGATAATTTACATGGTGAACAAATAACCTATTTTAAAAATGGCAAAATTAGCTCTAGAGGAAATTACGTGAATGATGAAGCTGATGGTCAGCATATTACTTATTACGAAAATGGCTTTATCAGTACTATTGCAAATTATAAGGTTGGCGTTGAACATGGAAAGTTTATCAATTATTTTGAAAATGGAAAATTAGAGGCAAGCACAAATTTTGTCAACGGAATTGAAGATGGTGAGTTTATTGAGTATGATGAAGATGGAAAAATCATCAATAAAGGAATTTTTAAAAATGGCGAAAAAATAGGTCCTTGGATTGAAACTATATATCAAAAAGCAAGTTTTGGAAGACAAGCTGAAATCATTGAA
>NZ_JADWOV010000107.1 GCF_015767435.1 Polaribacter sp. BAL334
TATAATAAACTAGTAAAATTACGCAATAATAGAGAAAATGCTTTTGCAGATATTGATGTTCAATTAAAGCAAAGACACGATTTAATTCCTCAATTAGTTGACAGTGTAAAAGGATACATGAAACACGAAGAAAAAGTGTTAACTCAAATTACTGCTGCAAGGGCTGGCGCAATGAATGCTTCAACAATTGATGAAAAAATTGCCGCAGAAAATCAACTAACCACAGCATTAAGCGGATTAAATATTGCTGTTGAAGCATATCCTGATTTAAAAGCAAGTGCTAATTTTATGCAACTTCAAGAGGAAATTTCAGATATAGAAAACAAATTGGCTGCTGTTAGAAGATTCTTTAATTCTGCAACAAAAGAATTGAATAATGCTGTAGAAACTTTTCCTTCAAATATTATTGCTGGAATGTTTGGTTTTAAAAAAGAAACAATGTTTGATTTAGGTGTAACACAAAGACAAACCTTAGATCAAGCACCAAAAGTAAGTTTCTGATAGATGGAATATGTTGGGCTACAATCTCAAATAAATAGTAATAATTTTAAATCGGTCTTGCTACTTATTGCTTTTCCGGTTTTATTGTTAGGTTTGGTTTGGCTTTTTTTCTATTTCACTAATTATTATGCAAATGAATATACTCAACCAAGTTTAGAA
>NZ_JADWOV010000108.1 GCF_015767435.1 Polaribacter sp. BAL334
CTGCAAGCAGGTTTCCTGCTTTCGGCAGTCGCTTCTCGCAAAAAAGCGAGAGAGCTCCAATAATGCCTCAATCAGGGCTACCTTTATTTGCAAACTCTAGTCAATTATCTGAAAATTATTGCCAAACTTACTTACTTTTGTATCGTGAAAATAGACTATATCATTGTGGGTTTGGGTTTGGCAGGACTTGCTTTTGCAGAGGAATTGGTCAATGCTAAAAAATCATTTTTGGTTTTTGAAGATGATTCACAAACCTCTTCTTTGGTTGCAGGAGGTGTTTATAATCCTGTAATTTTAAAAC
>NZ_JADWOV010000010.1 GCF_015767435.1 Polaribacter sp. BAL334
CATAATATTGAGTGCATTTTAATTCTTTATACAACGAATAGATGCTCCAAAAGCTTTTTCAAAAGGTGTAAAAGATGCTGTTGATGTTCCATAATCTAAAATTAAAACGTCAACATATGAAATTTGAAATTCTGTTGTTGACCAAAAACTTCCAAGACCAGTTATATTACCAAATTCACCATTTCCGAATCTAAAGCCACCTGGGAAACCATTAAATTTACTTTCATTATTTCCATTTCCTGAAACATCCCATCCTTCTTTAGACTTCATTTTGTCTCCCGCAATATTTTCACCTCCTAAATATGTTGATAATTTTATCCACTCTTTTTCACTTGGGATGTGCCATCCTTTTGGTGCAATACCTCTGGGGTCATTTAAAGCATACCAATTGTATAGTTTCCCATACTTTTCACCATTCAAATAATCATTATCATAGTTGCACCAGGCAGGGGTTCCATTCTTACTTGCTTTCTTCCATTCTAAAATTGTTTTACATTCAGGTATATAATCACCATTATTGAATTTATCAACATTAAGATTTTTTACAGACCAAACTTGATCCCCAATAATAACTTCATTTTTAATATAG
>NZ_JADWOV010000109.1 GCF_015767435.1 Polaribacter sp. BAL334
ACCAATGACTATGGTTTTATTGGAACCTTATCAAAAAAAAGCTAATGAAAAATTTACAAAATTCATAGAAGATAATGTTGATGAGATTGAAGATGAAGATGGAGAAAAGGCTATTGCTGTAAAATATGAACAAGCAAAGGTTTTTGAAACGCTTTCAAAAAATTCAGAAATTTCAGCTCTTGCTTTTAAAATAATTCCAGAGAGTTTATTTGTTTCTTTAATTTCTCAATATGATGCTTTTTTAAATAGGCTTTTTAGAGCTTTATTTGATATTAGACCAGAATATCTCAATAGTTCTGTAAGGAATTTAAACTTTTCTCAATTAGTTGAGTTTTCATCAATCGATAAGGCAAGAGAATACATCATTGAAAAAGAAATTGAAACTATCTTACGAAAAAGTCATAACGACCATTTTGAATATTTAGAAGCAAAATTATCAATGCCTTTAAGA
>NZ_JADWOV010000110.1 GCF_015767435.1 Polaribacter sp. BAL334
AAATGAGACCAATGAATTTATTGGGCTAATAGCGATCAATTTAGGGAAAGTAAATTATAAGACGGCAGAAGTGTGGTTTAAAATTCACAAAGACCATTGGCGAAAAGGGTATACAACAGAAGCATTGACACGAATTTTGAAATATGGATTTATTGATTTGAAATTACATAGAATCGAAGCAGGTTGTGCAGTAGAAAATAGTGCATCCAGCAAGACTCTTGAAAAGGTAGGTTTTCAAAGAGAGGGAATGAAACGAAAGAACTTACCAATTAGAGGAGTATGGAAGGATACCTTTTTTTATGGAATATTGGAAGAAGACTTTAACAAGGATGACTAACCGAGTACAAAAGCACTACCACCAACATCGCCAAGCCCAAAACCGATGAGCGCTCAAGTAAAAAGTGACAATCAAAATGAAAACAATTAAACGCTATGTCAATAGAAGAACTAAAATTTCCTATAGGACTATTTGATAAACCAACAACTATAACCACAGAGATTTTGTCAAAATGGATTTCTGATATTGCTACATTTCCCACAAGACTAAAAAGCGAGGTTCATCATCTGACAGATAAACAGCTTGATACACCCTACAGACCTGATGGCTGGACAATTAGACAAGTAATTCATCATTGTGCGGACAGTCATATGAACAGTTTAACTCGCTTAAAACTTGCATTGACAGAAGACCAACCCACCATAAAACCTTATTATGAAGAACGTTGGGCTGAACTACTTGACACCAAAAGTATGCCTATTGAACCTTCCTTGAAAATGATAGAAGGGATTCACGAACGATGGATTGTTTTATTACATAATTTGACTGACGAACACTATGGGAGAATTTTTATTCATCCCGAACACGGAAAGGCATTTAGGGTTGATGAAAATATAGGAGTGTATGCTTGGCATTGCAATCATCATCTTGCTCACATAACGGAAACGAAAAAAAGAAATCATTGGAACTAAACACAAACAATACCAGGAATTTGGGAAAAAAGGCGGATTCAGTGCAGGCAGTTCGTTTAGTACTTCGAAATTCGTTTCTTTGCCAAACACCAAACTGAAAGCGATCATTGTAAAGCGACACAGAAACAAAAAGAACACCAATGAAATACGTATTATTTTTTCTGATTTTTCTTAGTGCAACAATTGCAACTTTTGGACAGCAAAAGACCCTTGACAATCAAATTGACCGTTTAATTTCAACGAAAACTTCAAAGCCATTTAATGGCGTAATCCTTATTTCTCAAAAAGGAAAAACGAAGTATTCAAAAATAGTTGGCTATTCGGACATTGATAAAAAAGTATCTTTAAAAAGGAATGATCAATTTGTGATTGGTTCAATCAGCAAGCAATTCACAGCAGTATTAGTAC
>NZ_JADWOV010000111.1 GCF_015767435.1 Polaribacter sp. BAL334
AAAATGGGGTACCTGTTTTGAAAGAGGTTTAGGGTATTACGTATTTTTTTAGGTGATTTTTCCGGTATTTGCTATTGGGATTCGGATGGTGTTGGATTTATTTGTATTTTGGTTGACGAAATAGGGGTTTATGAAAATTTAAAAAAGTTACATAAAGTTGCGCCTATTAACTAGTTGGCAGTAATTAAAGCAGAAAGTATAAAAATGAAAAAAATCTTTTATCCTAAATTAATTTTTCCGCTTATAAAATTAATTTTTATATTTTTTTTTGTATCAATGCTTTTGTTTTTTTTGAAAAATTTGATTGAAAATATTATTCTAAAATTTGATTTTTGGATTCTATTAGGTTCAATAGTTTTTTTATCCTTTATTGGCTTAGTAATCTTTCATTTGACTTATTTTTTGAGTTTTTACTTTAAATTCCTTGTAC
>NZ_JADWOV010000112.1 GCF_015767435.1 Polaribacter sp. BAL334
TACATAATTTGCTATTTGGTTGTATTTACCTCTTTCAAACCCTTCCTTTTTCAAATAATTTTTAGGAAAAATATGATGGATATCTCCTCTAAATAATATCAAATCTCCTACTGTAATATCTTTTGATAAAAATCCTTTATCATTTGCCTTTACTTGACTTGCTAAATACACATTAAAATATGGACTACTTGAAACAGATGAATTTAAACTTTGAACTAAAGAAGCATTCCAAAAAGCATCTGATAAATCCGCATCTTCTTTTTCTTTTAAATACTCTGAAAATGATCTGGACTGAATTTGCTTAATATCAAAATCAAACATTGACTCAGGAGAGGCAGAATATCTTCCTGTTAACATTGAAAAAACAAACCATCTTCTCACATAAGATTCTATATTAGCTTGATTTTCTCCTTGTGATCTTAATTTTAAGTATACTATATATGCAAAATTTATAACATTCTGAGATCTTATCATTTTAGGATTTACAAAACCTGCAGATTTAATAATCATTAAAAATCTTTTGAAATTGGTTTCATTCATAAAATTCATAATTCCTTTTGAAAGTTTTGCAAATGACTCCTCTGCAATGGTGTCTTCATAAGATCTTGTTTCAAAATTTCTTCCTGATAACAAACTGACTAAATCAGATAATTTTCCTCTATTAAATTCTGAGGTAAAAGCAACTCTCAAAACATCTGTATAATGGGGGTCATATAAATCCTCATTCTCATTTTTCAACCAAGACATTTTTTGAAAATATTCTGTTTTTGAAAAATCTTTGTCATTATCCGCAATAAACTGATAGAACTCTGGCGCAACTGCTAAATGACTAAAATAATCTATTGCTTTTCTTAAATCCTGACCTCCATATATATCATTGGATGCAATTTTACTCATTGCAAAATCTGCTTGACTTAATACAACTCCTTGATTATTGATTCTAATGAAAATTTCTGTCACTGTTTCAATATCTAAATCTGCTGCCAAATCAATTAATCCTATTTGCTTTTTTGTTAAATTGAATAATTTTGAAATGGACTGTACTACTTTTTCATTATCTAAATCTGGATTTGAACTTAAATAAGAGTTTATATAACTAAATGCATTTGTGTTTCCATTTAATATTTCAGATATATCAGAAATCCAAGACTTGTCTTTTACTATAACAGGTGTTTGAACTTCAAATCTCTCAGAAATTGGATGAAATGCTATTTTTATTCTTATTCTTTGATAATCTTTATTAACAACATAATTACCCAAAATTGCAGCAGTTAAAGCTGTAACTCTTTGTTGACCATCAATTAGCACTTTTTTTCCTGTTGCTATTGAACCATCTTTTAATCTAACATTTGGATTTAACCATGTAATAATGTACCCAATTGGATATCCTTGGTATAAACTATCCATTAAATCTCTTACTTTTGAAGAGTCCCATACAAAAGGTCTTTGAATTTCTGGTATTGCAATTTCACCACTCTTTACCCATGCTAAAACTGTCTCTATTAAATGCTGATTTACACTGTACTTTTGAATATCCATTTTATTTTATTTTTGTTGATATTTTTTATTCTGCTTATTTACTTCCAACCATACAATCATAATAATACATACAGAACAAATAATTCCCATTGCAACAGTACCTCCATTGAATCCTGAAGTAATTGTTGTTCCAACGGTTTCAGTTGTGTTATAATCAGCACCCTTTTCATAAGTTCCTACTTCAAACCTGTCTCCACTCATTCTACATTCTTCAAATGAAGCAAATGCAACAATACCAAGTACAACTTGTAAAAAGATTGATTGTAAA
>NZ_JADWOV010000113.1 GCF_015767435.1 Polaribacter sp. BAL334
GGATTGAATGAATTTAAAAAATCTAAAGTTGCTTTTACTGTTGCTTGTGCAGCAGGTAGTGGTGCAGATACTACTATTTTGAAACAAATTACAGAAAATGTAGTGAGTCTTGATACTGCAGATAGTGCAAGTATTGGTAAATTCTTTCAATGGGTAACAGCTTCAATTGGAGTAAGTTCTACAAAAGTAGAAGATTCTGGGAAAGAGGTTACTGGTTTAAATGAGTTACCACCACCACCATCTGAATTAAATATTGTTGTTTAAATTGTAAAATTATGGGAAAGTTTGGATTTTCATTTTCGTTAAATAGGCTTTTAGGTATAACAGGAGCAAAACAAAGTTTTGCCAGAAAAACTGGTGTACCTACTACAAGAGGTGGTGTTGAGCGAAAATTAGGTAATATTATTATTAAATCATTGTTCGGGAAAAAATAATATGAGAAGATTACCAGTATATTTTTTATTAGATACATCAGGCTCAATGCGTGGCGAACCAATCCAAGCATTGAATAATGCTTTGAGTGGAATGATCAACACATTGCGTTCAGATGCACAAGCTTTAGACTCTCTTTGGATAAGTATTATAACTTATGACAGAGAGGTAAAGGAGATTGTACCCTTAACAGAATTAGTTAGTTTTCAACTTCCTGAAATAAAATGTCCACAAAGTGGACCTACAAATACAGGTGCTGGTTTAGCATATATAATACAACAAGTAAAAAAAGATCTAATAAAAGGGTCTCCTACTCAAAAAGGAGATTGGAAACCTTTACTTTTTGTTTTTACTGATGGCAAACCATCAGATTTGCAATTATATAGAGAAAAAATAAATGAAATTAAGAATTTGAACTTTGGAGCTGTTGTGGGTTGCGCAGCAGGTTTAAAAGCAGATGATGTAATTCTAAAAGAATTAACAGATAATGTAGTTCATCTTGATTCAGCAGATAGTTCAACACTTAAACAATTTTTTAAATGGGTATCAGAAACTATTGAACAAGGTAATAAAAGTCAAGGAACAGGAGAAAGTGTAACATTACCTCCACCGCCAAGTGAAATAACAGTAGTGATATGATGATAATAATACCTTTTTTGATAAATATTCTCA
>NZ_JADWOV010000114.1 GCF_015767435.1 Polaribacter sp. BAL334
CAATTATAATAAATCCTGACCCTAAATCTTTATGGAAAAATATAGTAAGTGATAAAAATGCTCCTTTTTGGAAAGAAGATAACATTGCTATTTCAAATATATTTTTAGATAAAAACATAGTAATAGCCTCAAAAAGAGGAAGAAGTCATGCCAATGTGGGATCGTTTAGAGATGATGATTTTGCTTTCAAAAAAATAAATGAAACAGGTTGGGAAATTGTAGCCGTTTCTGATGGAGCGGGATCGGCAATGTACTCAAGGCAAGGTTCTAAAATGGCATGTGAATTGGTTGTAACCTACTTTGAAGAGCTTTTTACAAATGATTATCTAGAGTCTTTTGATGAAATACTACTAAATTATCATAACAAAACAGATGATGAAGCAGGAAAAAAAATAAGTCATTTTGTATATGACAATCTTTCAAAAGCAGCATGGTTTGTTCATAAAGAATTACAAAAATTTGCTTTAAAACTTGAAAAACCTTTAAAAGATTTACATGCAACATTCATTTTTACTCTGGTAAAGAAATATGATTTTGGTTATGCCATTTTGAGTTTTGGTGTTGGTGATTGTCCAATAGGTTTATTAAACAAAGAGTTGACCGAAATTAAATTAATGAATTGGTTGGATGTTGGAGAATTTGGTGGTGGAACACGTTTTATTACTATGCCTGAAATATTTCAAAGTGATAAATTTTCAACCCGATTTGGTTTTAAATTGGTAGAGGATTTCTCTTATTTAATGTTAATGACAGATGGTATCTATGACCCAAAATTTGTAATAGAAGCCAATTTAGAGAAAATAGAAAAATGGAAGGAATTTCTTGAAGATTTGCAGGGTAAAAATGAGGATAATGCTAAAGTAGATTTTAATAAAGAGAATATAGAC
>NZ_JADWOV010000115.1 GCF_015767435.1 Polaribacter sp. BAL334
ATATAGATTTTTTAGTTTTTCTCTTGATGATTTATTAATAAAATCCTGTGGAAAAACAATACCCTGAGCAACTTCTAATTTTTCATCAAATTTAAAATTTGAAACATTATTTATTTTTTCTAAAATTGTTTCAAATAAATTGCTATTAAAATTGAATCCCTTGTCAAGGAAGTTTTCTATTAAAATTTTTGGCTTTAAAACTTCAATACTATCCCCAACATTATTATTAAGTATTCCAAGAGCATCTTCAAAATTTGGTTTTTTTGAAACAATTTTTTTATAATCAAATGTGTAATTATCAGATTTTACTTTTTCAAATTGCATTATCATTGTTTGAATACTTGCAGAATCAAAAACCATATAACTACCAAAATCAATAAGTTTTAGGAAACGTGAATTTTGCAACATGAAATTTCTCATTTTACTTGCGCCTGAATTTGTCGTCCAATTATTTGGTGCAATAAAATTTAAAGTTCCGTTTTCTTTTAATAGTTTGATACCATCTGTAGTAAACATATACCATATATCCATTTTACCCTGATAAACCTCATTATCTCTTAACCCATCAAATATCTCTTTTCCTTCATATTCTTTAATATAAGGTGGATTTCCAATAATAGCATCAAAACCAAGATAAGTTCCATCATCGGATAAAACTTCTGGAAATTCAAATCTCCACTCAAAAGCATTTAGAAAAATTACATTGTTTACAAT
>NZ_JADWOV010000116.1 GCF_015767435.1 Polaribacter sp. BAL334
CTATATTCCAAGTTAAAAGAATGTCTGGAATATCATTACTATACGTGTGTTGACCTTTTGCTACATTGTTAGGAATGCATTGAGTGGGGTATCTTAAATACATGTACATTATTATTCTTGCAACATCGCCTTTCCATTCATCGCCAGGGAAAAAATCGCCTTCAGAAGTAACTGAAGATACACCATTGCCGAAGGCAAAAAGTCTATTACTTCTTGAGGAATTCATCTGAGAATCAGATGCCCTAAGATTATGAACATCTGTTCCTGCACTTGGGAAACTTGTATCAAAAGATGGTGTTGCTAATGATTGAGCAAAAACATGTTCTCTATTCCAAAGACCTATACATGAATTTGTATGACAAGAAAGCGAAGCGTCTCTTGTTCTGTCTGTTTTTTGAATACCATCGGTATTATTA
>NZ_JADWOV010000117.1 GCF_015767435.1 Polaribacter sp. BAL334
GCGCTACTTCTGGCACAAATCCGGGACTGATGTAAAAATCAGCTCCTATTTTTTCAAAAGCTATAGCTTGTTCCAAATTTTTTATTGTACCAATACCTAATAATAAATCGGGCATTTCTTGATTGCGAATCGCAACCATTTTTTCAAAATTTCTGAATGCGGCTTCACCTCGGTTGGTATATTCTATGGCTCGGATGCCTGCTCTGTAAATAGCTTTTAAAACTTCGAGTGTAATATTTTCATCAGCATTAAAATACAAAGGCAAAATACCTTGTTTTATAATGGCTTCTGATACTTGTTGACTATTGTTCATTTGATTAAATTTTAACTTTGAATACTAATTTTTTAATAACATCATCCCCAATCATGGGTGCATGAACATCGTTCGGATAAAAAATCACAAACTGATTATCTGTTAATTGAAAAAACATGTCGGGTGCATCTTTAAAAAAAAGCACATCCTTTTCAGAATTATACTCACCATTTGGGATTGTGCAGGTTTCTCTAGGTTTCCATCCAATTGTTTCTATTCCTTTAACACAAAATTGAATATCAATATTTTGATTATGAC
>NZ_JADWOV010000118.1 GCF_015767435.1 Polaribacter sp. BAL334
CATCGAAAAAATCAACATTCCATAAATAATAAAGTAAATGGTATCAAAAAATTGATTTACGGAAACTTTATCACTCAAATGTTCTTCTCCAAAATGATAACAACTGATAAAAACAAACAACAAAATCGATAAAAATGGTTGTAAAAGAAATAAAACAACACACGATAAAACAATACCTATGTATATTAATAAGTTCTTTTTAAAGTTAGTATTGTTTACTTGTTTCAGTGAAAGTATTAACAAATCATTTGCTCCATGGATAATGCCAACGGAGATGACCAAAACAAACGCAAGTGAATCTTCAATAGGTTTTCCGAATTGAATGCTGAACCAAAATAGGAAAACTGTAAAGAAAATCTTAAAATTTTGGTAATTTTTTATAACACGTAAATTCATAATACAAA
>NZ_JADWOV010000011.1 GCF_015767435.1 Polaribacter sp. BAL334
ATCCTAATGAGAAGTACACTTTAATTGGGACAAAAATTAAACCGAGGGGAATTCTTGGACAACTGACAGGCAAACAAATATTAGAACTGCAAAATAACAGTGTAATTTACCAAATAATAATTGAAAAAGCCGGAGAGTTAAAAGAATTAGAACTACAAAAAGAAGAACAGTTTTTTAGTGTCCAAGGACTGTTTGCAATAAAAGTGGAAGGATTTGATTACACAAACTCGATAACATATACAGAGGAGAGGATTATTCTTGTTAAAGCTTTAGATTCCGAGACTGCAATTCAAAAAGCAAATATTGAATTTAAAAAGTATTCAGACTTTGAATATTTAAATAGCGATTTTAGACTTACAAAATGGGATTTTATCGAGATAATGGATGTTTACGAAGTTGATGAAACTGAAATAGACTCGAATGGGACGGAAATATTTAGTGTGACTCGAAATAGAAAATTAAAATAAAAAACTGGTGGTAACAAGTGGTATAAAACATTGGGGTTTAAGTGGTTATTCGAGCGTTCTGCCACGCATCAAGTTCGGTGTAACCGGACAGGAAAGTTGCCCGCAATCCCCAACGATTTTATACCGCCAGCCGTAAATAATTAAAAAA
>NZ_JADWOV010000119.1 GCF_015767435.1 Polaribacter sp. BAL334
GATTGTTCTTTGAAAGTTCACAAAGCATTGGGACCAGGTCTTTTAGAAAGTGCTTATGAAGAATGTTTGTTTTACGAATTGAGAAAAAGAAATTTAAATGTAGAAAAACAAAAACCACTTCCTTTAATTTATGAAGAAGTTAAGTTGGATGTTGGTTATAGATTAGATTTATTTGTTGAAAATAAAGTTATTATTGAATTAAAGTCTGTTGAAAATCTTACAGATGTCCATCTAGCTCAAATTTTGACATATTTAAAATTGTCTGATTGTAGATTAGGTTTGTTAATCAATTTTAATGTAGCTTTAATTAAATACGGAATAAAAAGAGTAGTTAATAATTTATAAATAAGATAAATTAAAACGCAAAGCAAAAAGATTAACCGCCAAGACACAAAGAAAAGCGCAAAGTATTTTAAGAAAATTAAAAAAAACTCTGCGACCTTAGCGAAAACATTGCGTCTTTGCGTTTAAAAATAAAATTATGATAAAAAAC
>NZ_JADWOV010000120.1 GCF_015767435.1 Polaribacter sp. BAL334
AATATTAATTTTTTGAT
Organism: Polaribacter sp. BAL334; assembly: GCF_015767435.1. Classification (GTDB taxonomy): domain Bacteria; phylum Bacteroidota; class Bacteroidia; order Flavobacteriales; family Flavobacteriaceae; genus Polaribacter. The sequence goes on from NZ_JADWOV010000120.1 coordinate 18, forward strand.
TAAAAGTCAAAATTACAATAAAGCATTCGATGAACTTATGAAGTTTCAACATGACATTATCGATAAAAAAATATATGTGCATTGGCTAAAAAAATATTACTTCTTATACGAATCTTTTGGTCTTTCGGATAGTTTATTTAGTAATTTAAAAAAATTCAATTCTTTATACTATGAAATTAGTGAGTTAAAAGATTTTTTAAAATCAAATAAATCTGCAAAAAAAGCCATCAAAGAATACAACACACTAGATATACATAACGAATTAGAGTTACTGAAATGGTTGGTCAAATATGAGAAAATAGGGGAAAATCTTATTCTTTTTTTATAC
>NZ_JADWOV010000121.1 GCF_015767435.1 Polaribacter sp. BAL334
ATTTGGTAGGTTGTATAAAAGAAATGGACAGTGGAAATTTGAAGCTTCTGGAATTGGATATAAGGCAGATTTGGCTTTCTTCCTTGAAAAATATTATGATGGAACAATTATTAAGTAATCATTAAGATAAAACAAAATGGCAATAAATTTAAAAAAAGGGCAAACTATTGACCTTAGAAAAAATGAAAAAGGTGAAAATGTTTATGATCTGTCTACTGTGACAATTGGATTAGGATGGGATGTAAAGCAAAAGGAAACTAGCTTTTTTGGAAAACTACTAGGCGGTGGTAAAGAAGAAGAATATGATTTAGATGCTATTGCATTTCTATTAGACTCCAATGGGAAGGTAGCTAATCTTGGTCGCACTGTAAAACTTACAAATGGACAAGAAAAAGGC
>NZ_JADWOV010000122.1 GCF_015767435.1 Polaribacter sp. BAL334
CACCCTATCAAAATGGCTTTCTTTTTATTGAAAGAGATATTCTATATGGTGATTATTCTTTAAAATTAAAAGGATGGAATATAGAACAAAGACAGGTACTACATGATGCTCAAAATAATGCGAATAAAACTTCATCAACTCAGTACGATTTAAAATTTAACGGGATAAATTATCCTATAAACCTTCATTCAATAAACCTTACAAATCCAGATAAATTAAAAATACAAGTATTGGAAAGCTCTTCAAATAAAATTAAGTTACTGTCACCAGAGATTCCTATAAAAGACGGTGAAATTAATCCATCAATAGTATATGCAATAAATACTTTTACTGATGGGAATAGTCATAATTCAGAAATTAGTTTTGGCTATGATGAAGCGATGTTTCCAGAAATCAATAATTTTGATCCCACAAAATTAATAGTAAATTTATATC
>NZ_JADWOV010000123.1 GCF_015767435.1 Polaribacter sp. BAL334
GGTAAGGGGAATCTCTTTTTGTTTTAAAAAAAACATCTCTTTTTATTTCTTGCAAATTTAGTGTTTTATAGGATACATTCACAATTAGTTTTGATTTGCAGAGTCTCAAAGTTGATTCTGTCACCCTGAACTCTTGTCCCGAGACTTCGGGATCAGGGTCTCATCCTACTCTTCGAGTACAAAAGAAACAATTCCACAATCTCTATTATAAAATTTACTAAATTACACAGATGAAAAGAGCCTATCACAATTACTGGGTTTATATCCTAACCAATAAACCCAATGGTACACTTTACATCGGAGTTACAGGAGGACTAGATGATCGGATGGAGCGACATACAGCCTCAGAAGGAAGTAAATTTACGGCTTCATACAATCTGAAAATACTCGTTTATTATGAGGAATTTCAATAC
>NZ_JADWOV010000124.1 GCF_015767435.1 Polaribacter sp. BAL334
ATTATACACCTGCAAAAATGGTCAAGAATTGCTAGAAATGATCTCAGAATCATCTGAAAATATTCCCAATGTTATTTTGATGGATGTCAATATGCCCATCATGAATGGAATAGAAGCAACAGCTTTAATTACTCAAAAATATCCTACAGTGCATGTTATGGCACTTTCTGTAGAAGATGATGACAATACAATTATTAAAATGTTAAAAGCTGGCGCTATTGGTTATTTATTGAAAGACACAGAAAAAAGTGTTTTAGAAAATGCCTTGATTGAAATTGTTGAAAACGGATTTTATCACACAAAAAATGTTACAAATTTGATGATTAAATCCATGAATGGAGTTGCAGAAGAAGAAATTACACTGAAAGAACCTGAAATTACTTTCCTAAAATTTGCCTGTAC
>NZ_JADWOV010000125.1 GCF_015767435.1 Polaribacter sp. BAL334
CAATTAATGAGGGTGGTTTGTTAACACCTGTTGATAACGGAACTGTTATTGTTAAAGCAACTTCAAAAGATGCAAATGCAGTTTATGGTGAGTTGCAAATCACAATTACTGGTTTTTCAAATATTCCTGCAGTTAGTACTACTCAAGAATTATTAGCAGCTATTCAAAACGCTAATGCTGGGGATATAATTTATTTAAATCAAGGGACTTACAATTTTACTTCTACAATAAATATCGCAAAAAATGGCGCAGCCAATAATTTAATCTCACTTATTTCACATCCAAATAATTCCCAAAAACCTAAACTAGATTTCTCTTCAATGAGTGAAAATTCTTCTAATAGAGGAATTCAATTAAATGGTAATTATTGGCATATCAAAGGAA
>NZ_JADWOV010000126.1 GCF_015767435.1 Polaribacter sp. BAL334
ATCAATTTTTCAACAATTGTATCTTCAGGAAATGTGACTACAAATTCATATATATCCACTAATTTATCAGGAAATACCACCTATTATTGGCGTATAAAACCTAAAAATGATTGTGGTGAGGGAACTTTTTCAAATCCATTTTTGTTTACAACTTTAATCCCTTCTTATTGTGCGTCAACGTTTACTGATTTAACAGTTGGAACTGAATATATAATGAATGTTACTTTTAACACGATTAACAATAATTCAGGAAAAGATTTAGATGATGGATATCAAGATTTTACCAATATTTCAACCAACGTAAAAAGAGGAGATTCACATTCTATTTC
>NZ_JADWOV010000127.1 GCF_015767435.1 Polaribacter sp. BAL334
CAACAACAAAGAATTGTTGTTTCTATTAAAATGTATGTTTTTGGATGCTTTCAGCAATCAACAACAACAAAGGAGTTAATAAACATTATTCAATTTACAGAAATGGAAAAATGTTGATATGTTGAAAGAGTATTTGTTTTTTAAACAATTGTCAAATTGTTTGTTGGTATCATATTCTTTGTAAATTGGACTTATGTTGCTTATTAAATGAAAGTAGGTTCTTCCTTGTTCACCAAATTCATTGGCAAAACAACAACCAACACTAAACCAGGATTCATAAGTATTAGCAATATCAATTCTTGTATCTTGAATCCGATTAAGTAATTTTTCTACTTTGTTTTTTATTGATTCTGAATTGTCAGTTTTCAAGTGTGTTTTTGTAAAATTTTTTTGTGGAACTAAATTTAATGTTTGTGTAAATTTTGGAGCATGATGATTAAAATATGCTTCTGTATCTATTGAATAACCTCTCAATCTTGAGACATCAGCGCAACTTTTGTCAATATTAATTCCAATGTTTTTGAAAGCAAAAAATAATGATTCAAAATGCTCTTTATGTTTACTTGGTTCGCTAATTGGTATCAACCCCCAAAACCCTTTTCCTGATATTGAAATCCCACAATAAGCAACCTCTTTAATTTTACTAATTTCATTTTTTAAATTGAAATAGTTTTCAATATGTTGATTGTCTTTAAAATCAATATCAAATTGCATTAATCCAGTATGTTGAATTAAACTTTCAGTATTTCTTTTTGAAAATGTTCCACTTGGTGTAATTGCAGGTAGTTTAGATTTTAAAGCCTTTACTAAATTTTCATCCTTTGAATTTCTTATTTCCTCAACTTTTTTTGTGTGTTTTATTGATTTAAGCCAAATCAATAAATTCACGTCAACAGGAACTGTGCTTTTGTAATTTGAAAAACAACTTACTGTAATATCGAGGATTGATTTACTTGTCATATTC
>NZ_JADWOV010000128.1 GCF_015767435.1 Polaribacter sp. BAL334
ATCTGTAATAGTATAATCAAAGGTATCTGTTCCATTAAAGTTCGCAGCAGGCGTGTACACTAAAGTATCATCTGTAGGATCATTAGGCGTTCCATTGGTATTCACAGCCACAGTTCCACCATTGGCAGACGTTGCAGAAGGAATAGAGATAGCACCAATATTTGGACCATCCCCACCAAAAGAATCGTTGGTTAAAACGTTAATTACATTACTCGTAGAATCTTCATTCACAGTAGCAGTATCATTTACAGCAGTAGGTAAATTGTTTACAGGAGTTACTGTAAAAGTAACATCAGCAGTAGAAGCATTACAACCACTAGCAGCAGCAATAGTATATCTAATAGTTACACTTGTGTTAGAAGCAATATTAGCAGGCGTATATGTATTTCCAGAAATTGTTCCACCACCAGAAACAACAGACCAAGTTCCACCAGAAGGAGAACCCACTAA
>NZ_JADWOV010000012.1 GCF_015767435.1 Polaribacter sp. BAL334
ATATAAAAACGTAGAAAATCATTTTAAAGTTGTTGTTGATAAAAAATTGACTAAAAAAATAGCTTATCGTCCATTTGATACAAGAAACATTTATTATGATTTGAAACTTGTAGAAAGAGGAAGAGAAAAAGTTATGCAACACTTTATTAAAGGAGAAAACGTTGCCCTTATTTCCAATAAGCAAATTAGGACATCTCATATTTTTCATCATTGGATTACTAAAACTTTAACAGATTTACATATTACTGAAACTGCAAATGCAAATCCATATATTTTTCCCCTCTACCTCTATCCAGAAAACAACGGACAACAAACGATTGACCAAACCATAGAAAGAGTCCCTAATGTAAATATGGCAATTGTTACTGAGATGGCTACTAAATTAGGGTTGGGGTTTGTGGCTGATCATGAGATGCTGAAACAAGTTCAGCATGACAAATACTTCACACCACTAGATATCTTAGATTATATCTATGCAGTCTTGCATTCGCCAACCTACAGAGAGAAATACAAAGAATTTTTAAAAATAGATTTTCCGCGTGTACCGTATCCTAAAAACACAAAAACGTTTTGGCAATTGGTACAATTAGGAGGAGAAATACGCCAAATTCATTTGCTAGAAAGCCCTGTTGTTGAGAATTATAT
>NZ_JADWOV010000129.1 GCF_015767435.1 Polaribacter sp. BAL334
ATGGTTGTTTGGATGAAATTCTAGATTTACCGAAATTAGACGTTAAACTTAGTTTCAAATATTCCAAAGACGCTGAATATGAGCATATTTATGGAATAATACCTTCCAATGGCAACTATATTTCTACAATCACTCTTGGAGAAGCTGATTGTTTCGTTCCAATTCTGAATACTTATAAATTAAATGGAGAAAAAATAGACTCAAAAGAAATTAACATTGGATATTGTGGTCCTGACTCATGCTACGAATGTCTAGAAAATATGACAATTAAGTCTGATTATCGTATTTACGTTGCGGATACAAT
>NZ_JADWOV010000130.1 GCF_015767435.1 Polaribacter sp. BAL334
ACTTTTAGTTATTTTACCAACGTTACTTTTTGTAGCAAATATTGACGCTCAAAATAAAGTTTGGGATTTTGGTAATGATACTGCAAATTGGCCAGTAAGTTCAGCTGCTTTAACTGCTGAAACAACTGTAGATGGTTTAACATTAGTTCCTGGTGGAGGTTCTAGTTTTGGCGTTGTAGAAGCAAATAGCGCTATTTGGTTTTCTGGAGAAGCTAATGAATATACAGCTGTAAACAGATGGAAATCAGGAGGAAATAGTAATGTAGATCCTTCAGATGGTGTTACTTTTATGCCAACAAGAAGGTATCTAACATTTCCTGTTGATGGACCAGTTTCAGTTAAAATTTGGTTTAGACAAGGAGGAACAAGTACTCCAAGAGATCTTTGGGTCACAAATGGTACTACTGAAGTTACTCATCATATTGGTTTAGGAGACACTGACCCTCGTTATATTGAAGCAAATTATTTGGGTTCTGCTGGTAATTTGTATGTTTTTTTTGCTGGAAATGCCTATAATCTTTATAAATTAGAAATTAGTTCTAC
>NZ_JADWOV010000131.1 GCF_015767435.1 Polaribacter sp. BAL334
TGGGTATACTTTACAAAGCTCTAAAAAGAGCAAACCCTCAGGATAGAACATTGCCTGAGAAATATTATGCTGCAACAGCAAAAAATGGTAGCTCAGATTTTGAAACCTTGGCAGAGATGATTTCTGAGCAATCAGCTTTATCAGCTACAGATTGTTTGGCGGTGCTGAACATTCTGGAAGTAAACATCGTAAGAGAGTTGCGACAAGGACGTATCGTTCGTTTAGGAAAGCTAGGTAGTTTTCAAATTTCGATCAGTTCGCAAGGACTTGATACGCAAGATGAAGTCACTGCGGATGCCATTAAAGGGGCCAAAATCCTTTTTAGACCTGCTAAGATGATGCGAAATTTGCTGAAAAACCTTTCGTTTAACCGAGAGTGATAAAAGGCAGTTGCATCAAAGATAAAAACTAGGTTTTTATTTTGGTCACAAGTAGTAAAAGAAACCCCGATAGCGAACGTTGTCGGGGTTTTTTATGCAGGATGATTTCATAAGCTATTGTATTTAGGCAGAAGAGTAGTGTGCTTTTTTTTTACGATTTTCCTTTTGTTTGAATTGCTGACGTAAATGATAATTGATTTATTTGTATTTTGGGGGCTGTATGGGCAACTCTGTTTTTAAAGAAAGTGATCTAAAGTTGCGGATATATAGTAGTTGTAGGTAATGCTATGAATGACAATGTTTAAA
>NZ_JADWOV010000132.1 GCF_015767435.1 Polaribacter sp. BAL334
ATTTTATATTTGGGATTTTAATCTAATGATTCCAAAACCTCATTGTTTCTATAACCTCGTTTACATCATTTAAAAATAAACTTATTTCATTTGAAAATTCCGCGTCCATTGATTTACCAAGAATGAATAATGTAAAAGCAACATAAATTAACAAGAGTAAAAAAGCACTCATACCTCCTAATTTAGTTCTTGAAATGTAAATTATAAAAGCAATTAATGTTAGAATAAATAAAAGAATGCGAAGTTCTGCAACATTTTTTACCGTATCAACTGACATTTCAATTGGCCCGTAAATTATTGTAAATAAAAATAAAGGAAATCCAAGTGCAAAGCAGACATCAAAAATATTTGAGCCTAATGCATTTGAAACGGCATCATCATAATTGCCTTTTTGCGCATCTTTCATTGAAAGTATTGTATCTGGTACACTTGTAGCAGCACTAGCTAATATTACAGCAATAAAATAAATAGGAATACCCATTGAATCTCCAAGCCATTCACAAGATTTAACTAAAAGAAAACAAGCTGAACTAAAAACAACCATGGCTGCAATTAGTAAAGTCCAAGCATTTTTTGATTGTAACTCACTTTTAATGAAAATTGGTTCAAGGTTTAATGTGATAAGATTTTGGAAAAAGCCTTTTTTAATATTTCCATCTTCTTCCTCTTCTTCTTCTTCCTCTTCATCATTAACTTCGTCTGAGTCGTCGCTTTTCTTCATAGATTTCAACATATAAA
>NZ_JADWOV010000133.1 GCF_015767435.1 Polaribacter sp. BAL334
GAAAAATCTCCCGATAAAGGAAGTAGTTAAAGCAACATATTTATTAACCTAAATGTAAAAATATGAAAAATTACAAAGAAGTAGTAGGAATTGATGTATCAAAAAAAACAATTGATGCATATTGTTATCAATCCGAAGTCCACAAAGCGTTTACTAATGATTTAGTAGGTTATAAAAGTTTAGTAAAATGGGTTTTTAAAGAGACAAAAAACGTTGATGTTTTTTATTGTTTTGAGAATACGGGTTATTACTCTTTAAAATTAGCACTTTATCTTGAAAGTCAGCAGCTAGTTTATGTAGAGGAAAGTCCACTGAAAATAAAGCGTTCCTCAGGGATTGTAAAAGAGAAAACAGACCGATTAGATTCACGTTTAATTGCACGTTATGCATGGCTTTATAGAGATGAATTAAGACCAAGTAGTGTAAAGAGTACAGATCATTTAGAGTTAGGAAGATTACTAGCGTTAAGGGATCAATTAGTAAGAAATAATGCTGGCTTAAAAGGCACTTTAAAAGAGATGAAAGTGCTATTAACTAGTTCTACTACAGATGCTTGTTGTATCAGCTTAAAAAGAAGCATAGATTATATATCAAAGCAAGTAAATTCGATAGAAAAAAGAATTCAAGAGTTGATAACAGAAGATGTTTCTATGCATAAAAATTATGAATTACTATCGAGTTTAAAAGGAATTGGATTCGTAGTTGCCTGTCAACTTATTTACCATACAGGGAACTTTACAAGATTTGACAGTTGGCGTTCTTTTTCTAGTTATTGTGGTACAGCACCTTTTGCACATGAATCAGGCACGAGTATAAAAAGACGAAAACAGTGTCACTATTTAGGAGATAGGAAAATGAAAAGTTTATTAAGTATGGCAAGTATTTCAGCAATACAACATGATAGTGAATTACGCATATATTACAAGCGAAAGTTAGCAGAAGGGAAAGATAAAATGTTAGCGATAAATAATGTTAGAAACAAGCTAATTGCAAGAGCATTTGCAGTCATAAAAAGAGGAACACCTTATGTTGTTCTTCAAAATCATGTAGCATAAAAAAAATAGTAAATTTTATTAGGATTTGATCTTGGAATACGTA
>NZ_JADWOV010000134.1 GCF_015767435.1 Polaribacter sp. BAL334
GAATGTTTGTTTGAAGTCTGGTTTTTTGTTTCCAAAATTGCTGAAGTATTTTGTATTTACACCATTGCTAATAACAAATAATTGAACGAAGTTGAATAATCCTGTATTAGAAGAAAAGGAATGTTTTTGATAACGATTGATTTGATTGTAAGCTTCTTTTAATTCTATGCCGGTTTTCTTTAATTCAATTTGAACTAATGGTAAACCATTGATTAAAATAGTTACATCATAACGATTTTTATAATTACCCTCAACTGTTATTTGATTAGTTACTTGATACTGGTTTTGACACCAAAAATCCATATTAATAAAC
>NZ_JADWOV010000135.1 GCF_015767435.1 Polaribacter sp. BAL334
ATATATAAATAACTGATTACAAGTATTTTAGATAATATTTTTGAACTTTATTATTCATTTTTAGGTAATTTTTGAACCTTATTATTCAATATCATAAAATAGTTTAACAACTTTAGAACTTAAATTTCTGCCTTTACGAATTATGTAAGGATTTACAATATAAACCTTACCATATCTGTTGTGGTTTCCGTAAAATAGTAATCCTTGGTTAATAAGGCTGTTTAATTTTCTTTTAGTTGGTTGTGTCTTGTTGCAAATTAATTTAGCTATGGAGGCTGTATTAAGTGGTTGTCCCTGATTATCTATGCAAATGTTGTAATTAATTAATAAATTACTTGATAAAGAAAACAATAATGCTAAATCGACCTGCTTTATACCTCGATTCATAAGTCTTGTTAG
>NZ_JADWOV010000136.1 GCF_015767435.1 Polaribacter sp. BAL334
AATAATTGGCCATTACAAGCGGATCCAACTATTATTTATTGTATTCGACAATTAAAGGGAGAAAATTATGCTGTGAAAAGGGTTTTGTCAATAGATTTGGAAATTATTTCTCCTTATAATACATACAAAAATCTTGGTTTACCTCCAAGTTTAATTGCTATGCCTGATGTTTCTTCAATTGATGCAGTGTTAAATGCACAAAAACATGACTACTTTTATATGTGTGCAAGTATTCAAAGAATCGGATTTCATGAATTTGCAAAAACGTTAGCTCAACACAACAGAAATGCCGAAAAATATCAAAATTGGCTAAACAAACAAGGAATAAATCGATAAAT
>NZ_JADWOV010000137.1 GCF_015767435.1 Polaribacter sp. BAL334
CAAATATGATTTCAAATTTTTGGGGAACATTAGAAAGGGTCAATTTTGATTTTACTTTTAAGAACGGAAAATCTGTTAATCTTACGCATGAAGTGTATGGAAAAAGCGATGGTGTTGCTATTTTATTATACAATGCTATAACCAAAAAAGTTTTATTAACAAGACAATTCAGAATGCCAGTGTATGTGGCAAAAATTAATAATGGATTTTCAATTGAAGTTGTTGGTGGTGCAATGGATGAAAATGAAACTCCAGAAATTACTGCTATCAGAGAAACTGAAGAAGAAATTGGCTATAAAATTTTCAAACTAAAAAAAGTTACTACTGCTTTTTTATCACCAGGAATTTTAAAAG
>NZ_JADWOV010000138.1 GCF_015767435.1 Polaribacter sp. BAL334
AAATAAGTCTATCGCTTTTCGATAGTCTTTTATTCCGAAATAACATTCGCCTCGCAAAAAATCAATATTTTCTCCCCAAGGTGCGTCTACAAAATTTGGTGTTAGACTATCAAGTCTGTCAAAATCAGCAAGAGCTTTATCATAATCACGTATTTTTCTTAATCTTATCCAAGCTCTATAACCTAAATGTGAAGTAGGATTTAGTTCTACTGCTTTGTTAAGATATTCAAATCCTTGTTTGAAATCTCCCGATTTATTATAGGAAACTGAACGTTCCATCCAAGCATCGCTGTTATTTTGGTCATATTCAATGGCTTTTTCGTATTGATGAGCGCTTACCATTAAATTTGATTTCTCTGTGTCTGATTTTATATTCCACCAAATTGTAACTCCAATGACTAATAA
>NZ_JADWOV010000013.1 GCF_015767435.1 Polaribacter sp. BAL334
AACCAAAACGAAGCTGTACTGCACTGAAACTGATGCTTTTTAGGAAGTAAAAACCTGTTTTTCGAGCTTAAAAAAGCTGTTTGACTACTAAAAAAAACCTGAAAAACAAAAAGTTATTTACAAATTGGCGGTTTTTGTGAACAGTTTTGCGTGTATTTGGGAGTGATTATACTTCAGATTTGACAACTTTTTGAAAGTTGTCAAATCTTTACAATGCACAAAAATCACATACAAAGAGTACTTTTTATACACAGTTTTGCGTGTTTTTACACGGTGTTTTTCCTTTTATGGGATAGGGAAAAACACTGTTTTTTGTTTTGGGGTGTTTTTGCTTTTAAAAAATGACTATTTTAGGGGCTAATATGTGGGATATGAA
>NZ_JADWOV010000139.1 GCF_015767435.1 Polaribacter sp. BAL334
AACTTCAAAAAAAATAACCTATTATTTCTTGGCAGCTTGGGAACAAGAACCAAATGGAATCAAAACAGAAATCGATTTTTTAGAAGATATCAACCAAAAGCTTACAAAATTAGAAGCAACAAATTCAATTAATTAAAAGAAATTCCTGATGAAATCACATAAATTTTGTACATTATGTTTAATATTTTCTTTATTGTTTTTTGCAATTTCTTGTCGGAAAAACATACTAAAACAAACCAATACGATTTCAGAAAAAAAAATTGTTCCTGAAAATTTAAAATGGTCTGAGAGAATGATGCTTTCCGAAATTGCACGTTTTCCAAATCCATCTTTATTAGATTTTAGAGAAAAACCACAATGGACATACACACCTGGAGTTGTACTAAGTGCGTGTATAAAGGTATTTGAAAAAACAAAAAACCCCATTTATTACAATTATTTATACGATTACCCAAATCAACTAATTG
>NZ_JADWOV010000140.1 GCF_015767435.1 Polaribacter sp. BAL334
AAATATCATTGCAAAAATATTTCCAGGAAACTTATCTATTCTAGTATCATATTTATTGACTGATTCATTATATCTATCTCTAGCAACATTAATACGATTTTCTGTGCCTTCTAACTGACTTTGCAATTCTAAGAAATTAGCATTGGCTTTCAAATCAGGATAACGCTCCACCACCAATAATAATTTTGATAAAGCGCCTGTCAAACCAGCTTGTGTTTGTTGAAATTGCGCCATGTTTTCTGGTGTTAAATTATTTGCATCAATAGTTGTAGAAGTTGCTTTTGAACGTGCTTCAATAACCTGAGTTAGCGTTTCTTTTTCAAAATCTGCAGCACCTTGCACTGTTTTTACTAAATTTCCAATCAAATCATTTCTTCTTTGATAGGAACTTTCAACATTTGCCCAAGTTGTTTCAGCTTCGTTTCTTAAAGTTACAATATTATTATAG
>NZ_JADWOV010000141.1 GCF_015767435.1 Polaribacter sp. BAL334
AGTAGAAATAGTTGAAAGAGCATCAGTAGTTACGAAATCTAAGTTAGAGAAAGTAAGTGTAGTTCCAAAAGTGTCAGCATCAATACCTTTTACTTTACTACCCACTTTAAAGCCTTTGAAAACGATATTATTATTAGCACCTGTTGCATCCGCTTTCCAGTCACCATAAGTTGTAAGTCTTGTAGCATTTGCGTTACCAATAGCAGTTACGCCATTAATAGTGTAAGATCCAGTAACTCTAGGAGTAGAAGTAGACTCAGTACCATCAATTTCGAATGCAGTATCACTACCTTCACCCATTACAACAAGAGCATTTGTAATAGTTCCTGAATATGCTTGATCTAAATCAATAGCATCATCAGTTTGGTTATAAATTAAAAGGTTATTTACATTTACATTTCCACCAAAAATTTCGATTCCGTCATCATCATTAGAGATGATCTCGATATTTTC
>NZ_JADWOV010000142.1 GCF_015767435.1 Polaribacter sp. BAL334
CCGGCACGCTTGCCGTCCTCGACGTCGGCCTGCTTCATCCAGTTGCTCAACGAGCCTTCGGAGATACCGAAGTCCTTCGCGATCTGCGCCAGCGGCGCTTGACCCTTCCGGGCCACGGCCACGACATCATCGCGGAACTCTCGGGGATAGGGCTTTGCCACAGGAACATCCTTCCAGCGAGGACGAATCCTCACAGTTCAGATGTCAACCAAACTCGGGGCAGACCCCAGGAACCCGGGCCGACCGATCACCCCCGGGCCGCTCAGCCGTCGACTCCGTCAAGAAGGACTCCTCGCCGGCAGCGCTCGTGTCACCGCGCTGATGGACCTCACCCGACAACTGCATCCTCGAATCG
>NZ_JADWOV010000143.1 GCF_015767435.1 Polaribacter sp. BAL334
ACTTTAGTGAGTACTTGCCTGATTTATCTTCTATAGATTTGACAGAAGAGAAAGAAAATGATACCACTAGATTAGTATTCAGTACCTATCCAAGTATGATGAACAAAATAGACAACATACGTAATGCTGATGAGCGTTTTTATGGTGTTGGACATTTTGACTTGATTATAGTAGATGAAGCACACCGATCTATATATAATAGATACAAAGCAATATTTGATTATTTTGATGCTTCTATAGTAGGATTGACTGCAACTCCAAAAGATGGAATTGACCATAATACTTTTGAACTTTTTGGATGTAGTAATGAAGATCCAACTTTTTTATATGAATTGCATCAAGCAGTACCTCAATACCTAAATCCTTATAAAAATATTGGTATTACTACCAATTTCTTAAGAGATGGGATTAAGTACAAAGACTTGACAGATAAGGAAAGAGAAAAGTATGAAGAAACCTTTGAGGATAAAACAACAGGACTATTTCCTGAGGAGATAAGAGCCAATGCCATGAACAAATGGTTGTTCAATAAAGATACCGTCAACAAGGTATTAGATGCTTTGATGCAGAATGGATTGAAGATTGAAGGAGGAGATAAGTTAGGCAGAACCATCATTTTTGCCGTAAACCAAGATCATGCAAAATTCATAGTAGATTGCTTTACTGAAAGATATCCTGATAAACCTGCAGGGTTTATTTCCATGATACACAATAAGGTATCTCATGCACAAAGTTTAATAGATGATTTCTGTGATAAATACACTGAGAAAAACCCACAGATTGCTGTATCTGTAGACATGATGGATACAGGAATTGATGCAGTTAGAGTACTGAATTTGGTATTTTTTAAAGTTGTGCGTTCTTATTCTAAATTCTGGCAGATGATAGGAAGAGGAACAAGATTGTGTGAGGATATATTTGGACCAGGACAACCTAAAGACCACTTTTTAATATTTGATGTTTGTGGCAATTTTGAGTTTTTTGAAGTAGAGAAACAAGGCAAAGAAACACAGGTAGGAAAACCTATTACACAACAGATATTTGAATCAAGATTACACCTAAGTAGGTTATTAGTAGAAACTGGGGAACAAGAGGATGTAGAGCTTTCTAATTCCTTGCGTGATATATTGCACAAGGCAGTAGATAATTTAGACAAATCCAGATTTCAAGTAGCCATGAACTTGAAATATGTGGATGAATTTAAAAGCAGAGTGCGTTGGAATAATTTAGACAGCAATGATGTGCATGTTATAGAAGAGCATCTTTCTGAATTACCAGTTCCTGAGACTATCAATGAAATGGCAAGACGTTTTGATCTAATGATGTTAAAATTACAGATGGCAACACTAATGATGTCAGGCACCAAGAAGAAGTTTGAAGAATCTTTGATTGATATTGCAGAAGGATTGAGTTTCAAGTATACTATTCCTGCAGTATTGAGAGCAAAACCATTAATTGAGAGTATCAAGAAACAGGATTTTTATAAAGGTATATCACAGAAAAAGTTAGATAGTGTAAGAGAAGAACTAAGGGAATTGGTACAATACCTTGAATCATCAGGTAGAACAATTATATATACCAATTTACAGGATTCAGAAATTACCATGAAAGTTACTGAACCTAATCTTATTTCAAAT
>NZ_JADWOV010000144.1 GCF_015767435.1 Polaribacter sp. BAL334
ATTTTTCCATTTCCGATAGATAAATTACTTTCTATAAAAACAAGAGTTTTTTCTCCTAAATTATCAATAAGCCTAGAAGCAAATTCAGATGTTGAAACTATTTCTTTAGTTATATTTTCTTGATATATATCCGCTGTATGATAGCCATCCTCAATCGTTTTTAACCATGCATTCTTTATAGAATCTGCAACTTTTGTTTTTCCCAAATGGCATAACATTAAAATTGCAGCATTTAACAATCCAGATGGGTTTGCAATTTTTTGTCCTGCTATATCAGGTGCTGAACCATGAATAGCCTCAAACATTGCCACATTTTCTCCAATATTAGCTGAACCAGCCAATCCTACTGAACCTGCAATTTCAGCTGCAATATCTGAAATAATATCACCGTATAAATTGGAAGTAACTATCACATCATATCTTTCTGGATTTGCAGCCAATCTTGCAGAGCCAATATCAATTATCTCAGAATTATGCTCTATTTCTGGGTATTCTTTTGCAATTTCTTTGAATACTGAATGAAACAGTCCATCAGTCAGTTTCATGATATTATCTTTCACCAAACACGTGACTTTTTTTCTGCCATAAGCTTTTGCGTATTCAAAAGCATATCTTACTATTTTTTCGCAACCTGGTCTCGTTATTAATTTCAAACATTGCACAACATCTTGGGTTTGTTGATGCTCAATGCCAGCATACAAATCCTCTTCATTTTCTCTGATAATCACAACATCCATGGTAGGGAAATTCGTTTTTACATATGGATGAAGCGCAATAACTGGTCTTACATTTGCAAATAATCCTAGTGTTTTTCTTAACGTAACATTCAAACTTTTATAACCTTTTCCTTGTGGTGTCGTTATAGG
>NZ_JADWOV010000145.1 GCF_015767435.1 Polaribacter sp. BAL334
GCACTACAAAACCTGTTTTTATATATCAAGGTATAGGTGGTTCTTCAACACAGGCAAATCAGGATTTATTTTTTGTTCCACCTCTAAGCTGTGAAAATGAAGGGAATGTTGACAACATTGCATTTATTGATCAAGTAGACAACTCAGGAGAAACTTTTGAGGGTGGAATTACTATTGTTACCAATGTAGATGCAAGTGTTGCAATCAATGGAGTTGATATTAGTAATATCAATAACGTTCAAGGTCCCCTCAATGTAACTGGTAACGCAAACTATGTTACTTATAAAGTACTTGGACTTACTGAAAATATTAGTGTCAGTAGTGATAAAGAGTTATATTGTGCATATTTTAACCGCAATGGGGCTGCAACTACAGGTGCATTTTACTCAGGTTTTCCCTCATCTCCAGAAATTTCGTTTGAACCTATAGTTGCGAGTTTAGGAAATTGCCTACCTAACGTTACCCTAAAAATATCAAATGATACAGGTTTATTTGATTATATATGGGAATATTTTAATGAATTAACTGCAACTTGGGAACAACGAGGCAATAAAAATCAATCCTATAAACCAATAATTTCAGAACCAGGAAAATATAGATTAATCGCCACTATAAAATGTACAAAGACTGTTTTACCACCTTTTGAAGTGCCAGTTAGCCTCTGTCCTGATGATTTTGATGGAGATTTAATTATCGATAATTTAGATATTGATATAGACAATGATGGCATTTTGAACATTGACGAATCTAAAGGTGATGCCAACCTGAATCTTTCTAACACAACCAATCCAATTATTGTTTTTAATGACAATACTAC
>NZ_JADWOV010000146.1 GCF_015767435.1 Polaribacter sp. BAL334
GAATATTAATGTCTATTTCGAATGCAAAAAACGGCAACACTATTTTTGAAAGTATTTTAAGAAAGAATGTCCCTTTAATCTTTTTCGACAGAAAAAAAGCAATTCAAGGCGTGAGTTCAGTGACTATTGATGATTTTAATGGTGCGTATTCTGCAACAAAACATCTCATAGAACAAGGCTGTAAAAGAATTGCGCATTTATCCAATGATAGAAGGTTAGAAATTTTTAAAAACAGATATCTTGGCTATAAACAAGCTATTATTGATCATGGTTTAGCATATGATGAAAGTCTAGTTATAGAAACTTTTAGTAAAGTTATTGAGGGAAGAAAATCAACAAAATTATTATTGGATTTACCAAATCCACCAGATGCCATTTTTTCCTCCAGCGATTTTACTGCATTGGGAGCCATTGAAGAAATAAAAGCAAATGGACTAAAAATC
>NZ_JADWOV010000147.1 GCF_015767435.1 Polaribacter sp. BAL334
AAATTATACTTGTGGTTATTGGGATTTTTCTTGCCATACAGCTCAATAATTTGAATGAAAATAGAAAAGAACGTCATAGGGAATTCACTTTTCTTTTAAGGCTAAAAGATGATATTAATTCGGACATCACTAATTTAAGCCTAAATGATTCTATAGCGGCATCACGTGAATCATCCTCTAGCAAGGCACTTGAGGTATTTTATAAGTCAAAAACAGTTAAGGATATTTTGATTACTGATTCGTTGTTCAAATTTACTTGGAACAATATAATTGTAAATAGAAAGACCTATGATGAAATGCTCAACACAAGTGGTATTTATATTTTGAAAAACAAAAAATTACGCAATCAATTAACGGACTATTATACCTTAATTGAAACCTTTCAACAATTTATACGAGAGATGAATAGTGATTCGCAACTGTTAATAAAAAACGAAAATTTAAATGCCCATAATTTTTTGATTAAAGAACATGGCAAGCCATGGTTCAACAGCAAAAAGATTGACACGACTTGGATTGGTGATTTCAATTCACCTTCCATGTTAGCATTGCATAAATTTTACAATCATGCCCAAGGTACTTTAAATATCAGTAGGCAAAAAATGCTCCAATCAATAATTGAAAAAAGTAATCTATTGGTAGCGGATATCGAGAAAGAATTAAAAAGTAAAAACTATAAAGAGTAAATAA
>NZ_JADWOV010000148.1 GCF_015767435.1 Polaribacter sp. BAL334
ATTATATCTCTTCAAGAAAAGGGAATCGAATATATGCAGAGAGTTATTGAAGATTACCCTGAAGAAGATTCAAGTACTATTTTAGGACATGAACAATTAGGAGATTACTACTTAAAGAATAATTCTTTTATTAAAGCAGAGAAGCACTTTCGAATCGTAATTGAAAATTATTACTCAAAAAATAGAAGTGGGACAACAGGACTAGCTGATTTAAAATTATGTCAAACAATTCTAGAATCGGAGCAATCTGAAAAATATAAAGATGCTTATGAAATAGCAACTGAAAAGTTTGAGAAAACAGGTGGTGAATTAATGATGAATAGTGACAAATTTTACTATGCTGATTTAATGGCTAATTTATGCTATAGAATGGACAGAAAAGATGAAGCCTCTGAATTTGCTATTTCAGCTTTGGAACTATCGAATATTACTGAACCTCAGTTTAATCGACATAAAACTGTTGGATTGATTAAAGCTAAAATGGAGCAGTTAAAACGATTAGAAAAAATTAAAGAAAAGAAATCCCTGGTTAAAACAACAGCTAAAAATAATAGTAGTTTAGGTGCCAAATTGAAAAATTTATTTAAAAAATAAAGGTTTATCTATTTTTTACTGAACTATTAACCCACGCTAGTGGGAGCGTCACGCTCGAACCCACAAAGAAAATAA
>NZ_JADWOV010000014.1 GCF_015767435.1 Polaribacter sp. BAL334
CAACTTGCTAAAGAAGCAGGAATCAATCGCTCTACAGTGACCCAAATCGAAAATGGAGGGAAAATCAATTTGCAATCTTTATTACAAGTACTAAGAGTTCTGAACTTGCTGCATGTCATGGATAGCTTTATCGTGCAGGAACAAGTAAGTCCGCTACAATTAGCAAAATTGGAGCAAAACAAAAGAAAAAGAGCCCGAAATACAAATGACAACAATCCTAAAAAATCTGATTGGTAATGATCACAACAGCCTTTGTGAAAATATGGGGAGAAACCATTGGAGCGGTTGCTTGGGATGAAAACTCAGGCACTGCTAGTTTTGAATACGAACCAAAATTCATAGCTCAACAGATAGATTTGGCTCCTTTGAAAATGCCAATCAATAATGCAGTGAATCGTATTTTCTCATTTCCTGAGCTTAGAAATACCATAACTTTTAAAGGATTGCCTGGATTGTTAGCAGATGTTTTGCCAGACGATTATGGAAACCAATTAATCAATACTTGGTTAGCGCAAAATGGACGACCTGAAAACGGTATGAATCCAGTTGAAATGCTATGCTTTATTGGAACACGAGGAATGGGAGCGCTCGAATTTGAACCATCGCAGCTAAAAGTTACGAAAAGAGCATTTGATATTGAAGTGGACGAATTGATTCAAATGTCACAGAAAATGCTCACCAAAAGAG
>NZ_JADWOV010000149.1 GCF_015767435.1 Polaribacter sp. BAL334
AATAAATATGCATACCTTTTTTAGTATTGATTTATTTTTTATTGTTATTGTCTCCAACGTGGATCACCAACAGCATTATCTATCAAAGTTTGATTTGTAATTGTAAAGTTTCCGGCTGCTGCATTCACATAACCTGGATTAAGTTCAGTGTGATTTCCAGAGTTATCATATCTTGGAATTGCACTATTAAAATATCCAGCTGCATTAAAATAGTTATTGTTTATGAATTGAATGGAATCATCTGTTTTACTTTGGTTGGAATACATTCCACCAGAATTGGATATTAATGTGTTTTTTACAATAATTTGATTTGCTACAAATCTAACATATAAAACTCTTCTTCCTGATGAAAGATTACAAGCATTTAAAGTACAACTATCCATTGTAACATTTGTTGTTGCTCCAGTTTGTAAAAGACTTCCTGAATCATCAATTCTAAAGAAATCACGTTCAGGAGCACAATTGTTA
>NZ_JADWOV010000150.1 GCF_015767435.1 Polaribacter sp. BAL334
AATCTCCTTTTTGTTCAGTTGTTGTTTTTTGAACTTCAGTTTCAATTTTATGCGCAACTAATTTTAAAGCTTCTCCAAGTGCAGTTACACCAGTTGCTTTAATATCTACCATTTGAAAAGATGCTAAATCAGTCAACGGAATAATTTGTCGAGCTGAACTATCAAAAGTTATTACACTTAAAAAAGCAGTTTCAATAGCCTGTGGATTCTGACGTAATGAACTAATCATTATTTGAACGCCATTTTTTACAGCTTCAATTGGTTCTCCAGACATTGAGCCCGAGGTGTCTAGTAATAAATATACAGGAAGTCTTCTCA
>NZ_JADWOV010000151.1 GCF_015767435.1 Polaribacter sp. BAL334
AAATAACATTTGCATCTTGGTTGGTGATCAATTTTTTTGGTTGAGCAACTCTTTGATACCAAATTTCTAATAAATTGATACTAGCAAAGGCTATGATTTCAGATTTAGAAAAAACAAAATATCTACTTGAGTGGATGCAAGCTACAAATTCGTTCGGGTTTGGTATGTATTCATTCATTTTATGCGTTTTTTGAATAAACTTATGAATGGCATTTGACTGGTTGATTTTTTTTGATAATTCTATCGTTTTAATCCTACCTAACTCTTCGATACAAAAAAGAAAAAAATCTTCATATAATGTTTTATGTAGCATAACTCAGGGGAAATATCTTAGTATCGTGTTTTGGAAATTGTCAATAGCTCCTGGAA
>NZ_JADWOV010000152.1 GCF_015767435.1 Polaribacter sp. BAL334
GGGTTAGATGCTGATGAGATTCTTAAACAAGTTCAGAATGACAATCTTCCATTTATCAAATTATTATTAGCACAATTCGAAAAAGTAAAACTGCATTTAAATCCTTTCAATTGGGAAATCATTTTTGGATGGGAAGAAAAAATGCAACGTTATAAAAATCCAATCTATACGTTTAAAGTTCGAGATAAGGAAATCAATATCGAAACTCATTCTAAGTCTTTATCGCACTCAGATATTCCTAAAGTTGCTTTACCAAAATACCAAGCATGGGGCGATTTATTACGCTGGAATTTACAAGAAAATGTTCCAGGAGAATTTCCTTTCACTGCAGGTTTGTATCCGTTTAAACGGACAGGTGAAGACCCTACAAGAATGTTTGCGGGCGAAGGTGGGCCTGAACGAACCAACAGACGTTTCCATTATGTGAGTTTAGGAATGGATGCAAAACGACTTTCTACCGCTTTTGATTCGGTTAC
>NZ_JADWOV010000153.1 GCF_015767435.1 Polaribacter sp. BAL334
CTTCTGTATATACTCAAAATACCCTAAATATAAATCCTTGTGTGAAAGATGCATTACCAATCCACTTGGGGGTTGAAATATGTCGTTGTTTTCAATTCGTTCTAATTCTTCAGTTTTAAAGTTGTCAAGATAATTTCCATTCAAATGAATGGTAAATTTTTGTTTCGCTCTTGTCATTGCGACATATAGCTGTCTTTTCTTTTCATCTGTACTTGCATCAAAATTTTCGAGAATTAGAAATACATTGTCAAACTCTTTCCCCTTTGCTTTATGAATTGTTGAAACGAAAATTGTTTCTCCATTTGTGCTTATGAAATCTTCCAACTTTGATTCTCGGATGAAAACTTCAAAGTCCGATTTGTATTTTTTCTTCATGCTTATCCCTTCAAAATCTTTGATAAGGTTGTTACATATTTCAAACTTTGAACTTAGCTTGTATCTGTCAATCAATTTTCTTTTTGCATTATCCCAAACATCATCACTAATAATGAATACATCATCATTC
>NZ_JADWOV010000154.1 GCF_015767435.1 Polaribacter sp. BAL334
CATTAAAAGCAATAGATTCCTTTAAAATGAAGCTCAAGATGATTACCAATAGAGGTGTAAAAGTATATCCAGATGGAATTCCGGATACTTATTGTACAGATCATTGGAGATGTAGATTTGTTGATGCGTTTTCAATTACTGAGGGAAATATGGTATATAATCCTGTAGATTTTGAAAAAGTGATTGCTTTGATTTCCAAGCTACACAATCTTGGTTATGAGGTCATAAAAACAGAAAATTTATACGAATTTAATGGCAAAAGAGCATTTTCTTTAGGACAAGGAGAATAGCTTTTTAGTGTGTATTTTTGAATGAAATGAAGTTGATTTTTAAATCAACTTCATTTTTATATTTTTCTCGTTTTATGAATCAGCCAATAA
>NZ_JADWOV010000155.1 GCF_015767435.1 Polaribacter sp. BAL334
TCATTGATATCAATAATTCCATCTGGTGTTCCATTTGGACCACTAATATCTCTGAGTTTCATACTTCCTGGCTGAACGTCTCCTAACCAAGTATTATTTACAACACCAGATTTCAAAGTATATTGACCTGTGTTTGAATCATAGTCAAAATCAGAAACTTCATATCTTCCATCATTTCTAAAACCATACATTACTCCTAATGGCTGACCAACTGTAATTAAATAATCATTTCCTATTTGAGATGATGCCCAATTTGTGTTTTGACCAAAATCGTCTAAAAGACCCAAAGAATTAATTCGGTTTTTGTTCATACTTGCGTTTACTGATAAGTTTAATCCATAATTCTCTTTATCAATAATCGAAAAATCTAACGAACCTTCAATACCTGTATTTTGTATTTCTCCCATATTTCTAAACTGACTATTGTAGCCAGATCCAGGTATTGGAAAATTGATTAATAAGTCTTGAGTAACTGTTTTATAGGCTTCAATACTTCCTATAATTTTATTGTCAAACAATCCAAAATCTAAACCTATGTTTTGAGATACAGTTGTTTCCCATTTTAAATCAGGGTTTGCCAAAACATTAGAGGCTGCCCAATAATTACTTACTCCATTTAAAAAAGTGGTGGTGTTTGATTGAAAATTTTGAACAGTTTGTCCTGTTGGAATATTATTATTTCCTGCTTCTCCGTAACTAAATCTTAATTTTAAAGAATTTATCCATTTTGAATCTTTTAAAAAATCTTCTTCAGAAATTTTCCATGCCAATGCAGCAGAAGGAAAATATCCCCAAGCATTGTCTCCTAAAAATTTACTTGAACCATCTGCTCTAAAAGTTGCCGTAACTAAATATTTATCTTTAAAACTATAATTTAAACGACCAAAAAATGAAAGTAATTTATCATCGGGACTGTAAAAATTATCTACCAATAATGGTTTTCCCTGTGAAGTTAAATTGATAGAAGTATTGAAATCAAAGAATTTAGGAAATCCTTGAATTTCACTAGTCAATTGGTTGCTTTCTGAAATAATCATTTCTTCTCCTAAAAGA
>NZ_JADWOV010000156.1 GCF_015767435.1 Polaribacter sp. BAL334
CGATTCCATGTTTAGCAATGTGCTTTTAATAGCGCCGTTAGAAATCAATGCGAGATTTCCAGAATTCATCAATTCTTGAAACGTGTTATTAATTTGGTAAAATTTTCGCCATGTGTAGATGTTTACAGTGTGTCTGCTAAATTCTTTTAGGTCAGTAATTGGTTCTCCTTCATAATGTGCAATAATTATGTTTGCCGAATTAATAGCGGTTTCTCGTGTGGTTATATAATCATTTAAATTTGCACTATTCAGTTTTAAATCAGTTTTAATGTTTTTTAGATAGTGCAACTCCTTTTCGCGTTGTTTGTTTAACTCATTATCATTATTAATGTTTAG
>NZ_JADWOV010000157.1 GCF_015767435.1 Polaribacter sp. BAL334
ACGATTGTTATTAAATGAATTTTTAATTCAGCTGTCCATTTCATTAAATCGTTTATGATATTTATTGCACTTTCTTCATTATTATAGCCAACAATTAAATCAGCAATACCATCAATAAAAACAAACTTTACATTTTTAGCATTGTAAATTGCTTCCATTATAATTTTTTTTCTTTCTTCAGGTGAATATGGTCTTAAACAATAACATTTATAGTTTTCTTGAGAAATCTCTTTATTGTTCGTAAGCGATAAAATCCTCCTTGATACTTTTTGAGTATGATACCTGCTTTGTTCAGTATCAAAATGCAAAACACATGTTTTTGATAAATTAGTTGTTATTTTTTTATTTTGATTATTACAGAGTGTTGAAGCAATTATTAATGATAAAAAATATGTTTTTCTGCTTTTAGGTTTTCCTGTAATACAGGAGAAATTTCCTAAAGTTGCAAATGTCATATTATCAATTTGTAAAGCAATTGGTGGTTCTTTAATATCGGAATATGGGTCTATTTCTGATTCTTTGAGTAAATCTTGTATTGACTTTACAATATTTTGTTTTTCACCATCATTTAAACTTGTATCTGTTCCAATGCTTATATGTTTTTTTGACTGTTCCATAACTAAAAAT
>NZ_JADWOV010000158.1 GCF_015767435.1 Polaribacter sp. BAL334
ATTTTATTTATTCTCCAAATGGATCATCTTCTGCTTTACATAAATTTCGTAAATGCTCCAGAGCTTTCTTAATCTTATTGAAATTCGTAGGGTCTGATTTTAGATAATATAAAAATATCTCAGTTACCACGGTTGAGTTATTTTCCTCTTCTTCAAAACTATAGTAGTTCCTGCTTTCAAAATGAAAATATTGCCCTGTTTGCTGTTGTTCATAATAATTGTGCTTTATTTTTACTTTCTCCGTTTTTAATATGTAGGCTTTTTGAATTTCTTTTTTCTTTGATGAATTAGAAGTCAAAACAATTTTTATCCTTCCGCAGTTCTCTTTTTCAG
>NZ_JADWOV010000015.1 GCF_015767435.1 Polaribacter sp. BAL334
ACCATTCTGTTACTTTCTGAAACTACTTGGTCTACATAAACTTGGTTTTGCTTTTTGTAAAACTCAGCCTTTTCTGAATACAACTTTCTTGAATTTGCAAGTTCGGCTATGGATTTAGTTACTGACTGATTGGCATCTAACTTCTTTTGGTCATAAATTGGTTTAATCTTTGCAATTTCTGTCGCTTGTTGTTTAGATAAATTAATGCTTAATTGAAATACTTCATCCTTCAACTTTTTACTTTCATTTTCTAAGGATGTAATCTTGCTTTTAACGTTTGTGTTGTAATCAAGTATATTCTTTTCTATTGACGTAATTTGTAAGATTAATTGATTCAAGCTAGCGGTAAGTGCTACTTTTGTACTATCGGGAATATTAAGTCTAATTTGCTCCTTTTCAGTTTCATTCTTTTGTGTTTTTAATTCATTTAAGTTAGATTCTAATGGGGATAAATA
>NZ_JADWOV010000159.1 GCF_015767435.1 Polaribacter sp. BAL334
ATACTTTTTTTAGAGAATAGGTTTTGTTCAGAATAGGAACGGACACCACCCACAGAAAGATTAAGTTTCTGATTATTTATAACCGTACATACCTCTGGTATTTCTACCATAAATGCCATACGCTCGTAATAAATGGTTTTCTCATGCTCTAATAACTCTTTGGCAGGTTTTCCAATTGCTGAAGGAATACGCCCTTTAATGATGTGTGAGGTTCTTATGTTTGGCATCATTATAGTTCCTTCAGAAAATAATTCCTGTGCAACAGAACTAACCGCATCTATAAACTCAAAATGAGGAATGGTGGTCTCATTGTCTTTTGCAAATACAGGAATGGTACAGTCTTTTCTTAAATGATTCAGACTAACCTCCTGGGTATTGGCCTCTATAAACCTATTATTATTTGAAATAGTTGGTAATTCTACCTCGTGATTATTTACCACTTGTTGTGTTACTGCTATCAATTCCATTTTTGTGTATTTCTTTAATGATTTCCTTATTGTCAATAATTTGTGTGACCTTCTCGATTTCAGATTTTCTTATCATTATCAGAGATTTGATTTGTTCGTTTATAGTTCCATATTTTTGATATAGCTGTCTTAAATCATCTATTGAAAATGTGCTATTTATTTGCTGGATAATATCTTGTACAGAAACACCTTGATTACACCATTCTAAAAGTCTTTTTCCTGTAGAAGAATTAATTACAAATTCAGGTTTACCCATAAACAACCCTGTTCTATCTTTTGAAGCACTCACTAAATGCTTGTCATTGATAAATTCAAAATTTACAGTAAGTTCATACTCAAATCCTTCTCTTGTTACTTCTTTAGTTCCATGTTTTATCACCTTAGTTTTTCCATTTGAGGTTATATCTAATGAATAATCCATTTTTCTTCTAACAGTGGTAATTATATGTGATTTTGATCCTAAAATAGCATCAATAAAAGCTTGATGTCTTGGGGTCACTTTTGCCCACATCTGGAATGTCCCTCCTAAATCTTCATGTATCTGTAAACACCCTCCTTTTCCAGACCATTCATGTGTAATAGAATCAATGATTATTACTTCCATAGAGGCTTTTTCACAGGTGTTAATAGCTTCAATATACCTTTCTGGACTATAGGGTTCATTTAGGGTTAATACATTGTAATTTCCTAAATGAGAATATAGACTTGCAGAATTATTTTCTGTATCAATGATGGCTATTTTAGACCAATCATTTGTAATACCATAAGCCAATAGTAGCGCAGAATAACTTTTTCCAAATCCACTTGCTCCAGATAGACCAAGTCTTAACTTAACCTGATGTCTTTGTGCTTGTTGTAAT
>NZ_JADWOV010000160.1 GCF_015767435.1 Polaribacter sp. BAL334
CCTTGAGATATAATACTAATTGCTGGTAGTTTATTGGACACGAATTACACAGATTTACACGGATTTTTGATGCATTTTATTTCACAAATTTATACATATTGTATCTGTGAAATTCATGGAATTTGTGTCTAATCATTTCTAATGACAACTTTTTACAGCCTCAACAGTAGAAGTTAAAATAGGTTCTGGAGGAGAAATGAATGGAATTCCCAATCCTAAACCTCTTAAGATAAATAAAGCACCCATAAAAACCACCACAACAGGAATTGCTTTTTGGATAAAAATTCTAAAATTTCCTTTGGCAAAACTTCCAAAATAAACAACTACTGTCATTAAAGGAATGGTTCCTAATCCAAAAAGAAACATATAAAACGCCCCTGAAATGGGTGTGGATGTAGTCAATGCGCCTAAAATAGCCATATACACCAAACCACAAGGCAACAAACCATTTAAA
>NZ_JADWOV010000161.1 GCF_015767435.1 Polaribacter sp. BAL334
TGTAAGCTTCCCCAAAATTCGGCCATTTAAAAATAGAATTCGACAAGCGACGCAGGAGCGCGTTCAGTAAAAATTATTAAATTTAAAGCCGAAAACTTATGAAGACAACCCAATTTACCGAAAACCAGATTGTTGCCATTTTAAAACAACATGAGCAAGGAGTGAAAGTTACTGATATTGCCAGAGCCAATGGTATATCCGACAAAACGTTTTATCGTTGGAAAAGCAAATATGGAGGTATGGATGCCACAGAACTAAAACGTATAAAAGAACTAGAAGCAGAGAATTCAAAACTCAAAAGAATGTATGCTGATTTAGCACTGATGAATCAAGCATTAAAAGATGTGATTGAAAAAAAGCTTTAACGCTTTGCGAGAAAAAAGAACTAGTCACTTACATCACAAGTAATTATGCTATAAGTGAACGTAAAGCGTGTAAAATAATCTCAGTTCCTAGAAGTAGCTTCAGTTACAAGGCGGCTGTTAAGCAAGATGATGTATTTATAAAACAACTTGATCAGCTGGTACAAAAACATGTAACCATTGGGTTTTGGCAAAGTTATCATCGCATACGAAAGTCAGGAACTCTTGTTAATCACAAAAAATTATATCGCATTTATACATCCATGAAATTAAACATAAGAAGACGTTCTAAAAAAAGATTACCCGCAAGAGTCAAACAACAACTATTTCAACCAGCAAAAATGAACGAAGTTTGGAGTGTTGATTTTATGAGTGATTCTCTGTGGAATGGTAGAAGAATCCGATTATTAAACGTTATAGATGATTATAATAGAGAAGTTTTGATGATTGAAACAGACACCTCATTACCAACACTAAGAGTTATTAGATGCTTAGCCCAAATAGGCGAACGTAGAGGATTACCAAAAATGATTAGAGTGGATAATGGACCTGAGTTTATAAGTGCAAAACTAGATATATGGTGCAAAGAAAATGAGATAAAACTCATATTTATCCAGCCAGGAGAACCAACACAAAATGCTTTTATTGAAAGATTAAACGGAACTTTTAGAAGAGATATACTCAATGCTTACGTGTTTAAATCTATCCAAGAAGTAAAAGATATAAGTCAAGAGTGGATAAACGATTACAATTACAATAGACCACATAAATCACTTAAAAATAAATCACCAATTGAATACAGATTAAATGAATAAAAATTCTATTTTTGAATGGATCGAATTTAAGGGAAGCTTACA
>NZ_JADWOV010000162.1 GCF_015767435.1 Polaribacter sp. BAL334
CGGGAGAAGAAGCTCCTTTCAAACTCCCTAAAGAGGAGGAATTCCAATCTTTTTGGAAAATTTTATCAAAAGTTTCGTGATTATTTTCTGCAAGAGATATTAACCTTGCAATGGTGTTTACATTTTTATTTTTTAAGTTTTTTAAAACTTTATCATTACCTAAATTCAGCAGCCAATCTCCATCTTCATTACATACTTTTCCAGATGAGTGTTTCCCTCCTTTGGAGGGATTAAGGGAGGCTTCTTCAGCTTTCATAACCAAATCATTAATCATTCCTTGCAATCCTAATTCACGACCATCATCAGGAG
>NZ_JADWOV010000163.1 GCF_015767435.1 Polaribacter sp. BAL334
CAACAACCTCAATGGACAGAAAACTGGTTGTCTAATCCAAACAGAAAGAAAGTTTATGATGATTGGGCAAGAATCAATGCCTTGAAAATCAATGAACCCGTTTTTGAAGGTGATTACAGCATGACTTCTGGAACATTATTGCCAAGAATTGATGTTTTCAATACCAATATTCCTACTTCATCTTTAAGAAATGTAATCGTTTTAGCCAATTTTGATGTGGTTTCTCAAACCGTAAATACCAATTTCCCTTTTGCTGGCAATTGGGTTGATTTGATGGATCCTTCAGGAAATACAACTTACAGTGCTTCAACTATTAATTTGGCTCCTGGTTCTTTCAGAATTTTTGGAAACCAACAAGCCACTTTATCTTTAGATGATAGTACAATCAAAGAATCTATATTAAACCTGTATCCAAACCCAACCAACAGTAGCTTCTCACTTTCTAAAGA
>NZ_JADWOV010000164.1 GCF_015767435.1 Polaribacter sp. BAL334
CACGTAAAGAAGCCATCAAAAAAATAGGAACTTACGGAAAATATGCTGCTCTTACTGCCATTGGAACTTACTTAATTTTAAGTCCGAAAAAAGCACAAGCGCAAAGTCCTGCTGCTCCAGGAGAAGGGTTTTAATATTTAACACTTTAATAAAAAAGCTGTTTCAACATTGAAACAGCTTTTTTATTAAAAGACATTTAATTAGCTCAGAGCACAACTAAAGGAAAAAATGTAAAATTTTATGTTTGGAAAATTTGTTTAATTTTAAATGGATTTAAATGCCTGACATATTTTATATAATTA
>NZ_JADWOV010000165.1 GCF_015767435.1 Polaribacter sp. BAL334
ACCTTCAACAAACATCCAGAAATGGAGATTTCAAATTTTAAAACCTATCCTAAACGATTTCAAACGGATCGATTTATCATACTAGGAGATTTTAATTTAGATGAAAAACACACTGTTTGGAATCCGTTGTATAAAATGGGTTTTACATCCGCAATATCTAATCAACCAACCACTTTAAAAAGAACCTGTGTAGATGGCAATTATTTAAATTATCCGATAGATAACATTTATTACAACACTAACTATTTTACGCAACAAAAGGCATCTACTATTGACTTTGTTAAAGAATGTGATAATTTAGCTATGGCCAGGAGAATTTCTGATCATTTACCAGTGGTATCAGAATTATTATTTCATCATTAAAAATTATAAAAATGGGATTATTCAATAAATTATAAGGAAATGCAAGTGAAGTTTCAGTTGAAAAATTAACAGAAAAATATCAAAGATTGTTAAGTGATACTGAAGAAATTGAAATGGGATTTGAATTATTTAGAGACACCTTTGTATTTACCAATAAACGTCTGATATTGATAGATGTACAAGGTTTAACAGGCAGTAAGGTTGAGTACAAGTCTTTGCCCTATAAATCTATTTCACGATTTTCATTAGAAACTGCAGGAACCTTTGATCTCGATGCTGAGCTTAAAATTTGGGTTTCCAGTGAAACATTACCTTCTGTGAGTAAGAAATTTAACAGAAGCATAGATGTATAT
>NZ_JADWOV010000166.1 GCF_015767435.1 Polaribacter sp. BAL334
ATGACACTTCCGTCGGAAATTACCAACACATATTTTAAATTTTCTTGATCAAACTGTTGAATCAATTCGTATCCTGCTTGAAAACTATTCACAGCCTGATTTTGATTTTTTACATTGACAGTTTTGATTTCGAAACTACTTTTTTCAAATTCAATTGCAGTAATAGTAATTCCATCATCATCTACAGAATGTGCAGAAATATCTCCAGCTGATGAACCAAAAACAATTTCGCCATCTTTAAAAATTTCTCTTATTTCTTGATAGATTTCTTTTTTTTCTAACAAATACCTGCTTCCAAAAACCAATACAAGTGGTTTTATAAGAGTTTTATTTTCTCCTAAA
>NZ_JADWOV010000167.1 GCF_015767435.1 Polaribacter sp. BAL334
GGTGTCCGTCTTGCAGTAAAACAATAGCGTTTTTTATGCGATGAATTAGTTCTTCTTCGTTCATTGTCCGTCAATAATTTCTGTGTCCAACAACATTAGGGATTGTTGCAATCCTTCGTCAACCAGGTTTCCTTTAACAGTTATTTCTAATTTGTCCGAAAGCTTTTTCTCGTCAGATTTGTTTTTGAACAAAGCTGTAATCTGTCTCGTAACACCATTATACTCAATCTCAGTCGAAATGTAATGATGTCCACCGTCAGCACCTGTCGATAATACTTTATAATTTGTCAGTTTGAGTGTCGTCATAAAATAACCGCTAACTAGTATATATGCGCAACTTTATA
>NZ_JADWOV010000168.1 GCF_015767435.1 Polaribacter sp. BAL334
ATTTTGATTTTTATTCTTTAGAAGAGGTTACACCTCACAGGTTTTGGAAACCTGTTAGGTGTTTTAAAATGATGATTTGGTTTGTGGGTACGAGCGATACGCTATCACTAGCGGGGTCATTTAAAATTACAATCTGTGGTTTCTTAATTACGTTTAAGATTTTTAATTTGCAACACATAAATATACCCACCACTGCCACAATATTTTACTTTCATTTCAACTTTGTTTCCTGGAATTAGGGTATATTTCAACATACTTAAATCGTAATTTGATGTTAAATCTGTATCGATATAGCATTTATGTCTTACCCCTTTTTCATCTTGTATAAGCAATTCATAATCACTAAAGCCCTCCTCTTTTATATTTATAACATAGCCAATCATTTTCTTTTTAGCCAAAGTACACCCATCTTTTTTGAAAATAGAAATTGTAACATCTGCTTTTTGAAATGGTGGTGCAGGTGGTACACCAAAGAGATAAGGTTTATTGTTTTGTTGAGAAAATGAGAAGCTAACTATGAATAACAATGTTACTAAAATAGATAATTTTCGAGGGCTAAAGTTTTGAGATGAGGTACTCA
>NZ_JADWOV010000016.1 GCF_015767435.1 Polaribacter sp. BAL334
CAATAAAAAAGAAGGCCCCTGGTTTGCATCAGAAGAAGCAAAAAATATTGCTGAGAATGTGATACTATATCAAAGAGAAAATGGTGGTTGGACAAAAAACAACTCTTTACAAAAACCACTTTCAATCAATGAAAGAGAAGCCTTAAAAAAACTAAAATCTAGTAATGAAGGAACAACTACTGATAATGGTGCAACATACCAAGAAATGTTATTTCTTTCGAAAATTTACAGATTTCAACCCAATGAAAAATACAAAGAAAGTTTTTTGAAAGGCCTCCATTATTTGTTAGAAGCTCAATATGAAAATGGTGGATGGCCTCAATTTTATCCTTTAAAAAAGGGATATTATTCACACATAACCTTCAATGATGACTCAATGGCAAATATTCTTTTTCTCCTGAAAGAAATTAAAGATAAAACTAATTTTTACTCAATTAAGCCATCAGAAGATGTAATTCAAAAAGTAGCAATTGCCTTTAATAAAGG
>NZ_JADWOV010000169.1 GCF_015767435.1 Polaribacter sp. BAL334
GTTACATAGGCATCCTCTAAAAGGAGGGAAAGTTCATGATTTAGATACAGAAAAAGATGATTTGTTGTCGATGGGTGCAAAAGCGATGTTCATAGAACATCCTACAAATACAACTAATAGGCCTAAATTAAATCAAGTTTCTAAATGGGATTTGCCTTGGGCAGACATCAACAAACTTCCTTATTCAATTACGGGACCTTATTTGAAAAAGCTTT
The DNA here is from genome assembly GCF_015767435.1 of Polaribacter sp. BAL334. Lineage (GTDB taxonomy): Bacteria > Bacteroidota > Bacteroidia > Flavobacteriales > Flavobacteriaceae > Polaribacter. The sequence continues at coordinate 216 of NZ_JADWOV010000169.1, forward strand.
TTGAAAAAGTTTTTATAGATGGTTTGCATAAGCCGATGGAAAGACCAACTGCAGAAGAATGGGAAATTGGATTACTAAAAACTACAGACCTAATGCAAAAATGCCAAAATAGTTCATGCGAACAAAAATGGTATGTTTTTGATAATACAAATACACCTAAATGTCCGTTTTGTGGCACTGCACACAAA
>NZ_JADWOV010000170.1 GCF_015767435.1 Polaribacter sp. BAL334
CTCCATATTAATTTCCAACTGAACTTTGTGTTCAACTCTTCGTTGTTGCGCTTTTTCTTTTATTTGATAAAAATCATCAATGCGCGATTTCGATTTGGTGGTTCGTGCTTTTGGCTGTCTGCGCATCCAATCCAATTCTTTTTTAAACAAATTTTTTGCTTTATCAGTAGTAACTTGTTCAAGCTGAATGCGTTCTTCCTTTTTTTCTAGATAATAGGAGTAATTTCCTTTGTATTTGTAAATGTTCCCATTTTCCAATTCTATGATTTCATTACAAACGCGCTCCAAAAAATAACGGTCATGCGTTACCATAAAAAGGGTAATTTTTTCTTTGGCAAAATAGGATTCTAACCATTCAATCATCTCTAAATCTAAATGATTTGTTGGCTCATCCAAAATCAAAAAATCGGGTTTGTGAATCAACACTATGGCCAACGAAACACGCTTTTTTTGTCCACCAGAAAGGGAAGAAACTTTTTGACTTAA
>NZ_JADWOV010000171.1 GCF_015767435.1 Polaribacter sp. BAL334
ATTTTAATGTATTTGTAAATTAACTAATTTAGTTATTTTATTTTACTCATTTTCAATAATTATTAGTTTAATTGTTTTGATAATCAAAAAGTTGTTTTTATTTTTACAGCACTCAATCTTGGACGGAAAAATTAACGGTAGCGAGATTGTTTTATGAGCTACTACGGGATCTATACACAGCTCAAAATATGGCACTAAGGAACGAGTATTAGGTATAGCGGGTGGTTAGACACTTGAAAGTTGGTTCCAGGCTGAGGGGCTCTAATGTTCCACCTCAGACATTTGATAGAGGAGCAAGTAGAAATTACTTTAACCACGAATATATCAAGGAGTGATGAAGAGTGTAGCATCTCTAATAGGATTTTACGCACTCTTCATTCTCCTTAGTAGCAACGAGAAATTCATTTATTTGATTCAATTTACAATTCTATGAGTTGAATCAAAAT
>NZ_JADWOV010000172.1 GCF_015767435.1 Polaribacter sp. BAL334
AGTAGTTCTAAAATCAATAAAATCACCTCCACTTGTGATAATATTTGATAGAATAGAATTTTCAACGGTAATTGTTTGAATAACTGCATTTGAAACATTTCCTGCCAATAAAGAGCGATTGTAATCATGAATAATACAACCGCTAATTAAAAGTGAATTATAGTTTCCAGCTCCACTATATCTAACAACATCAAGTAATTCAGTTGGCACATCTCCAGTCAAATCTAAGTCAATTAAATTTACATCATTTGCTCCTGCTCCAATAGAAAAACTAACTTTTAATCTAGGTTTGAAATCTCTTCTTAAACCTCTTAATGTGATTGATTTGTTTAATGTTATTCTACCAACTTGAGCTGTATAATCTCCTTGTTCAAAAAGTAAAATGTCTCCAGGAGCTGCATCTGCAATCTTTTGAAAGATATCATCAGAAGGTAATACTAAGGTGTTGTTTCCTACGTCAATTCCAGTTTTGAATGAAGCTGTTCCTCTGATTTTAGCATTATTATATAAGGTTGCTGCATAATCAGTTTCTGATGTTAGACCAGTAATTGTTGCTATTCCTGCTGCTTTTTCTTGCGCAGAAATATCATGTCTTATATTTCCAGGTTCTAAAATAAAGTGAGTTACATTTAAACCTGCTTCCCATCTTAGAATTGCTTCAAGAGGTTTTATATCTCCTGGTTCTGACGGCAACATGATTTGTTCGGTTAAAGTTCTTGCTGTAATTATTGCCCAAGTTGAATCATCTAAACCTCTGGGGCTTATTGCTTTTACTCTTATAGAATATTCTGTTTCACCTTCTAATCTAATTTGGATTGGGAGTTGATCAACAGTTACTTGTTCTGTTTTAAAAATGTTTGAAAAACTTGGATCATCTGCACTAAATTCAACAACATAGTTTGTTATGAATTCCGTTTTTGTCCAGTTCAACTCTACAGTTGTTTGATTTCTAATTCTTGCAGATAAATCTACAGGTGCAAACTCTCTATTTACAGATAATTCGTTAACTACCTCTTCATTATATCCACAACTTACAACTAAAAGCGCTAAAAGTAATGTGACAATTACTTTTGGGCTATTTTTTATTTTTGTCATCATAAAAGTATGTTTTATTATTTTATTAATAACCGTAGTCATTTACAAGTTTACCATTACTGCCATCTATAAATACTTGCCAAATTGGCCAAAATTGTCGAGTATCTGGATTTACTCCTTCTTTAAATAAAGAGTTAATATCCGTATCATTTAAAGTTGTCCAAGTTTTTGCAGTAAATTCTGGTCCCGGATTTGTTGTTTCTCCCC
>NZ_JADWOV010000173.1 GCF_015767435.1 Polaribacter sp. BAL334
CACTATTGCTCCAATCATTTTAAATACTCCTTTTGAAAATGCTATCTTTTGTGAAAACATAACAGATGTTTTATCCATAGATTCAACTGCTGATGGTTTTCAATGGGAAGTTTCTACTGATAATGGAACAACTTGGACAACAATTATAGATGACGCAGTGTATGCAGGAAGCACAACCAAAGATTTACAAATCACAAATCCGCCAATAACATTCAATAATTATCAATTTCGAGTGGTGTTGAACAGAACAGGAAATACTTGTGGAAAAACTTCAAATAGTATTTCTTTAAAAGTAAATCCTGAACCAGTTACTAATGATGTTGTTGAATTATTACAATGTGATGACGATTTAGATCGAATTTCAACCATCAATTTAACAGAAGCAGAAATCAGTATTTCTGCCAATTATCAAAATGAAACGTTTACTTATTTCGCTACAGAAGCAGATGCAATTGCAGGAACTCCCGAAGTTGCTGACAAGTTGCGTTACCCTGTAAATCAAACTAGTGAAGCTTGGGTAAGAACCATTTCTGCAGATGGATGTTACCGAATTTCAAAAATCAATTTACGAGTAGACGCTTCTGCTGATGTTGCCTATAATAAAGAATTTGATGCAGTTTGTGATGATTTTTTACAAGCTGATGGTACAAACGGTCCTTTAAATGACGATACAGACGGAATTACAAATTTTGA
>NZ_JADWOV010000174.1 GCF_015767435.1 Polaribacter sp. BAL334
ATGTATAGTGGTTTGGTTTCTGGTTTTATGGATGTGTTTTTTGGAGTTGGAAAAAATTTTATTGAAACAAAACATGTAAACTTCTTCGCAAAAATGGGAATAGGTGCTGCTGGAGGTAGAATTTTTCCAGAAGGTGGCTTAACAATGTACCCAAAAGCTGGATTTGATGTTCGTTTAACTGACAAGTTTGGAATCAGTGCTCATGGAGGATATCACAGAGCAATTGGAGGAACTTTTGAAGCTTATACAGCAGGTTTTAGTTTAAAATATTATGGTTTAACGGGTGGTGTAAAACATCCATTTACTGATGAAAAAGCAGCTATTATCAAAAC
>NZ_JADWOV010000175.1 GCF_015767435.1 Polaribacter sp. BAL334
GCTTTAATGCATCAACTAATTTTTCAGAATGCTTATTTTTATCATACGTCTCAAACTCTGAATTCTGCCAATAGGCTTCAAATGTTTTCTTGAACTTGTCAATAATATGACCCACTTCTTTAGTGGTTATCTTTAAATTCCATTCTAAACCATCAGTTAAAGCGGAACGCGAAAAATTGGAAGAGCCAATATATCCAGTGTGAAAACCAGTTTTTCTTTGAAACAGATAAGCTTTGGCATGAAGTCTTTCATTACCTGTATTGTAGGATACTTTTACTTCTGTATTTTTTAAATAAGATAAAAACTCAACGGCTTTTGCATCTGTTGCTCCAATATAAGTTGTGGTGATAACTCTAAGTTTTCCACCTCTTTCAGTAAATTCTTTTAGTTCTGGTTCAAGAATTCTAATTCCTTTCCATTTAATAAAAGAAACAAGCAAGTCGA
>NZ_JADWOV010000176.1 GCF_015767435.1 Polaribacter sp. BAL334
ACTTTTAAAGAATTACTCTTAGAATTTTTTATCAATACTTTTGGAGTGGATAGTAAGTTTTTCTTAACCATCAGAAAAATGGCAACTCATCCTGATGAGGTTATTAATGAATATTTAGATGGGATTAGAAAACGTTATGTAAATCCGTTTGCATTTTTAGCAGTTGGCGCAGGTTTATCATTACTTACCTTCAATTATTTTGCTGATGATTTTATTGCTATCAATAATTCTATTCAATCGGTTCAAATTAGTGAACTGAAACAAAAAGCAGCACTAGATCTTTCTACCTTAAAAAATATTGACAAACAAGAGTTTCAAAAACTAGAAATAGAAAAGAAAACAGCTCAAATGCAGTTAAAATTCATGGATGGATGGATGCAGTTTATGTTGCGCTATTACAACTTAATGACTTTTGTTTTTCTTTTGATTTATGCAATTTTGAGTAAATGGACATATAGAAAACCTCATAATTTCGGTGAGCATGTGGTGATAAATGCTTTTATTTATGGTTTTCTTACCTACATTACGCTACTATTTTTTATGTTAGCAATTACCATACATCCAACTATTTACAGTTATAGCATCTTAATTTACATCCTTTTTTACATGTATGCGTTTGGAAAGTTTTATCAACTTTCAATTGGAAAAAACATTTTAAAATTGCTACGATTTTTACTCGGTTTAATTGTCTTTTTTATCAGCTTAATGATTATAGGGGTTATCGTGGGAATTGCGTTAAAATATTTTGA
>NZ_JADWOV010000177.1 GCF_015767435.1 Polaribacter sp. BAL334
AACGAATGGGGAAGTCAAATAAGAAACTACGTAATGCATCCCTATAAATTGGTAAAAGATGTACGTACCGCACACGAAACAGGCAATGTAGATGCTGTGATGGATGGAAATATTGGTGAATTTTTGAAAGCCTTTTTAATGCTGAATGGGCAGAAGGAGTAGCTGGTCGGTAATCGATGGTCGATTTTCGATGGTCGGTAATCGTTAGTCGGTAGTCGGTTTTCGAAGGTCAGTTTTCGAAATGCAATAAATCAAAAAATACACTATATTAGCAATATGAATTTAAAAGAATCTATTCAAAATAAAATGGCTGATTTTTTAACATTGTGTAAAGCACACAATGTTAAAAAATTATATGCTTTTGGGTCTTCAATAACGAATGAATTTAATGAGGAAACCAGCGATATAGATTTATTGATTGAAATTGACAATGAC
>NZ_JADWOV010000178.1 GCF_015767435.1 Polaribacter sp. BAL334
GTTTTGGGTCGTATTCACTGAGGAAAGTTTCATAAAAATGGATGATGGGGTCTTCCATTTTGGTCGCTTTTCCGTAGTTTTTCAATATTTCTTCCACGTTGGTTGCCAAGAAAATTTCCACCAAGCTATCTACAATCCATTTGATACGGTCGTCAATATCAGGACCAGCAATATAGCCAAACAACTTTCGCAAAAAAGGGTTTGATTTTGGAATCAATTCAGCAGCTTCTTGTCTGCTAAACGTTGGTAAAGTTGGGTCGTGCAAGCGAGCAGCAAACATTCCGTATGCAATGGTTTGTGCATACACATCTGCAAAACCTTGTGGAGTAATATCGTGAATCAATATTTCTTTAAAAGCCAGCATTTGTTCTTTCAATGTACTGTTTTCTTGGTTGGCTTCGTCGCTTGTCAATGCTTTACCTATCACATCCGATAGCAAGCGTGCTTTGCCCGCCATCATTTCGGCTAGTTTTTTACTGCTTTTGATGGTTTGCCCCACATGAGAACAAAAGTCTTTGATAAGATTTTCAAAAGCAGCAAAGTTTTCAGGAAGCGCTACAATCTCCCCTCCTTTGGAGGGGTTGGGGGAGGATCCTATGGAAATTTTTGTAATAAAAACGCCTTCGTGATACAAATGAAAGCTCACATAATCTGTAAAAATAAGGTTGTTCAGCGATGCTTTGTAGCGGTCAAATTGTTCTTTATTGCCTGTTTTCTTAATTCCGTCAAGGTCTTTATCGCCAATATCTTTGGCTTCAATAAACCCTACAGGTATGTCCTTATTCGTTAAAATATAGTCAGGCGCACCACAAGATTGTCTTTTGGGTTCGTTGGTGGCTCTGATAGTAGGCACTAAACTCTCTAACAAATGTTGCAAATCCCCACGAAAGGTATGTTCTGTGGCGTTACCCAATCTGTACCTTTTGTCTATATTTTCTATGTATTGTTGTATGGTCATTTTGTTTTTTGGGTTCTTTTTAGCTTTTTTTATTGGAATGGTTTAGAAGCACAAAGCTTCATTTAACTTCTGAACAGTTAATTTCTTGAAGGTGCTGTTATGTGTTCGTGCTTTTTTATTTTTTCCTGTTTCCACCTATTTAGTTAATTGCTCAAACCAAAAAACGTTACTATTTCCTTTTACTGCTTCTTTATCAACTTCGTCTAAGCTAATTAAAAAGTTTTTGTATGCTGCCATGTACGAAGCTGTTGATTTGCCCGGACAATATGAGTTGAAAACACTATAACTATAAGGTTTCGCCATAGTTGTTAGTGTGTTTACACAAGGAAAAACTTTATTCCAATTGCCCATAACTTGAAATCTAACTTCA
>NZ_JADWOV010000017.1 GCF_015767435.1 Polaribacter sp. BAL334
TCATACAGATGCAACAAAAGCCACCTTGGTATTAACTGCACCAGGTAAAGATTTTGTTCAAGTTGCTGGAAGTTTTAACAACTACACTCCTACTGCTTCTGATGTCATGAAACGCGATCCAAATACAGGAAAATACTGGTTAGAAATCAGTAATTTAACATCTGGAAAAATAGAAACGTATCAATATTGGGTGTATGACCAAACACCAGTTGCTAATTCTCCATCCATCGTAAAAACGGCTGATCCTTTTTCTACATTGGTATTATCACCTTTTGATGATCCTTATATTTCAAACACAACTTATCCAAACATGCCTACTTATCCAGAAGGACAACAAAGAGAAGTAACTGTTTTGCAAACTGGTCAAACTCCATATAACTGGACAGTTACCAACTTTCAAAAACCAA
>NZ_JADWOV010000179.1 GCF_015767435.1 Polaribacter sp. BAL334
ATATAACCCAATATCCTATTGACGGAGATAATAAAGTTACAAAACCACGCTTTGTCATTGCGAACGATAGTGAAGCAATCTCAAACAAGCAGACTGCTTCGTTCCTCGCTGTGACAGGGAGCGTTTACATAAACGACACGCAGTATTTTGACAACGTTCCGCAAGTAGCGTGGGAGTTTTATATTGGTGGGTATCAACCAGCGCAAAAATGGCTCAAAGACCGCAAGGAAAGAACATTAGAATTTGACGATATTTTACATTATCAAAAAATGATTGTGGCATTAACAGAGACAGATAGATTGATGAAAGCGATTGATAGTATTGAGATATAATCAGCAAATAATTTAAAATTGTATCCGATAACTCAGATTTGAAATCAGTACCAATACAAAATATCAAACCTTACATAAATCACATTCACCA
>NZ_JADWOV010000180.1 GCF_015767435.1 Polaribacter sp. BAL334
GCAATTAACTTACAAAAAGGACAAAGAGAAAATATAAATGCCCCAAAATTTACAATTGGATTAGGATGGGACACAAACACTAGTTCTACTGGATCAGGTTTTGATTTAGATGCTTCTGTTTTCATTTTAGGGGAAAACAAAAAGGTTTTATCAGATGCGCATTTTATCTTTTACAATAATCTAAATTCCCCAGACAATGCAGTTATTCATACTGGAGATAATTTAACAGGTGATGGTGATGGAGACGATGAACAAATTAAAATAGACTTAACAAAAATAAATCCTTCTGTTAAAGAGATTTGTATAGTTGTAACAATTCATGAGGCAGAAACCAGAAAACAAAACTTTGGTCAAGTTCGAAACTCATTCATTAGAATTGTGGATGATATCAATAATACTGAATTAGTAAAATACGAATTAGAAGAAGATTTTTCAATTGAAACAGCTGTTGAATTCGGAAGAATTTACAACAAAGATGGTCAATGGAAATTTGAAGCCATTGGTATGGGACAAAAAGGTGGTTTGGAAGATTTTTTAAACAAATACAACTAAATAATAACAAAAATGGCAATAAATCTTCAAAAAGGACAAAGAATAAACCTTGTAAAAAGTAGTGGAAGCACATTACAAAACATTTGTGTTGGTATAAACTGGGGAGCAATAGAGAAAAAAGGATTTTTTGGTAATACCAAAAAAGAAGCAGTTGATTTAGATGCGTCTTGTGCTTTATATGACGACAATAAAAAATTGCTTGATGTAATCTATTTTGGACAACTTACCTCTAGAGA
>NZ_JADWOV010000181.1 GCF_015767435.1 Polaribacter sp. BAL334
GTATAGTAAAGTTAAAGCTAATAGTTATTATTAAAATAGTTTTGTATTAGGCAAGGATTTTTCTCACGAAAACAGGAAGACAGCAAATGAGTAACCAACTTTGTCTTAATTAAAACTAGCAATTTTTTATACATGAATTATAAACTTGTCTTTGGTCAACTTTTTTAATATCACATTCCTCCGCATAAAGTCACTCTCGTCATAGTATGAATACAATGAAAATAAAAAGCAATTTCTTTCAGGCCGTCTCTAACATCAGTTAAAAGGTTTTCCTTATTATTAAACGCTACAGTTATGTTGTCATTGTCATCGACCATTAAC
>NZ_JADWOV010000182.1 GCF_015767435.1 Polaribacter sp. BAL334
AAATCACCCAAATAACGACCCTCTAAGTAACACTTTATCTAAATTTTGAAGTTGTAAAAGAGTTAAACGCTTTTTTAGTTTATGAGAATGCTTAAGCAGATTTCAAATTAAAGTTTAAAGAAAAATTTGATATTGAATTGTTAAAAAAAGATTGTATCAGCGTAATTCAATTTTAAACAGTAGCCACATATTAATACAATACATAAAAATGATACTTATAGACCACCCATATATTTCAGATTTTCTCATTAAAACGATTAAAGAAAATAATTTTGAAATTATTGCTACAAAAGAGGCAAAATCATTGGTTAATGATGATTCTATGAACTGGATTTCTGAATTTGATGCGAAAAATAAACTTTTAAAAACCCCCAATCCTCTAGTTTATACAAATTCCGAGAACTCATTAACATGGATTTTTAACAATCTAAAAGAAACCAAACTACCTGGCCAAATAAGATTATTTAAGGACAAACTTAATTTCAGAGAACTAACTAGAGCTATGTTTCCTGATTTCCTGTTTAGAGAAATTAAAATTGATGATATCCAAACCATAGATATTGATGAAGTAAAACTGCCATTTGTCATTAAGCCTTCCTTAGGTTTCTTTAGTATTGGAGTTCATATTATTCGTAACAAGTCTGACTGGCATATTGCTCAAAATGAATTAAACTATGAAAATTTAAAAAGTATGTATCCTAAGGAAGTAATGGATGCATCTACTTTTATTATAGAAGAATACATAGAAGGAGAAGAATTTGCTATAGATGCCTATTTTGATAAAGATGGAGAAGTGGTCATTCTTAACATCCTGCATCATATGTTTTCCTCAAGTACTGATGTAAGTGATAGGGTTTACTATACCTCTCATAGCATAATTCGCAAGTACAAAGAGAGCGTTGAGGCGTTTTTAAAACCTATAGGAAAAAAGCTGACTTAAAAAACTTTCCTTTACACATAGAGGTTAGAAT
>NZ_JADWOV010000183.1 GCF_015767435.1 Polaribacter sp. BAL334
ATTGGATGTTGTTGAATAATATAGTTAGCAATCTTTTCTAAACGTTGTGGGCTTTCCATTAATTCCTTAGTGTCAATAGCTTCTACGTCAATTTCAATTTCATTTTTTGAGTTTTCTTTTTCACGGTATTTACCAACATATTCAACAGAAAAACGTAATACATTTTCATCTTTTATAGCATCTGTAATAACGTATTGATGTAATTTTTCTCCAAATAAACTAGCAGTAGTTTGTTTTATGCCTTTTATAGAAGTTGCATTGTCTTTGAAAATTGGCGTTCCTGTGAAGCCAAACATTTGGTAATTGTTAAAATATTGTGTTATCCTCTTATGAGTATCTCCAAATTGTGAACGATGGCATTCATCAAATATGAATACAATCTTTTTATCTTTAAGATTGTTCATTACTTTTAGATGCTGGTCATTTGTTATGGCATTATAAAGCTTCTGAATAGTTGTAACAATTAGCTTATTATTTGCGTCATTAAATTGATTTACTAATGATTTTGTATTGTTTGTTGTATCAACACAATCAGGTTTAAAAGCGTTGAACTCTTTAGCAGTCTGATA
>NZ_JADWOV010000184.1 GCF_015767435.1 Polaribacter sp. BAL334
AGAAATGCAGAACTTTTTTTGCGTCCTCGTTTTTCTATTGATTTAGCTGAAACTTCGGATGTTGTCATTCAACGTTTTTCGGATGTTTTCAAACAAAAAAAATCGGATTGTAGAGGGGTCATTGTAGATCAACATATTTTTATAAGCGTTCCCAAAAAAGACGAACATTTTTGGTCTCCACAATTACATCTCGAATTTATTCAGAAAGAAAATAATACAACAGAACTAAAAGGCTTGTTTGGTCCTAAACCTCAAGTTTGGACGTTTTTTATGTTCATTCATTTTGTAGTTGGTGGATTATTTTTGATTTCTGCAACAATGTTAT
>NZ_JADWOV010000185.1 GCF_015767435.1 Polaribacter sp. BAL334
AATTAAACCTCCCCCACTCTCAAAATGCAGTATATTGCAATAAAAAGATTGCTTCGTCCTATCGTCCTCGCAAAGACGTTGTGAAACCAAACCAAATTCATTACATTTAAAAAATGAAAAAGTCCTATATCTACTTCCTAACCAACAAAAACAAAACGGTAATCTATATCGGGGTAACAAGTAATCTATTAAAAAGAATATACCAACACAAAAGCAAGCAATACAAAGGTTTTACGGCAAAATACAACTGTGACCAATTAGTGTACTATGAAGAATTCGAAGATATAACACAAGCAATTGCCAGAGAAAAACAAATAAAATCAGGAAATAGAAAAACAAAAGAGTCATTAATAAATCTCGAAAACCCAAACTGGAATGACCTCTCAGAAGGTTGGCTTTTCAATATTTAAATTGTCCCGTCATTGCGAGCGACGCAGGAGCGTGGCAATCTGTATATTAGTAACCGCCCATCCAGTCATTACACCCAATCCCGTCATTGCGTGGCACGAAGCAATCTGTATATGAAAACCTCCCCCGCTCTCAAAATACAGTGAATATCAATAAAAAGATTGCTTCGTC
>NZ_JADWOV010000186.1 GCF_015767435.1 Polaribacter sp. BAL334
GTATAATATGATTGTGCCACTTTTGGTGATGGTTTTTATGATGCCAATTAATTTGATGTATACAGGTTGGAATGCAGTAAAAGAATCTTCTTCTTTTTTAAATCATGCATCACAAGCAATTGGTGAAGGTTCTGGTTCATCATCGGTTTTATATGCAGTAATTGCTTCAATTTTAGTAGCGATTGTAATGTATATGATTCAAGGAATTTTAAACCCAAAAGAAGCCATTAACTTAACGTTAAAAGGAATTAGCGAGTTAATGCCATTGGCTTTGTTGATGTTATTAGCCTTCGCAATTGGAGACGCTTGCAAAGAACTAGAAACTGGAGTTTATGTTGCGAATGTTACCAAAAGTTGGTTGTCAGTTGAATTATTACCTGCTGTTGTTTTTTTAATCAGTTCGTTTATTGCTTTTTCCACAGGAACTTCTTGGGGTACTTTTGCCATAATGTTGGCAATTTCAATTCCTATGGCAACTATTCATGGAGCTGATATTACCATTGTTGTTGCGGCTACTTTAGGAGGTGGAATTTTTGGAGATCATTCTTCGCCAATTTCAGATACATCAATTATTTCGTCAATGGCATCAGCAAGTGACCATATTGATCATGTAAAAAC
>NZ_JADWOV010000187.1 GCF_015767435.1 Polaribacter sp. BAL334
AGATTTTTCTTTTCCTGAAGGGTTTTAATGAAATCGCCAATGTATAAATAATCAACTCTGAAATCTTGTCCCCAGGAAGAAAAACAGTGTGCTTCATCTATTACAAAGCGAACTATTTTTCTGCCAAGTAGTAATTTTTCTGTTGTCTTAGAGCGAAGTGATTCAGGAGAAATATAAAGGATTGATGCTCTGCCGTCTTGAATTCGTTGAATAGATTTTACCCTTTCAATAGGATCAAGTAAGCCGTTAATTGTTACAGCATCTGTTATTCCAATTCTTTCAAGGTTGTCGACTTGGTCTTTCATTAACGATTGCAGAGGAGAAATCACAACAGTCAAACCTTTTACGTTTTCACCTGCCATCAATGCAGGAACTTGAAAAGTGATTGACTTGCCACCTCCTGTCGGAAATACGGCTAATAAAGATTTGTTATCCACTGCGGCTCGAACTGCATTTTCTTGAAGTGGTTCACCCGCATAAGTTCTATATTCATCAAAACCAAAATAATTTTTCAGTCCCTTATTTATGTCTAACGCTTGATTGCAGTATTTGCATCCAGTCAGGCAAGGTTTGCTTCTAAGTTGGAACATTATCCGTTCGAATTTTGGAAAGTTTTTAAGAACCCAAGGTGGAGTTATTGAATATCTATTGTTACAATCTATCAAAGACAAACAGTAAGCCAATTCGATCGGGTGTTTTGAAATTATTTTTGAAAGATCGGCATGCTCACAAATGACTGAATCAAATTTTTCTCGAATTAGTTTTTCTATTTGTGTGTTGCTACTTTTATATCCAAGTAAGCGAAAAAAAGCGTTGAATTCCTTTTTGTCTTTTAATAGCAAATAGAAAATCTGTTTTAGTTTTTCGTCCGCTTGATTAAAATTGGATACTTCGTCAAAGAAAAGGTCTTTGGCTTTTATAGCATCATTAAGC
>NZ_JADWOV010000188.1 GCF_015767435.1 Polaribacter sp. BAL334
AAATAAGGTTTCATCACCTTGAGTAACACTAGTTAAAGGTGTTGATTTTATTCGAGTTGCTGTCCCTTTATAGGTGTAGTTTTCGTGAATTATTGTCAATTCATACACTACATTTTCAGCAGGAATAAACGAAATCGTTGGTTCATAATTTCCATCAGCATTCACGTCCGAAAAATTAATGATGGAATTATCAGATATATTCGTTAAAAAAACAGTTGCATTGGTCACTGGTGGAATCGTTTCGTCAAAATAATCAGCTGATTTACTTAGTTTTACAACTGTATTTGCACGTATTGGAGTTTCTGTAAAATACACTTCAAAAACAGCATCTATAATCAATTTTGGAGTAGTTGAAGGGACATCAATATCGACTACTTTTTCACAATTTGTAAAAATAAATAGTAATAAAATGGGGAGTAAAAAAATCTTTTTCATCGTATTAAAATTTAAAATTGTAAGTAACAGAAGGAACCAATCCAAAAA
>NZ_JADWOV010000018.1 GCF_015767435.1 Polaribacter sp. BAL334
AAGAAGGCTAGATGAGACAAGCAGCCATTTACTATAAAGACCTCTTGGCAGGAATGCTAACAGAAACGGATGATGGAGAGTACATATTTCAATACGATGAAAAATATGTAAACGAACATCCAAAACAGTGCATTACATTAACAATGCCAGTAAGTGCAAAAATCTATAGGGACAAACGGTTATTTCCTTTTTTTGAAGGATTAATTCCTGAAGGTTGGTTGTTAGATATCGCGTCTAAAAACTGGAAAATCAATCAAAATGATCGCATGGGCTTACTTTTGGCGTGTTGTCAAAATTGTATTGGTGCCGTAAGTGTCCATCCAATAACTGAAGAAAATGAAAAATAAGAAATGCCTTTTTTGTTACAATCCATTGGTAGCCAATTCGGATGGTGATTTCCACGAGCAATGCAGCATGGCATTTTTCGGTACAAAAGAACCACCACTATTTGAACATTCGCTAGAACAAATGGCAGCATTAGCCAAAAATGTTGTGGAACGGAGTGTGGCAGTTCCTGGAGTGCAACCCAAATTGTCATTATCAGTAGTAAACGACACCATGCAAGATGGTAACAAAGGTCGCTTAACAGTTGTAGGCGCTTTAGGTGGAAACTACATTTTTAAACCACCATCGGATCAATTTCCAGAAATGCCCGAAAACGAACACCTAACCATGCGAATAGCAGAAGCTTTTGGCATCAACACGGTACCATCAAGTTTAATTCGTTTACAATCTGGCGAACTATCATACATCACAAAACGCATTGACAGAACCC
>NZ_JADWOV010000189.1 GCF_015767435.1 Polaribacter sp. BAL334
AATATATCCATACCATAAACAAAGGAAAAAGCAATTCCTTCTAATGCAGCCCTACATACATGTCCTTTTTGATGGTTATTTAAATTAACATTTACCAACCGCGTTCCGATTTCCATGTTGCTCAGCATTCTTTCGCTGCCATTTCCAAAAGGAATCATACATACACCATCTGAACCTACAGAGACTTCTGAAGCTAGCTGATTCATTTCCTCGTAAGAGTCAACAGATAAATTGTTTAACAGCCATCTATACTGAATTCCGGCACCATTAATATTTAGTAATTTACCAATTCTTGGAACTGCTTTTTTATAGTTTACGTGGGCAAAATTATTAACCCGAGTACTTTCTTTTCCTGACAAACTATCTGTAACTGCATAGACAACCCCTGAAGTTCCTCCAGTTGCTGCTACTTCACCTGGATTAAATATGTTTAAAGA
>NZ_JADWOV010000190.1 GCF_015767435.1 Polaribacter sp. BAL334
GTAAGCTTATTGCTGTATCTTTATATTTAATTCCTTCATAAACTTGAGTTATTTCAAATTTTAGTTTTGTCTCTTTATTGGCTGGAAATTTTATTTCTCCAATGTCAATTGTTTGTATTTCGAATGAATCCAAAAGATTTAAAATTGCATAAGGTTTGTCATTTAAATAGACTTTTAGTTGTTTAACTCGCGAATTATTTTCCCAAGTCTGTTTATTTTTCTTGTATCCGTTTGCCAATAAAATTCGATTAATTCCTAAGCGCCCATTATATTCTTTCGTTTCGCTAAAGTCAAAACAATATTCAATAAATTCTCCAATCCCATAATCAGGTTTTCCCTCAATCCAAGCTGTATTTTTGTCAAAATCATGGGCATTTTTTGCTGAGTAATTTATTCCATTATTTTCTTTCAATTCAGAAGAAGCTTTAA
>NZ_JADWOV010000191.1 GCF_015767435.1 Polaribacter sp. BAL334
AACGGAACTGCTGCTTTACCTATCGTTTTTACTGCTGCTGCTGATCCCTTAACAGCTGCAAACGTTGCTGCTGGTGTGTATGTTGCTCCTGGTCATGACTTAGACTTAAACGGTCTTTGGGGTGGAGTTATCATTTTAGGAAATAACGTGATTGGTGCTGGTGCTAACAATACTGCAAACATCGAAGGTATTGCTGCTGGTCAAACTTGGACAAACTATGGTGGTACATTAACTGATGACAATTCTGGTTCTTTAAAATACGTTTCTATTCGTCATGGTGGGGCTACTATCGCTAATGGTAGTGAAATTAATGGTCTTACTTTAGGTGGTGTTGGTAACAAAACTATTGTTGAAAATATCGAGATCATCTCTAATGATGATGACGGAATCGAAATTTTTGGTGGAAATGTAAATGTAAATAACCTTTTAATTTATAACCAAACTGATGATGCTATTGATTTAGATCAAGCGTATTCAGGAACTATTACAAATGCTCTTGTTGCAATGGGTGTTGGTAGTGATACAGTTTTTGAAATTGATGGTACTGAGTCTACTTCTACTCCTAGAGTTACTGGTTCTTACACTATTGATGGTGTAACTGCTATTGGTAATGCAAATGCTACAAGACTTACAACTTACGGTGACTGGAAAGCGGATGCAATGGGTGCTAATAATAATATCGTTTTCAAAGGCTTTAAAGTGGGTAGTAAAGTAAAAGGTATTGATGCTGACACTTTTGGAACTACACTTACTTTCTCTAACTTAGATTTCGTAACTACTGATGCTCTTTCAACTATTTCTACT
>NZ_JADWOV010000192.1 GCF_015767435.1 Polaribacter sp. BAL334
AAAATAAACCCTTCTGTATTTCAATAATCTCTCCTTTTCCATAATTTCTATCCAAATATGCTTTAATAGAATCAATATCTGACTTTAAAATACAATAATTATAAGGAATTCTTTCTTTTTTATTTTTTTTTAAAAACAAAAGAGAATCAGCTTCTTTTTTGCAGGTACTCATCAAATCGTACGTATAGTTTCTAAGTGAGCCTTTTTTAAGATTGTCATCATTAAACTTTACATAAGCCTCTGTTTGAAAACTTCCTATTTTTAATTTTCTTTTGTAAGAGATTGAGGTCTCTATGATTTTTCCAATTTCTTTATTACTGGTCTTCACTATTAACTCTTTTTTCTCAACTAATTTATCAATTTCTTGCTTATAGACGTCACTCGGAGTTTCATAGACGTCACTCGGAATTTCAAAAGCAATATTTAAAAGTAAGTTGTCATTTTTTCTAGAATTATTACATGATGATAAAAATAAAATTACCATCATAACTATAAATATGTAAAATAATCTAAAATTCATAATATTTAAAATTACAATTTTCTATAGGTTATCAGCATAATTACATAAACTACCTTCTGCATACTTACCTATTAGATCTTCGATAAAATTTGTATTTATAATTACCAATTCAACATCTACTTTTTTAAAGCTTCTATCAACATCTTGCATTATACTTAATGATTCACTTGAATTAAAAGGGATATCTGAAAAATTACTTCGATACTTGAACTTATATAATTCTTTATCATTACTGTTAAGAAATTTTATGTAAATATCATATGAATATCTGGGCAGAGTAAAGCGTGAATAATTTTTAACTATAATATCTCCTGTGACATATAAAGGTATACCATAGCCACCATGTTTAGCTAGTGATTGATTTTCAAGTCTAAACTTATCTTCAATTCTATTTTTAATACTACGGACTAAATAGTTAAAATCAGTTTCATTGTTTTTACATATTCTTCCAATATCTACGTCAGACTCATTAATTCCAATACAACCTATATTTTTACAATATTTGTAGATATTTGAGTTAAAATAGCTAGATAACCCTTTAGATTTAAGAACTTTATAATTACCCTCAATTTTTTCTAAAAGAAAGAATAATTGATCATCACTATTTGAATTTGCAAAGATTTCTATAGAACCATCTTCCTTCAAAATTGTAGAAGTAATGGCTATTGATTTATACTTCCAATATTTACCAACCCAATCTTTAAATGACGGATAGTATTCGTAAATAGATTCATAGTTGTCTATCTGAATATTTGAAATCAAAGCATTTACGACTTCCTGAGCTTTTTGCTTTTTTTGCTCATCTGATTCACATCCCATTAAAATAAATGGGAAAAGAGTAATAAGAATAATC
>NZ_JADWOV010000193.1 GCF_015767435.1 Polaribacter sp. BAL334
ACATTTTACAAAAACTCTGATTTGCAAAAATAATTTCATCATTCAAATCAACTTCAAGCAACCCAAGATTCATGTTCGCAATGATGTTTTGAAACTTTTCTACTTCAGTTATTAGTCGATTATTTAATTTTTGCCTATTCCGAATATTGGTAAGCATTGCTCCAAAAAGAGACAATAATTTCACTTCTTTTTCACTGTAATTATGGTAGTTTTCAACTGAGTCAAAACCCACAAAACCAATTAATTCTTTGTTATTTAAAATTGGAATGGTCAATAAACTTTTAATTCCTTGTGGAGCTAAAATCTCTTTTAAAGCATTCTCTCCAGGGTCTTCAGTATTTAAATCAGAAACTTTTGCAACATAAAATGGATCTCCTTTTTGATGTTTCTCTAACCATTGAGGAATATATTCTATGGGTACTTGCTGTAGATTATCAATTTCTGGGGCAATACCTTCTTTACACCATTCAAAAG
>NZ_JADWOV010000194.1 GCF_015767435.1 Polaribacter sp. BAL334
ACCTTATTCTTTCATGTAATAAATTGCACATTTTGTAATTTATCGTTTCATCAAGAGATAAATTTCGTTCTTGTAAAATTGAAATAATTTCTTCATCAGTAACATCAAAAGGATCAAGACATTCAGAAACCAACAACTGCATATTGTCATTATTTGGACAGCCATCATATCTTTCATATCCATACTCGTCTGGACAATCATCATCTTTATCTGGAATACCATCTTCATCAGTATCAGGGCATCCATTAAATTCTTCTAATCCAAAATCATCAGGACAATCATCATCAGGATCAGGAACACCATCCTCATCAGAATCAGGACAGCCTTTAAACTCAACCAATCCAAAAGTATCAGGACATTTATCCTCTTTATCATTTACCTTATCTCCATCAGTATCTTTATTACAAGAAACTAACACTGAGCATACCATCAGTAGTAAATAAAAATTCTTCATACCAACTCCCCTTTAAACGCCTTTTGCAAAAGGCTATTAAACAAACTCTCTGATTGCTCTAAACTCTTTTGTGCAATGGCTTTTTGTTCTTCTATTACTGCCACTCGCTTTGCAAATTGGTTTTGTAATTCAATTGATGGTATCAAAATCTCTTTATCTTTGATCATTGGAACTGTCAATTGAGGAATGGAGGAGCCACCTTTTCTAAACTCTAAAAATGAGAGAGCAATTTTTAAATAATTTAGTAAAACCATCTCTGTATATGGTGTAATCACAATTAATCTTATTATTGGAAAAAATGGAGTTTTTCTTATCTCAGGAAATCCAATAGTTCCTCTCGCGGACATAGTAATACTATCTTCCTTTACTTTATTTATATTTGTAAATCCATACAAAGCATTTTCACCTAATCCATTAGAATATATTGGAACATTATACTTCTCATTTAATTCTTTTGAAAAACGGTCTTTTGGTACATCTCCTCCTGCAAAAAGAGATTTAGAAATTTCAAATACCCTTTTTTTCTCCCACCCTTTAGGATTACTCACAGGATCCCCAAACATATCCAAAAACAAAGCTTGTGTGAGTTCGTCATACTTTGCAATTAATGCTTTGTCATTCTGTCTTAAAGCATCTGCAGCATCCAGTATGTTGGCAATTTTCTGTTGTTGTTGGAGTGAGGGTAGAGGGATTTGTATTCCTTTAATCTGATCAGTATTAAGATTCTTATAAATTGCTCCTACTGCTTGTGACTTACTTTTTAATTTGTTGTATTTAAAAAATCTATAAAGATATGGCGTGAATACTTTTGATACATCTAAGTTTCTAAACCCAACAAATCCATCATGAATACATGCATCTACTGTCAATATACAAGGTTCACCTGGATCACCACTAACTGCAATAATAAAGTCTCCTTTTTTCATTGGTCTACTTTTAGTTGCACCTTCTTCAGTTAGAAAGTCAATCTTTGGTGTAACATACATCCCATCTCTGGTGACATCAGAAACCATTAATCTTGGAACGTTCCCACCATAATATCTTACATCACCCTGTGGTCTTGGAGAAGAACCTCTTACAACAGTTGCAACTTCATCAATAGTTATAAATTTCATTTCAACAACTCTTCTAAGATTAGTAATTGTTGCTTATTCTCTTCTTGAAGATTTTTGATGTCCTGTATAATCACGGATGGTTGTGCATACGTCACTTCATCATATACTACTTCCTTGTATCTGTTGATAGACAAATCCCAGTCATTGGCTTGTATGTCTGCAAAAGGAACTAAGAAACTTCTATCAGTACGCTTTCTATTTGCTTCTGCAGTGAGGTTATGGTATCTTGAAACAATGTCTTGTATGTCATTATCTTTAGTTTCAGCACGTTTGTCATCTAAAGTATACCCATCTGCTTGCATGTCATAGAACCATACTTTATCTGTGCCACCAGTTCCTGTTTTAGTAAAAAACAAGACTGCTGTACTTACTCCTGCATAGGGTTTGAATACCCCACTTGGCATAGAAATTACAGCATCTAACTTGTGGTTTTCAATAATCTCTTGTCTAATCTGTTTGTGAGCATTAGAAGATCCAAATAGTACCCCATCAGGCACAATTACAGCGCATCTACCACCTGTTTTCATCATACGCAACATCAAACCTAAGAACAGTAATTCTGTCTTCTTAGACTTCACCATTTTGAGTATTGATGTTTCTACACCATCATAATCCAAGCTTCCTTTAAAAGGTGGATTGGCAAGTATCAATGAGAATCTATCACGTACATCAGCATTGCTTTCACTCAACGCGTCTTTACCAATCAAATTAGGACTTTCTATACCATGCAACTGCAAGTTCATTGCACCAATGCGCAACATGGTATTGTCAAATTCAATACCTGTGAACATGTCACTGTTGTAGTGTTCTCTAAATCCTTTATCATGAAACCAATCGGGATGGTTTTGGTGGATGTATTCTCCTGCAGAAACTAAGAATCCTGCAGTACCTGCAGAAGGATCACAAATAGTATCTTCCTTAGTAGGTTGAACCATATCTACCATCATTCTAATGATATGTCTTGGTGTTCTAAACTGACCATTGGTTCCTGCAGTAGCAATCTTAGAAAGTAAGTACTCGTAGGTATCTCCTTTGGTATCTCTATCTTCCATTTTGATTTTATCAATCAATTGAACTACTTGATCCAACAATCTTGGAGTAGGAATCATAAAGGTAGCGCCACTCATGTATTGAGCAAATACTCCATTTTCAGTACCCACTTGTTTCATGTGGTCAAATACTGATATTCCACCAACAGTAGCTCGTGTAAACAAGTCAAACATAGCTTGTGGCTCTTTGTTTTTAAAAGAGTTCCAACGCAATTCTTGCTGCTCAGGTGTAAAGATGATGTTAGCTACTGGTTTCTTAATCATAGCTGCTTTTTTCTCTTCTAGCAACTGTGTTTCATCCAATCTGCGTATGAATAGTAAGTAGGTAAACTGTTCAATTACTGTAAGTGGATTAGATACTCCACCTGTCCAGAAGGACTCCCATATTTTATCTACTTGTGATTTTAATTCTCCTGTGATCATATTTTATTACTGCTTATTAAAGATTTGGATCTTGTAAAATATTCTAGTGAGTAAATATAGTTAATTGCAGAGATACTTGGATATGGGTTATGTGAGAAAAGTAACATCAATAATATTTAGCAGAAATTAAAACATACCTTAAACCTTTTGGTCAAAGGCTAACTAAGATAACTTAGTTCACTATGCAGAATCCAAATTTATTTTTTTGTTTGGAAGTACATAACTCGATTTGACTTTCTTCTATAACAATCAATATACCCTCAATTGTTCCAGTTTTAAAATCATCTTCTGCCTGCTTAATAGTATCATACATTTTAATTGCAATCGAAGCTTTAGAGCTAGATTTAATTTTTGGTTTTGCAGCTGAAATCTTTTTTGCAATGCTACATGCAGCTGAAATAGATATGTGACCATTATCCATTTTACGAACAAGTTGTTTAGATACTTTTTCAATAACAGTGTTATATCGAGTAATAGTTGTTCTTCCAACACCAGCAATTTTAGCTAATTCAAGTGTAGTATCAATCGATGTGGATATTCCAGTTTTTTACCACCTTTTGAAAGGTTAGCTATTGCCGTTTTTTCTATGGTTTCTTTAGAAAGGTATGCGAGTTTGATTTTTTCAATTTGTGATAGATTTCTTCTTTGAAACTGATGCTTTACCATCCATAATTTAATATCATCAAGGCTTTGAAATTCTTCCTTTACCTCTTTTGTTGGTATTTTCTTTTTATTCAGTTTAATGCAAGCTTTAAGCCTTGTATGTCCTTCAATAACTAGTTTATCTCCGTTTGGTGTTGTGAAGTATAATATTGGATCATTTAATCCATTCTTTCTGATGTCTTGCTTTAGTTGTGTATAAAGCTCTTTATCCATAAAAGGCAAGTATGATTTCAGTTCCCAGATTGTTTTTAAATCCTGAAAATCATCTATGACAAGGTATTCATTATCAAATAGAGTGATTGTAGCCATTGAATCATCTTCTACCGTTGGATTAGTCCAGTATATTTTTCCGTCTATTT
This sequence comes from Polaribacter sp. BAL334, assembly GCF_015767435.1. Lineage (GTDB taxonomy): Bacteria > Bacteroidota > Bacteroidia > Flavobacteriales > Flavobacteriaceae > Polaribacter. The sequence goes on from NZ_JADWOV010000194.1 coordinate 4,064, forward strand.
GAGACCCTCCTTTGGCGTGATATTTATGCTCCTGATGTATTGTAGGATCATAAGGGTTAGGGTTGTTTCTGATTTTACCCCATTGCTTAAAGAAAAATGGGATACCTTGTTCATCACAGTTCTTTTTAACTTTAAGCACCCAATCTTTCTCTAATGGTCTTACTTTATTGCTTCCGCTTTCTCCGCGACCTTAAAACCCTAACAATTGACATTCAATTAGTTATGGTTTTTTATTTAATTATTATCCCCACAATTTACATGAAACTATCATGGCTAACCGTTCTAATAACTATTGATAGCCAATTATTTCAAAATTCAAACGGATTATTTCCCAAAACAAAAATGTAAATCGTTGTAAATCGTCAGCAAAAAGTGTTATGATTTAGACAAAAATTAAGGTAGTGTTTTAAAAAATCTTTTATCTTTGAATTAATAACTAAAAACTCTCTTATAAA
>NZ_JADWOV010000195.1 GCF_015767435.1 Polaribacter sp. BAL334
AGCAAATGGGGACTGTTGATGAAATGCTCACAGCCATCATAAAAGACTCATTTGAAGCAATTAAAGAAGCAAATAAAATAGTACGTAAACCTGCACCTTTATCAGCATTAAAAGTTGGTTTAGAATGTGGTGGTTCAGATGGTTTTTCGGGAATTTCTGCAAATCCAACATTAGGATACACTTCAGATTTGCTAGTAGCTCTTGGAGGAACAGCCATTTTATCTGAGTTTCCTGAACTTTGTGGTGTTGAACAAGAACTAGTAAATAGATGTACTGATGAGGAAAAGGCTACTAAATTTTTAAGTTTGATGAAAGCTTTTGAAAAATCAGTAGTCAATGCAGGTTCAGGTTTTGATATGAATCCTTCACCAGGAAATATCAAAGATGGTTTGATTACTGATGCTATGAAATCTGCAGGCGCTGCCAAAAAAGGAGGAACCTCTCCAATTGTTGATGTTTTAGATTATGGAGAATATGTTACTAAATCAGGATTGAATTTATTATGTACTCCAGGAAATGATGTAGAAAGTACCACAGCAATGGTTGGTTCTGGTGCAAATATTGTTTTGTTTACAACAGGTTTAGGAACTCCAACAGGAAATCCAATCACTCCAGTAATCAAAGTTTCTTCAAATTCAGATTTGGCAAACAGAATGAGCGATATTATCGATATTGATACTGGAGATATTATCAAAGGAGAAAAAACAATTGAAGAAATGGCAGATTTAATGCTCAATTATATTG
>NZ_JADWOV010000196.1 GCF_015767435.1 Polaribacter sp. BAL334
GATATAAGTCAAGAGTGGATAAACGATTACAATTACAATAGACCACATAAATCACTTAAAAATAAATCACCAATTGAATACAGATTAAATGAATAAAAATTCTATTTTTGAATGGATCGAATTTAAGGGAAGCTTACATATGCAGACTTGATGGATAGTATATTCATCAAATCTTCAACCAGGTTTAACATCGCTTCTAATGGTAAACAATTTACAGCTTTGGCAATATTGACATTGATGAATCAAAAGAAACTAAAACTTGATGATGATATTAGAAAATGGTTTCCAACGATATATCCCACTATAAAAGAGAATATAACAGTTCAAAGTTTGTTAAATCATTCAAGTGGAATCAGAGACTGTTATGATTTATGGTCATTACAAGGCTATACATGGTGGGAAAAATCTTTTGATAACAAGGATGTTTTGGCATTGATTGAAAAACAGGTCGATTTGAATTTTAAACCCAACACCAAATATTTGTATAGCAATACCAACTACATTTTATTGGCGCTAATTGTCGAAAAAGTTGCTAAGAAAACATTTGCTGATTATACCAAAGAACTATTTCTCCAATTAAAAATGCCAAATACTTCTTTTGAAAGTAATTACACAAAAATCTCAGGACAAATAGCGAGAGCCTATTTTAATTTTGGCAGCTGGACAACCTACAATTGGATTTGGAATGTGGTTGGTGATGGTACTATTTTTTCTACTTTGGAAGACCAAATTCAATGGGAAAAATTAGTACAAGGTAAAGGAAGCACTACTTTTAAAAGAGAAATAATTGCACAAAGTCAACAAGTTATTTTAAACTCAAATTTTAAAAATTATGGCTATGGACTTGAATTTGGCAAGTATAAAGAGTTGGATTACACATTTCATGAAGGAGCAACTGGTGCTTGGAAAGCAACTACAATTCGATTTCCTGATAAAAAAACAGCTATGATAACACTAACAAATACGGGTAAATCAATTCCATACAATCAAACAAGACAAATGGCGGATGTTATTTTAAACTTACAACCCACAAAAACATATTTTGTTACAAAACCAACAAGCATAGGTAACTATATTAGTGAGGATGATATTTTGGGAACTTACCTTACAGAGAATGATTTTGCATTTACATTTGAAAAAAGAGATGGAAAAATATATCTGAAAAGAGTTGGTAGAAATGATGTGGAATTAGAACGTGAAGCTGCTAATATATTTCACCAAAAATTTGATACAGCTTTTAAACAAGAATTTACAACCAATACAAATGGGAAAACACAGGTAACAGCGTACTATACAAATCATGCACCCTATTCATTGACCAAAGTAGACGAAATAGAGAAAGATGTTGATTTCAATAGCATCAATGGAAATTATTTGAATTCAGAGACAAATACAAGCATTACAATCAAACATTTGGATGCTAAAAATTATGAAATAACGTTACAAAATGATTATAAAGCGGTAGGGTTGCTAGTAGCTACTTATAAAATGATTGTTGACTTTTATACCATAGAGTTTATAAATGGTGGTTTATTTCTAAATGGAGATCGCATAAAACAAGTACTCTATACAAAACAGTAATTAGTGGTTTATACATAGCCGTTTGCCATATACAAAAGGTCGTCTACAAACACCTAAAGCACAACTTGCAACTCCCTCAGTGCCCAACTGCTATTCCCTCAGTGCGCAGTCGCAATTGGGCACGTGGGCAACTACCTATTAATTGTATAAGTATTGACTATTTATAATAGTAATATCTACTAAATATTGTACTATATACTTAAGGATATAGTATAATGTTTATCAATAAATAGTAGTATATTTAAACAATAAATAGTACTAAATTTAGGTAGTCCTCACGGTGCGCAATTGCAGTTGGGTACGTGCCCGATGGCAACAACTCACTGAGGGAGTTGTGACATAGCAAGTGGTTATTTGATTTGAACTTGAACATATAGTTTTGCAACTCATTTGCTCGAAATCGGAACAGACATTCGCTACATTCAACAATTTTTGAGACACTCAAGTGTCAAAACCACCACTATTTATAAATCGCTCACGCGAGCGTCTCGCTCGTGGTTATATATTGGTAAATGATTAATTATTTATTTTTTGTGTTTATTTTCTTTGTGGGTACGAGCGTGACGCTCGCACTAGCGGGGGATTTTCCTAAATGCTAAAGCAAATTTTCTAAATGCTAAGGAAAGTTTCCTAAATCAGGTTGCAAGATTTCTAAGTTGGGTTACTAGTTTTCTAAATTCGATTGATAGATTTTTTTTGAGTTTTTTCAAAAAATAAATCCCGCTAGGGATTTCATATGTATAGCCAATAGTTTTAGGTGTTTGGTGCGACCCCTCTTGGGGTCGAATGAATCGTTATCAATTATTTTCTATAGATATATGAATCCTATGGATTCTTTATTTGATATGGATCTAAAATAATAGTATTTAGATTGAGTTTCTATTTTTTAGAGGTTTATTGTGAATGAAATTAATTTATTGTTTGATATTTAGAATTGGCACGGATTTCAAATCCGCGCTATTGGGATTTAGACATTGCTATAGCAATCATTATTATGATATATAGAAATGGAATTGCACTTAAAAACAAACAAATAAAATTATTTTTTAATTCAGATTTATGCTTTGATATCAAAAGTATTGTATTAATGAATGAATATAAAATTCCACAATAAAACATAAATAAGGAAATCGTATTTCCATAATGATAAATCCAAGTTCCACGATAAGATTCAACGAAATATCCCAAAAGCATTGCAATTAAACAAATTCCGACAATCAGAATTCCGCTTTTTTTGTTACAATTTATATTTCGAATTCTAATATTCATTTATTTTTCAAATTATACACCGCTCACGCGAGCGTCTCGCTCGTGATTATTTATTGGTAAATGTATTAATAATTTATTTTTTGTATATTTTCTTTGTGGGTACGAGCGTGACGCTCGCACTAGCGGAGTAATCCACTATCGTGTATTAAATTTAGCAAAACTAAAAAAAAGCAAAGCAAAACTTAATATTATATATATCCAAAAAAGTTTTGTTTTTATTGATTTTAATTTTTTTGGTGCTTCATCATATGTTTTCTCGATAAGCAAAAACTTTCTATTTCTTACAAATAGAAAATAATTTATTCCATAGAGAAATAGTATTGTTCCAATTGCTATTTCTTTTGATATAGTAGTGGGGCTAAAAATTTTTAGCCAATGTACTAACAAAATTAAAATAGTCATTAAATTAATAAATTGTAAAAATGAAAGAGAAAAAATAGTTAAAGTAGCTGGCATCCTCATATGTGAAGCCAAATTTTTTTCACTCTTTTTTGTTATTTTGTATAATTTGTAATAAATATATTTATACATTTTTTAATGTATTATAAAGTAAATGTGGATTTGCTAACCATGCCCAGAACAATATTTTTTGCAGAGCTAAAATAATAATCTTCTTGCAATGTATCTTTTGTTTAAAAAATTATTCTGAATGTAATTAATTTATTGTTTGATATTTAGAATTGACACGGATTGCAAATTTGCGCTATTGGTATTCATCTAAACTTAAATTCTATGCTAAATGCTTTAGGTTTTCTTTAAAAACAATTCTATCGTCTGTACATTTTGCTCTTAACCAATTTAAAGGCTTCTTGGAAACTTGAAGATCTAATAAGTCTTTTATTTTGTCATAATTCAAAATTTTCAAATCCTTTTTCCTAATGATAACCTCAATAAAATCATTTGGGTCAAGAAAAAAATCCGTGTTCAAATTATATTTTACAAAAGACTCATCTTCGCTCAGTTTAAAAGCTTTGTAATGAAAAGCAGTCATTAATTTAAATGTTTTAAAACGTCTTGGTACTAAAACGGTTTTTTATTAGTAAATTAATTTATAGTTACTTTTTATTTTCTTTATGGGTAAGAGCGTGAAGCTCGCACTAGCGGGGCAACTTCATCTAACTTTTTTAATCATTAAAAACACGCATTTCCTCAGCCCAAAGTACTCCTTTTTTCAATAACCACAAAAATCAATACCCAAAAAATATTGAAACCTCAATAGCTTCATTCCTTTTTTGGTTGTATTGTTTTTGTATTGGTGTGTTTTGGGATTTTGTTTTTAAAAAATGGTAGTTTAGCAAAAAATATATTTTATGCAATTTACAGTAGTACACCGTTTTCTTACATCGATTCTTTTTCTTTTTTCCATCAGCTTTTTTGCGCAAACTACGCAAGTAGGCAATGGAAGTTATACCAACACTTTTCCTGGGACAGACATTGCAGGACGAAATGGGTTTCCATCTGGAGCACCTCAATTGAGTGGCAATGCCATTGGCAAACCTGTGCCAACCAATGATTGGTGGTCTAAATTAGTGAAAGAAAATCATGCGGATAATTTGTTCAATTATCCAATGACCTTAAAAACTACCAATAATGGATTGATTGTAACCTACATTCCTTGGGGTGTGATTGGTGATTCTGCGCCTATTGAAGTGAAATTATCAGGATTGGCAACCACACAAACCACGGTTTCTGATTATTCTGATTGGACAGTGACCATGAATTGGAAAGATGCTTCTCGCGAACTGAAAGCAACTGCAGGAATTGGCATGCCTTTTTTGTATTTTGAAAAAGAAGCAGACGATGTTGTGGAAATAAAAGTAAACTCAGGAACTGCAACTATCAATAATGAATTGTTAATCATCGAAAATGCAGCTGCTGGAGCTGATTTTGTTTTCTATGCACCAACAGGAAGTACTTGGACAAAAAATGCAAGTATTTATACTTCTTCATTGAGTGGAAAAACCTATTGGTCTATGGCAATGTTGCCTCAATCTAACACGAATGTGAGTTCAGTAGCGCAAGAATACAAGCAATATGCCTATGTTTTTCCTACAAATACAACTACTTCATGGAATTTTAATCCGTCAACTTCAAAAGTGATTACTGATTTTTCAGTAACAACCTCTGTAAAAGAAGGTACTGAAACCGAAATTTTGTTGGGATTGTTGCCTCATCAATGGAATAATTTGTCAAGCGCTTCTGCAATTCCTAACAAATATACCTATAGTTCTGTGAGAGGTGCAATGAAAACTATGAAAGGAAATGCGTTTCAAGTGGAGCATACCTTCAAAGGAATTTTACCAACCTTGCCTTATTTGGCGAACTACAGTGTGGGATTCAATCCTGCCAATTTGGATAGTAAAATTGCAAGTATCGAAAATGATGGTTTGTCTGATTGGACAGATTCATACAACGAAGGTCAAGTGATGAATCGTTTGATTCAAACTGCACGAATTGCAGATCAAATGGGGAATACCACTGCCAGAAATAAAATGATTGCCACAGTAAAACAGCGTTTGGAAAACTGGTTGTCTCATCAATCAGGAGAAAAAGCATTTTTGTTTTATTACAATTCAACATGGTCTGCGTTGTTGGGATATCCCTCAGGTCATGGACAAGATACAAACTTGAACGACCACCATTTTCATTGGGGATATTTTATACATGCAGCTGCTTTTATGGAGCAATTTGAACCTGGTTGGGCTTCGCAATGGGGTGGAATGATCAATTTGTTGGTGCGTGATGCAGCTTCCTCTGACAGAAATGATACAACGTTTCCTTTTTTACGAAATTTCAGTCCGTATGCAGGGCATAGTTGGGCAAACGGATTTGCAACGTTTCCTCAAGGAAATGACCAAGAATCTACTTCCGAAAGTATGCAATTTGCGTCTTCTTTGATTCATTGGGGAAGCATCACCAACAATACTGAAATTCGTGATTTGGGAATTTATATTTATACCACCGAACAAACTGCAATTGAAGAATATTGGTTTGACATGTATGATCGCAATTTTAGACCCGAGCAAACCTATAGTTTGGTGTCTAGAGTTTGGGGAAATTCCTATGACAATGGCACTTTTTGGACATCAGATATTGCAGCTTCTTACGGTATTGAATTGTATCCGATTCATGGAGGTTCTTTGTACTTAGCGCACAATCCAACGTATGTGACCAAACTTTGGAATGAAATTACTCAAAATACAGGCATTATTGGAAATCAAGCAAATCCTAATTTGTGGCATGATACCTATTGGCAATTTTTGTCATTCATCAATCCGCAAGCGGCTATTGATTTGTATGATGCCTATCCAGATAGAAGTTTGAAATTCGGAATTTCGGATGCACAAACCTATCATTGGTTGCACAGTATGAATGCTTTAGGAACGTTGAATCCAAGTATTACTGCAGATTATCCAATTGCGGCTGTTTTTGTCAAAGACGGAAACAAAACCTATGTGGCTCATAATTATACAAACGCTCCTAAAACGGTCACTTTTTCTGACGGATTTCAGCTAGAAGTTCCTGCTCGTGAAATGGCAACTAGTAAAAATGTGACTGTTTCTGGCGTAATTAGCACAAGTTTTACGCAGGCTTTTGCCAATGGAAGTGTAGATTTGACAGTAACCACTTCAGGTTCTGGAGTTTCGAAAGTGGAGTTTTTTGATGGAAATACCTTGATTGGTTCCAAACTTACAGCGCCTTTTGTGTTCAAAGCTGAAAATCTTACTTTGGGAGTTCATGGAATGTATGCCAAAATTTATCAAAATGCTGATTTTGCGGTGAGCAATATTGTAAAAATTCAAGTGGGAGAACAACTCCCATTTTTGGATGTTGCTTTTCAAATTCCTGGAATCATTGAATCTGGAAATTACGACAAATTCGAAGGAGGTTTGGGTCAAAATATTGCTTACGTAGATGGTTCTCAGATTAACGAAGGTGATTATAGAACCAATGAATATGTAGATGCTGCAGATTCAGGTAGTGAAGGAAAAACCATTGGTTGGTTGGCTGCAGGTGAGTGGTTAGAATATACCATTGATGTACAAACTGCTGGAAAATACGATTTGAATTTGAGATATGCTTCCGGAAATTCAAATGGAGGAGGTCCTTTTTATTTTGAGATTGATGGCAAGAAAATTAGTGCAGATATTACAGTGCCCACTTCTGGAAATTGGAATACTTGGGCTACAAAAACAGTAAATAATATTGAGTTTACACAAGGAAAACACATTTTGCGTTTGGTGATTTCTAGTGGCGAATTCAATCTTGGAAAGCTAACTTTTAGCTATGCAAGTCCTTTAGGATACACTACACCTGTTGCCAATGCAGGTGAAAATATCGTGGTTATTTTGCCAGCCTCTACAGCAGTTTTAAACGCTTCTGCAAGCTCGCATCCAGAAAATAAAACACTTACGTATGTTTGGGAACAAGTTTATGGGCCTTCTGTGATTGCTTTTGACAATCTAAATTCGGCAACTCCAACCATTTCCAACTTGGAAAAAGGGATTTATAAATGCAAAGTTACTGTCAATGATGGAAGCTATACTTCGTTTGACGAAATGTTGGTCATTGTGCAAGAAACGTCCAATGCAATTCCTGTAGTGAATATCACATCACCCACAAACAATAGTTCTTTTTCGCAAGGAACAGCCATCAATATCACAGCATCAGCCTCTGATTTGGATGGAAGCATTGCAAAAGTGGAATTTTATGACGGAGAAACTAAAATAGGAGAAGATACCACTTCGCCTTTTTCATTCAGTTGGAATGGTGCAAGTGTAGGAAATCATTCGTTGAAAGCCATTGTCACAGACAATGAAGGCGCTACTGCCACTTCATCTATCATTTCAATTTCAGTGCAAGAAGTAAAAAAATGTGTGGAAACTTCGAATGTTGCGCAACAAGGAAGTTTTTCAACAGGATACAAAGCCACATTTGAAACCATTGGAACGAGTGTAAAAATCTCATTTGAATTGTTAGACACCAATAGAGCAGGAGTGATTGCTTATTTATGGAAACAATCGCCTTTTGGAGAAGTGCAAATGGATCTTGTTTCAGGATTGACGTTTACGAAAACCATAGGTGGACTTGCAGATGGTGAAACCATTTCGTATGCTTGTAAATTTGCGTTTGCGGGTGGATTAGCAGTGACAAAATACATCACTTATAAAGTTGGTACTAGCTGTGAAACGCTATCTATTAGCGATGAAATTTTAGAAAATGAAATTACCATTTTCCCAAACCCAGCAAAAAGTCAGTTGCATATTCGTGCAACATCCGTAGAAATAGCTTGTGTAGAAATCTATTCTACTTTAGGAACTTTGGTTAAAAAGGTTTCTAAAAATAATGCACCTATCAACATTGAAGAAATTTCAAGTGGGTTGTATTTGGTGAAAATCTATACTGAAAAAGGCATTGTGATAAAACGATTTTTGAAGAATTAGAGAATGCTTTTCTAAATCTTATTTCTTTATTAGATAAAATTAAACACCTGACAAACCCGAAACTTTGGGACTGTCAGGTGTTTAAAATTTAGTAGTATTGAAAGCTGAAACTTTGTTTTAAAATTAGCTTGAAATTGCTTGTTTTTTGACTTAGTTTTTTTTGTGCGTAGGCTTTTCTCAATTCTTTTTCAGAAATAATTCAATTTTTTTAGTTCATGTTGGTTTTTCCGTTTTTAACCTAAATTTTTTAAAATAATAAAGATTAAAATTATTAATCCAAGTGCAATTCGGAATTTTTTTTGTTGTCTGGCTTTTTTCGGAAATCCATCTTTTTTTAATTCCCACGAAAAGGTAATTTCTATTAAATTCCAAAAAGGTTGAGAAATAAAATCGCAAAGATGATAACCTTGATTTGCTTTCGTTTGTTTCTTAATTCTATCTCTCTTTTTTGACAGATATTTAGCAGTTTCAATTTTTTTCGGTTCTACTTTCCGAAATATTAATTCGTTATTCGCAAAACGAACAGCAATTGGTTGCCATTTTTCAGGTGAACTTACAATATTTAGTAATTCATCAGTCGTCATTTCTTTAATTGACTGTTTAAATTTATCTTCCATTTTATTTAGATTCACTTTTCTTAAATTCTATAACGAATTTTTTTTAGCTTACTTACAACTATTAAATACACACAACTTCAAATACCCTTTTTTAAATTTTCTATTGCGCACAATAGTTCTCTAAAGTAACTATTTTTTATAAAGTAACAAAATCAAGAAGTTGAGGTAGAGAGAAACTGAAAACTTTTCAGCTCAATTGTAGGAATACTTTAATATGTTTTAGATACTCTTTTGGCTCTTTAGACATATTGAACCTCATTTAAAATTTTTGGACCAATGTATGGACTTAATCCATTTTTAGTTACAACTTCTATTTTCTCGTTTTTGAAGATTTTTTCGAATAAATCATATACAGCCATGAAGTTGTCAAAGTTTTCTTTTTCAGGTTCAAAATCAATAAGCAAATCAATATCGCTTTCGTTTGATTGTTCATTACGAATGTATGAACCAAATAAGCCAACATTTTTAATGCCAAACTTCGAAAGCTCTAATTTATGAGATTTTAGCGTTTTTAATATGTGTTCTTTTGTGGTCATTTTAAACTTTTATCAAATATACAAAAGTTTGTGTTTTGAAAATTGGGTGTTGAAAAATTAGCAGATAAGTGATTGTTTATAAAAAGTTGGGAAAAATGCAACTGATTTAGGTTATGCTAAAAGTAGCAATTTTCTCGGTGTTATTTATGTACTTTTATTTAAGTCATCCATGTGTCATATTCAACTATTACAGTCCAAATTCCATAAACTTTTTTCAAAAAATATCTATGACCGTATGCGCTTCCACTAAATTTCCAGTAATTTATGGAAATTACACAATTTTCATAATTATTATCAAAAATCGGCTCACTTATTGAAATAATATTTTGTCTTTTTCGAGTTTTTTTGAATATTAATTTAACATCTTCTTTGGTCAAACACTTATTGATTTTAATAAAGTCAGAGCTATAATTCAATTCGCTTATTAATTTCGAATTCCAAGTTCCTTTGCTACTTTTTGTTCCATTTTGCTCAATCTCGTTTAGAATATTTTTAGGGACTTTAAGTCCAGTCTGTTCTATAAAATCTTTTTGGTCAAATGAAATTTTTGGTTTTTCACATTGGATATAAATTCCTAATGTCCCTTTTCCAATTTCGTGGTCAATAATTTTTCTTAAAACGTCAAATTCCGAGCTATTTTGAGAATAACTCAAAGTTGAAATTAGTATCAGAATTATGTTTAAAGTTCGTTTCATCGGTATTATCAACAACTTGTTAATATCCGCAACTTCAAATATCCTTTTTCAATTTTCGATTGCGCACAATGGTTGCCCAAAGTAACTATTTTTTATAAAAAATCAACAAGTTTGAATTCTAAATTTTAATCAACCCGTATTTTTCAATCCACTAGACAATGAGTTGATAATGCTTAGTAATTGCGTAAGCATTTTTTCTTTTTCAGGACTATTCTCATCAGTCATGGCTCTCCATTCTTTCAAATATTTGATGTGAAGTCTATTCAAAATTTGCAGTTTGTGATCTCTCCAAGTCAAATTATCATATTGTCCTTCTCTTCTGCTCAAAGCTTTTTCGCCAAAAAGTTCGGCAATCATGGTAAATCCATTGTGATAATCTGTCAGAATTTTATCCATAAAAACAGTTCTTTCAGTAATATTTTCATCCAAATCAGCATACATTTCCATCATTTCAACATTGGATAAAATCAAATTGGTCTCTGTTTGAATCATCAAAAATTTCAGAAATGTCCAATCGTTGATGCTAGATTTTAGGGCTTCAAATTCAGAAGGTTTTTCTTCTTTCAGCTGTTTGAGAGCGCCCCCTAAACCATACCAACCCGTTAATGTAATTCTGGAAAGATTCCAACTAAACACCCAAGGAATTGCTCTTAAATCGTTCAAGGTTCTTGTGCCAGTTCTTCTTGCGGGTCTTGAACCAATTTTACTTTTTTCCAACACATCAATGCAAGTAGCTTTTCCATAAAATTCTATGAAACCTGGCGTATCAATAAAATCTCGATAATGTTCAAAAGATTTTTTTGCTAAATATTCCATAGTTTCCATTGGAAATTGAGTTTTATATTCAGCCAAAGCACTATCAATACTTTGTTTGGCAACTCCAGATGCTAAGGCATTCAAATTGTACGTTGCCGTTAATGGATTTCCAAAAAGTTGCGCAATTGTTTCTCCTTGAACCGTAATTTTAATAGTATTATTGACAGTATTTAGAGGCATACTTTCTAAAAAACGATGGTATTTTCCACCACCTCTACTAATGGTACCTCCAGCTCCATGAAAGAAATAAATTTCTGTGTTGTTTTTGCTTCCAATTGCTGCCAGTTTTTCTTCTGCTTTGAACAAATTCCATTTGCTGGCAATGGTTCCTCCGTCTTTATTACTATCACTATAACCCAACATCACTTCTTGTTTGTTTTCAACCAATACAGCACGTTTTTGAGTAATAGGATGTTGTAAAAATTTCTCTAAAATTTTTGGACCATTTTCCAAATCTTCAATAGTTTCTAATAATGGAACTACTTTGATGTTTGTATTTAATAATTGTGTTTCACGCAACAAAACATAAACAACTAACAAGTCGCTCAAATTACGTGTCATACTCACAATAAAAGAACCAATTCCTTCAGCACCAAATTGATTGATGTGATTTCGAACCACTCTGTAACAATCCAATACATTGTCAGCTTCTGTTCCATAAGAAACTGTAATATCTGTGATAGGAGCGTGATTTTCTAACAAAGCATTTAAAAAATCAACTCTTTTTTCTTCGTTCCAATGTTCAAAATCACTGTCTTTTTCTCCATTTGCTTTTAGAATTTGACTGATGGCTTTGTCATGAAAAGCACTATTTTGTCTGATATCTAACGTTGCCAGATGAAAACCAAAACAATGAACGGCTCTTTCAATAGGAAATAACAAATCTTCTGCTAACCCTTTGTAACCATTTTCATTCAATATAGTTCTTAAAAATTTTAAATCAGCAGCCAAATTTTTGCTGGATTTATAATGTGCATTTGCATCTGTATTTTTGCCTAAAATGGTGTTTTCTAATTGCACTAAAACTAAGCTAACATACTGTCTCCAAGGTTCGTATGGATTTCTTTGAATGGCTATTTTTCCTTCATCACCCAAAGCCATTGCTTTTGTTTGAATGGCATCAGACAATAAAAAAGGGACAGGATTGCTAATTGCTGAAACTGATAATTTACTAGCTAATGATGTTAAATAGGTTTTTAAAAGTGCCAATGCATTTTTTCGATGCAATAAAAGTGTTTCTTGCGTAATTGTGGGCGTCACAAAAGGATGTCCATCTCTATCTCCACCAACCCAACTTCCGAATTTTATTTTTGGGAAATTCTCAGGATTTTTAATTTTATTCGGATTCAATCCCATTTCAACCCAAGAACCTTTCAATTGTTGATCACTTTTTTTGAGCACATTTGGAAATACTTTTCTCAAATAGTGAATGGTATTTGCACGTTCATCTCTAATGGTAGGTTTTTCTAAATAAATTTCTCCAGTTCTCCACCATCTTTCTAGCAAATGAATGATTTTTTCTTTGATCTCATTTTGTTCAATTTTACTAAAAGACGAATTTTCTCTTTGCACCAATAAAAGGTACAATTCACGATGAATTTCGATAACAGTAACTCTTTTAGCTTCAGTGGGATGTGCTGTCAAAACTGGAATTACAGTGGTTTTTGCAATTGCTTCAAACATTTGATTTTCATCAATTCCCTTTTCTTTCCAGCTATGCAACGCTTCACCCCAAGAACCTCTAATGGAAGAAATATTTTCTTCGTTTTCCATTTTTCTTCGGTATTGAGTAGCTGCATTTTCTTCCACTAAGGTCATTAATTGAAAATAAATGCTCAACGACTGAATGAGTTTTTCAACAGGAATTTGTTCATTTTCAATAATGGAAAAATCCTCAGGATTGCTTTCTATAAGTTTGATAGTTTCAGTTTCGTTGATTCTCGACAACATTTCAACATAACAATTGATGATAAAATGTCTGTCATTGGTAATTTTTTGGTATGGATGATTGCTCATAGTTTTTTATTAGAGTAGTTGGCTTCTAAAATAGAGAAGCTTTTTTTATTCACCCAAATTTACTTATTAAAAGAAAGGTTTCAAAATCTTTTTTATAGAATTTATGTCGCTCTTTGAGCGACACTTTTATAAATTTTTTCCGTCCTTTTTTGTTTTTGAAAAGGATGATTATCAATACTTGTATTTCAAAAATGGTAAAAAGAAACTCACAACTTTTGATTTGAGGTAGTTTTAGAGTTTTGAGTAAATGAAAAGTAGCTATTTTTGGATAGCTACTTTTTTTATGATAGTATTTAATTTATGCAGTTATTGAAATACTCCCTCAGTTTTTTTCTAAATAGAGAGTTTTTTTATTTCCGTTTTTTTCTATTATATATTTTACAACATATTCTTGTTCAAAAAGAATTTCATAAACTTCAGGATTATTTTTTGAAACTTTTACTTTAAATACTCTTCCAATATTATTTTCTCCTTCAAGAGTTTTTGTTGTTTTTCCAAAATGTTTTTTTCCCTCGTACATAAACCAAAACTTATACATAAATTGAGGTCCAACTCTCATTCCACTTAAAATTCGTTTTTTTTCATATATTTTCCCATAAGTTTCAATGGAATTCATATTGAATTCAACTTTCTGAATAACAAAATAAAAAATAGTTACTAATAAAATAAAGACTCCTAATTTCCAACTATTTTTTTTATAATAATTCCAAGTTTTAGAAGACTTACTTTCTTTCATTAATGTTTTCTTTCAAATTAAAATAACGGTTAGTATATGAAAAGTAGGCGATTTTGAAGCACCAAACTTTCGGTTAAGTACAAACTTTGATACGAGCCAAAAGTCTTGAATTTACTACTATTTCGCCTATTTTTTATATACATTGTTGTAGCACGTTTTTAGTCTATTATTCTATCAAATGTTTTATATATAAATTCAGTTGATATTGAATCTTTAACAATTTTAA
>NZ_JADWOV010000197.1 GCF_015767435.1 Polaribacter sp. BAL334
CACAACTACTGGTTTGTTATTTAAAGAGGGGTTGAAAACCCTCTCGCATGAAGCATAGAAATTATTACAATCGACAAGGGCGAACATTGTTAAAAGTATTTGATAACATTAATCACAATACCCCAGACTAAAAACTCGTTTTCTTTAGTAACCTTGATTGGTTTATAGTCTTTGTTTTCAGCAATTAGCCAAACATGATCATCTTCAACTTTTATACGCTTTACTGTAAATTCACCATCAATAAAACAGACTGCTATTTTATTATCGGTTGCTGGTAGGCTTTTGTCTATTACTAATAAATCACCATCGTGAATACCTGCATCCATCATTGAATTGCCTCTTACTTTACCGTAAAATGTGGTGCTTGGGTTTTTTATAAGGTGTTTGTTAAGGTCGATGTTAATATCAAGAAAATCATCAGCAGGAGAGGGGAAGCCTGCGCTAATACCTTCCACTACATAGGGCAATTCTATTGATGTGCTTACATCAACGTTGTAGAATGTTATTGTAGGTGTGTTGTGGAGTTTTCTTAGTTTCATCATGTCACAAAATTAAGGAAGAAACATATATTATAATAA
>NZ_JADWOV010000198.1 GCF_015767435.1 Polaribacter sp. BAL334
CAAGTACTTATTTCCTCTTCGCCTAAACAATGAATTTTTTCACAGCTACAAACAGCAAAAGCAATTTGATTTCCACAACAAGGACAAGTTGGTCCACCAATTAATTCGTCAGTATTCACCTTGTTGTTAAAAGTAGTATTGTCTGCCAATTCAAAGTAATTATTATCAACTTGATAAGCTCCAACTAACCGATAATTTTTAGTCCCTAATTCAATTCCTGCAAAACTTGATGGCACAATCACTTTACGGTATTTCATTAAATAAGGTCTTTTAGTATTTTGACACTTACCATTTAATACCACAAAATTATCATCTACAAATTGTCGTTTAGGATCAGATTTTTTTAAGTCAATTTTAGATAAAGTTTCACCATCTAGTTTTGCTAATTCAAATCCAGTTTCATTATTTTCAACACTAATACTACTTGTTTTAATAGAATCTGTAACCCATTTAAAAAATTCTTTATAGGATTGCACATTAGTGTTTTTGAATTCTAAAACAGTATCCGTTAATTCGCCTAGTAAATGAGTATCAGTATTAGAACCAAAAGAAACGGCAATTAAATTAGCTGTTTTTTGCCAATTTTGTTTCCATTCATTAATAGCTGCTTTGCTATCATCTGTTGGAACGCCATCAGTAAATAGAA
>NZ_JADWOV010000002.1 GCF_015767435.1 Polaribacter sp. BAL334
ACTATCTCCACTCACACCAGAAAAACTTACTGTATTTTTGATTATCAAAGAGTTTGCAATATTTGAACTACTAAAATTTATATTCCTGCCATTTTTATAGGCTCCTGAATTGTAGATAGTTATATCTCCCCTATTACTATTATGGTCAAAACCGTCAACAACATTCCCAACTGCTAAACAGTTTTTAAATATAGCATGATGTTTTAAATCCTTATTATCACTTCCACCAGTCTTAAAACCATTTCCATCTCCACCTCCTTTTGTTCCGTCTTTTAAATATCCATTATTAATTGCCCAACAATTTTCATAAGTCGTTGTAATATTATCTGCACCTTTCGAATATCCATCCCAACC
>NZ_JADWOV010000019.1 GCF_015767435.1 Polaribacter sp. BAL334
AACGAACGCTATGATTTGGATGCTTATATAAGTAAAATCCCTTCAGATAAAGTGATTATTGATAGTTTGTATCTTGATAGAAACCAAGCTTTGTATGAATTGGGATTGATTTATAAAGAGCAATTTAACAATCCAAAATTAGCAAAAGAAAGATTAGAAAGAGTGGCCTCTTTACAACCAGCTGAAGATTTGATTTTACCCATTAATTGGCATTTATACCAATTAGAAACCACATTACAAAATCCAGATAAAGCAGCAGTGCACAAAAACTTCATTATTTCTAATTTTCCCGATACAAAGTTTGCACAATTGTTGTTAAATCCTGATGCCAATATTAAAGATGAGGTTACTGAAAATGAAGTTGAAACAAAATACAAAGAAGTGTATTATTTGTACAAAGAATCAAAATACGAAGAAGTAACTAAGGCTATTGATATCATTTTGCCTACAATTTCAAATGCGGATTTATTACCAAAATTCGAGTTGTTAAAAGCATATGCAATTGGGAAATCTAAAGATACAGAAACATACAAAAAAGCATTGGAATTTGTTTCTGTAAATTACGGAACAACAGAAGAAGGAAAAAAAGCACAAGCTATTCTAACT
>NZ_JADWOV010000199.1 GCF_015767435.1 Polaribacter sp. BAL334
AGGAACTCAAAAAAAATACAAAGTAACCAAACACTTAATGGAGCGTTACCAAAGTGATAAAAAAATCAAATTACAAATTATTGAAATTAATTATAAATTCAAATTAGATTTTGAGAAATACTGTTTAGAAAATAACTATGCTTTAAATACAATCTCAAAAGATTTAAGAACTATAAAAACTGTATGTAACCACGCAAAGCAAAACGGAATCAATACAAGCCATCAACTTGACAGCATTAAAACACCTCAACACAAAACCGAAAAAACATATTTAAGCTTTGAAGACCTCACAAAAATTGAAAATATTGATGCAAAGCGTTTAAATGACAACTTACAAAATGCAAAAGATTGGTTAATTATTAGCTGCTATACAGGACAAAGGATATCAGATTTCATGCGTTTTGACAAATCAATGATTAGATACGAAAAAAATAATAAAGGAATTTTACACCCGTTTTTAGAGTTTACACAAATCAAAACAAATAAAAGAATGACAATAGCTTTGCATCCTAAAGTAATTGAAATACTCAACAAAAGAAATGGCAATTTTCCAAAAATTATTTCAGACCCTAAATACAATCTTTATATTAAGCAAGTTTGCAGAATTGCAGAAATTAATCAAACAATAAAAGGAAGTATTTTAAAGGATATTGATAACAACAAAGCAAAGCAATACCGTAAAGAATCAGGAATATTTCCTAAATGGCAATTAGTAACCTCGCATATTGGTAGACGTTCTTTTGCATCCAATTTTTACGGAACAATACCAACTACTTATTTAATCAATGTTACTGGACATAGCACCGAATCTATGTTTTTAAATTACATAGGAAAAAGTAATAAAGACCTAGCACTTGAAATAACTAAATATTTTTAGTAATTTATGTTTGATAATAATAGGACAGCTATAACTGATTTTACTGAGGAACTTAGCGCTGCACATCATTTAGATAATTCCTCATTTTCTGATTTATATTCTTGGCATTATTTTGATAAATCTGCCGCTTTAAAAAAAGAGATTATAGATAACTTAAATTCATTATCTCCTGAAAGGTTTGATTCGTATATAAAATATGTGGAAAATGAAATTCACGAAGTATACGGTTATTATAATCCAGATGAATGTATAATAGGAAAATGGATTGAAAAATTCGATTTAACAGAAGAAGACTTTCCTTTCTATGATAATGAGGAAGTTCAGGAGCTCCTTGGTATAAATAAAAAAAATTATAAGTCTAAATCTAAAGAAAAAGGAATTAATATTCGATTAATGCAATTAGAATTCCACTGGTATGCTGGCCACCTTGAATATTTAAAAATGAAGCTTTTTATTGATGAATTACTGCCAAAGGGATTGGATATTTACACATTAAATAAAAGAATATCTGATATTAATGTTTCTGAAACTAAAAAAAAATTTAAAGATACTACTTGGTTTAAAGTTGGTTTACTATTTGCAAAAGGTGAAGTACAACAG
>NZ_JADWOV010000200.1 GCF_015767435.1 Polaribacter sp. BAL334
CAAGTACAATTTATTTCCAATTCCAACTGCAGATTTATTGGCAAATCCTAATTTAAAACAGATTGATGGTTTTTAAAATACTGAAAAATAATATCAAAAATATAAATCATATGAAAAATAGTTTAAAATTTATAGTAGCAATACTTTTCACTTCCATCATCTTACATTCTTGCTCAGATAGTGAAAGTATTTATATAGCAACACCTCCATTGGATGGAAATTTATTGATAAATCCAACAGTTACGAAGGTTGTTTTAAGTAAAAACAGTAAAGATCAAACAGCTGTCAGTTTTAGTTGGGATGTTTCTGATTATGGCGTAAGAACACCTTTGCAATATACGTTAGAAATTGATGCTGAAAATGGCGACTTTTCTGATCCAGAAACAGAAGTTACAGAGAGTACAGAACTGTCTTTTAC
>NZ_JADWOV010000201.1 GCF_015767435.1 Polaribacter sp. BAL334
CAACATCAACAAATACAAACAACAAAAAACAACATTAAAATCAACAAAAATGGCTTTAACCCAACAAAATCAACATAATTATAATAGAATATTTTAGTGAAACAACAACAAAATTAAGGTTGTTGAATTACTTGTTGGATTTATTTGAATAAACCAAATTTAAAAAACAGTAAAATTTCAAAATAATATCCTATTTTTAGATTCTATTAGTAAATGAAAAAGAATCTATTAGTAAATGAAAAAAATAAATACAAGAAAAGCCCTTAATCCTGCATACCGAAAACACAAACCTTTAAGAAGGGATGTTACCAATTTTATAGTTCAATTACAAAACTGTATAAATTCAGTAAAACAAAGTGATGACTCTGGTGAAAGTGAGGAGCATATAAAAGCGCATTTTAGCACTTTTTTCAATACTACTTTTTATGCTTCAAATTATATAAACACGAAAGACAGAATTGATTTAGCAATTTATGTTGAAGATAAACCAACCTCTGATGTTGGTGTAATTATAGAAGCAAAAAAACCAAGTAACAAAGCTGAGTTTTTAAAACCTGATAATCTCAATAGAAAAGCACTACAGGAGTTATTACTATATTATTTAAGAGAACGTATTGATAATGGCAACAACAATATAAAACACCTAATAGCAACAAACGGTTTTGAGTGGTATTTGTTTAAAAGTGAAGATTTTTACAATTATTTCTTTAAAAATAAAGCGTTATTAAAAGAGTATGAAAATTTTAAAAACGGTTTAAAAGACACTACTAAAAACGAATTATTCTACAATGAAATTGCTAAAAAATATATTGCATTAGTTGAGCTAGAGTTGCCCTTTGTTCATTTAGATTTTACAAATACCAACTTATCAACCCTTAAAGACAATCACTTAAATACACTCTATAAAATATTTTCTGATGTTCATCTTTTAGGACGTCCTTTTGGGAATGATAGCAACCAACTAAACAAAACATTTTATAATGAATTGTTACACATCATTGGTTTAGAAGAAGTAAAAGACAAAGGCAAAAAACTCATCAGCAGAAAAACAGTAAAAGAGCGTGATTACGCATCTTTATTAGAAAACACTATTTTTCATTTAGAAGATAGAGATTACTTATCCAACATAAAAAGCATTCCAAATGGTAAAGACAAATCGTTTAATGCAGGTTTAGAGTTATGTTTAACTTGGGTAAACAGAATCCTATTTTTAAAACTATTGGAATCTCAACTATTAACCTATCACAACAAAGATGAAAAGTATCGGTTTTTAAATGCAAATTTTATCAATGGTTTTGATGATTTAAACGATTTATTTTTCTCTGCACTCGCAAAACAAGAAGATGAACGTCATCCTAAATACAAAGAAAAATACAAAGACATCCCTTATTTAAACAGTTCATTATTTGAAAGAAATACACTTGAAAATGAAGCCTTTGAAATCTCTGCTTTAAATAATGATGAAATAGAAATATACTCAGGCACAGTTTTAAAAGATACCAATGGTAAAAAGCGAAAAGGAAAACTAACTACTTTAGAATATCTTTTCTTGTTTTTAGATGCTTATGATTTTGCTACTGATGGTTCTGAAGGTATAGAAGATAACCAGGAAACAAAATCATTAATAAACGCATCTGTTTTAGGATTAATTTTCGAGAAAATAAATGGCTACAAAGAAGGCTCTTTTTATACACCTGCATACATTACGATGTATATGTGTAAAGAAACTATTAGAAGAGCTGTAATTCAAAAGTTTAAAGAGCAAGAAAACGACCAAATAGAAACTTTTGAAGATTTACAATCTTATTGTAGCAGATTGTTTAAAGTTGATGATTTAAAAAGATTAAACAACATAGTAAACAGTATTAAAATATGCGACCCAGCTGTTGGCTCAGGACACTTTTTAGTAAGTGCCTTAAATGAGTTAATAACAATTAAAAACGAACTCCGCATTTTAATTGATGCCAAAGGTGTGCCTTTACGTTGTGATATTGAAATTGTAAATGACGAGTTGTATGTGATTGATGAAAAAGGTTCTTTATTCGAATACAAACCAATTGACAAAGAAAGTATTCGAACACAACATACCCTTTTCCACGAGAAACAAACATTGATTGAAAACTGTTTGTTTGGTGTTGACATCAACCCAAATTCTGTGAAGATATGCAGACTACGTTTGTGGATTGAATTACTTAAAAACGCATATTATACCAACAACAACAAACTTCAAACACTACCCAACATTGATATTAATATCAAATGTGGCAATTCGCTAATAAGTCGTTTTAGTCTAAATGATGATTTAAAAAACGCTTTTAAAAACAAGGACTTAAAATACAGTTTTGCAGATTATAAAAATGCAGTTGCCGAATACAAAGAAACTAATAG
>NZ_JADWOV010000202.1 GCF_015767435.1 Polaribacter sp. BAL334
CTGTTGGAACACCATCAGTAAATAGAAATACAATTGGTTTCCAATCGCCTTTTACTTCATAAGTGGTTTTGACAATATTAGTTCTTAATTCGTGCATTAAATGTCCTAAACCCTTACTTAATGAAGTTCCACTTCCTATGGGAAATTTAGGAGGATAAAAACTAACTATTTCTTGTAAAGGGACTAATGTTTTTGGTTGACCAGCAAACACGATAATAGAAACAAAAACAGTTTCTAATGCGTGTGGATCCGTTTTTAAAGATTGAATAATTGTTGCTAATCCTTCTTCAACTTGTTGAATAGGTTCGCCTACCATTGATTCTGAGATATCTATTAGGAAATATATTGGTAATCTTCTCATAATTTTTCTTTTATTAAATTCAAATACAACTGAACATTTTCTAAGTCATAACAACAAAAAACCACTTTTTTAGGAAACTCATTTTCAGATAAAAAGGATGCCACTGTTTCAAAAGAAATTGTTGAAGCCAAATCTTTTGGGAAACCATAAGCTCCTGTTGAAATATTTGAAA
>NZ_JADWOV010000203.1 GCF_015767435.1 Polaribacter sp. BAL334
AAAAAGGAGGTAAGTAATAACTGGACATTAAATAGAATAATCGTTATTGATTGATTTTTTTTCAAGAATCTAAATTGAGAAACAATAACCTCAATGATTATAAAAAGACCTATATTTAGAAACTTAAAATTTACACTTGCTGAAAAAACAAGATTATTTCTAATTTTTAATGTTTAAAAATGTATAGCTCTGAGCCGAAAAAATATATTGAATGATTTATGATACTTTTGGAAGACTGTGGTTAACTCTTTTATGAGTTGAATATCTTACATATTTTAAAATAGTCATTAGTAGAAGAAATTCAATCTTTAATAATATCAAAAAAAATAAGGTATTTTAT
>NZ_JADWOV010000204.1 GCF_015767435.1 Polaribacter sp. BAL334
ATCTTGATACTCTGCCACCACCCATTCCATTCATCAAGGCCTCTACTTCTTGTACGGTTGATAAATTAATATCCCCAGAAATCGAATGTTTTAAGCATGTGGCAGCCACTGCAAATTCTAAAGCTTTTTGATGATTGTTTGGCCAAGTTATCATACCATGAATAATTCCTGCCATAAAAGCATCACCTGCACCAATTCTATCAATGATGTGAGATACATAATATTTCCGTGATTTGTATAGTTTTTCGCCGTCCCAAAACAGGGCACTCAACCCATTGGATGAAGCATTGGCTTTGATTCTTTTGGTACTTACAATATTTTTTAATTTTGGAAAAGTGGTCATCCATTTAGAAAACACTTCTTCTGTAGTTTCCTTTTCGTCGAAAGAGATGCCCAATACTTTTTCGGTTTCGTCTATTCCGCCAAGCAACAAATCGCTATATTTCACTAAATTAGGCATTACTTCATTAGGATTTTTCCCATATTGCCATAGTGTTGGTCTGTAATTCAAATCTGCCGAAATAGTTAAGCCCATGCGTGAAGCCGTTTCTAATGCTTCCTGACACAAATCAGCCAGTTCTTGAGAAAGCGATGGTGTGATGCCTGACCAGTGAAACCAACAAGCATCTTTAAAAATCTCTTCCCAATTAATTATACCTTTTCTCAGCAGTGAAAAGGACGAATTTTCACGATCATAAACTACTTTTCCGGGGCGCTCTGAGGCACCTTGTTCAAAATAATATATTCCCAACCGTTTACCTTGATAAGTCACAACCGGACTAATAC
>NZ_JADWOV010000205.1 GCF_015767435.1 Polaribacter sp. BAL334
CTTGCGCATATTAACTAGTTGCCCACAATATGAAAAAAACACTACTAATATTAATAATTCTAACTTTGAACTCCTGTTTTATGTTCAAAGAAAACGGAATTGAAATGAAAATAAAAAACAACTCAAACGAAACAATAACTAATGTAGAATTTACTACAACAGAAAAGTTGGAAATAATAAAAATTGACAAAATTGAACCGAATGAAAGCGTGACTGAATTTCTCTCTATGAGGAAAAATAAAACAGACGGAGCTTACTCGCTGACTTTTAATCGTTCGAATGGGAAAAAGGAAATAAGTGGTGGAGGATATTATACAAACGGTGGCTCACTTGATCATTTGGTTGACTTTATTGTAGAAAATGACACAACAATTGTGAAATTTGACGGACCTATTTACTGAAAAATACTGTGGGCAACAC
>NZ_JADWOV010000206.1 GCF_015767435.1 Polaribacter sp. BAL334
AAGATATAAGTCAAGAGTGGATAAACGATTACAATTACAATAGACCACATAAATCACTTAAAAATAAATCACCAATTGAATACAGATTAAATGAATAAAAATTCTATTTTTGAATGGATCGAATTTAAGGGAAGCTTACATAATTCTCTTTTTGAAGCATAAAAAACAACTCCATTCCCTGTCTGCTTGAGATGGAATTGTGCGAATTTTCCATCAAATGAACTGTAAAATGCGTTTCAAAATAAGTTGCATATTCTTTTTTATTTCCCCCAAAAGGCGGATGGTTTTCATTGAGAATTGCATCGAAAAGAAGCCCAACAAGTTTTCCTTTGGGACGTAAAAGTTCGTGCATTTTTTTGGCATATTTGGGTCTTAATGTTGGGTGAATGGCGCAAAAAAAAGTTTGTTCTACAATCAAATCAAAAGAATCATTGACATCAAAAAAATCAGTATGAATTAATTGCGATGAGGGAAAATCAGGCACTCTATTTTTGATATTTTGCAAGGCAATTTCCGACAAATCAACCACAAAAACATTTTGAAATCCGTTTTGAAAAAGCCATTCTGCCTCATACGAATTGCCTCCTCCAGGAATTAAAATTTTACTGTTCTTATTGGTTAATTGACTGAAATATGCTTTTAAAGGCGGTGAAATCTGCCCTAAATCCCAACCAATTTGATTGTTTTTATATTTTATATTCCAAAAATCTGCTGATAAATCCATCGTATAAAACTACATTTTTCTTGAAAAAAAAGCACTTGAAATAAATTCCAAGTGCCAACTAACCAACTATTATAAAAAAACTAACTAAATTTTTGAATCATGGAAACAATTTCTCTTTTTTGCACCAAACCAGATTGTCTCCAAACTTGCTGTCCTTTGTTGTATAAAACCAATGTTGGAACCCCTCTCACTTGATATTGTGATGCTAAAGAAGGATTTTTGTCCACATCAATTTTGATTATAGAAACATTTTCTCCCAATTCGTCCTTGACTTCTTTTAAAATTGGACTCATCATTTTGCAAGGTCCACACCATTCAGCAAAAAAATCGACTAAAACAGGTTTTGGTTGATTGATAATTTCTGAAAAATTGCTCATTTTACCATTTATTTATCAAATGAAATATTCCAAATTCCTCTAATTTGATTGATTTCATATCCTAAAGCTTCATCAGTAGGATATGATTTTTTGATAGAAGCAATTATTGATTCATTTACGTCTTTATTCGGTTTTCCATGACACTGCAAGCACATGCTGTTTGTAATTATTGGATAATAAAATGTCATTTTTTTTGAAGATTCAACCACAATAGGATTTGAATCTACATCCGAATTTATATTTTTTTTAAAAATTTCAATATATTTTTCCTCTTCAGATGTTGCTTTGTTTTTTAAATTTCTTGGCTTATCTGAAACTCTTTTTATGATTACATTATTTGCAATTGACATACTATCTGTTAAGGGAATGGCTTTTACATTGCAAAATTTAAATGCCGCTAAAGTGCCTTCTTTTTGAATTTTACCCATCAAGTTTTTACCTAAAACAGCTTTGGTTTCCAAAGCAATTTTTAATCCTCTTTCCTCGAATGAAGGTTGAGTTTTATTAAGATTTGCTTCATTTTTTTTTTGCTTCATCATGCCTTTTCCTTGCCCTTTTTTATCATGATTTTCATCATAATCTTTTGGTTTTTCAACGTCATTATCATACAAATAATCTGCAATTTCACGAATGGTTTTATCCGAATAATACTGCTTTGGCATCACACCAAATTTTTTAACAGCACCTGGCATTTTCGAGTTTTCAGCAGTTGGATTTTTCACAAATTTTTGAATGTCTTTGATAAAATTTTCCTTACTGATTCCTTTCGTTAAATAGTGATTTTTAATGGCAATCATAGGAGGTGCAATTCTGTTTTCTGGGGTTGCTTTTGGATTGTGACAAACATAGCATTGCATTTCCATCAGTTTTTTTCCAGGATGTTTTTCTTGTACAAATCCTAAAACCTGTGATTTTTGGATATACGATTGTTTTTCAGATTTTTGACATCCAAAAAAAGTAGCGACTAAAATAAGTGTGATAAATTGTTTCATTTGATTGCAAAATTATAGTGTTTAAAATTTTTTTTTAGTAACAAAAGTTACAATACTAATACTTTAATGCTATTTCTATGTAGTTTTATTTTTCCTTCGTTCTCTAACTTTTTCAGCAACCTAGAAATAACAACTCTAGAAGTATGTAAGTCATCAGAAATTTCATTGTGAGTTGTATAAATTACATCATCATGAGTAATCATAGCCTTGTCTTTCAGATACTTATACAATCGTTCATCCATTTTTAAAAAGGCAATTGTATCAATAGCTTCTAAAAGTTCATCAACTCTTGCGTGATAACTTTGCAAAATGAAGGCTTGCCAAGATTTGTATTTTGCCAACCATTCTCCCATTTTTTCTTTGGGAATCATGATGATTTCTACATCCGTTTCTGCTATGGCAGCAATTTTACTTTTGGTTTGACCCAAACAACAAGACAATGTCATGGCGCAAGTATCTCCTTTTTCTAGATAATACAACACCAATTCTTCACCTTGCTCATCTTTGCGTAAGATTTTGATTGCTCCTTTTAAAATGAGTGGCATGGATTTGATATACTCTCCAACTCCAATGATTGAGGTGTTTTTTGGAATTGTTTTATAAACTCCAATTTTTTGAATTTCTTCAATCAATTCCTCTTCAAATAAATACCCAAAATTGGTTTGTAAATAGTGTTGTTCTTCAGACATAAATACTAATTTTATTGAGATTATAAAGTTAGTAAATAGAACTCAAAAAACAGTGCTTAGAAAGCCACATTTAATATATCTCCACTTAATTGTAATAACTGAATTTCTATCAACTTTGCATCAAATTTTGCGTTGTTAAAGGCTGTTTTAGCGTTGATTAAATTGATTTGTGCTTGTCTAAATTCAATGGAAGTAACTTGCCCTAATTTGTAACGTTCTTCTGTTCTATTAAAATTATCTTGACTTGTCAGTACATTTTTTTCTTGAGCACTTAAAATAAATAACTGATTTTGATAGTTTTCCCAGGTATTTTTCAAGTTATTTTGAATGGTTGTTTTTTGTTGTTCTAACAAAATTTGTTGATTATCCAAGGCTATTTTCGCATTGGCAACACGTGTTTTTGTAGCACCACCATCAAACAAATTCCAAGTTAAATTCAATCCTGCATTTAAACCAGTAATGGTTGCTCCCGCCAAAAAGGACGTTGCAGGATTATCACTTTGATTCCATCCATAGGAAGAAGTCAACCCTAATCTTGGTAAATATTGTGATTTATTAATTTTGATATTGAACTCACTTATGGCGATATTTTGTTCATTTTGCTTTAACAACGCATTGTTTGCCATTGTTTTTTGCAATAAATCATCAAAATTCATCATTTTATTAAAATCAACTTCGGTTTCAACGGCGTAATTTGGTTCTTTATCAATGCCTAAAATAATGTTCAAACCACGCTTAGCATTGTTCAATTGTTGCTTGGCAGTGATGAAAGAAATACTGTCATTATTCACATCTACCTCCGCATTTAGCAATTCTAATTTGGTTGATTGCCCATAATTATATTGATAATTGGCACGTTCTAAACGTCTTTTTGAAATCAAAAGTGCTTCCGATAAATTTTCGGTATTTTCTGACAAACGTGCAATTTGAAAATAAATGGTAAACAGCTGTAAATACGTATTTTCAATAGTTTCTCTGGCTTGGATTTCAGTTAAATTGTAGCTTTCTTTTAATTGTTGATAATTATATTTTCGACCTAAACCATCAAAAATGGTGTAATTCAAACTCAAAGCTGCATTGTAAGATTTTGTTACAGCGCCATCAATTGTTCTATTTGTTCCGTCCTGAAAAGTAACATCTTGATTTTCTTTTCTGTAATTTGTGCCTGAAGTTGCCGCAATTGTTGGTAAAAAACCTGTATTTAAAACACTCTTGTTATTTTTTGCAACTTCTATATTATTATTGGCAATTTTAATTCCGAAATTATTTTCAAGAGTTATTTCTAACGCTGCTTTTTTGGTCAAAATTTCTTGGGAAAATCCTTGAAAAATTCCTAAAAAAACAATCGTGAATAAGTGGTATTTTGTTGATTTCATGATATTAATTTTTAAGTGCATCTTCAGCTTCATTATCATCGCTTTCTTTTTCATATTCAATTTCCATCAAAGCTCTTTCAACCTCTTCTTTAGTTACATCATTTCCTGTTTTTAGCCATTTAATTCCTACTTTGATAGTGTTAGAAACGGATAATAATAAGGGCAACATTACTAATGTCAAGATTGTAGCGATGGCAATTCCGTAAGCAATAGAAATTGCCATTGGAATCAAAAATTGAGCTTGTCTACTTTTTTCAAAAATCAATGGTCCTAAACCTGCAATCGTAGTGATAGAAGTTAATAAAATAGCTCTGAATCTTGATTGACCAGCCATGATTAGTGCTTCATCAAACTTGATTCCTTCTTTTAAATAACTGTTGAATTTTCCTATCAAAACCAATCCATCATTCACCATAATTCCTATCAATGCAATGATGCCTAACCAAGACAAAATCCCGATGGGAAAACTATGAAAGAAATGTCCCCAAACCACTCCAATCATGCTAAAAGGAATCATTAAAATCAATAAAATTGGCTGACTGTAAGAGCGAAATGTAAAGGCGATAACTAAATAAATTAACAATAAAATAATAGGACCAACTAATTTTACGGAATTGGTAGTTTTATTTGCTTCTCGATTTTGACCTTCATATAATGGAGAAACTGAAGGATATTTTGATAAAATTTGAGGCAAAACTCTCGTTTTGATATCATCTAAAATCTCAGTAGGTGTGTCCTTTTTATTTTTTAAATCGGCTGTAACCTGAATTTCTCTTTTTCCTGACAAATGATTGATAGCAATATCTCCTCGTTCTATGGAATAATTGGCAATTTCCGAAAATGGAATTCTACTTCCATTAGGAGCTATAATGCGCATTTCATCTAAATTTTTAATAGAAGAACGATCTTTTTTGTCATAGCGAACCCAGACTTTTATTTCATCTTGACCTCGTTGAAAACGTTGTGCTTGAAATCCGAAGAAACCATCACGAATTTGTGCCATGACAGATTGCAAATTCAATCCTAATAAATAGGCATTGTCTTTCAAAGTGATTTTAATTTCTTTGATTCCTGCAGGATCATTATCAACAACATCTTTCAATGCAGCATTGTTTAAAAGTGATTGTTTTAACTCTTCTTTTGCCGCTTTCAATTCTTGAATGTTATTTCCAAGCAAAGAAACTGCGATTGGGCTTCCTCCAAAATTTCCACCAGAACCAAAAACCAAACTTTCTACTCCATAGATTTTTCCAACGACATCACTGATTGTATTGGTAATTTCGGGTGATGAAAAATCTCTTGCTTCTCCTGGTAATAAGTTCACTGTCAAACTTCCACTGGCACTTCCAGGACCAATTCTTTTGATGATATTTTCAACAACAGGAATATTGCCTGTTTGTTTTTTTGTATAATCTTTATGAACTAACCACACTTTTTCTTCGATCATGGAAATGATAGAATCTGTAATTTTTTCATTGGTTCCTTGTGGCATTTTCAATGAAATTTGAATTTGATCACTTGCTATAGAAGGGAAAAAAGACGTTTTCACAATTCCTCCACCAATGGCTGAAAAGCTAAAAATCAATAACGCTAAAGGAATTGAAAAAGCAAATAATTTATTTTTTAAGGAAAATCGTAAGAATGGCAAGTAATAGTTATCTCTCACTTTTACTAGCCAACCATCAGCAACTTGATTTACTTTATTGAAAAAAGTATCAAATTTATTTTGTTTGATTTCCTCCCCGTTTTCGGTTTTCTTTCGTTCCAAAGTTCGTGAGTGAACAATGTGTGCAGGCAAAATAATCAATGCTTCTAGTAATGAAACAGATAGCGTAAGAATTACAATCGTAGAAACTTCTCCAAAGAAACTCCCTATATTTCCATCCACAAAAAAGAAGGTAGAAAAAGCTATCAGCGTTGTTAAAATGGCAGAAACAATTGGCGGAATTACTTCCATTGTTCCGTCAATGGCAGCCCGAATTTTTGATTTTCCTAAATCGTAATAATGATGATAGATGTTTTCGCCAATTACAATTCCATCATCCACCAAAATTCCAATTACGATAATCATCCCAAAAAGAGACAATACATTGATGGTGACATTGAATTGTGCTGCAAAAATAAACATTCCAAAAAATGCAATTGGCAACCCAAAAGCTACCCAAATTGCCAAGCGAACATTCAGAAAAATAGCTAAGAAAAAAAGCACTAATAATATACCCACAATTCCATTTTCAATTAACAATTTTGTTCTTCCGTTCAGAGTTGTACTTCTGTCACTAGTAACATTTAATTGAATATTTTGCTGCTTTTGATTGAATTCATAAATGTAATCTTTGATTTTATCAGCCGTAGAAAGTAAATCTTCGCTATTAGTGTTACTAACTGTTATATCAATCGCTAAATCATCGTTAAAATACAGTCTATCAGGAATTTCTGACCAAGTATCTTTGACATCTGCAATGTCTTTTAAACGAATAATTGTTCCATTTGGTTGCGTTCTTACAATCAAATTTCGCAAATCATCTCCATAATAAGAACGATTGTTTGCACGAATCAAATAATCTTCTTGAGGCGTTTTTATGTTTCCACCTGTGATGAGAATATTGGCATTTCTAACGGCATTTGCCACTTCAGTAAAGGACAATTCATACGCCAATAAATCATTTTCACGAACTGCAATTTCTATTTCTTCTTCTGGGAAACCAGAAATGGCAATTTGAGAAATTCCTTCAATACCGCGAATATCATTTTCGATGTTTCTAGCATATTGTTTTAATGTTTTCAATGAAACGCCTTCACCACTCACTGTAAAGCTAATGGTAGGTCGTAAATTTTCGACTTTTGCAATAACTGGAGGCTCTAAACCTACAGGAAATGAGGGAATTCTATCTACTGCATTTTTAACATCAGACAAAACAACATCAATATTTTGACCTTTAAAAACCTCCACTGTAACCACAGCTGAATTTTCTCTAGAAACGGAGGTAACTCTTTCTACACCCACAGTTCCTTTCAAATTATCCTCGATTTTTAGGACAACTCCTTCTTCAATTTCAGCTGGAGAAGCTCCAGGATATGCCAAACTAATATTGATTAAACGCGAATCAACTAAAGGAAAAAAGGAAGATTTCATAGTGAAAATTCCCACAGTTCCTAAAATGATAAATGCCAAAATCAATACATTGACAGCAACTGAATATTTGATAAAAAATGTAATTAATTTTTTCATTGTTAATCGTTTTTAATGGCTTTTACAATCATTCCATCAAATGCGCCAGGAACAGGTTTTGAAACCATTATATCTCCATCTTTTAATCCGCTAATAACTACTTTTTCTTTCCCAAAATACAATGGATTTATAGGAGTTAGTGTCAAAATACTGTCATTTACAATCGTGTAAACAGCTGTATTATCTACCACTAATTTTCTTGAAATCTCAATAGCATTTTGCACTGATTTTGCCACTAAATTTGCTTCTAAAAACATTCCTTCTTTTAAATCAGGATGTTTCAATTCAATATACGCTGTGATTGTTTGTGAAACTTGATCTATTTTTCCGTTGACACGAACCACTTTTCCAGTATACATTTTTGATTTATCCAAATTTGTCAACTCAACTGTATTGCCAACTTTCAGCATATCAGCATAAGCTGCACTGATAGAAACTTCCATTTCATACACGCTTGTATCAATAAATTCTCCCAATTTCTGTCCTGATCTCACCAATGTTCCTGGAGTCACTAACGCTTCTGTTAAAACACCTGTAAATGGCGCTTTAATTTGGTGTTTTGACAAGCGAACTTCTAAGTTTTTTACATTGAAATATGCTGTTAAAATGCCTCTTCCCGAAATAAAATATTTTTCTTTGTCCGATGAAAATGTAGGGATTTTTGGAACTGTTTTATTGATATCAAAATTTTGTAAATAGGTTTCCCATTTATTGAATTCAGATGAAAAATCCAAACGAATGTCAGGCAAAACCGAGGTAATTAAATTGAATAAATTACTTTTTTGAGATTGTAAACTTGCATAAAATTCATCACTATTGATGCTCAACAAATTTTCATTTTGAACATACATTGTGCCAGGTCTAAACGCCTTATTTGAGGTTTGCAACACCCCTTGAACTTCTGAAAAAAGTTCGATTTTATTTTTTGCCACCAAATTGCCATTTGCTGACAAAACAATTGGAATTTCTTTATTCAAAATAGGTTCAACAAAAACAGTATTGATTGTTTTTTTGAAGGTAGGTTTTGGAGCCATATTTTTGTCAACGATATATTTTCCTAAAAAAATAGCGGCAACAATCAAAATGATACCTAAAAGTGATAAAATGATATTTCTCATGGTGTGAAAATTGTACTTTTGGTTTGAAAAAAGAAATTGTTATTTTGGGCAACAAAGATAATTTTAAAAAAATTAAATTTTGGGGTGTTGATTTTTAGTTTGTTAAAGAAACGTTATAATTCTATGATTTTCGTAAGTAAATATTGATTTATCCTACTTTTGATATGCAAAAAATAGCAACTCTACCTTTGAATTATCAAACTAAAAATTATTCAAATTCTTTTTATTCAAAAATTGAAGCCATTTCAGAAGAAATTTGGAACGATTTAGACTGTGAAAAAAATAGTTATTTTCATCGTGATTTTTTAAAATCAATGGAGAAAAATCATCCTGAAATTCAGTTTTATTATCACATTTTATTTGATATTCATCACAAAGCTTGTGCATTTTTTACATTTCAAATCATTGATTTTGAAATCAATAGTATTAAAAATAATTTTGAACTTTTCATCAAAAAAATTCAAAAAATAGCCTCTAAAATTCCGTTTTTTCCTTCAAGTAGACCTTTGAAAATTTTGATTGTTGGAAATGCTTTTGTGAGTGGTGAACATGGATTTTTCATAAAAGATTCTTTCGATAAAAGAGCAGTTCTGAAAGCATTTTCAAAAGCAATATTGCAGTTTACAACTACTCAAAATCAACTAAAGATTGATGCCATTTTGTGCAAAGATTTTAAAAATGAATCTCTTGCAATCACCTCGGTATTTAAAGAATATCAATTCAAACAATTTTCTGTAGAACCCAATATGGTGCTCAGAATCAATCCGAATTGGAAAAATTTTGACGATTATTTAGCTGCTTTAAAAACCAAATTTCGAGTAAAAGCAAAAAAAGCGTTGCAACAAAGTGCTGACTTAAAAACGGTGCCAATTACCTCAGAAAATTGCGAAGAACAATTGCTGAAAATGAAGGATTTATATCAAAAAGTAAGTTCAAATGCAGGTTTTAATTTAGCAAATTTCAATGTGGAAACCTACAAAGATTTGAAACGTGCTTTTGGCGAAAATTATCTTATTCAATCGTATTGGAAAGAGGATAAAATGGTGGGGTTTTTATCAGGAATGATTGCAAATCATTCTTTAGATGCACATTTTGTAGGCATTGATTATTTGTTGAATAAACAATATGCCATTTATCAAAGAATGTTGTATGATTATATCAAAATTGGCATTGATAAAAATATAACGATTCTTAATTTTGGACGAACAGCAAGCGAAATTAAAAGTTCAGTGGGTGCCATTCCACAAGATTTAACCATCTATTTTCGACATAAAAAAAGAATCACAAACCGAATTTTACACTTATTTTTGCAACGAGTTCAACCAACAGCATTTCAGCAAAAATTTCCATTTAAAGACTTACAAAACGTATGAAAAACACGAAAGAATTGATTGACCTTTTGCATTTAGATGATTTAGAAAACAATACTTTCAGTGGAAAAAGTGTCACTATTGGAAGTGCTATCGTTTTTGGAGGACAAGTATTGGCACAGGCTGTAAATGCAGGGTATAGAACCATTCCTACAAATCGATTTTTGCATTCATTACACGCTTATTTTTTAGAAGCGGGCGATTTAACTACTGATATTCAATATCATGTAACTGAAATGAGAAATGGAGGCAGTTTTTCAACAAGGCGAATTACAGCAACGCAACATGACAAAACCATCTTTATCATGGCTGCATCATTTCATCAAAAAGAGGAAGGTTTTGAACATCAAATTGAAATGATTCAACCAGAAAAGCAGCCAGAAGAATTGTTGAGTTGGGACGAAATGTTCGCGCAATTTGGCGATTTTTTACCAGCATCAACTAAATCATTTCTAAGCGCAGAACGTCCTATAGATTTTAAACCAGTTCACGTTCAAAATCCATTTGAATCTGAAAATTTACCACCAAAAGTTGAGATTTGGTTCAAACTGAAAGGTGAAATTCCTAGCATGAGTATTCAGAAAAAACATCAAATTTTGACCTATATTTCTGATTATAATGTGCTGAATGCTGCTTTTAATCCAAACGCAAAAAAATACCATTTTGGCAATACACAAACTGCCAGTTTAGACCATTCTATGTGGTTTTTTAGGGATTTTGATTTTGATGATTGGATGTTTTTTTCAGCAGAATCTCCCAATGTTTTTGGCACTAGAGGATTTGTAAGAGGCAATATTTTTACCAGAGATGGAAAACTCATTGCGTCTTTTGCACAAGAAGGTTTGATGCGACCGAAAAAATAAAAAAGAATTTAAGGGAAAATGAATTGGATTATACTCATCATTGCTGGACTTTTTGAAGTAGCATTTGCCTTTTGTTTGGGAAAAGCCAAAGAAAGTTCAGGTGTAGAAACCGTTTATTGGTATGTTGGGTTTTTGATTTGTTTGGGAATTAGCATGGTGCTTCTTGTGAAAGCAACTCAAAGTATTCCAATTGGAACAGGATATGCAGTTTGGACTGGAATTGGCGCAGTTGGCACCGTTTTGATTGGAATATATGTTTTTAAAGAACCTGCTACTTTTTGGCGATTGTTTTTTATCACAACGTTGATTGCATCCATTATTTGGATTGAAAGTGGTTTCGTAGTTAAATCAGACTAATTTTCAACGAAAAACCGCCTCTAAAACATCCAGTGATTTTGGATTTCTAAAACTATCTACATGCAATTTATAATACGTAATCAGCGTTTGCAAAACCATTTGTCTTTCTGATTTCGTGAATGTGAGACTTTCTAAATTTTCAAAATTCGTTTCCAATAATTTTTTAAACTGAACACATTCATTTCCTGAAATCACATTTTTATCATAGCTAGGATCTGTAAAAAATCCATCTAATAAGTGAAATCCTTGTTTTTCCCTATCTGATGTGTCTGGATAAAATCCTAAAAAGCTGGTTAAATTCAGTAAAAAAACCAAATGAAAATTGGCTATTTTTTCACGAGAATCCAGCCAAGTAAAAGAAGTTTCTAAAAATTCGTACAAAGCGTCATTTGCCTCTTCTTCCTGAATCACATTTGACACCACTTCTGATAAAAAAAAAGCAATAGATTGCTTTACAACATCTTGATAAATAGATTGATACGAATTATAAACTTGAATTTCTTTGATGGTATGCAAAGTACCTTTGGTATTGTGATTGGCAACTATTTTCAATTGTGTTAAGGGTTGAAAATACGCTACTTTTAATCCGCCTTTTTTGGATTTTAAAACACCTCTTACTAGGTATGATTTCAATCCTTCTTGTTGCGTAAAACACTTTACAATTAGGCTGGTATCACCAAATTTTAGTGAACTCAGAACAATCGCATTTGTAGAAATTATAGGCATTAATTGACAATCGCAATTTTAGTAACTGCTGTTTGAGAACCATCATCAGCAGACAATAAAACCACATAAACCCCAGAAGCAACTCTATTTCCTGCTAAGTTTTTTTTGTTCCAAACTACTTTTCCTCCTTGTACTTCTTGCCCTTCAACGACATTGGTTTCATATACCAAATTGCCAGCAACATCCAAAATTTTTACATTGGTTCCTCTTGGCAAACTTGTACCATTTCTACCTGTAATGGTAACCGTTTCGTGGTTTTTTAAAGCTGGATTTGGATAGGCATACACTTCTCCTAATTCTTCCCCAAAAGGCGCTACTTTACTATTATAAGCAACAATACCTCTATCTGTGGCAAAAAATACTTTTCCAGAGCTATCATCTACTCTGATTTTTAAAATTCTATTGGAAGGTAATGGAGAATTTTGAGTGCTAAAATTCGCCAAAGTTCTTTGTCCAGAAGGATTTGTATATAAAACACCTCCACTATCAGTGCCAAACCATTTGTTATCTGCGCCATCAATTTCAATAGAATTTACTCTTTGATCACCTAACAAACGTTCTCCAACATTGTTTTCTTCAATAATAACTGGTTGCGCATTTAAAACCGTTGATTCAAAAACAGAAGAAGTTCCTCTAAAAACCACCAAACCATTTCTAGTTCCAATCCAAATTCTGCTGCTATTATCAGCAGCAACTGTCAAAACATCTGTGTCTGGTAAATTCCCTTGATTTGGTGTTGCAATGAGTCTTGCTTTTCGATTGCCATTTTCATTAAAAACATACAAGCCATTTCTTCTTGTCCCCATCCAAACATTGTTACTTCTATCGACAACAATTTCTGATAATCCCAGGGCATCAACCGTTTTTAATGAACTTATGTCAAAACTACTCCAAACACCAGTAGTAGATAATTTTTTAACTTTCTGACTGTTGCTGATACTGTTTACCCATAAATTTCCTTGTCGATCAAAGGCAGTTCCACTAATTCTTATAGTCACTCTTGAAGGATCATTGGGCACAATATCTTCCAAAGTACTATTCAAATGATTGTAAAAAGTTTTTATTTCGTCATTTTCAACCACCAATAAACCACCTGTTGAAACGGAATTCACTTCTCTGGTATCACCAAAAGAGCTTATAAAAACTCTATTTTCAGCATTTGGATCAATGGAAACATAATTCAAATCAATGAAAGGCAAGCTAGGATTGAAAGGGGTGTTTATCCAGTTTTCTCCATTGAAATGACTAAATCCTCTTCGTCTTTGAATGGGTGTATATGTACCATCATACCCTCCAAAAACAACCCAAAGATGGTTGTTTTCAGCATCAATTGAAAAAACTTCATTTGATAGAGGCCCTTCAGGATGAATTTCTTGGTAAATTGTTGGTTGACCAAGTGTGGTTTTTAAAATACCAAATTCTTGAGTAGCCAAATAAATGATATTGTTTTCAAAAAAAGCATTGGAAAGTGTAAAATCAAAATCAGATGTAATGCCAAAATTAGTCACTTCATTCATTGATGAATTTAAAATGCTAGCATTTTTTTGCAACGAAATTGCCAGTTGAGAATTGGAGGATTTTAATCCTAAAATCGGCTGAAAATAATCCCTGATTTCATTCAAATTTGTACCATTCAACTGCAATAATTTTGAATTTTCAGTGACATAAAGTTGATTATTGAATTGCAAAATATGCGTAAAATTTC
The DNA here is from genome assembly GCF_015767435.1 of Polaribacter sp. BAL334. GTDB lineage: Bacteria > Bacteroidota > Bacteroidia > Flavobacteriales > Flavobacteriaceae > Polaribacter. The sequence goes on from NZ_JADWOV010000206.1 coordinate 13,530, forward strand.
GTCCTGGAAATTGTTGTTGCCAATTGTTAAAATCAATCAACAAATTATTTGTAACATCCGCCGTAAATATTCCAAGTTCAGTTGCTGCAAAAATGGTGTTATTAAAAATGGTGGTTTCGTTAATTCGCAATGAAGAAGAATTATTTCCAATAAAAAACGTGTCTCCGAATTCTAGTTTTTCAATATCATATTCTACAATTGCAAATGGAGTTGATACATAAAGTGTATTCCCAAAACCCGAAATATGATTTACTCTTTTTTCTCCTGATTGATTAAAATTCGCTAAATCTGATGATATTGTTATGGAATTATCTTCATCAATTACTTCAATCAAGCCATTTTCGTAACCAATTACAACTCTTTTAAAAGCTTCACTGTAATAAATTGCAGAAGTAACTTCGCCTGACAATCCTTGAATTGATGAGATTTTTTTAGTTTCGGAAGTAGTTTCATCAAACGTAAAAACAGCATTGTCAACCAATGCAAAAATTTGATTATTGACTTTTATAAAGTCTTTTACATTGTTATATGAGTAGAAATCCTCCCAAGAATCACTGTAATCCACTTGAGAAAATACACTTGTTGAAAACAAAAAAAGTGATAGAATAAGGATGTTTTTCATAAGATTATTCAGAAAATCAAAGATATTTAAATATTATAAAATAACGATAAAAACGGGTATATTCGTGTAACAATCAAAAAGAATTTATGAGTTTAGAAATAGAACGCAAATTTTTAATAAAAAATGATGCTTTTAAAAAAGAGTCATTCCAAGAAAAAATCATAAAACAAGGCTATTTAAATTCGGATAAAAACAGAACTGTTCGGATTCGGATTTCTGATCATCAAGGATTTATCACAGTAAAAGGAGTGTCTAACGCTTCTGGAACTACCCGTTTTGAATGGGAAAAAGAAATTGGGCAAGAAGAAGCAGCTCAATTATTAACCATTTGCGAACCAAATATCATCGAAAAAACGAGATTTTTAGTAGAATTTGGAACTCATATTTTTGAAATTGATGAATTTTTTGGAGCAAATAAAGGCTTATTCATTGCTGAAATTGAGTTAAATTCAGAAAACGAAGCATTTGAAAAACCCACTTGGTTGGGTGAAGAAGTGACAGGAAATGCCAAATATTACAATTCTTATTTGAGTAAATTTCCTTTTTCTACTTGGAGATAAACCTCCACTTTTTACAAATTATAAATCGCTAAAAAATGGCTAAAACTTCCCAACAATACAAAAACATGAAAAATAGCATGATTGTAGGGAATCTTTTTGATGGAATACAAAATAGCTCCCACTGAATAAAAAATACCTCCAGCAACCAAATACTGAAAATTTTCTGCACTTAATTGTTGCATCAAAGGTTGTATAAAAATCATCACTTGCCATCCCATTAACAGATACATGGCTGTTGAAATTTTGTCAAATCTTCCTGTAAAAAAGAGTTTTAAAATTACGCCTACCAATGCAAAAATCCATACAAAAACAAACATATACCATCCTAACTTTGAATCCAAACCCACCAAACAAAAAGGTGAATAGCTCCCTGCAATTAACATATAAATGGCTGCGTGATCAAAAATATTGAGTCTTCGTCTTCGTGTAGGATTTTTTGCAGCATGATAAAATGTAGAGGCTGCATATAAAATTAGCATGCTCAATCCATAAATCACAAAACTAATGGGTTTCCAAAAACCATCAAATTCTTGAGATTTTAAAAGTAAAAAAGGAAATGCAATAACACTCAATACCAAGCCAAAACCGTGAGAAATAATGTTTAGTTTTTCTTCTTTTTCAGGATAATGGTGATTTAAATTCTTTGTCATTATTAGGTCTGCTTGTGTCATTCATATATTTTTCATCACTCACTAAATCATTGTAAATCAGCTGAAATGTTTGCTGTTTCAATGATTCAACATCATGTGTTTTCAATTGGGATGTTTCAATAAATTTGTGTTGATGCACTCTAATAGTTCCAGGGCCACCTTTCCAGAAATTCCATGAAAATAATCGTTTTCCGTCATAATAAACTTGTGGAACAATGGGAATTTGAAATTCAATTGCCAAGCTAAAGGCGCCATTTTTAAATGGTGCCAATATTATATTTTCAGTTGGCACTAATCCTTCAGGAAAAATGCCTAAACTTACGCCATTTTTCAAGCGATTTTTGGCTTGATCATATACATTTTTTCTACTTTCATAACTGCTTCTATCCACCATAATAACCACTCTTTTGTAAAAAAATCCAAATATTGGAATCTTAACAAACTCTTGTTTCCCAATAAAAACAATAGGATTTTTACTTAAGATAATTAAAATAAAAGCATCTAATAAGGAAGAATGATTGGGACAAAATAAGTAACTCTTATTTTTTTCAATGTGTTGATCTGCAATGACCTTCAAACGAAAACCCATTCCATACACCAAAATTTTAGCCCAAATACGCACCATTTTCCAAAAAGTTGCATAGTATTTTTCATCTGAAGTAAGGAGTAGCAAAAATGGAATCATTGCCAAAATTGTCATCAATAATAGAATGTAAAACCACATTCTCCAGAGAAATAAAAACGGAATTCTTAAAAATTTCATACGTACCAAAAATACTAATATTTTATTGTTTGATTGATTTTTTGAAACAAAACCTTATTTTTGCGGACACATTTTTTTGAAGCATCAAAAAAAAGTTTAAAACAACTATATGTCAAGAATTTTAACGGGAGTACAAAGTACAGGAACACCTCATTTGGGGAATTTATTAGGCGCCATTTTACCAGCTATAAAAATGGCAAACGACCCTAAAAATGAATCGTTTTTATTCATTGCGGATATGCATTCTTTAACGCAAATTAAAGATGGAAAACAGCTAAGAGAAAATACATATAGTACTGCTGCTACTTGGTTGGCTTGTGGTTTAGACATCAACAAAACCGTTTTTTACAGACAAAGTGATATTCCTCAAGTAACCGAACTTTCTTGGTATTTGAGTTGTTTTTTTCCTTATCAACGATTAACGTTAGCGCATAGTTTTAAAGACAAAGCTGATAGATTGGCAGATGTAAATTCAGGATTATTTACCTATCCAATGTTGATGGCAGCTGACATTTTATTGTATGATGCAGAAATTGTTCCTGTTGGAAAAGACCAACTACAACATCTTGAAATGACACGTGATGTAGCGAGTAGATTCAATAATTTGATTGGTGAAACTTTGGTGATTCCTGAGGCAAAAATTCAAGATGACACCAAATTAGTTCCAGGAACTGATGGTGAAAAAATGAGTAAATCAAGAGAAAATACCATCAATATTTTTTTGAATGACAAACAATTGCGCAAGCAAATTATGTCCATACAAACTGATAGTACTCCTTTAGAAGAACCAAAAAATACGGAAACTGACACCATTTTCACTTTGTATAAATTATTGGCTTCTGAAGCACAAGTTCAAGAAATGAAAGCCAATTATGAAGGTGGAAATTATGGTTATGGTCATGCAAAACAAGCATTGTATGAATTGATTGTCAGTGAGTTTTCAACGATAAGAGAACGTTACCATCATTTTATAACTCATACAAACGAAATAGATGAAGCACTTGCCATGGGTGCTCAAAAAGCAACCATTGTTGCCAATGAAGTATTGAAAAGAGTTCGTGATAAAATTGGTTACTAATGCTAATTCAATAAAAAAAAAGTCCCAGAAATTCTGGGACTTTTTTTTTACAGATAATTCAACTATTACATTCCAAATTGACAAATAATTCCACCCATAATTGCTAAAGTTACAATCCAATAACCAGCATGAATCGCAACATATTTGAAACTTTTTCTTTCAAAAAGTGCATTGATTGCAAGTAATGGCAGAGCCAAAAATATTCCTGATAAAGTACCATGAAATGCACCATGTTTAAAAGTTCGGAAACGATCACCATAATTGGCTAAAAATTCTTGGAAATACGCAAAAGCGTCTCCTGTTTCTGTTGCAAAACCAGGTTCCCCTGCTAATGTAGAATACACTCCCATCTGATGGATTGTTGCTGGCATTAAAAAAACGGCAATAAATAGACTAAATACATAACATAATCCTAAAATTACAAACATATTGCCTCCTTCTAAAGATTCTTTGGTAAATCCTAATTCCTTCATCCAAGCATTTCCAAATAAAGGACCATACCAGATAAAACCTGTGAATGTGGGTACTAATGCCGCTAAGAAAAAAATTAAAAAGTTCATTTCCATGATAAAAAAGTTTTTGATTGATGCTCAAATATAAAAATAAACTTCTGATTTTAAATATATTGCAAAAAATAATCTGAAAGTAAGTTTCAGATTTTTAAAATAAGGTTTGCCATTTTTTAGTTTATTTTCATTGATTTTGCAATGGCTTCTAATTCAAAAACAAAAGCTCTTTTATTTACTGATGGTGCATATGTAAATCCTTCAAAAACTAGGACTCTATTATTTTTTTTATCAATAATAGAATAATTTAAAAATGGACCCGCCATAAAATCATTTTTAACTTCCCATTTTCCACGAGTTTCAAAGGCTTTTTTTCCATCAATTGTGGCATCAAAAGTAAAAGGAGTGTAGGCTTCTTCTGTGATCATATACATTCCTTCAAAAGAACCTGGAATGTATTTTTTGCCAATACTATCTCTTACAGCCACTATATTTTCGCCAACAGTTTCTTCATTTTCTAATGGAATCGCATACACTAAAATATTATTACTTCCCGTTTTTGCAATACCACTTAACAAATGCTGACGCAGCCACAAAAATTCGCCAGTATCATCAACTAATTTAAAAGTGGTGGGAATGGTTAACGAAATTCCTAAATTTTTGATGGTTTTAAATTGGTCTTCTGCCAATTTATCTTTTTCAAAAATTCTTTGAGTAAACTTGATATCTGCATCAATAAAAATTTCTTTGATATCATTTTTATGTTTTTGAAGCAATTTGATGATAGTTTCATCATTTTTTCCTTGAACGTACACTATGGTTTGAGGTTGTGCAAAAACATTTTTTTTGACTGAAAACCCTTCATTATCTGATTCTGAAATGATTAGTAAATTTCTATGTGCTTTCATCATTGCCGAAAAACCACTTGGAGCCACTTGCGAAAGTGTTAAAATGGGTTCAGGTTGTGGCAAACCTACCATGAGTTCGCCAAAAGAAGTTCTGATTTCTTGACCAATATCTCCTGTCCAGTCACTTACTTTTGCAACAACCATTACTTTGTTGAGACTTCCAATAGAATCTTTTAAAACATATTTGTCATTTCCTTTACAAGAGACTAATAAAATGGAAGTAATTGCAATAAAAAGAAAATTTTTCATAAAGTTAGCTTTTAAGAATTTTGAGTTTCATACCCGGTTTCAATTTATTTTCATCCCAAATATTGTTCCACTTTTTCAAATCATCAATAGAAATTTTATCAAATTTTTTTGATATAATCCAAAGTGAATCTCCTTCTTTCACTTCATACACATCGTATTTTGCATTTTCAGGTACGATAAAAGTACTTCTTTCTGGTTTTTTAGTTGTTACTTTTGCTACTTCACCATTTTTTTTAGGAAAGATATTGAGCCTTTGTCCTACATCAATATTGCTTGTTTTTAACTTATTCCAACTTTTCAAATCGCTGACTCTAACACCAAATTTTGTGGCAATTTTACCTAAGTTGTCACCACTTTTTACTTTATAACGGATGCTTTTGTCCATTGCAAAATTCTCTGGTAATGGCTTTTCTCTTTTAGAATCGTCTAAATCTGCGAGTGCATAAATTTCATGTTCTTTGTCTAAAAAATCAATGATTTTGTGTTTTGGTAATCGCAAAGAATAATTTCTATTTTCTACAAAAGGAATTACATCGAGTTTGTATGCAGGATTTAAAAAGGTTAAAACCTCTTGCTCTAAACCAATAATTTCAGAAATTTGATCAAAACCAATCGTTCTTTTTACCTGAACTGTATCTGTTTCAAAATCAAAATATCTTGGCATATTTGGATATATTTGATGCTCTTCTGCATATTCAAAAATATACATGGTAGCATAAAAAGCAGGCACATAACTTGCTGTTTCTCTTGGTAGAAATTGGCGAATATTCCAATAATTTTTTTGTCCTCCAGAACGTTTGATAGCTTTCAAAACATTTCCTGGACCAGAATTATAAGCTGCTAACGCCAAATCCCAATCACCAAATACTTTGAATAATCTACTCAAATATTCGCAAGCTGCAATGGTTGATTTTACAGGATCTTGACGTTCATCCACATACGAACTTACTTTTAAATCGTATAATTTTCCTGTTCCAAACATAAATTGCCATAAACCTGTTGCGCCTGCATGTGATTTGATATTGGGTATTAATGCGGATTCAACTACAGCCAAGTATTTCATTTCCAATGGAATATCATATTTATCCAAGTATTTTTCAAACATTGGGAAATAATATTTTGCTCTCGACATCAATTCTGGGAATTGCTTTCTTCTTTGTACCAAATAACTATTGATTACTTTTTCCAACGCTGGATTGTAGGCTAAATTGAAGGGTGTATTTTGATTTAACTGAAAAAGTCTGGCTTTCAAAACGTCAGTTGTCAACGCAACAACTGTATTATTTTCGATGTCTTTGTCATTCATTACAAAGTCTAACGTATCTATAAAAGATGAACTAAAAGCTTGTTGAACCAATAAACTATCTATTTTTCTTAAATCTTTATCAGAAAAAAAAGGCTTGTTTTTATATACTTTTAATGAGTCTTTTTTTATGGAAATGCTGTCTAACTTTGTCTGTGAAAAAAGGGAAAAAGAGAAGAAAAGGAGTAGTAAAAATCTGTTCATAATCATTAAAATTTTAATTCAAGTGCTATTGGACAATGATCAGAATGTTTTGCTTCTGACAAAATATATGCCCTTGAAATATGATTTTTTAATGGAGCAGCAACCATGGCATAATCCAAGCGCCAACCTTTGTTGTTTGCGCGAGCATTAGCTCTGTAACTCCACCAAGAATATTCTTGTTTATCTGGATTTAAATAGCGATAACTATCAATAAATCCGTTATTTATAAATTCACCCATCCATTTTCGTTCTTCAGGTAAAAAACCTGAAACATCTTTCATTTTTGGGTTGTGAATGTCAATTTCTTCGTGACAAATATTGTAATCACCACAAATAATTAAGTTTGGAATTTCTTTTTTTAATTGATTGATGTACTCCAAAAATTCATCCATATACTTGAACTTGAACCCCAATCTGTCATCATTGGTTCCTGAGGGAAGGTACAAACTCATAATAGAAACTTGGTCAAAATCTACTCGTAAATTTCTACCTTCTACATCAATAGATTCAATGCCTGTTCCATAGACTACATTGTTGGGTTTTTCTTTACAAAAAATAGCAACGGAAGAATAGCCTTTTTTCTGTGCAGAAAACCAATAGTGATAAGGATATCCCGCAATTTCAAATTCAGAAACCGTTAATTGTTCTTGATGCGCTTTCGTTTCTTGAATGCAAATCACATCTGGATTTGCGGCTTGTAACCATTGGATAAATCCTTTGTTGATAGCAGCTCTGATTCCGTTTACGTTGTATGATATGATTTTCATCAATAAAGTTTTTTTGGTTTTCCGAAAATAGAAAACGCAGATTTCTGAATTTTATTATTCCTTATTTATTTGAAAAACAACGATTTGATATACTCTTTACGTATTATTTACACAATAATAGTACTGTTGTTTTTTTGGAAAAGCAATATTAACAATATTTGATTCATTAATCAAAATTTTATGAATCAATTAAGGAATTAAATGTAATTTGACTAGAATAGATTGAGAAATTGATTGTTAAAAATTAATTTTTAATTCCTTTTTTAAAAAACAACCATGTAATTTGTTCTTTAGAACCATGTTGTTTTTCAATCAATTCTATTTTGGGAGATAACATATATGCTAACAAAACTGCAATTGCAGTGCTTATCCAAATTTCTTTTATATCTAAAACCTTTTCTAAAATAATCATAAAAACTACCATTAAAATAGGATTGATTAACCAATATGTTTTTTTAAAAAGATTCATTATCATTTTTTTAATAATAAGTACTTGTTTTAAATAGCCATCTCAGGAACTTCACCCTCCACAATTAAAGTACCTTCAGTAGCATTTTGAATTTCTTCTACAGAAACCCCAGGAGCTCTTTCTAGTAAGTAAAAAGCGTTGTTTTTCACTTCTAAAACTGCCAAATTGGTCACTACTTTTTTTACACATCCAACACCTGTTAGTGGCAATGTGCATTGTTTTAAAATTTTGGATTCGCCTTCTTTATTAGTGTGCATCATGGCTACAATGATGTTTTCTGCAGAAGCCACCAAATCCATAGCACCTCCCATTCCTTTCACCATTTTTCCAGGAATTTTCCAATTGGCAATATCTCCATTTTGAGAAACTTCCATAGCTCCCAAAATTGTCAGATGTACATGTTTTCCACGAATCATGGAAAAACTGGTTGCCGAATCAAAAAAACTGGCACCAGGCATTGTAGTGATGGTTTGTTTACCAGCATTGATAATATCTGCATCTTCTTCCCCTTCAAAAGGAAAAGGTCCCATTCCTAAAACACCATTTTCTGATTGAAATTCTACTTCAATATCTTCACGCACATAATTTGCTACCAAGGTTGGAATACCAATTCCGAGATTTACATAGTATCCGTTTTGAACTTCTTGTGCAATTCTTTTTGCTATTCCGTTTTTGTCTAAAGCCATAACTATTGTTTTTGTCTTACAGTTCTCTGTTCAATTCGCTTTTCATAATTACTTCCTTGAAAAATTCGTTGTACAAAAATTCCTGGAATATGAATGTTGTTTGGGTCTAATTCGCCAACAGGCACCAATTCCTCCACTTCAGCTACTGTAATTGTTGCAGCACCACACATATTGGCGTTGAAATTTCTGGCTGTTCCTTTGAAAATTAAATTCCCAGCAGCATCTCCTTTCCAAGCTTTTACAAATGCAAAATCAGCCTTAAAAGCAGGTTCTAACACATACATTTTACCGTCAAATTCTCTGGTTTCTTTGCCTTCAGCGACTTCTGTTCCATAGCCTGCAGGCGTATAAAAAGCAGGAAACCCAGCTTGTGCTGCCCTGCATTTTTCAGCCAAAGTTCCTTGTGGAGTTAACTCAACTTCCAATTCTCCAGACAACATTTGACGTTCAAATTCTTGATTTTCCCCTACATAAGAAGAAATCATTTTTTTGATTTGCTTTTTTTGTAATAACAATCCCAATCCAAAATCATCCACTCCAGCATTGTTTGAAATACAAGTGAGTTCCTTTAAATTTCTTTTGACAAGTTCGGAAATAGCGTTTTCAGGAATGCCACACAATCCAAATCCACCTAACATCAGCGTCATTCCGTCTTCAACTCCCTTGAGTGCTTCTTCTAAGTTGTTTACTTTTTTGTTAATCATGATTGTTGGTTGTTGGTTTCTAACTAAATTCTTTACTCTTTATTCTTTTCTCTTTATTCACTATTAAAAATCAGTATCTCCACCTCGAATTTCGTTCAACGTATTTTCTGAAGTGCCACTACAATTGAGATTGATTGTTACATTTTCAGGTCTTTCGAAATCATCTTTACTGATATTTAACGTTTTGTCTGCATAGCATTTCCTCATGAAAATTGCCCAAGATGGTAAAGCCATGGTGGCTCCTTGACCTTTTAAAATTCCTCTAAAATGCGTTGCTCTGTCTTCACCACCTGTCCAAACTCCCGTTACCAAATTAGGCACCATTCCCATAAACCATCCATCAGATTGGTTTTGCGTAGTTCCTGTTTTTCCTGCAATTGGATTGGTAAAACTATATGGAAAACCTGTGGCAACTTTTCCTGCAGAAGTATAATTGGAACGCAAACGAATTCCTGAACCTGCATTGGTTACTCCTTTTAACAAATCAATGATCACATAGGCTGATTCTTCGCTCAAAACCTCTTGCGATTTTGGTGTAAAATCTTTGAGAACTTTTCCGTTTTTATCTTCAATTCTAGTAATAATCATAGGTTCCACTCGCAACCCTTTGTTGGCAAAAGTGCTATAAGCACTTGTCATTTCTAGCAGAGACAAATCAACTGCACCTAACGCTATGGATGGCATAGGTTTGATGGGCGTTTCAATACCTGCTGCTTTTGCCAATCTTACCACATTTTCTGGGTCAACCATGTCAATTAAACGTGCTGAAATGGTGTTTACAGAACCTGCCAAAGCTTCTTTGATGGTCAACATTCCTCCGTATTTATTATCAGAATTCTCGGGTGTCCAATCTTGAATCAATCCATATTTTCCTGTAGGAATGGTGTACCTGATATTGGGAAGTTCTTCACAAGGAGACATACTTAATTGATTGATGGCTGTTGCGTATACAAAAGGTTTGAAGGTAGAACCAACTTGTCTTTTTTGTTGCGAAACGGCATCATAACTAAAATGTTTGTTATCAATTCCACCCACCCAAGCCTTGATGTGACCAGATTGTGGTTCAATTGAAACCAATCCTGTGCGTAAGAAAAACTTATAATATTTGATAGAATCATTTGGAGACATGATAGTATCAATGTTTCCTTTCCAAGAAAAAACACTCATGTCCGTTTTTGTATTGAAAATTTTATCAATTTCTTTTTTAGAGACTCCTGCTTCTTTTAGGCGATAATACCTGTCCGAATTTCTTTTGGCACGTTCTAAAATCGAATTCATTTGATCTTTATCAATATCATAAAAAGGTGCATTTTTATTTCTTTTCTGTTCTTCAAAAAAGTATGATTGCAAGTTTGCCATGTGTTCTTTTACGGCTTCTTCAGCGTATTTTTGAATTCGAGAATCAATTGTTACATAGATTTTTAATCCGTCTTTGAAAATATCATAATACTCACCATCCGGTTTTGGATTGTTTTTTACCCAATCACGCATTACTTTTTGCAAATGCGATCTAAAATACGTGGCATATCCATCACTGTGACTTTCTGGAGTGAAATTGATTTTAAGAGGCAATTTTTGTAGAGAATCTTTTTGTTCTTCTGTAAGAAAACCGTTTTTTTCCATTTGACTAAACACCACATTGCGTCTTTCTAAGGATTTTTCTCTAGAAATTTTTCTATTGGGATTGTATTGTCTTGGATTTTTGAGCATGGCAACAAGAATGGCAGCTTCTTGCACATCCAACTCTTTTGCTTCTTTTCCGAAGTAAATTCGTGAAGCAGAGCGAATTCCAACTGCATTGAAAATAAAATCTTGCGTGTTCAAATACATGGCAATGATTTCTTCCTTAGTATATTGCCTTTCTAGTTTGATGGCCACAACCCATTCTTTCAACTTTTGCAACACACGTTTTACTTTGTTGCTTGATGCGTTTTTGGTAAACAGATTTTTAGCCAACTGTTGTGTAATGGTACTTGCTCCACCTCCACTTCCTAGTTTTACAACAGCTCTTGCAGTCCCCTTAAAATCAATTCCTGAATGCTCGTAAAAACGTTCATCTTCTGTTGCAATCAATGCATGCACTAAGTTTTCAGGTAAATCTTTGAATTTGATGGGTGTTCTATTTTCTTTCGCATATTTTCCTATGGTTACACCATCAGCAGAAATGACTTCAGTAGCCAAATTAGACTGCGGATTTTCCAAATCCTGAAACGAAGGCAAAGGACCAAAGCCGCCCAAAGCAGCAATGATGAATAGTAAAAAAACGAAAGCGAATCCTCCAATAAAGAGTCTCCAAAACCATTTGATGTATTTTTTAAATTGTGTTTGTTGTTTTTTCATAGTTAGTTCACTTTTTCAATACTGAATCCAATATCTTGAATTCCATTTAGTTTTTGTAATGGTTGTACTTCGCCATTTTGTCTCATAGCTTGACGAATTTGAAATCGATAATTTCCTGCTTTGGGGAATATTTTTTGTTCTTTGTAAAATAATTTACTTTCCTTAGAATCTGCAATTCCTTTTCCCAGAAATTTCCCTGTGGCATCTGCCATTTCATAGTGCAAGGTGTCTATCACTTTTGTTTCATCAGGAAACGTTAATGTAGTGATGACATACATATTGCTAAAAGGATAATCCCCTGTATTTCTTACATGGATGAACAAATTTTTGGGTGAAATGGTATCCTGAATGCTAAAATCAAAGGTCACTTTTTTGGAAGTATCCCAAGCTGCATTTTCTATCGGTTCAAATTGTATGAACTCAATAGTATCATCACAAGAGAAAAAAGAGACTGCAAAAAACAATGCTACAAAAATGCTTTTATGATTGCGAATTGGAATCATTTTTAGGCTTCCTATTTTTTCTATTTCTGTTGTTGTACCTTTTTTTATTGGTGTTTTGAGTAGTTGCATTCGGCTGATTTACATTTTCTTGATTGTTAACAGACGTTGGTTTTTGTGCTTGTTTTTGGGGCTGTTGCTGTGGTTTTTGTGCTTGTGGTTTTCTTTGTTGATTTCCTTGTTTTTGAGGATTTTCAACAGTTGATTTTTCAGCAACTTCCGTAAATTTCTTTTTTGATTTTTTTCTTCTATTGCTTTTGATAGGCACATCAAAACGTGTTAAACTATCTTCACCAACTGCATCTTCAAAACTTACTTTTACTGGAATTTCAACTTCTGATTCATATTCTTCTAATGAAGCAGATTTCTCATTATTTTTATTCAACTCAATAATTTCCAATACATGTTCGAGTGTTAAACGAAACCATTTGGAACTTTCTTCTTTGTATGTGTACCATAAAAAGTTTTTGAAAATATCCATTTTCACAAAAATAGCCTCTCCTTTTTCTGTTTTCAACACCAATTCTTGTTTCGGAAATGGTTTTAAAGCATCTAAATAAGAGTCTAATTCAAAGTTCAAACAGCATTTTAGTTTGCCACATTGTCCTGCTAATTTTAGCGGATTTAAGGACAATTGCTGATAACGAGCTGCAGAAGTGGTTACTTTTCTAAAATCGGTCAACCAAGTGGAACAACACAATTCTCGTCCGCAAGAACCCACACCACCCAATCTGGCAGCTTCTTGTCTTGCGCCCACTTGTTTCATTTCTACACGTACTGAAAAAGCGCTAGCCAAATCGCGAATCAATTGACGAAAATCAACCCTTGTTTCTGCTGTGTAATAGAACGTTGCTTTGTTTCCATCACCTTGATATTCCACATCAGAGAGTTTCATTTGCAATCCTAAACGCCCTAAAATTTCTCTTCCTTTGCGTTGGGTTTCTTCTTCTTTATCTCTGGCTGCTTGCCAAATATCAATGTCTTTTTGAGTTGCTTTTCGGTAGATTTTCTTTATTTCATCGCTATCAAGTGTGATATTTCTTTTTTTCATTTGCACTTTTACCAATTCGCCTGCTAAAGAAACTACGCCAATATCATGCCCTGGCGAACTTTCTACAGCCACCACGTCTCCCATAGAAATGGTGAGATTTTCAGCGTTTCTATAAAAATGCTTGCGTCCGTTTTTAAAACGTACTTCAAAAATATCAAATCGTTCTTGACCACTAGGCAATGTCATGTTTGACAGCCAATCAAAAACAGCTAATTTTTCGCTGCCACTTCCACAGGTGCCTGTGCCACAATTTCCATTACTTTTACAACCTCTAGGAACCCCATTTACGGTTGTTCCACAACTTCCACATGCCATGTAATTCTTATATTTGAATGGTTGTTGGTTTTTGGTTGATGGTTTTTAGGTAACAAATTAAAAACAATCAACAAAAAACTACTCACCAAAAAAGTTCATAATTTTGATTCTCAAACAGTTATAAAAACACTTTTTTATATTGTTTAATCAGTAAATATATAAAATCTGAGTGAGAAGTGGTATGTAAATTTTTGCTAAAAGCAAAGAAGTTACTAAAATGAGCAATTTGAGAGTGTTTGAAAGGCCGTTTTTTGTTCAAAAAAGGGTTGCATTTCTGTTTTAAAAAGCCTACATTTAAAGCATGAAAAAGATATTTCTCATCAGTGTTTTTATTTTTGTAGCTTGTAAAACAAGTCAATTCGATTATGATAAAATAACACGTATTGAACTTCCAGCAAGCATCCAAGAACATACAATGCAAGACATTCTGAGAATGGAAGCTTCTCGCAATCAAAAAATTGTAGTGTATCAACAACAACTTTATCCTCTGAAAACATTAGATTCCATTGTAAAAAGTTTGGGAGAACGAGCCAATATTACGATTACCAAAGACAGTATTTCAGGGAAAAAATGGATTTTGATTACCTCAAAATAGGGGTATGATTGGATTTGCATGCACTCTGTATGCACTTATATATGGAGAATCCTAGGCTTTGGTACGCTATAAGTACGCTATACCTATGCTATAAGTATGCCTTATCTATGCTTTATAGTAGGCTTTGGGTAGTGTACGTTTGCCCACATTTTTGAATTTTTCAGTAGAAAAAAGAACTGATGCAATGTACAAAATCTGAGGGAAATCTGTTGAAATTTTTGATTATTTAGTTTAAAAAAATTTCATTTCAACTTGTAGCAAAATTAAAATATACGATTGAATCCTATAATTTGGAGGTTAATGGAATTTTTATTTAGAAACTCTTGGGTGTAATTATTTTATTCAAAAAAAATAGATTTTTTGCCACAAATTCACCAATTTTAAGGATTTCATCACCATAATTGTTTTCATCTTTGATGAAAATTGGAATTCATAGTTCATAAATAATTCGTGAATTCGTGGCAATTTCACTTTAAAATTTAATTATACCCAACAAATTATCTACCTATTTAACGTGAGTTCAATATATAAATTATTGAATAACAAAAGCATTAATTTTTAAAATATACCACTTTGTGTTTTTTGTGTCTTCCCTGCCTGCGGCAGTCAGGTTTGAGAATTTTGTGTCCCGAAATTTCGGGACTATTACACTAAGTTACACAAAGGAGGCACAAAGTTTCTCAAAGCTCTAAAATTTCGGGACTATAAAATTAATTATCAGTAAATTACAACAAAAATTAAATCGAACTCAGGTTATTCATAAAATTAAGTTGAATAGATACCCTGAAATGATGATGCAACATGTAACCACGCCAAAAAAGATGGCTATGAGTTTTAACGTCATTACTTTTTTTAGGAGCATCGCTTCTGGCAATGACAAACCAACAACGCCCATCATAAAAGCGATTGCTGTCCCTATTGGAATTCCTTTTGCTACCAAAACTTGAACTATAGGAAGAATTCCTGATGCATTTGAATACATTGGAACTGCCAAAATAGTAGCAATTGGCACTGCAAATAAGTTGTCTTTGTCCATATATTTTTCAAAAAAACCTTCTGGAATGTATCCATGCATGATTCCGCCAATGGCAATTCCGATAATTACATACGGAATAATCCCTTTTAAAATAAATAGTACTTCTGCCCAAATAATGGGCAATCGTTGTTTGAGCGTTTGTTTTTCTGCTTTAAAAATATCTTGTTCTCTTTGGGCATTTGCAAGAACTTCTTTTACCCAAGGTGTTAAAAAGCGTTCAAGTTTTAATTTTTGAAGAATCATCCCAGAAATGGTTCCTAATAAAATACCGCTAATGACATAAATAATGGTTGTTTTTAATCCAAATAATCCAATAAAAAGTCCAATTGCTACTTCATTCACTAAAGGTGAAGTAATCAAAAAAGCAAAGGTTACCCCCAATGGAATTCCACCTCTTACAAAACCAATAAATAAAGGAACTGAAGAACAAGAACAAAAAGGAGTTACTACTCCAAAAAGGCTTGCCAAGAGGTATTCTAACCCATATAATTTATTTCGTGACAAAAAATTTTTGACTCTGTCTATGGGAAAATAACTGTTGACAATTCCCATAAAAAAAATCACTACGAAAAGTAAGATTAAAATCTTTGTGGTGTCGTAAAAAAAGAAATTCAAGGCTTCTGCCAAATGCTGTCCTTTCTCTACATTAAAGACTTCATATACGAGCCAATCTGCCAAATGTTGTATCCAATCGAACATGATTTATTTTTCACCTCATTTAGTATTCAAACAATAACGAATTTTGATTTTTTAAATCGGTCATTGTTTATGTATGTAACAATGCTAAAACCTCCTCTTTTGAAGGCACTCTTCCTTTGATGGTAACTACGTTATTTATCACTAAAGCTGGAGTTGTCATGACATTGAATTTCATAATTTCCATAATGTCTTCAATTTTTTCGATGGTAGCATCCACTTTATTTTCTGACACTACTTCTTGAACAACGCTCGTCATTGACTTGCATTTTGCACAACCTGTTCCTAAAACTTTAATTACTTTGGTCATTTTTTGTTTATTTAAATCGGCATTGACGAAAAGGCTTCTTCTAATGAATTGTTGCAGTAAATTTTTTTTACTCTTTCAATCGTAAAATTACGATATACAATTGAAATGAAATGCAACAAAAGTTACATATCTATGGCATTTTAAAACAGTTTAACACTGTGAATTACAAAGTTGTTTTGTGTATTTTAGCGGTTTGAAAACATTGCATGAATTTAAATTTCAACACCAAATTAGCCACTGGATATTCAAGTAATTCCCAAATTGCGAGAGTTTTAACGGAACATTGGGTTAAAGAAAATTCCTATTGCCCTTCTTGTGGCGAATTGTCTTTGAATGAATTTGAAAATAATAGGCCTGTTGCTGATTTTTATTGTAACACGTGTTCAGAGGAATATGAATTGAAAAGCAAAAACGGAAAATTTTCAACAACCATCAATGATGGAGCTTATGCCACTATGATTGAAAGAATCAATTCCAATCAAAATCCGAATTTTTTCTTTTTAACCTATTCAAAACAATGGTCTGTTGAGAATTTTTTAATCATCCCAAAACAATTTTTTACTACCGAAATTATCATCAAAAGAAATCCACTTTCTGATACTGCAAAAAGAGCAGGTTGGATTGGTTGCAATATTGATATTTCAAAAATTGCCACCGCTGGAAAAGTATTTTTGATAAAAAACGGAAGGACAATAGCTCCTGAAACTGTGAAAGAAACGTTCCATAAAACGTTGTTTTTGCGCACAAAAAATAGGGCTTCCAAAGGGTGGATTTTAGACATTATGAATTGTGTAGATTTGATTCAAAAAGATACTTTTACGCTTGATGAAATGTATCAATTTGAGCAAAAACTCAAAACAAAATATCCAAATAACCAATTTATCAAAGATAAAATAAGACAACAATTACAAGTTTTAAGAGATAAAGATTTGATCGAATTTGTTAGCAGAGGAACTTATAGAAAAAAATGAAAAAATACATCATACTCACTCCAGAAGGAGAAACTTTTGCGCCAAACAGGGAATTTGAAGTTGAAAATCTTCAAGTATTAGGTATTGTTGAACATGCAGTGAATGAAGATGATGCCATTGTTCAATTATTGAAAGAAAATAGTTGGATTATCGATGCTGAATTTAATGTTGCCGAATTTATCGTACATGAATTACTTTAGTTTGATAAACTTTCCAGCAATTCCTGAATTCTTTAAAGCAATTGCATTTTCACTTCCATAAGCGATAAAAATACTTGGTGCGCCAGGAGTGCCCATTTGTTTTCCTTGAAGATTATAAAATTTAATGCGTCCTTTTACAAATAAAATGGCATCAGCATCCTCCCAAATATGATTGAAAAAGCATTTTGTTTCTGTTCTTGCAAAAATTAACGCAATTCCATTTCCGTGTATTTTTAATTTTTCTATCCATTTTTCCATTCCTCTTCCATAAGGAGGATTCATGTAAACTCTGCCAAACCATTCTTTGGTCAAACCATCATCATTCAAATTAAAATTAGATGTTGCATGCACAAAAGGAGGAGAAATTGGTGTGCAAGGATCTAGATCAAATTCCCCTAACATTTTTACCAATTCAGGTGGCGTTAACCATTCAATCGTTGTGTTTTTTGCTTTTTCAAATGTTACGTTCATCCATTATTTTTGAGCAAATATTTGATCTTTTTTCGGATAAAAAAAATTTAATTTGATCATTATCAATACATTACACACAATAAGTATGATTTCAAAACTCAATCAATTCATTTTCAAAATGATAGTTGTTTTTTATTTTTTTCAATAAAATCAAAAATATTAAGATCATAGAATCCCAATCCTTTTTCAAAAACGGGAAGGGTATTTGTTCAAAAACAAATTGTTCATTTTATATTGATATTATTTATAGTTCTTCTTACCTATTTGAAAAGTAAGGGTTTGCATGAATAATTTTTCATCAAAGTTTTAAAAATATTGGTTGCTATTTTTGATCGTAGCTATTTAATTTTATCAAATTATATTCACCTGTTGGGTATTTTATGGGATGATATAATATGTACATCTAATACGATGATATTATTAAGTTTATTTTAAAGAAAAGATTTAAAAACCACTTTTCACAAACTCTCTTTCAATTTCTTCCAACGATTTTCCTTTGGTTTCTGGAACGATTTTTAGCATCACAAAAAACCCAATCAACGCGATAAATCCGAAGATAAAAAAGGTCAACGCATTTCCAAAATTTGACAATTCCCAAGGGAAAACCAATTGCACCAAAGAACTGATTAAAGAGTTGATAAATGCGATAATGCCAATTGCCAAACCACGATATTTGATAGGGTAAATTTCGGATAATAATACCCACATTACAGGGCCCAATGAAAATGCAAAACAAGCAATAAATCCTAAAATTCCAACTAAAACCAAGGTTGCATTGATATTTGTGGCAACTTCCAAAATAGCACCATCATTTTTTTGATATATCCTATTTCCTAAGTATGATTTTGCTGCGTTTTTAAAATCCAAATCGTTCGTAAAAACAGTATTTGCTATGGGTAACAATTTGGGAGCATCTTCAAAAGTCAAAGAATTTATTTTTTCTGTGGTCAATTGATAGGTGGCTTTTTGAAATCCGTAAGCACATAAAATCAAACTAAAAGCAATGCCAAAAGTGCCCACTAATAACAGTGATCTTCTACCAGTTTTATCAATCAAATACATAGAAATAATCGTAAAAATGACGGAAACAGAACTCAATAAAATGCCTGATGAAAAGGAAGCGTCTGTGCCAATTCCTGTTTGTTTGAAAATAGAAGTGGCATAAAAATAAACGGCATTAATTCCTGTGATTTGTTGCAAAATTCCGATGACCAAACCCACTAAAAACAAAAATTTCAACCCTGGTTTTAAGAGATCTTTGATATTTATTGTTGATGTATTCGTATTGTCTGTCACGTTTTTTTCGATGGCAGCAATTTCTTCCTCCGCAGTAATTTTTCCATGAATTTGGATGAGCACCAATTTTGCTTCTTCAGGTTTGTCTTTTAAAAACAACCATCTTGGACTCTTTGGAACGAAAAATAGAAAGATAAAATACAATACTGCAGGAATCAATTCAACACCCAACATGTACCTCCAAACATTTTCATCGGTTAAAAAAGAACTTTCAGGAGTGTTGTATTTGTTGAAAAAGTAATTGCTTAAAAAAGCTGCAAAAAATCCCAAAACAATATTCAATTGCTGAATTGCTACTAATTTTCCTCGATTTTTTGAAGTAGAAATTTCGGCAATATACATGGGCGCTAATACTAAAGCTGCTCCAAAAGCCAAACCACCAATCATTCTTGCGATGTATAAAATTTCATAAGAATTGGCAATTGCCGATAATAATGCAGACAAAGCATATAAAAATGCCACAATCAATAAGATTTTTTTTCTACCAAAAATATCACTCAATCTCCCAGAAAATAACATGGCAATCATGGCTGCAAAAGAGGGCGAACTCACTACCCAACCTTCTTGAAGTTCTGTTAATTGAAATTCTGGACTTGCATACGACATGACTCCAGAAATAATTCCAGCATCAAAACCAAATAAAAATCCTCCTAAAGAGACTACAAATGCAATTAATGCTAGTTTTTTTGACATG
>NZ_JADWOV010000207.1 GCF_015767435.1 Polaribacter sp. BAL334
ACCCAACCTTCTTGAAGTTCTGTTAATTGAAATTCTGGACTTGCATACGACATGACTCCAGAAATAATTCCAGCATCAAAACCAAATAAAAATCCTCCTAAAGAGACTACAAATGCAATTAATGCTAGTTTTTTTGACATGGGTTTAAATTTAAACTAATCTAATCTTCAAATTTTCTAAAAATAACTTCTTTTGAAAATATTTGATAATCAACGTTAATATAATAGTTTTTATATTTAAAAACTGTTTCTCCAGGATTGTCAGTAATGTAATCTTCCATTTTATCAAAAGCATTTTTTCCGATTATCCCTTTTACATGATTAAATTCTTGATCAAATAAACATTCAATTCTTGTGGCTTTGTTATTAGTAGCTGAGTTAAATGCTAATTGAGCTGGGTTAAAAAATACGGTTACATTACCCATTGAGGCAATTGGAAGTCCACCAAAAGGCATCATCATCATTCCTCCACCAGAATTTTGCTCTACATAACCTCCAATAACAACATGGAATTTATCATAAAAATTTCTAAAAGACACACCAATTTTACCACTAGAAATCTTTCTAAAAAACTGTTTAGTTTTTTCTAATTCTCTGTAATCCTCAAACCTTCCTCCTTCTTGAATAATAGGAGTGTTTTTAAAACTAATAGAGTCATTTACATTTAAAGTGAGAGTTTTTAATAATTCTCCTGATGTAAAATTTAAAAAATTAATGGATAAGTTTTCTTTATTAACTGCTATATTGCTAAGAATATCTCCATTTAGAAAAGAATTGGTTTTTGTGGAATTGCCTCCAAGTATACTTTTTTTGAATTTATTTGATGTTGCTTTTAGTGTCTTTAAATCTATTTGAAGAATTTGGCTAAACTCGTTATTAATATCTATAGAAAAAACAATATAATTTTCTCTTGAGAACATTTTTACTTCCTCTGATGCAATTTCTATAGATATTGGGGTATTATCTTCAATTTTTTTGATTGAACCAGCATTGAGTAAAATTGATAAAAGATTATAGTCTGTCCCTTTTTTGTTTATAAATTCTAAATCTGAAGTTTCAATATAATTTCTTTTTGGAAAACCATCGTCATCAAAAGTATATATAAAAAGTTTATTGTTTAATTTAGATCCAGTTATTAAGTAAAATTGATTGTTCCAATCAGCAGTTTGTATAAAGTATTCTTGTGAACTTATCAAAAAATCATTGGAAGAACTAATTTTATTTTCAAAAGAAAAGCTTACAGAAGAAAATTTATCTTCATTTTTATTTGTTAAAAAAACACGATAAGAATTTGATTCTGAAACACTTGATCCAATTAAAGTTTTATATTCTCTACTTTTTTCTTCAGATACCATTTTATCCAAAACTTTAAAGTCAGAGTTTAATTTATATCCATAAACATTTTTAGCATCAACAATAAAATATGCAATATCACCATTTTTAGCATTTACAATTGGGATAACATCTTTTACAGTTGAGGACGATTTTTTTAAATCATTTTCAAAAGAAACCAATCTTTGTTGTGAGTTTAAAAGATTACTTGTTCCTAAAAAAATCAGGAAACATAAAATTGTTTTAGTCATAATTATTAACTTATTTCTTGTCCGTTTGCAACTTTTTCAGAGGGCTCTACAAAAGCCAATTTTCCATCAACAGTATCAGTCATTAAAATCATTCCTTGACTTTCAATTCCTTTGATATTTCTTGGCGCCAAATTTACCAACACAGAAACTTGCTGTCCAATAATTTCTTTTGGCGAAAAACTCTCAGCAATTCCAGAAACAATAGTTCTAACGTCCAACCCAACATCGACTTTTAGTTTCAATAATTTTTTGGTTTTGGCAACTTTTTCAGCTTCTAAAATAGTCCCAATTCTGATATCTAATTTTGTAAAATCTTCAAATTCAATAATTTCTTTTTGAGGATTTACGGTTTTATTACCTGCCTGTTCGTTAGACAGGTCATTTTCATTGGCTTTTTTCGTGGCAATTAATTTTTGCAATTGCGCTTCAATAGCATCATCTTCAATTTTTGAAAATAACAAATCAGCTTGTCCAATTTGATGATTTGGTTGCAATAACACTTCTTTTTCAGCAACATCATTCCAAGAAATTCCTTTGTCTTTTTTGCAAAAAACAATGTTCAATAAGTTTTTCAATTTGGTGGATGTAAAAGGCAAAAAGGGTTCAGAAACAACTGTCAAACCAGCTACAATTTGCAAAGCAACATAGAGGATAGTTTTGACACGTTCTTCATCAACTTTGATTACTTTCCAGGGTTCTTCATCCGCCAAATATTTGTTTCCCAATCTTGCCAAATTCATCATTTCTTGAGATGCTTCTCTGAAACGATACCGTTCAATAGATTTTCCAATTTTGTCTGGAAATTCTTTCAAAGCCGCTAAAACATCTTCATCAATTGCTGAAAAATCGTTTGGAGTTGGCACAAATCCATCATAATATTTGTGTGTCAAAACAACCACTCGATTGATGAAATTTCCAAAAATTGCCACCAATTCATTGTTATTTTTTGCTTGAAAATCTTTCCAAGTAAAATCGTTGTCTTTATTTTCGGGCGCATTTGCAGTTAACGTGTAGCGCAATACGTCTTGTTGATTTGGGAAATCTTCCAAATATTCGTGCAACCAAACTGCCCAATTTTTAGAAGTTGATAATTTATTTCCTTCTAAATTTAAAAATTCATTTGCAGGAACATTGTCTGGCAAAATAAAATCTCCATGTGCTTTTAACATACTTGGAAACACAATACAATGAAAAACGATGTTGTCTTTTCCTATAAAATGCACCAATTTTGTGTCGCTGTTATACCAATAATCTTCCCAATTTTTTCCTTCTCTTTCAGCCCATTCTTTGGTGGAAGAAATGTATCCAATGGGTGCATCAAACCAAACATACAATACTTTTCCTTCCGCATTTTCCAATGGCACTGGAATTCCCCAATCCAAATCACGTGTAACCGCTCTTGGACGCAAACCATCGTCAATCCAACTTTTTACTTGTCCATAAACATTGGGTTTCCAGTCGTTTTTGTGACCCACTAAAATCCATTCACGCAAAAAGTTTTCATATCTATCCAAAGGTAAAAACCAATGTTTTGTAGATTTTAAAGTAGGAATATTCCCAGTAATCGCTGATTTTGGATTGATTAAATCTGTGGCATTATGACTCGTTCCACAACTTTCACATTGATCACCATAACTGCCATCAAAACCACATTTTGGGCAGGTTCCTACCACAAAACGATCTGCCAAAAATTGATTAGCTTGTTCGTCAAACAATTGTTCTGTAATTTCTTCGATAAAATCTCCTTGGTTGTACAATTTTGTAAAAAAATCGGAGGCTGTTTTGTGATGAATTTCAGCAGAAGTTCTTGAATAATTATCAAAAGAAATTCCAAAATCTTGGAAGGATTTTTTGATGATTTCGTGATATTTATCGATAATTTCTTTTGGAGAAATGCCTTCTTTTTTGGCTTTCATAGGAATCGCAACTCCATGTTCATCAGAACCACAGATGTAGGCAACATCAGCTCCTTTCAATCGCAAATAACGTGCGTAAATATCTGCAGGCACATACACACCTGCCAAATGTCCAATGTGAATAGGACCGTTTGTATAAGGTAATGCTGCAGTAATGGTATATCTTTTGGGATGAGTCATCAAAATTTCTTAGAATTTAAGAATGTAACTATTTTTTTGTTGGACAAAAGTACAAAAAACAGGGTTTTAATTTCGATTGAAATTGATACATTTACAAAGAATAGTTTTTAAATTTATAAAAAAAGAGAATGGCAATTATTTACAGAAAAACACTTCTGCCTTTAATGTTACTTTATTTCGTTTCATTTGTTTCTGCTCAAGAAAAATTCATAAAACCACCCTATTTAAAAACAGGGGATACTGTCGCAATTGTTGCGCCAGCAGGAATTTTGAAAAACAGAGAAGAAACGATTGAAAAAGCAAAAAGCGTATTGATTTCTTGGGGATTAAACGTGGTTTTGGGCAAGAATGTGTTCAATCAAAACAATCATTTTGCAGGCACAGATGAAGAACGGTTACAAGATTTTCAAGAAGCCTTAGACATTCCAACTGTCAAAGCAATTTGGGCTGCAAGAGGAGGGTATGGCTCTGTTCGGATTTTAGACAACATCAATCTTTCCAAGTTCAAAAAAAAACCAAAATGGATTGTTGGATATTCTGATATTACAGCTTTTCACAACCATGTAAACAACCTAGGTTTTGAAACCTTACATGCCATGATGCCCACAAGTTTAGAGGAAAAACCGGAAGAAATTGTTGAAACTATGGCAAGTTTTAAAAATGCTTTGTTTGGCGAAAAATTGTCTTATGAAATTCCGTCTTCGACATACAACAGAAATGGAAAAATTTCAGGAGAGATTGTAGGTGGGAATTTATCCATTTTAATGTCAATGTTGGGCTCTAAAAGTCAATTGAAAACTGATGGAAAAATCCTTTTTATCGAAGAAATTGGAGAGTACGAATATGCCATAGACAGAATGTTGCAAAGTTTGAAAAGAGCAGGGTATTTCAATAATTTGAAAGGAGTTGTTTTGGGAAATTTTTCTAAAATTAGAAAAAATCCTACCTCTTGGGGAAGCACCATTGAAGAATTGATTTTAGCAGTTTTACCAAAAGAAATTCCTATTTTATTTGATTTTCCTGCTGGGCATGAAGCGGATAATAGAGCCCTATTTTTTGGAAGAAAAGTGGAAATACACATTCAAAAAGATACTTCAACAGTGATTTTTCATCAAAAATAAATTGAAATAATTTGGCAGAACATAACGAATTAGGAGAAATTGGAGAACAATTAGCGATTGATTATTTGCTGAAAAATGGCTATCAAATCTTGGAACGCAATTATCGTTATATCAAAGCAGAAGTTGATATTATTGCGCTGAAAGAGAACACGTTAATTGCTGTAGAAGTAAAAACAAGAAGCTCCAATTATTTTGGAAATCCAGAGGATTTTGTGAGCAAAAAAAAGATAAAATTATTGGTTTTTGCTGTTGATCATTATGTGGTTCAAAGAGATTTGGATGTCAACGTTCGCTTTGATATCATCGCTATCACATTGGAAAAAAATTCGCACAAATTAGAGCATTTGGAGGATGCTTTTTTATACTTTTAATCAGTTGGGTGTAATTGAATTTTAAAATGAAATTGCCACGAATTCACAGATTTTTTATATCCAATGAATCCTATAAATTTGAATTTTCATCAAAGATGAAAACAATTATTCTTATGAATTTCTTAAAATTTGTGAATTCGTGGCAAAAAAATTATTTTTCTATCAAATAAAATAGATTAACCCAACAGGTTACTTTTAGTTCACTTCTGTTTTTTCTTTTACAAACGAAAGTAAAAATGGACGCAGAATAGAAAGTAAAATACTGAACAATAATGCGTGCCAAAAGCCTGCTACCATGAATCCATCTACAAATTTATCAGCCAAAAGAATAATTCCTGCATTGATAACGAATAAAAACAGCCCTAATGAAATGATGGTCACTGGGAAAGTAAGCAACACAATGACGGGTCTTACAAAAATATTTAGCAATCCAATAACCAACGCAACTGTAATTGCGGCAATGTAATTTTCAATTCTTACCCCTGGTAAAACAGATGCCAAGAAAAATACAGCTAAGGCAGTCAATAAAATTCTGAGAATTATATTCATTTTTTTAAATTTATTTTTTCAATGACTCTTCTGTCGCTTTTCGTTCTAATTCCGCTTGGAATTCTTCCATGACTGGTTTTACAGTACTTTCAGGAATATCTGCCACTTTGATGTACATCAAACCATCAATTGCATTGTTGAATTTTGGATCCACATTGAATGCCACTAAACGTGCGTTTTGTTTCACATATTTTTTTATCAATACTGGAATTCGCAATGCTCCTGGCTCAATTTCGTCAATTACTTTATCAAATTTTTGCATATCAGCTTTTGTAGCATCAAAAACAAAATCTTTATCTGCGTCTTTCAATTTCACTTTATATTCCTTTTTTGGTTGAATATATTGCGCAATATAAGGATCGTAATAATGCGATTTCATGAATTCAATCATCAACGATTTAGAAAAATCTGAAAATTGATTGCTGATAGAAACGCCTCCTAATAAATATTTATGCTCTGGATAACGCAACGTAACATGCACAATTCCTTTCCATAATAAAAATAATGGCATAGGTTTTTGCTGATATTCTTTGATGATAAAAGCACGTCCCATTTCAATGGTATTTTCCATCATTTGATACAATTCTGGTTCTATTCTGAACAAAGTTTGCACATAAAAACCATTGATACCATATTTTTTAAAAATCTCACTTCCTAAACCCATTCTGTAGGCACCAGCCAAACAATTTGCTTCTCTGTCCCATAAAAATAAATGGTAATAATATTTGTCATATTTGTCCAAATCAACTGAATTATTGGTGCCTTCACCTACATCTCTAAAGGTAATTTCGCGCAAACGACCAATTTCATGCAACAAATTAGGAATGTCTTTTGCATTGGCAAAAAAGACTTCATAATTTTTACTTTCCAATAATCTTCCTTCTTTTTCACGCAAATCATCCACTTCTTTGACAAACAAATCCACATTTTTTTGTGGGGCAATTTTTTTAGCAGGCTTTTTTATTTTGATGTTTTGAGCAGAAATCAGTTTGTGCGCTTTTTCAAAAGGATTTGCCAACATGTAGGTTTTTTTTCTTATAAATTCTGAAAAAGCGGGGATTTCAGTAAACTCTCTCTGGTCATCTACAGATATAGGTTTTCCAATACGAACTCTAATCACTTTTCCGTTTTGAGAAATCACTTCTGATGGCAATTTGGCAGTACGTAACGTATCACTGATTTTAGATAAAAAGTAAAAAAGGCGACTGTTTTTTGCGTGAAAATAAATCGGAATTACTGGAACTTCAGCTTTTTTGATAAGCCTCACAGCAGCTTCTTCCCAAGGTTTATCTACTTTTAATTTTCCGTCTTTGTAAGTAGAAACTTCGCCTGCAGGAAAAATTCCTAAAGGTTTTCCTTCTTGCAAATGCAACAACGCATTTTTGATTCCTGCAACACTAGATTTTGCATCCTTTCTATTTTCAAAAGGATTTACAGGCATTACATAAGGCTGTAAAGGCTCAATTCTGTGCAATAAAAAATTGGCTATAATTTTATAATCAGCGCGTTTTTCAATCAGTAATTTTAGCAATAAAACACCGTCAATTCCACCCAAAGGATGATTGGAAACTGTAATAAAAGCGCCGTCTTTTGGAATTCTTTTTAAATCTTCCTCAGGAATTTGAAAAACGATATTACAATCGTTCAAAACACCGTTTAAAAAGTGAAGTCCTTCTTTGTTTTTATTTTTGTTATAAATCCTGTTGATGGCGGAAATACGCAAAATTCGAATCAAAAGCCAACCTACAAAAGTTCCTAAAAAACCAAACTTTTCAAGACCAATTACGCCTGCAATTTCTTTAGATGTTACTAATGCCATAAGTTATTCAAAGACTAACGACAAACATACTAAAAAAAATGCAACTACTACTTTTAAATCGCTTTTACCACCATTTGAAGTGTTTCTTTATTTACTTGTGTCAATAATGAAGCACCTTTTTCTTCAATAGTTTTGATAGCTTTGTCATCAAAATGACGCACTGTAAAAAGATCTACTTCTTTTTGAACGTCCATCTTAAATTCGTTTTTCAAATCTTGATAAAAGTCATCAAACTTATTGAATTTGTTATCCACACAAACTGAAAAACTAATGGCAGAATTTTGAATTAAATTTACTTTCAGTTGATATTCATGTAATTTTTGAAAAATAAAACTGATGTTGTTCTCCACCATAAACGAAAAATCGAGTGCAGAAATAGAAACTAAAATTTGATTTTTCTTGACAATAAAACAAGGAATATAAGGCTCTAAAAGGGCACCTTTTGAAACTCTAGTTCCAGGTTCTTTGGGATTGATAAACGAACGAACCAACAACGGAATTTCCTTTTTTTGCAATGGTTGCAAGGTTTTTGGATGAATTACAGAAGCTCCATAAAACGCCATTTCAATTGCTTCTTCGTAGGAAATTTGATTTAATAATGTGGTTTCTTCAAAAACTCTTGGGTCAGCATTCAGTACGCCTTCTACATCTTTCCAAATAGTTACGCTTTCAGCATTCAAGCAGTAAGCAAAAATTCCAGCAGTATAATCTGAACCTTCTCTACCCAAAGTTGTGGTATTTTCAGTATCATTTCCAGCCAAAAATCCTTGAGTAATGTTCAGTTTTGAGGTGTCAACTTTTGAGGTAATTATACTTTCTGTAAGATTCCAATCTACTTTTGCATCTCTATAATTACTATCTGTTTTGACGTAATTTCGAACATCAAACCAGGTATTATTGATGCCTAATTTTGCCAAATACGCACTTACAATTTTGGTAGACAACAACTCACCAAAACAGATAATTTGGTCATATACGTAATTGTATCTTTGTGATGTATTTCTCGCTAAAAACCAACCCAATTCACCAAAAAGAATGTCAATTTCTTGATAAACAGCGTCGTTTTTATCAAAAAGCGAATTCATAATATTTTTGTGATACTCATCAATAAAATTCAATTTTGAGGGCAATTCTTCTGATTTGTGATAGTAAGCGTCTATTACTTCTTCAAAAGCATTGGTTATTTTTCCCATCGCAGAAATCACCACTAGTGTATCTGAATTTCCTTCAGATTGAATAATTTTTGCTACATTTTTTACGCCTTCAGCATCTTTTACAGATGCTCCTCCAAACTTAAATATTTTCATTTTGCGTTATTTTTGAATAAATTTTGCTAAATTTTCTTTGTTCATTTGAACTACGTGCCAACCACTTAAATACGTTGCGCCAGTACTTTTATAAAATTCAATGGCGTTGGTATTCCAATCCAATACTTCCCATGCAACCCTATTAAAATTATGATTATAAGCATATTTTAAAACTGCTGTGTACAATGCTTTTCCAACACCTAAATTTCTTTTTTGATTTGTTACAATTAAGTCTTCTAAATGAATTGTTTTTCCTTTCCAAGTAGAATATCGTTCGTAAAAAAGCGCCATTCCAATGATGATTTCATTCTCTTCTGCCACAAAAAGTTTGAATTTTGGAGTTTCAGAAAATCCGTCTTTTAGTAAATCTTCTGTTGTGATTTCAACAGCATTGGGTTCTTTTTCAAAAACAGCCAATTCAATAATCAAGTCTAAAATAGCTTGCACGTCTTTTGGCTGTCCTTGTCTGATGGTAAAACTCATTTTTATAAATTTTCAGCAAATGTAAATCATTTTCAATTGGACGAAAATTTTCAGAAATTTTTTGACAAAATAACCTATAATGTTGAATTTTTATAGAATGAATTTTTCATAAAAAAAGTTGCAAAAAGACCACTAAATCGTTGTAGTTCTTACAAAAAGATAGCATCTTTGTGGCATCAATCAAAAACATATTTCATGTCATCAAAAAATCAAACATTAGGAGAGTTTATTATTGAAAATCAATCCGCATTTAGATATACTTCTGGAGAACTTTCACGATTGTTAAACTCGCTAAGATTGGCTGCAAAAGTGGTGAATCACGAAGTGAATAAAGCAGGTTTGGTAGATATTTTGGGTGCTGCTGGTGATGTGAATATTCAAGGCGAAAATCAACAAAAATTGGATGTATATGCCAATGAAGTATTCATCAAAACCTTAACCAAAAGAAATATTGTTTGTGGAATTGCGAGTGAAGAAGAAGATGATTTTATTTCTATCAATAGTCAAGATGAAAACCATCAAAATAAATATATCGTTTTAATTGATCCTTTGGATGGTTCCTCAAATATTGATGTAAATGTTTCTGTAGGAACGATTTTTTCTATTTACAGACGTGTAACTCCTGTTGGAACTCCAGTAACCATTGAAGATTTTCTACAAAAAGGAAGTGAACAAGTAGCTGCAGGATATATCGTTTATGGTACTTCTACGATGTTGGTGTACACTACTGGTCATGGCGTTAATGGATTTACATTGAATCCTGCAATTGGCTCTTTTTATTTGTCTCATCCCAATATGACATTTCCAGAAACAGGAAATATTTATTCCGTAAATGAAGGAAATTATTTGGATTTTCCGTTAGGAATCAAAAAATACATCAAATATTGCCAAGAAGAAGAAGGTGATAGACCATACACAAGCAGATATATTGGTTCGTTAGTATCTGATTTTCATAGAAATATGATTAAAGGCGGCATTTACATGTATCCAAAAGGCTCAAGAAATCCTGATGGAAAATTGCGTTTATTATACGAATGCAATCCAATGGCTTTTTTGGCAGAACAAGCTGGAGGAAAATCTTCAGATGGCTATATAAGAACGTTGGATGTTGTACCCACTTCATTACACCAAAGAGTACCCTTTATTTGTGGAAGTAAAAAAATGGTAGAAAAGGCAGAAGAATTTATGCGCGAGTTTGGAGAATAAGTGATTTCTATACAGTTATAAAATATCAACACAGAAACTTCTTGGAAAACCCTTCTGAAATGGTTAATTTTACAATCTTAATATTTTATACTAACATTTTAAAAACATAAAAAAATGGCTTTTCAATTACCAGAATTAGGATATGCTTACGATGCATTAGAACCAAATATTGATGCAAGAACTATGGAAATTCACCATACAAAACATCACCAAGCATATACAAACAACTTAAATAATGCGATTGCAGGAACAGATTTAGAAGGAAAATCTATTGAAGATATTCTGACAAATTTAGACATGAAAAATGGCGCTGTAAGAAACAATGGAGGTGGATTTTACAATCACAATTTGTTTTGGACAGTACTAAATCCTGAAGATAGAGGCTATTTATCTGGCGAATTAAAAGATGCTATTGAAGCTGAATTTGGTTCAAAAGAAGCTTTTATGGATGTATTTTCAAAAGCAGCTGCAACACAATTTGGTTCAGGTTGGGCTTGGTTATGTGTGCATAAAGGAGGGAAAGTGGAAGTTTGTTCAACACCAAATCAAGACAATCCATTGATGCCAGGCGTAACTTGTGGAGGAACACCTATTTTAGGATTGGATGTTTGGGAACATGCTTACTATTTAAATTATCAAAACAGAAGACCAGATTATATCAACGCTTTCTTTAAAGTAATTAACTGGAATGAAGTTGAAAGACGTTATGCTGCTGCTAAGTAATTAGCAATTGATATAAAAACAAAAAAGCATCCAATTTTTGGATGCTTTTTTGTTTTTATAAATAGGTTACTTTTTAATAAGCCCTTTTATTATTCCCTTCATAGAAATTAATAAATGCTTGATTTACAACTCTATGGCCTCCAGGTGTTGGATAATTTCCTGTAAAATACCAATCGCCTAAATTTTCTGGACAGGCTTTGTGCAAACCTTCAATAGTTTGATAAATTACTTCCACGTCAGCATTGATATCATCTGTTTTGAGCATTTGCGCAATTTTAGCCGAAATTTCTTCCGCAGAAAATGGCTTGTAAATTTCCTTTACATGATTGATGATTTCAACATCTTTTTTGGATTGTTGTTCTTTGCATTTTTGGTAAACCTCATCCACAATATGATATTTATTGTGGTCTTTCAGCAATTCTAAGGCAGCTTTGAAAGCAATAAAAGCATCAATTCTTGCCATGTCAATTCCGTAACAATCTGGATATCTAATTTGTGGAGCAGAAGAAACAATCACTATTTTTTTTGGTTGCAATCTGTCTAAAATTCTGATAATACTCTTTTTCAAAGTAGTTCCTCGAACAATACTATCATCAATAACAACCAAATTATCAGTAGGTTTTACCACTCCATACGTTACATCATACACATGTTCCACCAAATCATCTCTTGAACTGTCATCCGCAATAAAAGTTCTCAATTTGGCATCTTTAATGGCGATTTTTTCAAATCGAGGTCTTTCAGATAAAATTTCGGTTACTTTTTGAGCGGATAAATTTTTACCTCCTGCTAAAATTTTGGCTGTTTTTTGTTCATTTAACAAATCTTCAGCAGCTTCTGTCATTCCATAAAAAGAAGTTTCAGCGGTGTTTGGGATGTATGAAAAAACAGTATTTGCAATATCACTATTAATCGATTTTAAAACTTGAGGAAATACATATTTTCCTAGATTTTTTCGCTCTTTATATATGCTGGCATCACTTCCTCTTGAAAAATAAATTCGCTCAAAAGAACAGGATTTTTTGATGCCAGGTTCATTGACCAATTTTACAGAGGTTTTTCCGCTTTTTTTGATAATCAAAGCATGTCCGGGTTCCAATTCTTGGACATCTTCGATTTTTACATTAAAAACCGTTTGAATTACAGGTCTTTCTGATGCAACTACGACAACTTCCTCATTTTCAAAGAAAAAAGTAGGTCTAATTCCATTAGGATCTCTCAATACAAATGCATCTCCATGACCCACCAAACCAGCCATTGCATAGCCTCCATCCCAACTTTTTGAAGATCTTTTCAATACTTTTTTCAAGCTTAAATGTTCTTCAATATAAGGGGAAGCTTGTCGTTTATTAAATCCTTCTTTTTTGGCTTCTTGATACAATTTCGCAACTTCATCTTCCAAAAAATGACCGATTTTTTCCATCACAGTTACAGTATCTGTAAATTCTTTGGGATGCTGACCCAATTCAATCAATTCTTCTAAAATTTGATTGGAATTGGTCATGTTGAAATTTCCAGCAACTATCAAATTTTTATGTTTCCAATTGCTTTGACGCAAAAATGGATGCACACTTTCGATGCTATTTTTTCCAAAAGTTCCATAACGAACATGTCCTAAAAACAAATTTCCAATGTAGGGCATGTTTTCTTCTTGCCATTTTACGTCGTCTTTTTTGTCTGGAAATTCCTCAAAAGTGCTGTTAATTCGTTCGTTGATTTGCGCAAAAATATCCTGAATTGGTTGAGATTGATTCGAGCGAACTCTACTGATATATCTTGTGCCAGGTTCAACATTGAATTTTATACTCGCAAAACCTGCTCCATCTTGACCACGATTGTGCTGTTTTTCCATCAACAAATACATTTTATTGATTCCGTAAAAAGCAGAACCATATTTGTCTTTATAGTATTGTAGCGGTTTTTTTAATCGAACCAATGCAATTCCACATTCGTGTTTGATAGCATCACTCATTTTTACTTTAATAGTTTTATTTTAATATTAAAAAAAAATCCGCAGCCAAAAAACTGCGGATTAAAATTACGATAATTTTATGTCAAATTGTGTCAATTCCTTGAAGGCTTGCAAACGGTTGATAACTTCTTCCGAAGTCAATTCTTGCATGCGTTCTGTACCAAATTTCTCCACACAAAATGAAGCCAAATTAGAGCCATAAATAATGGCATTTTTCATATTTTCAAAGGAAATGTCTCCTGTTTTTGCCAAATATCCACAAAATCCTCCTGCAAAGGTGTCTCCAGCTCCTGTTGGGTCAAAAACTTCTGCCAATGGCAATGCAGGTGCAAAAAACATATTACCTTCATTGAATAATAAAGCGCCATGTTCCCCTTTTTTGATTACCACAAATTTTGGTCCCATTTCATGAATTTTTTTGGCGGCATTTACCAAAGAATATTCTCCTGAAAGTTGACGTGCTTCTTCATCATTGATGGTAATTACATCTACTTTTTTCAATACTTGATGCAGTTCATCTAAGGCAATATTCATCCAAAAATTCATGGTGTCTAAGACAATCAATGTTGGTTTTTCAGTCATTTGTTCAATCACTGAATCCTGCACTGAAGGATGTAAATTGCCCAACATCACTATTTTTGCATCTCTAAATTTTTCAGGAACTACCGGTTTAAAATCTTCTAAAACATTCAGTTCCGTAATCAAAGTGTCTCTAGAATTCATGTCATTGTGATAACGTCCACTCCAGAAAAAAGTTTTTCCTGATTTGATGATTTCTATTCCATCAGTATTGATTCCTTTCTCATTCATCATCGATAAATAAGTCTCAGGAAAATCTCCACCAACCACAGAAACAATGCCAGTTTCAATACCAAATTGACTTGCAGCCAACCCAACAAAAGTGCCTGAACCGCCTAAAATTTTATCCGTTTTTCCAAAAGGCGTTTCAATCGCATCAAAAGCTACTGTGCCAACTGCCAAAAGTTTACTCATTGTGTATCATTTTTGTTTTGCTGAATAAAAATTTTCGTTAAAAGTTTTCTAAAACAGTTTCTTTGAATCTTACTGTTATTTAGATTAATTTAATTTTTATCAGTAATTTTGCACATCAATATTGCAAAACAAATTTAAGTCGCAAAAATAAGTTTAAAAAAATGACTATTAAAGAAATACAAGAAGAAATTATTGACGAGTTTTCGATGTTTGATGATTGGATGGAACGTTATGAATATATCATTGAATTGGGGAAATCGTTGCCAATAATTGACAATCAATACAAATTAGATGAAAATTTAATAAAAGGCTGTCAGTCAAAAGTTTGGATGTTTTCGGAATTGGAAAAAGATACTGTAAAATTTACGGCTGATAGTGACGCTATTTTAACAAAAGGGATTGTGGCATTGTTATTACGTGTATATTCTGGTCAAAAACCAAGTGATATTTTGAGTTCGGATACTGATTTTCTTGATAAAATAGGATTGAAAGAACACCTTTCGCCTACAAGAGCCAATGGTTTGGTTTCGATGATCAAACAAATAAAAATGTATGCCATTGCACAACAATCAAAATTAACTACCTAAGATTTTAAAAAAAATGACAGATAAAGAATTAGACGAAATTGGGGATAAAATTATTCGTGTTTTAAAAACCATTTACGACCCAGAAATCCCTGTAGATATTTATGAATTGGGATTGATTTACGATGTTTTTGTATCTGAAGATCATGATGCAAAAATTTTGATGACCTTGACTTCTCCAAACTGCCCAGTGGCTGAAACCTTGCCTGTTGAGGTGGAAGAAAAAATCAAAACATTGAAAGAAATCAATAATTGTGAAGTAGAAATCACTTTTGATCCCACTTGGACTTCAGAAATGATGAGCGAAGAAGCAAAATTGGAATTGGGAATGCTTTAATAATAGTTGTTCGTTTTTGGTTGTTAGTTATTAGTAGTCGAAAAAACCTTGAATTTTGAATTTTAAACTTTGAACTGAAATATGGAAATCATCAATAAAGTAGCCAATAGCGCACTAAAAACCATTGACTTAGAGGTTTTTTATCCTAAAGGAAAAAGAGTGTTATTTGATATCAAAGATTGGTTGTTTCATGAATTGATTTTAAAAGAAAAGGAGTTTAGAGCGTCTGTTGACAATCATGATTGGAGTCAATACCAACAGAGTTTTGTAGCGGTTACTTGCACTGCAGATGCAATTATTCCTTCTTGGGCATTTATGTTGGTAACGTCTAAATTAGTCCCTTTTGCAAACAAAGTAGTGATTGGAAATTTAGAAACTTTAGAAACCATTTTGTATCAAAAAATTATTGAAGATTTATCCACGGAAGACTTTCAAGGAAAACCAGTGATTGTAAAAGGCTGTTCCGAAAAACCAGTCCCAATTGCAGCCTATTCATTTTTATTGGAAAAATTACAACCCATTGCGAAAAGTATTTTATTTGGTGAAGCTTGCTCTTCAGTGCCAATTTATAAGGTGAAAAAGCAATAATTTTTGTTAAAATAAGTTCAATAGTGTATCAATAAAAATGATATTTTTGTAACTTTTAACAAAAGTGAATGAAAAAAATTATCCTGCTACTTTTTATAGTTTTCGCTATAAATTCATTCTCACAAAGCAAAAAAGATAGCGTTCCAAAATGGAAAATGCATGGACGATTTGCCTTTATTTTTAATCAATCTTCTTTTTCTAATTGGGCTTCAGGAGGTGAAAATACAGTTGCAGGAAATATCAATGTCAACTACGATTTAAATTATAAAAAAGACAATCTCAACTGGGATACTAGAATTATCACCAGTTATGGTTTGAGTCACATCAGCAATAAAGGATATCGAAAAACAGACGACCGTTTTGAACTCAATACATTAATAGGTTTGAAAACTGGGAAATATTGGTTTTTATCATTTATTGGTAATTTTAGAACTCAATACACTAAAGGATTTGACTACAAAAAGGAGCCAAAATTATTGGTTTCGGAGTTTTTATCTCCAGCGTATCTGACTTATGGACCTGGGATGTTGTGGAAAAAATCCAATGATTTGCATTTCAATATTGCTCCTGCAACTGCAAGATATACGTTTGTAAGTGATTTTTTCTCTGGAAAATTTGGTGTTGAAGAAGGTAAAAATACTGCTTTCAGTTTGGGTTTTAACTTTTCTATGTATTACAAATTCTGGATTATGGAAAATGTTGAAATGGAAAATATTTTGACATTATATACGGATTATTTGGCCAATATTGGCAATATAGA
The DNA here is from genome assembly GCF_015767435.1 of Polaribacter sp. BAL334. GTDB lineage: Bacteria > Bacteroidota > Bacteroidia > Flavobacteriales > Flavobacteriaceae > Polaribacter. Next base: position 16,492 of record NZ_JADWOV010000207.1, read on the forward strand.
TGTTGATTACCAGACAAATATTCGTTTTGTGGTCAACAAACATATCAAAATGCACATGACTTTTCACACAATCATGGATGATGATGCCTCAAGCAGAGTTCAATTTAGACAATTGTTTGGATTGGGCGTGAATTATAGTTTTCATGAGAAGGTTAAGTATTAACCTTACCTAAAAGTATTTATTAAACTATTAATAATTATTCAAAAGCGTCATAAACAGTAGCTTTATAATTTTTGTTTACGTGAATTTACCCAAATTCAAAAGATAATTTAATTAGTTCCTTTTCTCTAACTCTTTCATAAAGTAGGATGGTTTAATACCTTTCAACTTGAAAAAGGCTTTGGAAAATGATTCTGTATTATTAAATCCAGCTTCCTTGGCTAATGCATGTAATGTAAATTTTCTCAGTAAAGGATTCACCTTTATTTCTGATATTATGTATTCTATCTTTAAATTATTTATGTAGTTTGAGAAAGAAGTATTTTTATAATGATTGATCACCTTAGAAAGGTAATTTGTATTGGTATCAAGTTTTTTTGCCAAAGAATTTAAAGTGATTTTATTGGATGTGAATTTTTTACTTTTCTCAAACTCATCAAGTTTTGCTAGAATGTCATTAACAATATTTTCTGGAACATCTATTTTGTTTTTGTCTAAATTTCCTTTTGTATCGCAATCATTCTGATCATTATTATTTAGTATTTGGAGAAATCTTTTTTTGTATTTTTTTCTTTTGTTGAATTGATGATACAATAAAAAAAGTAATCCTAAAACAATACATGTAAATAAAGTAATAATGGATTTCAACCTTACTTTGCTGTTTTCCATTTCACTTTGAATCAATGCTTTTTCCTTTTTTAATTTGGGAATGTCATATTCTTTAAACATTTTATTACTTAGATAGCTTTCTGTAGCATTTAAAATACTATCAAAATACATCAGTTTATCTATATAAAATAACTGTTTTTTTAAATTGTTTTCCTCTTTATAATAGCTTATTAAATATTCATAGGATTCCCTGAATTCTTTAGTGTATTTTGAATTTGGATTAAAAAGTGAATCAATTTTTTTGTGATATTTTACAGCTTCCTTTTTATTTGCTTTTGAATCATATAATTTGCCCAAATGAAAATAGATGTACGCTAAATTCATGGAATCTTTATTTTTTTCAAAATAAGGTGTGTGTTTTGAAAGACTATCTAACGCAGTTTCATACCTTTTCTCAATAAAATGAATGATACCTTGATTCGCAGAAAAGTGATGGTATTTTTCGATATCTTGTTGCTTTAAAGATTCTTTTACACCAAGTCTGTTATAGTATTTTGCAGAATCTACTTCTTTCAGTTCATAAAAAACATTAGACATCGCCAATAATGTAAGTAAGTATGTATAACTATTTTTTGATAAATCTTTCTTTGAATATGACAAACAAAATCTATAAAGAAGTAATGCTTCGTCAAATTCGCCAATCTTTCTTTTAATAGTTCCAATACTGTAGGTATTTAAAAAAATTAGTTGGTCGTTTTTTTCTATTTCTGCGAATTTGTTAGATTGTAAATAATTTTCTAATGCATTCTTATAATCCCCTTTTCCGTGATAATAAATAGCTTTGGTATTGTAAGCAACCGTTGGATAATTTTTTAGTGGAGCATTTTTAGATAAATTGATAACACTATCCAAATAAAGTAATTTTTTTTCATCATCATATAATGAAGAAAGTATTTGATACCCTGATAAAACTCTTTTTTTTATGTTCTTTTTTTTGGCAACATATACAAAAGCGTTTATGTATTTTATTTGCTCATTTTTTAAAGAAGAGTTGCTGTAAAGATTGAATAATTCTTCTAATGATTTATTTCTAAGTGTATCATTTTGAGTTTGACCCAAAGTTGTAACATGACTAGAAATGAAAAAATAAATTACTATAAAAAAGTATATTTTTTTACAATTAGCCATTTCTAATGTATTTAGTTTTGATTTCTTACTCATCAAGCATTTATTTCAATTCCTTGAAAAAATTAGAGGTCGCTTATTTTAAAAAATAGTCCCCTTAAGAATTAAATTTACTCAAAACTAAAAAAAATATTGTCATTTACTATTATTTATATGCTAATGTTGACAATTAGAGGTTTTAACCGTTTTTTGGATAACATCCACATAAATATAAATTTAACCATTTATTTATCAGTAATTTAAATTTTAGTTATTGCTATAAAATTCATAAATGACATGTCGTTATTTATAAATCTTGATATATAAAGTTTTTTATACAATCTGTTATGATGTACTATTGAGTAAATAATTATTATTTAACGGTCAGAAATCTATTATCAGAAATTATAAATGAATTATTAAAAGGAAATAATATTTCTTTTGATAAAAAAAATGAATTGAAATTTCAAAATCTAGAACAAGCAGGAAATCAATTTGTCTCTAATAGTTGTGTTAATAGGTTTGGGAATTTTTCTAATACTTGTTCTTAAAAATATCTAAACTTAAAAGAATGAATCTAAAAAAAATATTTTTATTGTTTAACCTTTTGACGGTAATTACTTTATTCAATTGCACTAAAACTGATAAAATTAATGAATCTGATTATTATGAAATAAACGCAATTATCAAAGGAGTTAAAGAAAACTCAAAAGTTGTATTACTTAACTATGATGAAAAAAAGGTAATTGATTCTACAATTATCAAACAAGGGAAATTTTATTTCAAGGGAAAAATAGAATTCCCTTTTGAAGCTGCTATTTCAATTGATGATGAATGGTTAATGATACCATTTTGGGTTGAACAAGGAGAAATTTCCATTAGTACTGATAAGCAAACTTTAAAAAAATCTAATTTAGGATATCATGAATTTATAAAAGGAGGTGAAATTAATGATATGAATCTGAAGTTCAATAAATATATTGAGCCTTCACAGGTTAAAAAGGGATTGAAATATAAGGAAATGAAAGAAGGTGTCATTTCAGAAAAAGAATTTCAAAATCAAATTGACACCATATTCAAAAATGTGAATGCTTTTTTTAAGAATGATTCAAATGCAAATAATTATTTTTCTTTATCTCAAATGATTAATTACAGAGAAGGAATTCCCAAAAAAGATTTGAAGATTTATTATAATAAATTATCCCAAAAATTGAAAGACTCGCCAAAAGGAAAAGCATTGTATGATTATTTTACCTACGATGGCGTGAAAGTTGGTGAAATAGCTCCAGAAATTATTGCTAAAAATGTAAATAGAAAAGAAATCAGTTTAAAAGATTATAGGGGAAATTATGTTTTATTAGATTTTTGGGCTTCTTGGTGCATGCCTTGTATTGAGGAAATAAAAACAACTTTGCCAATTTTATATAAAAAATACCAATCTGATAATTTTAAGATTATTAGTTTTTCAACTGACAATGATACTGAATCTTGGATTAAAAAAAGTAATGAATTAAAAATGGCTTGGGATAATATTTCAAACAATATTAAAGCAAATATAAATTCTGTTGCTATTAAATACGGAGTGAAAGTTTTGCCAACAAGATTTTTAATAGATCCAAATGGAATTGTAATTAAAAGATTTACCAATGAAGAAGATTTATTGATAGAAGTTGAAAAAGTAATGAATAAATAAAACTTATTCTTAACCTATTTTACATAAACTTATGAAAAAAGTTATATCAATAATATCCTTGTTAATTTTAATTTCTTGTGATAAAACAGAGAGCAAAATTAAAAAAGCAATATCAGATAAAATAACCCTAATTATTAAGAATGACCTCAATATCAAAACAAATATAGGTTCAGGAGTTAACAGAAAAAATTTTGATAGAATTGATATTGATATTGAGAAGAAATTAGATACTATTAATATTGATGCTCTTTCAAATTTAAAACTATACATAAAAAATCAAAACACATTTACAACTGTTTTATGTAAAAGTGGAGATACTTTACTAATAAACATCTATGATAATGACACTAAAATTCAGTTTAAGAATACAGTTTTAAAAAAATATGATACTCTTTCTCTTGAGGATATTTACAAACTTAATTCAAAAGACCTTATAATAAATCATAATAAACTTTACGAAAAGTTTATGAAGGTTGATGAATCCTCAAATAGAATAACGCCAAATTATCAAGAAATAAAATCAGATATTGTTGCATTTAGAAAACTAGACGAATCCTCTGAAAAAAAGTTTTACAGAAAAAAACAAATACTGAAAAATATTTTTGATAAAAATTTAATAAGCAGCGTAAATTATGATCATGAATTATCTCAATTAAATTTCAAATATTTCTTGTCAATTGTAGAAAGTTATAATGCAAGTGATGATGCCTATTTTTTAAATAAAATCAAAAACATATTTTTTGAAAGTAATTTAGCTTTTAATGATCCATTTGTATCTTATGGTTTTTTAAATGTTTTTATAAGTCAAATAATTTACAAAGAAGAAAATAATGGAATCGTAAACTTTAGTAAAGTATATGATCTACTTCCTACTTATTTTGAAGCAAATCCACTAAAATTATTTCGAGAATTTTGTTTGCATCAAATGACTGAACAAAAAGAAAGCTCCGAAATTGTTTTAAATTATCTAAATAGCTATAAAAATGAATATGACGAAAATTCTTTTACAACATTTTTTGAAAAGAAATATTTAACAAAAGAAAAACAACTAAGCGTTTCTTCAAATTTAGTGGAATTGATTGATGATAAATCAAATAGAATCTCACTTGATGAACTTATAAAAAAGCATCAGGGAAATTTAGTTTATGTTGATTTTTGGGCGAGTTGGTGTGCCCCTTGTAGAGCAGAAATGCCAAGTTCAAAAAAATTACAAAATGAATTTAAAGACTCTAAAATTAAATTTATTTACATTTCAATTGATACTGATAAAAATAAATGGGAAAAAGCATTTAAAGAAGAATTGATAACGGAAAATAATTTTTTTGCGCTCAATTATCCAAAAGCTGATTTTTACAATAATTTTAATTTGAAAACCATTCCAAGATATATCATATTTGATGCAAAAGGAAATTTAATTTATGAGAATGCACCAAGACCAAGTGACAAAAGATTGAAAGAAATTATTTTAGAAAATTTGAACTGATTAATACATTATAATCCTCATTAATTATGACATATAAAAAAATATATTTCCTGATTTTTTCAATAATATTTTTAGTTTTTATCAATTGCACTAAAAATGATAAAATTAATGAATCTGATTATTATGAAATAAATGCAACAATCAAAGGAGTTAAAGAAAACTCAAAAGTATTGCTATATAATTATGAAAAAGAAGAAGTAATCGATTCTACAATTGTAAATCAGGGAAAATTTAATTTTAAAGGGGAATTAGAATTTCCTTTTCAAGCTGGAATTATGATTGATGATGGCGAAAAAATACTCATAGGTTTATGGGCTGAAGAAGGAGAAATAATAATTGAAACAGATATTGAAACAATTAAAGAAAATCAATTTAAAACCAATGATTTTGTAATAGGAAATGAAATAAATCCTTTGAATCTTTCTTATCAAAATCTTTTAAAAAAGCTTTATGCTAAAAGAAATGAAAAATATCAGCAAATGAAAAACGGAATCATTTCTGAGAAAGATTTTCAAAAATATAAAGATTCAATTTTAACAATTACATATAACTTTTTTAATGATAAATCAAATGCAGATAATTATTTCTCTTTATCTCAAATGATCTATTTTAAAGAAGGTATCTCTAAAAAAGATTTGAAAAATTACTATGATAAATTATCTCAAAAATTGAAAGACTCTCCAAAAGGAAAAGCATTGTATGATTATTTTACATTTGAAGGAGTAAAAGTTGGCGAAATTGCACCAGAAATTATTGCTAAAAATGTAAATGGAAAAGTAATCAGTTTAAAAGATTATAGAGGAAATTATGTGCTTTTAGATTTTTGGGCTTCTTGGTGCAAGCCTTGTATTGAAGAAATAAAAACCACTTTGCCAGTTTTACAAAAGAAATATCAAGCTGATAATTTTAAAATCGTCAGTTTTTCATTTGATGTTGATGAAAAATCTTGGCTAAAATCAAGTACAGATTTACAAATTGACTGGATTAATATTTCCGATAATAAAAAATTATCCACAAGTTCAGTTGCATTCAAATATGGAGTAAGTGAAATTCCTAGCAGTTTTCTAATTAGCCCAGATGGAATCGTTTTGAAAAGGTTTCAATATGGTGAGGATTTATTGAAAGGAGTTGAGAAAGTAATTAAATAAATATAACCCAAATTAGATTTTATGAATATTTCATCAAGAATTTTAATACAAATAAGTGTAATTATTTTTTTTATTAGTTGTAAGAAAAAGGAGGTTTCTAAATCAATAAATACAAATTATGTACGTGTAAGTTTACAAAATCAGATAAATACTGATTTTGAGTTCGATTCAAGGGCAACAGATTTCCTTATGTTTTCATATAAAGAAAAATACCCAAAATATTACAATGAATTAATTAAGAGATCATATAATATTCCAAAATTAGACTCATTTAATATAGTATCTTATTCTTTCCAAAAAGGAAAATTGCTTTATGACCTATTGCAAAACAACTATTTTGAAAATGAAGCTGATAAAATAAATTTTCAATATTATATAAATGACACCATTAAAATGATTGAAAAAACATTTAATCATCAAGTTAATGCCGTTTCAGGTTTCAAAGATGGAAAACAGGTCATCATTTTAGATACTCAAAACAACAATAATTATGGAGATGATGAAATTGTTGTTTTTGATGAAAAATTTGATTTTAATAATGCCGAAAAACTAAACGACTTGCCAATAAGAAGTTTTAATTATGAAATAGCAAGTTATGATACTATCGTAAATTTCAAAAGAAAATTACAAATTTTACCTTCTCCTAATCATCCATATTCTCGTTTTTTTATTAATTCAGAACTATTTAAAAAATACGCTTTATTGATAAAGATTAAAGATTACTGGAAAGGGAAAATTAATATTAAAAACACAGATTATGAAATTGCAATACAAGGAGAAAATAAATTTTATAATAATATAATTTTATTTAGACCAGATTCTCTGAAAAATAAAAATATAGGAAAAGCTTACAATAGAAATTTCATCTACAATTTTAATGATACTATTAAAATCTCTAATAATTTATATAAAATTGATAGTATCTATGATGATATGTCTATGTTAAAATTAAAAAAACTAACAATAAACACCCCTTTTTACAGCTATAGACTTGGTTATACTATCAAAAACTTTAAATTGAAAAGTTTTGATGATAAAGAGCATAAAATAAATGAATTATTAGGCAAAAAATATACCCTTCTCGATTTTTGGGGAACTTGGTGCTCACCTTGTAAAGAGTTAACTCCTAGTTTGGTTAAGCTAAATAAAGAATTAGGTTATAAAGTTAATATAATAGGAGTTTCCTTTAATAGTCCTTTACAAGATTCTAAAAAATATGTTTCGGATAATAATAATATGAATTGGCAACATACTTATAGTAAAGACAGAGTTGGGATTATAAGGGATTTAAATATTGTTAGTTATCCTACTTTTATATTATTAGATAGTAAAAGGAAAATTTTATATAGAGGTACTGGAAAAGATGCTTTGGATTATATTGAAAAGTTTATTTTAGAAAATTAAATATTAATTGATTGAAAGAAATCTAATTTGATTAAATTTTTAAACCTAAAAAGTAGTTTTGGAATTTCCATTCCAAGATACGTAATCCTTGATGAAAATAACAAAATCATTGACAACAATGCTCCAAAACCATCACATAAAGATTTTGAAATGATTGTTAAAAAAATAAATTAAACAATATCTATTTTTAAAAATCCCTTCATAAAACTTGCTCTCTGACGAATATTTTTAAATTTGTAATTTTAAAACTCTAAAAAAATGAAAAAAATTACACTTTTTATATTATTGGTTTTTGTAGGATTTTCTTTTTCTCATGCCCAAACAACAGATGAACTCAAAAAAGAATTGTCATCAAAAAAAGATTCTATTGCTGCATTGCAATCCAAAGCAGATCAACTTCAAAAACAAATTGACGCACTTCCGGGTTGGAGAAAAGGGGCTTTTGGTACAATAGGTGCAAGTTTTTCTGGTTTTAACAATTGGTATTCTAGAAACGCCCCAAATGCATCTGCAGGAAATATTGGAGTGACTGTAAATGGTTTTGCCAATTTGATTGAAGAAAAATTCTTTTGGAGAAATTCTGGAGGCATCAATTTGGGTTGGGTAAAATTGGATGACAAAGCAATAGTTGGCGATGAAGGTTTTGAGACAGCCACTGATGTTTTTACCATCACTTCTTTATACGGAAGAAGAATTAATGAAAAATGGGCCCTTTCTGCATTGACAGAATACAGAACAACCTTGATTGATAATTTTAACAATCCTGGATTTTTAGATTTTGGGGTTGGTTTTACATGGACACCAACTGAAAGATTGGTGGTTGTGATGCATCCTGGAAACTACAATTTTGTGTTTAGCAAAGGGGATGCTAATTTCCAATCTTCTCCAGGAGCAAAATTGGTAGCTGATTATACAGCGTCTTACTACAAATTAAACGTAAAATCAAATGTATCGATTTTTACAAGTTATAATAACAGTAACTTATCCAACTGGAACTGGACAAATTCTTTTTCATACACTTTATGGAAAAAAATTGGTGTTGGTTTTGAATTTGGTTTGCGAAACAACAAACAAGAAGCACTCAACAATGCGCTTATTACAAATCCGATTGCCACTTTTGATACTGCTGATAACAAAATCCAAAATTATTGGCTTGTTGGTTTGAGTTATGCGTTTTAAGAAAAAATAAAAAATCCAAAAACCTTATCATTCAATTGATAAGGTTTTTATCTTTGAGCCACTTTAAAACAACGATTTTATGAACGATTTTATGCTATATCTAAAAATGGGTCTTTTTCATGTTTTGGATATAAAAGCCTATGACCACATTTTATTTTTGATAGTTTTAGCGGTTGTTTTTGGCTTTGTTGATTGGAAAAAAGTCTTTTGGTTAGTGACGCTTTTTACGATTGGTCATTCCATTTCATTGACATTGGCTGCCTTTGAAATCATCCAAATTAAAGTTGAAATTATTGAGTTTTTAATTCCTGTGACCATTTTTATTACAGGAGTTACCAATATTTTTAATGCCAAAAAAATATCAAAAACAAAAGACAGCGTCAATTTGTTTTTTGCGTTATTTTTTGGATTGATTCACGGTTTGGGATTTTCCAATTATTTCAGAGGAATGATTGGAAGAGAAGATGATAAATTAGTGCCATTGGCCGAATTTGCCTTGGGAATTGAAATTGCTCAAGTCATCATTGTGCTATGTATTTTAATTCTTGGGTATGTGCTTCAAAATATGATGAAAGTGAACAAAAGAGATTGGATTTTGGTAACTTCATCAATTGTTGTCGGATTTTCAATTCAAATGATGCTAGACAGAGTGTTTTGGTAAATTATTAACTATTTTTACACGCAAATCTTTTTACTTTCGCTGTTGATGAATGATGAAAAACAATTAAAATACGATAGAGCCTATTTAAAAATGGCACAAGAATGGGGAAAATTATCTCATTCCAAACGCAAACAAGTAGGTGCCTTAATTGTCAAAGATAGAATGATTATTTCTGACGGATTTAATGGCACTCCAACAGGTTTTGACAATTGTTGTGAAGATGAAAATGGCGTTACAAAATGGGAAGTGTTGCATGCAGAAGCCAATGCTATTTTAAAAGTTGCTGCCTCCACACAATCCTGTAAAAATGCTACTTTATACATTACTTTATCACCGTGTAAAGATTGCAGTAAATTAATACATCAAGCAGGCATCAAAAGAGTGGTGTATGCAAATGCGTATAAAGATACTTCTGGATTGGATTTTTTAGAAAAAGCAGGTGTCGAAATTAACCATTTACCTTTTTTATGAACAAGAACAATTTTCCTATTTATTTTTCATTAGCCGTTATTTTCGGAATAATTATCGGGATTTTTTTTAGTGGAAATTCGTCAAGTACTGTCTTTTCAAAAAATAATTTACAGGAACAAAAAATTAAAAAACTCATCAATTTTATCGAACAAGATTATGTGGATGATGTAAATACTGACCAATTGTTAGATGGCGCCATTGCTGAAATGCTCGAAAAATTAGATCCTCATTCTGTCTATATTCCAAAAGAAAATCTGCAAGCAGTTACAGAAAGTATGGAAGGGAATTTTATTGGAATTGGTGTTGAATTCAGAATCATCAACGATTCAATTACTGTGGTTCAACCCATCAAAGGAGGACCAAGTATCAAAGTGGGCATCAAAGCAGGTGATCGTATTTTGATGGCAAATAACGATACGCTTTATGGAAAAAAAATTCGTTCTGCCAATGTTCCAAAATATTTGAAAGGAAAACCACTCACCAAAGTAAAATTGCAGATTTATAGAAAAACATCCGATTCTATATTCACTGTAAATGTGACTAGAGATAAAGTAAACATCAAAAGTGTGGATTTGTCATATATGATTAACAAATCGTTAGGATACATTAAAATAGATCGTTTTGCAAGAAATACGTATAGTGAATTTAAAACTGCGTTAAGTTCCTTGAAAAAAAGCGGCATGACTGATCTGGTCTTGGATTTACGTGGAAATGGTGGAGGTTATATTGATATTGCTACCAGAATTATTGATGAATTTTTGGAAAACAAAAAGTTGATGGTTTTCACCAAAAATAACAAAGGAACTATTGAAGAATATTTTGCGAGTTCAGAAGGGATTTTTGAAAAAGGTGGTTTGTATGTGTTGATTGATGAAAATTCAGCTTCAGCATCCGAAATTGTAGCAGGCGCTTTGCAAGACAATGACAAGGGAAAAATCATTGGACGAAGATCTTTTGGAAAAGGATTGGTTCAGGTAGAAATGGATTTGGGCGATGGTTCTGCAGTGCGTTTGACAACAGCTCGTTATTACACGCCAACAGGACGTTCTATTCAAAAACCGTATGGAAAAAATGCATCCGAAAACTATTATGATGATTATGAAAACCGCATTGAAAGTGGAGAATTGTTAAACAAAGATAGCATCAAAGTGGTTGATTCATTGAAATACAAAACGCCCAAAGGAAAAATCGTTTATGGTGGTGGAGGCATCATTCCTGATGTTTTTGTAGCAATTGATACTACTTCTTATTTGTCTGGTTTTTACTTTAATTCTGTGAATAATTTTGCCTTTGATTATGTAGATGCGAATAGAAAAAAGCTCGAAAAATGGAAATTGAATGATTTTATCCAATACTTTGACAAAGACAATTTGGTTCTTCAAAAATATTTGACAACCATCAAAGAGCGTGCAAATCCATCTATAAAAACCAAGCAGAATATTGAAAAATACTTAAAAGCATCCATTGCAAATGTGCTTTTTGGGGATATTGGTTTTTATAAAATCATTCATCAAGATGATAAAATGCTCCAAAAAGTATTGGAGTTGGAAACGAAACAAGAATAGTGTATCATTGTAAATTATGATTTCAATCACCACTTCTCAATATAAAAAAGTCTATTTTGCTTCAGACCAACATTTTGGTGCGCCAACTGCAGCAGCAAGTTTGCCAAGAGAAAAAAAGTTTGTTGCTTGGCTAGACAGTATAAAAAGTGATGCTGAAGCCATTTTTTTATTGGGAGATTTGTTTGATTTTTGGTTTGAATACAAAAAAGTGGTCCCCAAAGGTTTTACCAGAGTTTTGGGCAAATTAGCTGAAATTTCTGACAGTGGAATTCCCATTTACTTTTTTGTTGGCAATCACGATTTGTGGATGAAAGAGTATTTTCAAAAAGAATTGAACATTCCTGTGTATCACAAACCGCAAGTGTTTTTAATCAACAATAAAACATTTTTTATTGGTCATGGAGATGGTTTAGGCCCGGAAGATTTTGGCTATAAACGCATGAAAAAAGTATTTACTTTTCCTTTATTTCAATGGCTTTTTCGTTGGTTGCATCCTGATTTGGGTGTAAAACTAGGACAATACATGTCAGTAAAAAACAAATTGATTTCAGGAGAAGAAGATGCCAAATTTTTGGGAGATGAAAAAGAATGGCTTGTTCAATATTGCAAAAAAAAGTTGCAAGAACATCAGTATGATTATTTTGTTTTTGGTCACAGACACTTGCCATTAGAAATAAAATTGAATGAAAATAGTACTTATTTTAACCTTGGAGATTGGATTCAATACTTTACTTTTGGAGTTTTTGAAGAAAGTAGGTTTTCATTGAAAAATTTTAACTAAAATCCTTAAAATTAAAGGGATAAGCTAAAAACCTTTAACCTTGTTTTAACAAAATAATTTTGTTAAAATTGTAGTTTTGTTTGCTATAAAAAATTAACTATCAATCAGTATATATAATGGAAGTAGATGTAAGAGCTATTAACGAAAAAATTGAGAGAGAAAGCGCCTTTGTGGATCTTTTATCTCGCGAAATGAATAAAGTGATTGTAGGTCAAAAACAAATGATAGAAAGTTTGTTGATTGGCTTACTTGGAAACGGTCACATATTGCTAGAAGGAGTTCCTGGATTGGCAAAAACCTTGGCAATCAATACACTTTCAAAAGCAGTGCAAGGCAGTTTTAGTCGTGTGCAGTTTACGCCAGATTTATTGCCTGCAGACGTTGTTGGAACCATGATTTACAACACCAAAGTAAATGATTTTTCCATCAAAAAAGGACCTATTTTCGCGAATTTTGTATTGGCTGATGAGATCAACAGAGCACCTGCAAAAGTGCAATCTGCTTTGTTAGAAGCCATGCAAGAACGCCAAATAACAATTGGAGATACTACTTTCAAATTGGAAGAACCTTTTCTAGTAATGGCAACTCAAAACCCTGTAGAACAAGAAGGTACTTATCCTTTACCAGAAGCGCAAGTGGATCGTTTTATGCTAAAAGTGGTGATTGATTATCCAAAACTTGCGGAAGAACAACTTATCATGCGTCAAAATTTAACAGGTGATTATTCATCTGTAAATCCAGTAATTTCTACGGAACAAATCATCAGAGCTAGAAAAATAGTTGATGAGGTGTATATGGATGAAAAAATCGAAAAATACATTTTGGATATCATTTTTGCAACACGTTATCCAGACAAATACAAATTGCCTCAATTGAAAGATTTGATCAGTTTTGGAGCTTCTCCTCGTGGAAGTATCAACTTGGCAAAAGCAGCAAAATGTTATGCTTTTATCAAAAGGAGAGGTTATGTAATTCCTGAAGATGTAAGAGCAGTTGTGTTTGATGTGTTGCGTCACAGAATAGGAATTACGTACGAAGCTGAAGCAGAAAATTTCACTTCTGTAGATATTATCAACGCGATAATTAATGAGATTGAAGTACCTTAATAGCTGTTGGCTTTTAGCTTTTGGCTTTTGACAAATTCCCTAAAGCTAAAAAATTCTTACTTAAATTTAATAAAGGAAAGTTGATGCGAAGATTGAATTCAAAAACGAAATTAAAAAATAATTAAGGAATGTAAAAAGTCCTTCCCTTTGGGAAGGATTTAGGATGGGCTCATGGATACCAAAGAAATACTCAAAAAAGTTCGGAAAATAGAAATTAAGACAAAACGCTTGTCTAATAATATTTTTGGTGGCGAATATCATTCTTCGTTCAAAGGACGTGGAATGACGTTTTCTGAAGTGCGTCAATATCAGTTTGGAGATGATGTTAGAACGATTGATTGGAACGTAACTGCGCGTTATAACGAACCTTATGTAAAGGTTTTTGAGGAAGAACGTGAACTGACCATGATGTTGATGGTGGATATTTCTGGCTCAGAATTTTTTGGAACTACCAATCAATTTAAAAAAGATACAGTTACAGAAATTGCAGCAACATTGGCGTTTTCGGCCACTCAGAATAATGACAAAGTTGGTTTGATTCTATTTTCTGATGCCATTGAATTGTATATTCCACCCAAAAAAGGAAAAAGTCATGTATTGAGAATCATCAGAGAATTGATTGAATTTCATCCAAAAAGCAAAAAAACAAATATTACTGAAGCGTTGAAATTTTTATCCAATGTGATGAAAAAAAGAGCCATCGTTTTTATTCTTTCTGATTTTATGGATGATAATTACGAGCGAACGCTGAAAATCGCTGGTAGCAAACACGATATCACAGGCATTAGAGTCTATGACAGATTTGATGAGGAAATCCCCAATTTAGGGTTGGTACCAATGGTTGATGCAGAAACAGGAAGTGTACAATTGGTCAATACTGCTTCAAAAAGTATCCGAACAAATTACAAAGCAAACGCGCTAAAATTGACAGATTATTATCAAAATTCCTTCAAAAGAAGTGGTGCAGGAACCATCAGTACACGAGTTGATGAAGGGTATGTAAAAAAATTATTAGGCTATTTCAAACAAAAAGGAAGATAGTTTACATCAAAATGAGAAAAATTATAACATACATATTGCTATTTATTTCAAGCATTGGATTTGCACAAAGTTCCATGGTGAATTCGCAGGTTGAAACCTCAAGCATTCGAATTGGAGAGCAATTTCAATATAAAATTTCTGTAAAAGAAACCGAAAATGTCATTCTACCAAAACTAATTTTGGGCAAAGGTTTGGAAATTATTGATTCTGCAAAAGTAGACACCATCAACAATATGTTGATTCAAAAATATGTGTTGACAGGTTTTGATAGTGGCGCATTTTACATTCCACAACAACAAGTATTTGTCAGAAATCAAGCTTATTTGACAGATTCTTTACTGATTAGTGTAGCAACTGTTGAAATTGACACTACTAAAATCAAAAAATATCCTATAAAATCCATTAAAAGCGAACCTTATGTTTTTGATGATTTCAAAATTTATATTTTTTTATTGTTAGCAGCTTTAGCCATTATAGGTTTCTGGATTTACTATTTTGTCATCAGAAAACGAAAAGTAACCGAAGACAAACCTACCTATAAAGTATTGCCTCCTTTTGAAGAAGCCATTTATAAATTGAATGAATTGGACAGCAAGTTGTTGTGGCAAAATAATCAAGTGAAAGAATATTACAGCGAATTGACCGAAATTGTTCGAAATTATATAGAGCGTGAATTGCAAGTGCCTGCATTGGAAAAAACGACCGATGAAATTATTGGAATGTTGCGTGATTTTCAGAATGCAAATACCATTCAAACCTCAAAAGAAACTATCAAAAAATTAAAAGAATTATTGCAAGAAGCTGATTTGGTGAAATTTGCGAAATCAAAACCAATTTCCATAGAAATCGAAGAAGACAGAAAAGACGCTGAAGATATCATCAGTAATTTAAAACCAAAACCAACACCCAAAAAAGATGAATTGGAATAATTTTGAATTTCTGAATCGCGAATTTTTATGGTTGCTCATTTTGATACCATTTTTGGCAATTTGGTACTTTTTGTCTCGAAAAAAAGAAGGAGCCACCTTATTAATTCCGAATGTAAAAGGGTTTAAAGCAACTACGTCATTGTTGTCAAAACTAAAACCTTTGTTACATGTGTTGCGACTTTTAGCACTTGCTGCGATTATTGTGGCTTTGGCAAGACCAAGAAATGTTGCCGTAAGTACCAAAATAAAATCCAACAATGGAATTGATATTGTGATGGCAGTAGACGTTTCTGCAAGTATGTTAGCTCGAGATTTAAAACCTAACAGATTAGAAGCGTTGAAAGTGGTTGCCATTGATTTTGTGGATAGAAGACCCAATGATAGAATAGGAATTGTCTTATATGCAGGAGAAAGTTATACGCAAACGCCCATTACTAGCGATAAAAGTATTGTAAAAAGTGTCATTTCAGAATTGCAATGGGGACAATTGGATGGAGGAACAGCCATTGGAATGGGTTTAGGCTCAGCAGTAAACAGATTGAAAGACAGCAAAGCAAAAAGTAAAGTGATTATTTTATTGACAGATGGCGTTAACAATTCTGGAAATATTGATCCAAAAACAGCTGCTGAATTGGCAAGAGAATTGGAAATAAAAGTATATACCATTGGAATTGGAACCAATGGAATGGCCGATTTTCCTTGGAGTAAAGACCCAAGAACAGGATTGCTAAATTTTAGAAAACAGCAAGTAGAAATTGACGAAAAACTATTGCAATATATTGCCAATCAAACAGATGGAAAATATTTTAGAGCTACCAATAATCAAGATTTGCAAGAAATTTATGATGAAATTGACAAACTCGAAAAAACAGAAATAGAAGAATTTAAATACTACAATTACGAAGAACTTTTTAGACCCTTGGTTTTTTTAGCACTTGGATTGCTCGTTTTAGAATTTTTATTGAGAAATACATTATTTAAAAGCTTTATATAATGTCAGAATTATACAGATTAGAAGAACCCAAATATTTTATGCTTTTAGCAATCATTCCTTTGATGATTGCGGTTTTTCTATTGGTTTTTTGGTGGAAAAAAAGAACACAGCGCAAATTTTCGGATGCTGATTTATTGAAAAAATTAGCGCCAAATTCTTCTCCTTTTAAGGCAAGTTTAAAGTTGACAATGCTACTTTTTGCCATTGCTTTTTTAATCATTTCATTGGTTAATCCAAAAATGGGTTCAAAATTGGAAACGGTTAAAAGAGAAGGAGTTGATGTGGTTTTTGCGTTGGATGTTTCCAAAAGTATGTTAGCAGAAGATATTGCTCCCAATAGATTGGAAAAAGCCAAACAAATTATTTCTAAAATCATTGATAATTTAGGCTCAGATAGAGTAGGAATGATTGTGTATGCAGGAAATTCGTATCCATTAATTCCGATCACCACTGATCATGCAGCTGCCAATATGTTTTTACAAAATGCCAATCCTGAAATGGTTTCAAGCCAAGGAACAGCGATTAGTGAGGCACTAGAATTGGCAAAAACTTTTTTCAATGATGAAGAGCAAACCAACCGTTTTTTGATAGTAATTTCTGACGGGGAAGATCATCAAGAAGAAACGAAAGAAGTTGCTCAAAGTTTGATAAATGAAGGAGTAAAAATTTATACAATTGGTATTGGAACCGAAAAAGGAGGGCCAATTCCAATGCGCATGAATGGCACAATGATTGGTTATAAAAAAGACAATCAAGGGGAAACAGTAATCACAAAAAGAAATGGAGATATTTTAGACAATATTGCTTCCATTGGAGAAGGAAAATATATTGACGGAAATTCTACCGAAAATCCAGTGAATGAAATAACAGAAATCATCACAAATGCTCAAAAAAGTGAGTTTGAAACCAAGCAATTTTCCGATTATAAAGACCAGTTTCAATGGTTTTTGGCAATTGCTATTCTCTTTTTATTGCTAGATGCTTTTTTGTTTGAGAAAAAAACAAAATGGGTAAAAAATATCGATTTGTTTAACGAAGAAAAAACAACAACATAACATGAAAATACTACTAAATACGCTTCTTTTTTTAGGGATTTTCTTTTCTGGGTTGGAAATTGTGGCTCAAAAAGATTCTATTGCATTGCAAAGAAATGCCCGAAAATTAGTAAGAGAAGGAAATGCTTTGTACGAACAACAAAAATTTACTGATGCTTCTGTGGCATATAAAAAAGCGTTGAATAATAGTGCTTATTATGACAAAGCAAGTTATAATTTGGGCAATGCTTTGTATCAAGATAAAAATTATCAAGAAGCAATTCCACAATACGAATTGACAGCAAAAACAGCTACTGATAAGTTTACAAAAGCGGAAGCTTTTCACAATATTGGAAACGCCATGATGGAAACAAAAAACTATCAAGGAGCAGTTGATGCATTTAAAAACTCGTTGAGAAATAATCCAAATGATGATGAAACACGCTACAATTTGGCTGTTGCTCAAAAATTGTTAGACAAACAAAATCAAGATAATAAGGATAACAAAGACAATAAGGATAATAAGGATAAGAAAGATAAAAAAGACCAAAATCAAGATAAAAAAGAAGGCGAAGACAAGGATAAAAAAGACGATAAAAACAAGGATGGTGAAGGAGATAAAAACAAAAAAGATCAGAATCAAGATAAAAAAGAGGATGATAAAAATCAAAAAGAGAAACCAAAACCTCAACAAGGAAAAATGTCTCCTGAACAAATAAAACAATTGTTGGAAAGCCTTCAAAATGAAGAAAAAAAGACCCAACAAAAAATGAATGCTCAAAAAGCAAAAGGAGACAAGTTAAAACAAGAAAAAGATTGGTAAATTTGCCCGTTTTTTAAGAGAAAAATGAAACTGAAAATTTACATATCATTTATAATAAGCGTATTATCCTATTCGATTTTTGCTCAACAAGCTGAATTGAGTGTTTCAATAAGTAAAAATACTCTGGGTTTGAATGAGCGTTTGCGCATCGAATTTTCCATAAACAAACAAGGTGGAGATCATTTTACGCCACCAAAATTCAAAGAGTTTAAAGTCGTTGCAGGACCAAGTCAATCTGTGAGTCAATCTTGGATTAACGGAAAAGTAACATTCTCACAATCATATACTTATATTTTAAAGCCAACTAGAAAAGGCGAATTGATTATTGAGCCAGCATCTATTGAAATTAGTGGAGAAAAAATTTATACAAAATACATAAAAGTAGTAGTAACTGAACCAATTGACATTCCTGAAAATCCCAATGACCCAGAATATATTGCCAATCAAAATATTCATTTGGTAGCTGAAGTAACCAAAACAAATCCTTATGTGGGAGAAGGAATTTATGTAGAATATCGTTTGTATGTGAGCGAAAATGTAAGTGTTTACGACACTTCTGTAACAGAAGCTCCACAATACAATGGTTTTTGGAATCAAGAAATTCAAATTGATGGATATCCTGTGAAAATGGGAAAATACAATGGGCAAAATTACAGATATATTGTATTGCAAAAAGCATTGCTCGTTCCTACAAAAACAGGAAATTTAACCATTGATCCCATGAAAATGGATATTGTAATTGGTGTTCCAACAGGAAGAGCTGATTTTTTTGGAAACGTTATCAGTAAAAATATTCAAAAAGAATTTGCTTCACCAAAGAAAACAATCAACCCAAAAGAATTGCCATTGAATGGAAAGCCTGAGAATTTTACAGGTGCTGTTGGGGAGTTTAGTTTCAATGTAACTTTGAGCAAAGAAGTGCTGAAAGCCAATGAATCTTCGCAAATAAAAATCGATGTTTCTGGAAAAGGTAACTTAAAATTATTTGAACTTCCTACAGTGGAAACACCTGCTGAATTGGAAAAATATCAACCAGAAAGAAAAGAAAATGTCCGTATTAATACAGATGGAATCAGTGGTTCTGTGTCAGATTCTTATACGATTGTTCCCCAATACAAAGGGAAATATAAAATACCTAAAGTGTCGTTTTCGTATTTTAATCCGAAAGAAGGAGCGTATAAAACAATTACTACTGAAGATATGTATGTGGATGTTTTGGAAGGAAAGGAATTGACATCAACAACCAATGAAACTTCACAAAATGCCATTGAAAAACAAAATGTAGTTTCGTTAGGGAACAATTTTAGATATATTCAAACAAAAACGGTTTTCCAATCTCAAAAAACAGCTGATTTTTATAATTCTCCCTTGTTTTATTTGTTATTATTATTGCCATTTATTGCGATTCCAATTGGCATTTTTATTGGAAAAAGAAATGAAGCACGAAATAGTGATGTGATTGGACTTCGTTTGCGAAAAGCAGAGAAATTAGCTCGAAAATTCTTGTCGGAAGCACAAAAACAATTGGGTAAAAAAGAGGCGTTTTATGAGGCTTTAGAGCGTGCATTGCACAATTATTTGAAGGCAAAATTAAACATTGAAACTGCAGACATCAGTAAAGAAAGAATCACCCAAATTTTAGAAGAAAAGAAAGTTGATGCAGCAACAATTTCTAAATTTATTGAAGTGTTACAGGCTTCTGATTTTGCCAGATATACTCCTGTTACAAACACGGAGATGAACAAAGAATTTGAAAAAGCGAAAGAAGTAATCGTTCAAATAGACAAACAATTATCATGATGAAAAAGACATTTTTTTTATTTCTACTGTTTGCGAACACCTTATTTGCTCAAAGTGTTGATGATTTATTTGACTCGGCAAATGATTTTTATAAAAATGAGAAATTTGAAAAAGCCATTGAATTGTATCACCAAATTGCCTCTAAAGGAACTATTTCGGTTGAATTGTATTACAATTTAGGAAACTCCTATTATAAAATCAACAAAGTTGGTCCTGCAATTTATTATTTTGAAAAAGCCCTGAAATTAGACCCGACAAACGAAGATGCTCAAAATAATTTGATTTTTGCAAAGCGATTGGCATTGGATAATATAGAGGAACTTCCGAAAAATATCTTTCAAAAAATCAATGTAAACTATTTGCAACAACTTTCTTACAATCAATGGGCGATTGTTTCCGTAGTTTTTTCATTCCTTGCCTGCATTTTATTTTTGCTATTCTATTTTGCAAATTCATCTGCTAAAAAGAGGTTTTATTTTGGCTCGAGTATAGTAGGTTTTTTATTGTTAGTTATTTCTTTTTCAATCACTTATAACCAATTTTTATTCTTTAAAAACAACAAAGAAGCCATCGTTTTTGCAGAAACATCTGCTGTTAAAAATGCACCAACTTTCAACTCTGAAGATGTGTTTATTTTGCACGAAGGCACTAAAGTTATTGTTTTAGATGCGCTAGATAACTGGAAAAAGATTAAATTAGCGGATGGAAAACAAGGTTGGATCAATGCAAAAGAAATAAAAGAACTATAAATTTGATTGAATACTCTAAATTATTTTATTTAAAACTACTGATTTTACTGTTGTTGACAGTAAAGGTTTCCTATGTTTTATCCGAAACTTTTTCAGATATTCCTTCAGAACAAATCATCAATACTTGTCCAGATGAAATTGAAATCGAGCCAGAATTTGAAACCGCTTTTTTTCAAAAAATCACCAAATTTTCATCACTAATAATTCCTAAAACAAACCCTGCAAAAGCACCTGTTTTTAAAAATACGTTTTCTCACAAAATACATCTTATAGAGTTTACTACTCCACCACCTGAGTTTTTTCTCTAACCTCAGAAATCAACTTAAAATTATCAATCAAAAACTTGCCTTTACGGGTAAGATAAAATTCACATAAATGTTTAAAACGTTAAAAAACGATATTCCTGCGAGTATCGTTGTATTTTTTGTTGCACTTCCCCTTTGTTTAGGAATCGCTTTAGCTAGTGGTGCACCACTATTTTCAGGAGTTATTGCGGGTATTATTGGTGGAATTGTTGTTGGAGCTTTGAGTGGCTCTAAAATTGGGGTAAGTGGCCCTGCAGCTGGTTTGGCTGCTATTGTATTGACTGCAATTGGCACTTTGGGAGGATATGAAAATTTCCTTGTTGCTGTTGTTTTAGCGGGCTGTATTCAATTATTATTTGGTGTTTTAAAAGCAGGAATTATCGGGTATTTTTTCCCCTCTTCTGTGATTAAAGGAATGCTTACTGGAATTGGAATCATTATCATTTTAAAACAAATTCCACATTTTTTTGGATATGATGCAGATCCAATTGGAGATGATGCTTTTTTACAAGTAGACTCTGAAAATACATTTTCTGAGTTACAAAATGCCGTGAATAATATCATTCCAGGATCATTAATAATTGGGATAGTTGGATTATTGGTTATTCTCTTTTGGGACAATGTTCTCAGTAAAAAATCTAAATTATTTCAAGTTATTCAAGGCCCTTTTGTGGCTGTTGTTCTTGGAATTGTATTTTATTTGGTAACAAAAAATAACGCTACTTTATCCATTTCTCAAACACATTTAGTAAATGTTCCTATTCCAGAAAGTTTGAATTCTTTTCTAGGACAATTTAGCTTTCCAAATTTTGGTGTTATCAGTAATTTGGACGTTTGGGTTGTGGCTTTTACGATTGCTTTGGTAGCTAGTTTGGAAACTTTATTAAGCGTTGAAGCTACAGATAAATTAGATCCTGATAAAAATGTAACTCCTACAAATAGAGAATTATTAGCACAAGGAGCAGGAAATATTTTATCAGGTTTGGTTGGTGGTTTGCCAATTACTCAAGTGATTGTAAGAAGTTCTGCGAATGTTCAATCAGGTGGAAAAAGTAAAATATCAGCCATAATTCACGGATTTTTATTGTTAATTTCTGTTTTATTAATTCCCAAATTATTGAATAATATTCCTTTATCGGTTTTAGCAGCTATTTTATTGGTAGTTGGGTATAAACTAGCAAAACCTTCTTTATTCAAAAAGATGTATCAATTAGGTTGGAAACAATTTGTTCCTTTTTTAATTACTATAGTTGGAATTGTTTTTCTAGATTTATTAAAAGGAATTGGATTGGGATTAACTGTTGGAATTGTCATAATTTTGATAAAAAGTTATCAAAATTCACATTTCTTACACAAAGAAATTGATTCAGCAGACAAAAGTCATTTAAAAATGACACTTGCTGAAGAAGTGACTTTTTTTAATAAAGGAGCAATTCTCAATGAGTTAGATAAAATTCCAAAGAATTCTCACCTTGAAATTGATGTAAGAAAAACACAGTATCTAGATTATGATATCATTGAAATATTGGAAGATTTCCTTGTCAAGGCAAAAGAAAGACACATAGAAATAAGGGTAATATCAACCAAAAAAACAATTGAAAATCCTGAAAGTTTCGTGAAATTTTTCAGTGAAATAAATCCAAAAAAATCAAAAAACTAAAAATATGAAAGATAACTATTACGATAATCTGCTTATAAATAACAAAGCTTGGGCAGAAGAAATGATTGCAAACGACAAAGATTATTTTATAAAACTTTCCAAAGCACAATCACCACCATTGTTGTGGATTGGTTGCTCAGATAGTAGAGTGCCAGCAAACGTAATTACAGGAACACTTTCTGGTGAAATATTTGTGCACAGAAATATTGCAAATATGGTAGTTCACACAGATATGAATATGTTGAGTGTTTTAGATTATGCCGTAAATCATTTAAAAGTAAAACATGTTGTTGTTTGTGGGCATTATGGTTGTGGAGGTGTTGAAGCGGCAATGTCGAATAAATCTTTGGGGTTGATTAACAAATGGATACGAAATATCAAAGAAGTGTATCGTGAAAACTATACAGAATTGAACAAAATTAAAGATGATAAAAAACGATTTGACAGACTGGTTGAATTGAATGTAATCGCACAAGTATATGACTTGGCAAAAACATCCATTGTTCAAAAATCATGGAAAAATGATTCTGGTTTAGAGTTGCATGGTTGGGTTTATGGATTGGATAATGGACTCATCAAAGATTTAAAAGTAACCATGAATAGTGATGAACATTTAGACGATGTTTTTAAATTAGATGTTTAAATAACCATTAATTTTAAAAAGCAAAACCATCAAAAATAATTTTGATGGTTTTTAGTTTTACAAAACTACTCATAAAACGAACTTTAAAATAATTGTACCACAGCAAAATAAATGGGCATTCCAATAGTAATATTGAATGGGAAAGTAATTGCCAAAGCCATGGGAATATAAATTCCTGCATCAGCTCTTGGTTCAGCCAATTTCATGGTTGCTGGTACTGCAATGTATGAAGCTCCTGCAGCTAAAATGGCGAATAACAGTCTATTACCCTCACTTTCTGTTACAAAACCACTCAAATACGCAACCAACATTCCATTAAAAAGAGGCACTAAAATTCCGAATATAAATAAGAAAACGCCATGTTGTAAAAATCCTTTGATTCTACTTGCGGTCACCATTCCCATTTCTAATAAAAATAAGGATAAAAAACCTTTGAAAATATCAGTTGTAAATGGCTCAATCCCTCTTGCCTGAGTGGCATCTGCGACCAAACCAATTACTAAACTTCCTATCAACATTAACACACTTCCACTTGTAAATGAGTGTTTTATGATATTCCCAAACGATTCTTTTTTGGTTGTTGAAGTATCATTTAGCATGATTAAAATCACACCAACAATAATGGCTGGAGATTCCATAATTGCCATGATTGCCACCATGTGACCACCAAAAGTGATGCCTTGATTTTCTAAAAATGAAACCGCTGTCACAAAAGTCACTGCACTTACAGAGCCATAAGCAGCAGCAATTACTCCAGCATTTGGAGTGCCAACTTTTGATTTTAAAATATAAAAAGTGTATAAAGGAACTATGACCGAAAGCGCAATGGCAAATAAAATAGAATATAAAATTTCTGAATTGAATTCACTGTGTGACAATTCTTGTCCTCCTTTAAAACCAATGGCAAACAATAAATACAAAGAAATAAACTTTGAAGAAGAATCTGGGATTTTTAAATCACTTTTCACAAGTGATGCAATAATTCCTAACACAAAGAATAACAAAACCGGATTTGTTAAATTGCTGATTAAAATATCAATACTCATATATATATTTTAAAATTCGTGCAAATCTAAAGGCAATTATTCATATATTTTTATTTAATTTTGTTATGTAACACATTAATATAATTTATGAATTTTACCTTACATCAACTCAAAGTATTTACCACAATTGTAGCGCATAGAAGCATTACAAAAGCGGCAATTGAATTGAATATGACACAACCTGCAGCTTCTATTCAGTTGAAAAACTTTCAAGACCAGTTTGAAATTCCCTTATCAGAAGTGATTGGAAGACAGTTTTATGTTACCGATTTTGGCAAAGAAATTTATGAAATTGCGCTAGAAATTCTAAATAAAACAGAAACCATTCAATATAAAACAGCTGCTTTTAAAGGATTGCTTTCTGGAAAATTACGAATTTCAGTAGTTTCTACAGGAAATTATGTAATGCCTTATTTTTTGAATGGGTTTTTAAAAAAACATCCCAAAGTGGAGTTGGTTTTAGATGTATCAAACAAAACGAATGTTATCAAAGATTTAGAACAAAACTTGGTCGATTTTTCCTTGGTTACTGTCAGTCCAACTCATTTAGAATTGAATGAATTGCCCATTATGGAGAACAATTTGGTGTTAGTTGCTGCAAAAAACAACACGCTGTTGAATAATGATAAAAATGAAAAAACGATTTTCAAAACCATTCCATTAATTTTCAGAGAAGAAGGTTCAGGAACTAGACACACTATGATGGAGTTTTTTAAACAAGAGAAGATTGCCCCAAAAACACAATTAGTTTTGACTTCCAACGAAGCCATCAAACAAGCTGTTGTTGCGGATATTGGCGTTTCTATTGTTTCATTATTGAGTATTAAAAATGAATTACTGCAAAACGAACTGAAAATAATTCCCACAAAAGGATTGCCTTTGCGTTCCACATGGAAACTTATTTACTTAAAAAAGAAGGAACTATCTCCAGTTGCTGCCGCTTTTTTAGCCTATGTTGCGTCAGAAAAAGAAACAGTTTACAAGCACTATTTTGATTGGCTAAATGAAATTTTAGATTGAAATTTCAGCATCTGGAAAAACTATTTTCCAGTCATTGGGTTGTTCAATAATTGATGGAAAAATAGTAGGAGCTATGATTTTTATTGGTCCAAATAAAATAGATTCTTCTTGAACTTTTTCAGTTAGAAATGGAATTTTTGCATTTATTTTATCTATAAAAACAAAAATAATACTAAAAATAAGTGCCGTTTTTAGTAGACCAAAAAAGCCGCCTAATACTTTGTTAATCAATCCTAAAGCAGTTATATCTGCTATTTTTGTGAGTATTTTTCCCGTAAAAATTACCAACATAACCACTCCTAAAAATGTAATAATATACCCAACAATTTTATTGGTTTTACTGTTCCAGCCTAAAATACTTTCTCTCAAAAAATCTTCAGCATAATACGAAAAATGAATTGCAACATAGATTCCTAATAATACTGCCACTAACGAAGCAATTTCTGAAAATAGACCTTTCATAAAACCGCTAATAAAGCCTAAAACCAAAAAAGATGCTATTACAATATCAAAAACAGTCATTGAAAAGAAAATTTATCCAAACCTACACCTTTTTTTTACAATTTAAAAATGAAGCGAGTATCTTTACGTTTTTAAATCAATGAGCAATGACAAAAGAATGGAGTCTCAAAGAAAAGTGGGATTTTTTGACAGAACAATTAACCGAAAAATTTTCTGAAGGAGAGGAATTAAATGTTGATGGAATTATTTATTTAATTGGTGTTCAAGAACTTGGACAAGGTTATCGCGCGTTTAAGAAAGATGAAAAACTCAATTTAATGCACATTGCGATTTGCAAATTATTGGAACCTTATGGTTATTATGAATTTGATTTTTTTGATGAAGATGGATGGCCTCACTATAAAATTATTACAGAATTGCCCAATTTAAAACCTGGTGAACAAACCATTTTAATGAAAGAAGCCATTCTTGCTTATTTTGAAAGTCTGGGTTTTTTTGAAGATTAAGTAACACTCAATTTTCGGATCATTATTGACAACACTTTTGGAAAAAATCGTTTTACATAAACGCCCAATTTCTCTTTAAATCCGCCAATATACGCTTCCTCTTTTTGTTGTTGAATCGCTTTTGCCATCAATTTCGCAAAACGCTCTGGCTCAATGCCATTTTGAGTGGCAAGGTCCATTTTTTGTTGTGGAGAACCATCACCAGTCAACGCATTTATAGAAACATTGGTGTTTACAAAACCAGGACAAATCAATGTGACAGCAATATTGTCCTTATGATGTTCTGCTCTTAAACTATCAAAAAAACCATGCAAAGCATGTTTGCTTGCTGCATAACTTGAACGTAAAGGTGTTCCAATTTTGCCAACAATACTTGTGGTAACTACAAAATGACCTTTTTTATGTTCCGTAAAATAAGGTAAAATCGCTTTTGTCAACGCAACAGTTCCCAAATAATTTACATCCATAATTCGTTTGTCAACCAAAATATCCGTGTCTTTTACCAATGAACGTTGACTAATTCCCCCATTATTTACTAAAATGTCAATGGTTCCAAAAGCTGCAATTGCACTCTCCACTTTCTCAGAAAAGGTTTCATAATTGGCTAAATCTAGCTGAATGATCGTTACTTTTTCTGGAGTTTTGCATTCTTTTTTCACCAATGTTAAACCATTGAGATCTCTTGAGGAAAGAATCAATTTCGCATTTTGTTGACTCAATTCAATTGCCAATGCTTTTCCAATTCCTGAGGATGCTCCAGTAATCCAAACTACTTTATCTGAAAAATTCATATGAATAATTTTAACGTTACAATATACCTATTTTCCCATAGAAATAGTACTTTTGATGTGAATTAGAAATACGATTTAAAAAAGAAAAATTGACACAAAAAATGACCAAAACAATTCTTACGTTCCTTATTTTTTTAACTTCATTCAGTTATTCACAGCATAAAATTAAAGGAATTTTAGTTCCAAAAGTCAAAACAGATTGGGTAATTGTATATAAAATTGAGGCCACAAAAAAAATTTTTGTAAACAATACAACCTTAAAAGCGGATTCGTTAAAAATTGGAAACAAAAAAGAAGCTGTCAGTGTTTTTGAAATTACACTTCCTTCCACTGCCAAGTCAGGAGCTTACAGAGCAACATACGCTTTAGAAGGTGCAGGTTCTGTCGATTTTTTTTACCATAAAGAAGATGTTACTTTTCGTTTCAATCCACAATATCCAGATGAAACCATTACATTTTTAAAATCAGAAGAGAATAAATTGTATAAAGAATATTTGGAAAAAATAAATGCAGCTCAAGAAAAATTAGATTCAATTCAAATTGCAGTTTTTCAAAATTCTACCTTAAATGCAGCTGAATCTTACAAGAAATCACTTGCAAAAGTGGTAAAAACCCAACAAAAATATGAAGAGCTTTCTAAAAATAAATACATTTATCCACTAGTAAAAGCGACTTCAAGAAACAATTTACAAGAAATAGAAAGTTCGCCAGAAGTATATATGAATACTTTGAAAAATACGTATTTTGATAAAATCGATTTTTCAAATGAAACCCTTAAAAACTCCACTTTTATTACAGATAGAGTTGCTGATTTTGTGTTTTATCTCAATTTTTCTGATGATGAAAAAACACAACAAAACTTGTATAAGGAAGCCATTAAAAAAGTACTTGGGAAAATAAAAAGTCAACCCTATCAGAAAGAAATTATTGAATTTTTGATTACACAATTTGAAGCAACTAAAAATTTGGAAATCATTGATTATCTTTTTGAAAATCAATATAATAAATTGCCAGAAAATTTACAAGATGCTAAATTCAGAAAAGAAAAATTAGCTCTTTTTGCAACCGAAATTGGCAGAATTGCTCCCGATTTTACTTGGACAGAAAAAGGCAAAAAAATGCAATTATCCACTTTGAATAACGCATCACAATATGTGTTGGTTTTTTGGAGCACGAGTTGTTCTCATTGTTTGCGCGAAGTTCCTCAATTACACACTTTTTTAAAGGATAAAAAGAACATCAAAGTAATTGCTTTTGCGCTTGAAAAAGAGGCTTCTGTTTGGGAAAATTTTTCAAAAACAAATCTTTATGGATGGTACAATGTTTTGGGATTGAAAAAGTGGGAAAATGAAGTTGCAAAAACCTATCAAATTGTTTCCACACCTACTTATTTTATATTGGATAAAAACAAAAAAATCATCGCAAAACCAGAGGAAATAGCGGATGTAAAAGCGTTTTTCAATCAGAAATAAGGATTTTTAATCCCCGCTATATTTGAAAAGCAGCTCTCTGCAAACGATCGTTTACGGAATTCCCTAACCCAATTTCAGGTAATTTTTCGGCAATAATTACATCCAATTCTAACGAATCTAATTGGTGAAGCGAATCATATAAATTCGTACCAGCTTCTTCTAAATTACCGGTTTTAGAAAGAATGATGTTTTCGAAAATCCCATCCGAAATAACTTCATTTTGAAAAGCCAAGACCCCAATCTTTTTTCCCTGAAATTTTTTAATTTCTTCTAAAATATTGTCTGTTAAAATGGTTTTTGTTTTAGGAGCGTAGTGTTTCAATAGCATTCCTGGAGCTTCAGGATTCTCTTCTTTTGTATTTTTTAAAGTGACTTTTCCAATAATTTTTTCGATATTTTCTACAGACAAAGCTCCCAATCTATAAATCACAGCTTCCTCGTTTTCAAAGCCTACAATTGTAGATTCAATACCGTTTTTGCAAGAACCACCATCTAAAATCAAATCGATTTTATCTCCAAAATAATGCGCAACATGAATCGCTTTTGTAGGGCTAATACTATTGAAAGGATTTGCACTTGGAGCTGCTAAAGGGAAAGGCAATTGTTTCAATAATTCCAGTGTTAATGGATGATTTGGAACACGAACAGCCACCGTATTTTTTCCAGCTGTAATCAAATCAGGAATGGTATTTTTCTTAGGCAAAACAAGCGTTAAAGAACCAGGCCAAAAGGCTTCAGCTAACTTTTTTGCTTTTTCAGGAACATACGAAACAATACTTTTTAATGCCTCTAATGAATGAATATGAACAATCAACGGATTGAAATGCGGTCTTTTTTTGGTGGTAAATATTTGCTGAATGGCTTTTTCACTAAAAATATTTCCAGCCAAACCATAAACAGTTTCTGTTGGGATTGCGACTAATTTTTCGTTTTCTAACAACGAAATGGCTTTTTGGATGTCTGTGGAAATAATGCTCATAATTGCCACAAAATTACATATAAAATCTAAAAATCTGGTGCAATCGTAAAACTCATTTTTTCATTCGTTGAAGGATGAACAAACTCAATAAATTCAGCATGAAGACACAATCTTGTGGCTTTTTTTCCATACAAATCGTCACCAACAATAGGTGCATTCAATCCATTTTTATGAGCTGCATGAACACGCAATTGATGCGTTCTTCCAGTAATTGGATAAAAATAAACACGTGTTTTGTCCTTTTCTACGCGAATAATTTCCCAGTAAGTTTCCGCTTTTTTTCCATTTTCAAAATCAACCAATTGTTTAGGCCTGTCATCTAAATCCAAACGAATTGGAAGTTTTATAGTTCCTTTTGTTTCCGTTAAGTTTCCTTCTAATAAAGCCACATACCGTTTTTTTACGGTTCTTTTGATAAACTGACTTTGTAAAATCTTGTTGGCTTTTTTCGTTTTTGTAAGTACTAAAATTCCTGAAGTTGACATGTCTAATCTGTGCACAATCAATGGTCCAGTTGCCTCAGGATATTTTTCTTTCATTCGTGTGTAAACGGAATCTGAAATTTCTTTTCCAGGAACAGATAAAAATTCAGCTGGTTTATTAACAACCACCAAAACGTCATCTTCATAAATAATTGTGATTTGCTTTTTTTCTGACAGATTTTCAACCAACAAATTTTCATCCATTTTTACCTTTTGAAGCATGTGAGATAAAATGGGTTTGCATCGACTTTGGCAAGCAGGATAAAAGTTTTTATGCTTTCTGATTTCAGAATTTGGTGAAATTCCCCACCAAAATTCTGCCAAACAAATGGGTTGCAAATTATTGGCAAAGGCATATTGCAACAATTTTGGTGCAGCACATTCTCCTGAACCTGCAGGAGGTTTTACAGTTGGAAAATTAAAAATTTCCAACAAACTTTTGGGTTCTTTTTGTTGATTTAAAAAAGTATAATTGCTAAATAATTGTTGCTGTAAAATGATTGATTTTTCTTTTCGTTCTTTTTTAAGCGCAATTATTTTATGTTCAAAAACATTCAATTCAGATTGAATTTTATGTGTTTTCAGGTCATAATATTCTTGCAATTCTTTATAAAAAAATTGGTCGTTATAACTTTCTTGTTCCAATTTTTTTGAGAAGTTTTGAATGTCTTCAACTGATAAAGAAGTTTCCGAAATTTTCTTCCGAAGTTTTCTTTCCGTTTTCGAAATCTTCATTTTTTTTCTTTGTTCAGCCAAATCCTCCTCAATAATTTTGATCAATTTTTTGAATGATTTTTTCAAAGAAATATACATTTCATCATTTTTTAAAACACTGATTTGACGATTTATAGCATCAATTTCAGCTTCTCCTTTGATATAAAAACTTCCTTCAGTTCGCATGTTAAAAACGGGCGGAACAAATTGTGTTGGCAAACTATTATCTGCCAATTTTCCTGAAAAAGCAGCCAAATAACCAAGTTCATTTTTGTTGTTTTTTACCACCAAAACTCCAAACATTTTTCCAATTGCTCCAGCATTATCTTGGTTTTGAAATCCAAAATCATGCTGAAAATCTGTTTGATTTTCTAAATACTCTTGCAATTCTTTGGATGCAATTTTCGCAAGCAAATGAGGCTCGTAATAAAATGGAAACGTAAATTTCTCAGGAAGTTGAATGGTAGAAATATCAGTTTTAAAATGTAGAAAGTGAGTCAAATTTTGAGGTTTTAATGCGCTTCCAACCAATTATTTCCCAAACCAATTTCAACATCCAAAGGAACTTTTAATGAAAAAGCATGTTCCATTTCGTGTTTGATGATAGGTTTTATAATGTCTATTTCGTCTTTGTGGGCATCAAAAACCAACTCATCATGCACTTGTAAAATCATTTTTGATTGGAAGTTTTCTTGCTCAAATCGTTTATGAATATTGATCATTGCCAGTTTTATAATGTCTGCTGCTGAGCCTTGAATTGGCGCATTTACAGCATTTCTTTCAGCTGCACCTCTCACTACAGCATTTCTAGAATTGATATCTTTCAAATAACGTCTTCTGTTTAAAACTGTTTCCACATAGCCATTTTCGCGCGCAAAATCAACCTGAGAAGACATGTATGCTTTCAATTTTGGATAGGTTTCATAATATGTGTCAATTAATTCTTTGGCTTCACTTCTTGATAAGTTGGTTTGGTTGCTCAAACCAAAGGCAGAAACTCCGTAAATAATTCCAAAATTCACTGTTTTTGCATTGCTTCTTTGTTCACGAGTTACCTCATTTATATCCACATTAAACACTTTTGCAGCTGTTGAAGAGTGAATATCTTCGCCATTTTTAAAAGCGTTCATCATGGTTTCTTCTTCGCTTAAAGCCGCAATAATTCGCAATTCTATTTGGCTATAATCGGCTGCTAACAACACATAATCTTCATTTCTTGGGATAAAAGCTTTGCGAACTTCTCGTCCTCGTTCTGTTCTAATAGGAATGTTTTGCAAGTTCGGATTGTTCGAACTCAACCTTCCAGTGGCTGCAACTGCTTGCGCATATTCTGTGTGAATTCTTCCCGTTTTTGGATTGATTTCATTCGGAAGCGCATCAACATACGTGCTTTTCAATTTATTATATTGACGATATTCTAGAATATCTCTGATAATCTGATGGTCTTTGGCGAGGTAAGAAAGCACGTCTTCGCCAGTGGCATATTGCCCTGTTTTCGTTTTTTTAGGTTTGTCAATCAACTTCAGATTTTCAAACAAAACAACGCCCAATTGTTTGGGAGAAGCAATGTTGAATTCCTCTCCAGCTTGCGAATAAATCGCTTTTTCCAATCTGTCAATATCAGCTGTTAAGGCGATTGAAAGTTCCTTTAAAAAATCAGTATTGATGTT
This sequence comes from Polaribacter sp. BAL334, assembly GCF_015767435.1. Taxonomy (GTDB): domain Bacteria; phylum Bacteroidota; class Bacteroidia; order Flavobacteriales; family Flavobacteriaceae; genus Polaribacter. Next base: position 49,036 of record NZ_JADWOV010000207.1, read on the forward strand.
AATTCCCTCAATTTCCATGGACGTTAACACGGAAACCAAAGGCAATTCAACGTCATTAAAAAGTTTGGTCACATTGCCAGTTTCTAATTCTTTCGTAAAATGATTTTTCAATTGAAGTGTCACATCAGCATCTTCCACAGCATATTCTGTTTGCTCTTTGATGGAAATAGCTCTCATAGAAAGTTGGTTTTTTCCTTTTTTTCCAATCAATTCTGTGATAGAAACTGGTTGATAATTCAAATAAGTTTCTGCCAAAACATCCATATTGTGACGCATATCAGGATTGATGAGATAATGCGCAATCATGGTGTCAAACAAAGTTCCTTTTACTTGCATGTCGTAATTTGACAACACTTTGAGGTCGTATTTTAAGTTATGACCAATTTTTTCAATGTTTTCTGATTCAAAAAAAGGACGAAATTCCTCTAAAATAGTTTTGGTTTCTTCTTGATTTTCAGGAAATGAAACATAATACCCTTTGCCAGTTTCGTAAGAAAATGATATGCCAATCAATTCTACTTCTAAAGCTCGTAAACCTGTAGTTTCGGTGTCAAAACAAACCGATTTTTGTTGTAATAATTTGTCAATCAATATTTTTCTTGAGAAAGGAGAATTGATATGTTGATAAAAATGGGAGGTGTTTTCAATCGTTTTAAAACCACTAGCCATGTCAATTTCGGAAACGTTTCCACTTCCTGGACTTGCAAATAAATCAAACTGATTTGAAGTATTTACAGGTGATTTTTTTTCGGTAATTGTTGGTTTTTCAGCAATATCTTCAAGGTTATTTTGAAGACTATTTTGCGCAAAAGTATTCGTAAAATTGACCAATAAATTTCGGAATTCTAAGTCATTGAAAATCTCAGTAACTTTTTCTAAATCTGGTTGATCAAGCGTAAAATCATTGGCATTAAATTGTACAGGAACATCCAACATAATGGTGGCTAATTTTTTGGAAAGCATTCCCAATTCCTTTGCCTCTTCAATTTTCTCTTTCATTTTACCTTTTAGTTGATGCGTATTTGCTAGCAAATTTTCCATCGAACCAAAATCAGCAATAAATTTCTTTGCCGTTTTTTCACCAACTCCAGGCAACCCAGGAATATTGTCAGAGGCATCTCCCATCATTCCTAAAAAATCGATGACTTGCAACGGATTTTCAACTTCAAAATTCTGTTTTACTTCTTCAACTCCCCAAATATCATAACCACCACCAAAACGTGGTTTGTACATAAAAATATTTTCAGAAACAAGTTGTGCAAAATCTTTATCAGGTGTTACCATATAGGTTTTGTAACCTTCTTTTTCGGCTTGTTTTGACAAGGTTCCAATCACATCATCTGCTTCAAAACCTTCTTTTACCATAATGGGAATGTGCATGGCACGCAAAATTTCTTCAATATAAGGCACTGCAATTTTGATAGCTTCAGGAGTTGCCTCTCTATTTGCTTTATAAGCTTGGTATAATTCTACTCTTTCAACACTGCCACCTTTATCAAAACAAACTGCTAAATGATCGGGTTTTTCACGTTTGATAACATCTAATAAAGAGTTCATAAACCCCATAATTGCTGAAGTATCTAGGCCTTTTGAATTGATTCTTGGGTTTTTTATAAATGCATAATAGCCTCTGAAAATTAAAGCATAAGCATCTACTAAAAAAAGTCTTTTTTGTACTGACATTGAATGTTTTTTATCGATGCTAAAGCTACAAAACTTTAACAGGATGTTAAAATTGATTCGTCATTTAACTAGTATCTTTGATGAAATTTTTTTAAAAAGAAACTTTATGGGTCGTTGGATTTTTCTGATTGTGCTAATCTTCTTACTAATTATCATTGATTTTTACGCTTTTCAAGCTTTTAAAACAGCATTTAAAAGTAAATACGCACGATTTTTTTCCATGTTTGTAAATATTGCTGTGTACGTTTATTTTTTATTTACCATTTTAACCTATTCAAGAAGTGATGGTCAAACGCCCCAATTTCAGTTAGCTGCAGGTCTGTTATTGACCTTTTTAATTCCGAAATTGGTGATTGTCATCATGCTTTTTGGCGAAGATATTTTTAGAGGAATTGTAAAAGTAATTTCTATGATTTCCCCTTCAGAAACACAACCTTTGGCTGGCAGAAGAAAATTCATTTCTCAATTGGCATTAGGCATTGCAGCCATTCCATTTGCTTCTTTTATTTATGGAATTATTCAAGGAAAATACAATTATAAAGTGTTGAAATACCATCTTTCTTTTAAAGATTTGCCTGATGCTTTTGACGGATTTACCATCACTCAAATTTCAGACATTCATTCAGGAAGTTTTACGAATGCGGAAAAAATTCAATATGGAGTTGATTTGATCAATGAACAAAAATCGGATGTGATTTTGTTTACAGGCGATATTGTGAATAACAAAGCTGACGAAATGGACAATTGGATGGATATGTTTGCCAAATTAGAAGCGAAAGAAGGCAAATATTCAATCCTTGGAAATCATGATTATGGCGATTATATGGATTGGAAAACACCAAAAGAAAAAATCGATAATTTTCAGGCAGTGAAAGATATTCACAAAAAAATCGGATTTGATTTGTTGTTAGACGAACACAGATATTTAGAAAAAAATGGTCAAAAAATTGCGCTTTTGGGTGTAGAAAATTGGGGAAAAGGATTCAATCAAAAAGGAGATTTGGAAAAAGCATCCTCAGGAATCTCCAAAGAAGATTTCAAAATTTTGATGAGTCATGATCCAAGTCATTGGGAATATAAGGTGAAAAATGATGATTTTCATTATCATTTAACATTGAGTGGTCACACACATGGATTGCAAATGGGGATTGAAATTCCAGGTTGGTTTAAATGGAGTCCATCACAATATGTGTATAAACAATGGGCGGGGTTGTATGAGGAATTTGGCAGGTATATCAATGTAAATAGAGGCTTTGGATATCATGCATTTCCTGGAAGAGTAGGAATTTGGCCAGAAATAACAACAATTGAGTTGAAAAAAGCCTGATTTTCAGTATATTTCAGAAGATTTATTATATTTGTGGGTTAATTGACAAAAAGAGATTAGGTTTTACCCTTAAAAACAGTTAGTTATGACAAAATTTGGAGAGTTAATTAGTATTGATAAACCTGTTCTAATTGATTTTTATTCAGAATGGGATGAAGCAGAAACAAGTATTGATACTTTAAGAGATGTTGCTGCAGCTTTGGGAGATAAAGCAAAAGTGATTAAAATTGACATTAATAAAAATGAAGTTTTAGCTGATGCACTTCGTGTGAAAGGAAATCCTACGTTTATGATTTATAAAAATGGCGAAATGAAATGGCGCCAAACAGGATTTCAAGATGCCAATACGTTGATTGGTTTGGTACAACAATATGTTTAGTTTGTAAGAAATTCCTTGAATAAAAAAGACCTCAAAAGTTTGATATACTTTTGAGGTCTTTTTTTATATAAAATCCTTCAAAGTTTTTAAATTTTATAATTTAAAATTAAACTTATATATTTTTTCCACGAATTCACAAATTGTAAGGAATTCATCACCATAATTGTTTTCATTTTAAAATTCAATTACACCCAACAGGTTAGAATTATCAATTTTATTTATTTTCCAAAACTTTAAATATGATTGTCTTAGCGCCAATATTTTGAGTTATTAATAATGAGCTTGTTCTACTTTTGGGAAGAATTTTAAAATTATCCATACCTAATAAATCAAGGTTTGAAAAAGTTTCCACCTGAAAAGAATTGTTTATAAGTGACGCTTTTTTGATTTTAAAATCTAAACTTTCATTTTCGATTTTTTTGTCTGAAATTAAAAAGAAATCCATTTCTCTGTTTTGATTTAGTTGCTTGTATATAAAATCTAGTTTGCCCTGTGCTTGCATTTCTAATAAGTTAAATTGTGGTCTAACACTCATGGTATTTAAACCTGTATAGGTCTCGTTTTTTTGCAGTTTTTGCGAATTCACAAAATTTAAATTCTCATCAAATTCAACAATAACCATATCACTCAAAGTATAGGTTGTTTTCCAATTGTTCGAAATCAATCCGCCAATAGCACCTCCAATAACTGATGATGTAAGAATTTTAAAAACAGATGCCCCTTTTTTCTCTCTTTTTGCCATTTGCCCTATGGCATACAATGTATTGTTAGTTTCTAAAAAATCATAAAAATGGATGATTCCAAAATCTTTTTGCTTTGCATCATCATCAATCCCCAATGATTTTTTAAATGCATTATTTTCATAACGCACACTTGTTTCTTTAATCAATTGGCCACTTTTTGAATATTGCTCTATAAAATATCCAATATTGTAATTGTCATCAGGATAATTATTATCATCATCATACAGTTCCCCAAATAAGAGAATATCGCCCTTTTTTGAAACTATTGCTTTGGTATAAAAATTCTGTTTAGTTTCATAGTCATGACTAACAGAAAACAATTCTTTGCCATTTTTAGTATCAACTATTATTGCTTTAAATGTAGGTTGTTGGTCAAAATTAGAACCCCATTCTTTCTCCATCAATATCACAACTTCTTCATTTGAATACATAGGTGCAATCGTTTTTCTGTTATTGTGGTCTGATGGAGATTCATAACTCCAGTCTTTGCCATCAATGTCTAAATAATAAAGATTATAGCCTCTTCTTTTCTTTTTAATGATTTCAGTAATCATATACCCTTTGTTTTCTACGGGGTAGATTAATTGAAAATCACCACTAGGTTCCATAAAGCTTTTATAGCTGCTAGGACTAAATAATAATTTATTGTATGTTATTTCTTTACTTTTTAATAATTCGCCATCCAACGAAAAAATCTTAAAGTCAATGGTGTATTTTTTTTCATCGGCAAAGGCAACAATTAGTGAAGTATTATTGTTTTTTACCTCTAGAAAATGGATATGACTTTCTATATCAAATTTTATATTTTTATGTTCGGTCAAATCTTCATTAAAAATGGTTAGTACCCCATTTTCAATAGTATCTTTTGATTTTTTTTCCAGGATATGAAATGTGTAATAATATGATTTAGAATTCGTATGTACTGTACCACAATCGTTTGTGTTAAAATTAGCTACATTCTCAATTACTTTTAATTGAGCATACGAAATATTTGTTAGGAATAAAATTAAGATGTGTTTTAATTTTAGTTTCATTTTTGCCTTATTTAATTAACTATTATTTTTTGGGGCACAAAAATAGAATATGAATTTTAAATCTTTTTAACTGACATTAAAAAAGTATACTTTTTTTGAGATTTGATTTTTTGAAAAAATCAGAAGAATTTTTTTAAAAAGAATCACTAAAACAAAAAAACCTTAACAGTAATGTTAAGGTTTTTGTACTGAAGGCGGGACTTGAACCCGCACGAACATTACTGCTCACTGGATTTTAAGTCCAGCGTGTCTACCAATTCCACCACTTCAGCATTGGTATTTTTTTTAGAACAGAGCGAAAGACGGGATTTGAACCCGCGACCCTCACCTTGGCAAGGTGATGCTCTACCCCTGAGCTACTTTCGCAGACTTTAAAATAAAGCAAATAAGTGGCTACTTATTTTTGCTCCCCCTCTTGGGCTCGAACCAAGGACCCTCTGATTAACAGTCAGATGCTCTAACCAACTGAGCTAAGGAGGAGTTTGCTTCACTATTTTGTGATAAGCGAGTGCAAATATATACCTTTTTGAAATATAGGCAAAAATATTTTTTGTTTTTTTAATAAAAGTTTAAGCATTAATCTTTCAAAAAAAAATATGCTTTAATCTTAAAAATCGTATTTTTGTGCCCATTATTTAGCTATCTAAAAAGCATACACCAGTTTATGGATAAATTCTCGTTTTTAAACGCAGCACACATAGGCTTTATCGCCGATTTATACGACCAATATTTATTGAATCCAGATGCTATTGAGCCAAGCTGGAGAAGCTTTTTTCAAGGGTATGATTTGGCAAATGAGCACTATTCTTTCAAAGAGTATGAACCTTCTGAAAAAAGGCAGGAATCTTCTCAAGAAATCTCTCAAGAAGTAAAAAAAGAGTTTTTAGTGGTCGATTTGATTAATGGTTATAGAACAAGAGGACATCTTTTTACCAAAACAAATCCTGTAAGAGAGCGAAGACAATATCATCCTTCTTTAGCCATCGAAACTTTTGGTTTGTCAACTGAAGACCTTCAAAAAGAATTTTCTGCAGGTCAAGTTATAGGATTAGGAAAAACCACTTTAGCAACAATTATTCAACATTTACAAAGTATTTATTGCGATTCTATTGGGGTTGAATATATGTATATGAGAAATCCTGAAAAAATAAATTGGTGGCAATCTCGATTGAATCAAAATGACAATCATCCAAGGTATTCTCTCGATGCTAAGAAATATATATTATCAAAATTAAATCAAGCAGTTACTTTTGAAAATTTTTTACAAACAAAATATGTTGGTCAAAAACGTTTTTCATTAGAAGGAGGAGAAGCATTAATTCCGGGAATTAGTGTTTTGTTGAGAGATGCTGCTGAGAAATTTGGAGTAAAAGAATGTGTTTTAGGAATGGCTCACAGAGGTCGTTTAAATACGTTGGTAAATATTTTCAAAAAGCCAGTAAGAGATTTATTCAGTGAATTTGAAGGAAAAGATTTTGAAGAAGAAGATATTGATGGCGATGTAAAATACCACTTGGGAATTACACTAAGCAAAACGTTCAGAAATGGAAGTGAAATTACCATGAATTTAGTACCAAATCCTTCTCACTTAGAAACAGTTGCTGCTGTAGCTGAAGGAATTACGCGTGCTAAAATTGATAAAAAATACAATGGTGATTCAAGCAAAATATTACCAATTATCATTCATGGGGATGCTGCAATTGCGGGTCAAGGAATAGCCTATGAAATTGTTCAAATGGCAAAATTAAATGGCTATAAAACTGGAGGAACTGTTCATGTTGTGGTAAATAATCAAATAGGTTTTACTACAAATTACTTAGACGCTCGCTCAAGTACTTATTGTACAGATGTAGGAAAAGTGACACTTTCACCAGTTTTACACATAAATGCTGATGATATTGAAGCAGTTTGTCACGCTATGGAAATGGCTTTAGAATTCAGAATGCGTTTCAAAGCGGATGTGTTTATTGATTTGTTAGGCTATCGAAAATATGGTCATAATGAAGGTGATGAACCTCGTTTTACACAACCAAAATTATACAAAGCCATTGCGAAACATAAAAATCCAAAAGAAATTTATGCGCAAAAATTAATATCAGAAGGAGTTATTGATAAGGAATATTTGGAATCAATTACAGAGGAATTCAAAGAAATGTTGGATCGTGAATTTGATTTTTCTAAAGAAGATAAAAATTCGAAAGTAATTGAATTTATGCAATCCACTTGGGAAGGTTTTGAGCGTCAAGATTTAGCGGCAATGTTGACTCCCGAAAACACAAGCTATCCAGAAGGTAAATTAAAAAATATTGCAAAAATAGTTTCTACAGTTCCTGAAGGCGTAAAATTTGTAAAAAAAGCAGAACGTATTTTAGAAGGAAGAGCAAGCATGGTTTTTGAAACCAACCAATTGGATTGGGGAATGGCAGAAAACTTAGCGTATGGAAGTTTGATGGAAGAAGGATATAATGTAAGAATTTCTGGACAAGACGTAGAAAGAGGAACTTTTTCACACAGACACGCTATTTTACGTGATGAAATCACAGAAGAAAGAATCAATTTGTTGAATACAAATCCTGAAAATAAAGGACAAATGACGATTTATAATTCGTTATTGTCAGAATACGGAGTTTTAGGTTTTGATTATGGATATGCCATGGCACATCCAAATACATTGACTATTTGGGAAGCTCAGTTTGGAGATTTTTCAAACGGAGCTCAAATCATGTTTGACCAATATATTTCTGCTGCAGAAGACAAATGGAAAGTGCAAAATGGAATCGTGGTTTTATTACCTCATGGTTATGAAGGTCAAGGTTCTGAGCATTCATCAGCAAGGATTGAACGTTATTTGCAGTTGTGTGCAGAAGACAATATGACTGTTGCCAATTGTACAACTCCAAGTAATTTTTATCATTTGCTACGTCGTCAAATGAAACGAAATTATCGCAAGCCATTGATTGTTTTCACACCAAAAAGTTTATTACGTCATCCAAAAGTAGTAAGTTCTATTCAAGATTTGGCATCAGGAGAATTTCAAGAAGTTATTGATGATGTTTTGGCACCAGAAAATGTGAAAAAATTGGTATTTTGTTCTGGTAAATTCTACTATGATTTATTAGAAGAAAGAGAAAACTTAGGTAGAGAAGACATTGCATTGGTAAGAATTGAACAATTATTCCCACTTCATAAAGAGAAAATTCAAAAAGTAATTGACAGATATCCAGCTATTGAAGAATATATTTGGGCACAAGAAGAGCCAAGAAACATGGGTGCTTGGAGTTTTATGTTGCAACGATTTGAATTGGTGAATTTAAATGTTCGTTCTTTGAACTATTATGCAGTGCCTGCAGCAGGTTCAAGTACACGATTCAAAAAAAGACACAAAGCTGTGATAGATAGTGTTTTTAGTGATGATAAATCATAAACAAATAGCTAACTAAAATAAAAATTAACAAATAGCTGATACAATTTCAGCCAAATAAAATTAAGAACTGATGATTTTAGAAATGAAAGTTCCTTCTCCAGGAGAATCAATTACAGAGGTAGAAATTGCAACTTGGTTAGTTGAAGACGGAGATTATGTTGAAAAAGATCAACCCATTGCAGAGGTAGATTCAGACAAAGCAACTCTTGAATTACCAGCTGAAGAAAGTGGTATTATCACTTTAAAAGCTTCAGAAGGTGATGCAGTTGCTGTAGGTTCTGTAGTTTGTTTGATTGATACAAGCGCAGCAAAACCTTCTGGAAATGAGCAATCTAAACCTGCTGAAAAGAAAGAAGAGCCAACTCAAAAAATAGAACAACCAACATCAAATCAACCAACCACCACTTACGCAACAGGAACTGCTTCACCTGCAGCAAAAAAAGTATTGGCTGAAAAAGGAATTGAACCATCAGCAGTTTCTGGAACGGGAAAAGATGGCAGAATTACCAAAGAGGATGCAGTGAATGCAGTGCCTTCTTTTGGTTCTCAACCTGCAACTGGTTCTAGAAATACAGAGCGCAAAAAAATGTCAATGTTGCGCAGAAAAGTAGCAGAACGTTTGGTTGCTGTAAAAAGTGAAACAGCCATGTTGACTACTTTTAATGAGGTAAACATGCAACCTATTTTTGATTTGCGCAAACAATATAAAGATACTTTTGCCGCAAAACACAATGTTGGTTTAGGCTTTATGTCCTTTTTTACATTGGCAGTTGTGAGAGCTTTGAAAATGTATCCAGAAGTGAATTCGATGATTGACGGAGATTTTCAAGTAATCAATGATTTTCATGACATTTCTATTGCAGTTTCTGGCCCAAAAGGGTTGATGGTGCCAGTTATAAGAAATGCTGAAAACCTTACTTTTAGAGGTGTTGAAAGCGAAGTGAAACGTTTGGCTTTACGTGCAAGAGATGGTCAAATCACTGTAGATGAAATGACTGGAGGAACATTTACCATCACAAATGGAGGTGTTTTTGGTTCGATGTTATCAACACCAATTATCAATCCACCTCAAAGTGGAATTTTAGGAATGCACAATATTGTAAACAGACCTGTTGCCGAAAATGGACAAGTGGTTATCAGACCAATCATGTATGTGGCACTTTCTTATGACCACAGAATTATTGATGGTCGTGAATCTGTAGGATTCTTAGTTGCTGTTAAAGAAGCACTAGAAAATCCAATTGAAATTTTGATGAATAACAATCCTGAAAAGGCTTTAGAAATATAGTTTTTCGAGAGTGAAATTACTAAAATCCCAAGTTTTTTACTTGGGATTTTTTTATTTTATGTTATTTGATTGAGTATCTTGCATCGAAAAGCGAAAATGAAAACAAATCCCGAACTCGAACTTGCCATCGAATTTATCAATAAAACAGATAGAAATCTTTTTATCACAGGAAAAGCAGGCACAGGAAAAACTACTTTTTTACATCAAGTAAAATCAGAATCTTTGAAAAGATTGGTAGTTGTTGCCCCAACTGGAGTAGCAGCCATCAATGCAAAAGGCGTTACAATTCACTCTTTTTTTCAAATGCCTTTTGGACCGATTTTGCCTGGACAATTGAAAAATAACAACGAACAACGCCGATTTTCAAAAACAAAAATTGACATCATCAAATCGTTAGATTTGGTGATTATAGATGAAATTTCTATGGTTCGTGCAGATTTATTAGATGGCATTGACCAAGTTATGAGAAGGTATAAAAACCGAGAAAAAGTGTTTGGTGGCGCTCAAGTTTTGATGATTGGCGATTTGCAACAATTGGCACCTGTTGTCAAAAATGACGAATGGAGTTTGCTTCAAAAGCATTATAAAAACATGTATTTTTTCAGCTCAAATGCCTTCAAAGAAGCGAATGTTGTGACGATTGAATTGAAACATATTTACCGTCAAAAAAATGATGATTTCATCAAAATTTTAAACGAAATCCGAAATGATCATTTGTCTGATGCATCTGCTAAAATTTTAAATCAACGATACAATTCATCATTTTCGCCAACCAAAGAAGAAGGGTACATCACGCTCACAACACACAATAACAGAGCAAATCTCATCAACAATTCTGAATTGAATAAATTGACCACAAAAAGCCATTTTTTTGAAGCTACAATTTCAGGAAAATTCAGTGAACATTCCTATCCAAATGACGAAAAATTGGAATTGAAAGTGGGTGCGCAAGTGATGTTTATCAAAAATGATTCTTCCATAGAAAAAAGATATTTTAATGGAAAAATTGGCGTGATTACTGCCATTTCTAAAACCTCTGTGACTGTAAAATGTCCCAATGAATCTGCTGAAATTGTGACTGAAAACGAAACTTGGGAAAACATAAATTACAGTATAAACGAGGAAACCAAAGCTATTAAAGAAGAAATTTCAGGCGCTTTTTCACAAATTCCTTTGCGTTTGGCGTGGGCAATTACCATTCATAAAAGTCAGGGTTTGACGTTTGAAAAAGCAGTGATTGATGCTGAAGCGTCTTTTGCCCACGGTCAAACCTATGTTGCTTTGAGCAGATGCACGTCTTTGGAAGGTTTGGTGTTGAAAACACCCATTTCATCTAGTTCTATTATCAATGATAGCACTGTAAATATTTTCAATGAAACTGTGGCAGAAAATTGTCCTGATGAACAGGTTTTGAATGAATCTGAAAAACAATTTCAACTCAATTTACTTTCGGAATTGTTTGATTATCAATCATTTTTATATCCTTCCACACGAATTTTAGATGTTTTTTATAAAAATAGCAATAGCATCAAAGGAGAGGTAATAGAACATTTGCAAACCCTAAGAGACAAAGGAATTGTGCCTTTATTGAAAGTTTCTACAGCGTTTAAAAATCAATTGGAAGCCATTTCTCAAAATGATGTTTTGCCAGAAAATAGCTCTCAAATTCAAGAAAGATTTCGAAAAGCTGTTTCTTATTTTTTAATGGAAACCAAAGAAAATATTCAAAAACCATTGAACCAAATTTCGTTTTCTACGGATAATAAAACTGTGAAAACCGATTTTTTAAAACCCTTTGAAACACTGCAAGAAAAAGTAGCGGAAAAGATTTTTGTACTCGAAAAAATGACGCATGGTTTTGCTGTAAAAACCTATTTGCAAGAAAGAGCAAATGCAGTTTTACAATCAAAAGAGCCTGAGAAAAAGAAAACTATAACTTCAAAACGCGACCCAATTTTAGCAGTTCAATTGCGAGAATTGAGAGATGTAATTGCAAAAGATGCCAACATTCCACATTTTCAAATTTTCACACAGGAAACATTATATCTGATGTGCGATCTATTGCCAAGAACCGAAAAAGAATTGTTGAATATTCATGGAATGGGAAAAACGCGTGTTGAAAAATACGGTCAAGAAATTTTGGAATTAATTGAAGCATATTGTTCAGAAAATGCTATAAATAATGCAAATGATTTAGAAAGATTTCCAAAAAAAGAAACAAAAAAAGAACCCAAAAAAAGCACCAAACAAATCAGTTTTGAAATGTTTAGAGCAGGAATGTCTGTGCAAGAAATTGCCAAAGAACGCAGTTTTACCACAAGCACCATCGAAAGTCATTTGGCGAGTTACATACCTTCAGGAGAAGTAGATATTTTGGAATTGATTTCTATAAAAAAGTACAAAGAAATCCTCAAAGCGATTGAAGAAACCGAATTCAAATCGCTCACAGAACTCAAAGAAAAAGTGAATGAAAGTTTTACCTATGCTGAGTTGCGAATGGTTTTGATGACGTTGGAGAAATAATTTTGTATTTGTAAGCTTCCCCAAAATTCGGCCATTTAAAAATAGAATTCGACAAGCGACGCAGGAGCGCGTTCAGTAAAAATTATTAAATTTAAAGCCGAAAACTTATGAAGACAACCCAATTTACCGAAAACCAGATTGTTGCCAT
>NZ_JADWOV010000208.1 GCF_015767435.1 Polaribacter sp. BAL334
AAAGATATAAGTCAAGAGTGGATAAACGATTACAATTACAATAGACCACATAAATCACTTAAAAATAAATCACCAATTGAATACAGATTAAATGAATAAAAATTCTATTTTTGAATGGATCGAATTTAAGGGAAGCTTACAATTGACCGAACGAATCCTTTCGTGTGGTTTATAAAATTACAACAGAAATTTCTATATTTACAATATCTAAAATTGCAATGATGAGTAGAAATTATAAATTTCATAATCCAGATGGTTTGTATTTTATTTCTTTTGCAGTTGTAGGTTGGCTGGATGCCTGCCTGCCGCAGGCAGGTTCAATAATTTATCAATCGAACTCCCATTAAAATAAATTATTTTTTAAAAATTAAATGCTTTTTCCATTAGTTCTTGCTCGCTTCTTGGAATACCTATTTTGCTAGCTTCCTCTTTCCAATGTTTGACACTTTCCAGTACTTCATTAATTATGACATCCATTTGTTCTTTGTTTAATCTAAAATAATCACCGACTGTTTTAGCTAGATTAAAATCTAGAGCATTGTTATCTGTATCTATATTTAGCGCTAAACCGTCTTTGTCAATCGATGGGTTGAGATCGTAAGCTGGAGATAAAATCCAACCTCCATCTGTTAGAATAAAACCATGATTCCTTAAATGGTCGTCGGTATTGGAAATGGCTATATTGAAGATTATTCTACGCCATAACTGATGCAAGTTTTCTTCTATATGAACTCCATAATTACTTATGAATTCTGCTAAATCTAAATAACTTGCTGCATTGTCGCGAATGGTGTCTTCATTATTACTCGTCATGGTCATGGCTGATGCAAAATGGATGCGTTCGCCTTTTTCGCGATCAAACCGTTTGGTAAAAAAAGTATTGTAATTTCCTGCAACCTTTTCAATGCTACAAGGCGACATCTTGATTCCCCCTTTTGTGGCTAATATATAGGCAAGGTATTCCCAAGATGCTTTGTCAATGATATCGTTTTTTGATGGGAATTTAGCAATCCAAAGTTCTTTATTTTTGTCTAAAATGTTGGCTTTTGGTCTTGCTCCACCCAATGAAGAACCTGGAGCCATTAATATAGCCAACCATTTTTTTGCTTCGTCATTATTATCCCCATTTTCAAAGCTATTGGCCGCCTGTTGTAATTCTCTAATTGAGGACCATGGCGGTGTAGGTGTTTCATTATTATTGTCTAGAAAAGGTCCCTCTATAGCTGTTTTGAATCGTAAAGCTCCCATACGACTTTCATCGTATACCCCCAATAAATAGTCAATGTCGTATAATGTTGGTATTTTTTCATTTTTCTCTTTGGCTAATTGTGCTACCCGTCGTTTCATTAGTGTACGCCCCCAAGTGTCGGGCATACTGTCTAGGAAGACACCGAAATTTTCTTTACCATTTGGGTATTGTTGTCCGCTATACAATTGAATGTTGGGATCTAATAGGAAGTGATTTCCGGAAGTAAGCCATTGTTTGTCGTATTCAAAACTAAAGGCTTTCTTTCCTTTTGCAAAATGAGCAGCGAGTGTACCAATACATTGAGGTTCGGTCATTCCTACCCAATGTGCGTAAACGTATATGTCGAATTTATTTTGTGCCATTTGCTCTCCTCTATCAATGGTCTAGGCTTCAACAAGCTCAGCCTGACCAATGATTTCTTATTTTAATAATTCTAAATCTTGTAATTTTCTACCTAATTCATCATCTGCAGCTAGTTTTAGAAAATCATCTTGAAGTCCTAATACTCTTAGCACATTAAAATATGCACCAATTGCTACACTAGAATTTCCTTTTTCTATTTGGTATAAAGTAGTTCTAACAATATCTGCTCTTTCAGCTACTTGTACAGCTGTTAACTTACGCCTTTTTCTAGCCAATTTTATATTCTCACCCATTTGTTCTAATATGATGAGATACTTTGGAAATATTGTTTGTTTTTTTCTGCTCATTTTTACAAATGTTCATTAATATGAACAAAAATAATGTTTTTGTATAAAATAACAAACATTTTTGTAAGTTATTTTTGCTTTGTGCTATTACCATCAATTGTATCTACTATTCTTTTATCTATAATTTTAGATAGTAGAAGTTAGATAGTAGAGGTTAGATATAAAATTGTTTTTTAGAAATAAAAAAACCTCAACAAATTGTTGAGGTTTTTTGGTGGGCAATAGCTTGTTCCGAATGAAATTCGGAAAGGGATTCAGCTTGTCCAGCATTTATTTCGGGAACCCCCCGAACTCTCCCGAGTTTAACTGGGGATGCTCTGAACAAACCGAACTAATTACCCTTAGATTGTATCAACTTTTCTAAAAGCGCTCTACTTTTCCAACTCTTTAACTGTCGTTCACGAACTAAACCTTCATTTTTTGATGCGTAGGTTTCCGAATAACAAACCTCCCAATCTTTCGCTCTTGATGTAAAACCTGTATGATTAGACAAATGACTTTTCAGTCGTTCTTCTATATTTTGGGTACTACCAATGTAAAATTTATCTAATTTAGTTGAATAAAGAATGTAGACATAATAACTCATAGCGTTTTAGAAATAAAAAAACCTCAACAAATTGTTGAGGTTTTGTGGTGGGCAATGAGGGATTCGAACCCCCGACCCTCTCGGTGTAAACGAGATGCTCTGAACCAACTGAGCTAATTGCCCTTTTTATTTTGATTCCTAAGGTAAGGAATTTTAATTGCTATTTGATCCCGACTTCTCCCGATGGAATAGGGATGATATGAACCAACTGAGCTAATTGCCCTTTTTATTTTGATTCCTAAGGTAAGGAATTTTAATTGCTATTTGATCCCGACTTCTCCCGATAGAATCGGGATGCTCTGAACTAACTGAGCTAATTGCCCTAAGCGGATGCAAATATAATACAGATTTTAATTCTACCAAAAGAAAAAGTAAATTTATTTTACACTACTTCTGCAACTACAAAGGTGCTCCCTCCTACATAAATGATATCTTGTTGATTTGCAGATTTTAAGGCAGCATTCAAGGCTTTCTTTACAGAAGAAAAAGTTTTTCCTTGTAAGCCAAAAGTTGCTGCTTGTTGTTGTAAAACAACTTCCGAAAGTCCTCTTGGGATGTTGGGTTTGCAAAAATAATACTGTGCGTTCTTAGGGAAAAAGGGGAAAATATCTGCTACTTTTTTATCAGAAACCACCCCTAAAACAATGTGTAATATTTCATACTCTTGACGAACTAGTTGATTCAGTGCTATTTGCAATCCTTCTTTGTTGTGAGCTGTATCGCAAATTACTGTTGGGTGTTGCTGTAAAATTTGCCATCTCCCTTTCAGTTGCGTATTGTTTACGACATTTTGCAAGCCTGCTTTGATGTTTTCATCAGAAATTGAAAACCCTTGTAGTTTTTTGATGGCAGCAAAAGCTGTTTTGGTATTTGATTGCTGATAATCGCCCAACAAATCAGACGTGTACATGGTGGTATCTTCAGAAGCAAATTGAATACTTGCCTTCATTTCAGCAGCTTTCTTTAGAAATACAGAGGCTACTTCTTCTTGATATTCCCCAATCACTACAGGGATATGTTCTTTGATAATGCCCGCTTTTTCACCTGCAATTTCAGGCAATGTTTCTCCCAAAAACTGCATATGGTCATAGCCAATATTCGTAATAACAGCTACCAGTGGCGTGATGATATTGGTGGAATCCAATCTGCCCCCTAATCCTACTTCAACAACAGCAATATCTACTTTTTCATTGGCAAAATAATCAAAGGCCATGCCTACAGTCATCTCAAAAAAAGATAGTTTTTGCGATTCTAAAAAATCTTTGTGAGTGTTGACAAATGCTGTCACTGATCTTTTCGGAATTTCTTTGCCATTGATGCGTATCCGTTCTGTAAAATTCTTTAAATGCGGAGAAGTGTACAAACCCACTTTATAGCCTGCTTCTTGTAAGATGGATGCCAACATGTGACTTGTAGAGCCTTTTCCATTGGTGCCACCTACGTGAATGGACTTGAATTTTTTCTCAGGAAAACCCAATTCTTTTGAAAAAGCAAGGGTATTCGTCAAGTCTTTTTTAAAAGCACTTTCTCCCACTCTTTGAAACATGGGCAATTGTGCAAACATCCATTGTAAGGTTTCTTGATAGTTCATAAAATGATTGCAAATTTTGGAATATATCGCAAAGATACTAGATTATTTAGACAGAGTAAACTTGTAAATAATGGTGCCTATTTGTTTGATAGGTGCATTGCTATCTGGATTCCATGTAGTTTTTAGCGCTGCTTCTTTGGCTGCTTTCATCAGACATGGAGCTGTGTTTGTGGTGTCTTTAAAACCTGGCTCTGCATTGAAAACCTTGCCTTTTCTATCCACTTCAATTCTTACGACCACAGTTCCTTCTTCTTGGCAATCAGGTTGCACAGTAGGTTTTGATTCCGCTTTTCTTCCTGATAAATTATAATTCCCCCCATCAGAATTGTTATTTCCATAGTATTTACTGGAATTTGGGTCGCCTTTATCAGTTCCTTTGACACCGTCTTTGGTATCATCTCCTTCGCCTTTTTGCTTTCCATTAGTTGTATTGGGATTCAACAAACTGTTGAGGGCATCTTGTGCTTCTTTAGAGGGTTTTTTAGGTTCTTCATTTTGAACTTCCTTTTTCACCACCTCTTTTACAGGGGCTGTTTTGGTTTCTTTTTTTTCAACCACCATGACTTCTTTCGAAGTTTCATCCGAAATTATTTTTTCTTGAATCACTTCTTTGGGAGTTTCTGTTACTTCCTCCTGTTCTTTGTCTAGGGTTTCATTTTCTGTAGGATTTTGCTTCACATCTTCTACAGGTTCGCCAAAACCAACATTGCTATCTCCAAAATTAATTGCCAAACCATATTCTTCAGGAGGATCCAAATAGTTCATTCCGAAATTGAATACGATGAAAAGCAAAGAAGTCACTAAAAGTAGCGTGATTGCTGCTGATTTTTGTTTGTGTTTGGTATCTAACAATGGCATTAGTTTCCTTTTACGGCTAAAATCATTTTTAGCTTGTTTTTATTGGCAATATCAATCACTTTCATCACATTTTCATACGCTGCCTCTTTGTCTCCACGAATGATGATGGTTTTCTTTTTATCTGCCCCTACACTTTTCAAAATTTCGCTCTCTAACTCAGTTTCCAATACATTGGTTTTATCAATATAAAACAACGCATCACTTGAAATGGAAACAGCCACAGCAGTATTGTTTTCTGTTTTTCCGCCTGCTTTTGGGAGCAACACATCAATAGCACTTACCGTAACTAAAGTTGATGTGAGCATGAAGAATATCAGTAATAAAAATACAATATCCGTCATGGATGACATGCTGAAAGAAGGATCTATTTTATTTCTGCCTCTTAGGTTCATAATCTATATTCAAGATTTAAAATTTAAAATTCAAAGTTTTTTTGAGATGATGTCAACTTTTAACTTTGAATTTAAAATTTTGAATTATTACACTGGTTCATTCAGCAAATCTAAAAACTCCACTGATTTTGCTTCCATTTGATACACCACTTTATTGGTTCTGACCACCAAATGATTATAGGTTACATAGGCAATAATCCCTACAATCAATCCTGCAACTGTCGTTGTCATAGCTGTATACAATCCGTCAGAAAGCATTTTGATGTCAATTTGCCCACCTGCATTCGCAATTTCGTGAATAGCAATAATCATACCAATCACGGTTCCTAAAAACCCAATCATGGGTGCTGCTCCAGAAATGGTCGCCAATACACTCACATTTTTTTCCAGTTGATAAATCTCTAGTTTTCCTGCAGTTTCAATGGCGGTATTGATGTCGTCCAATGGTTTCCCAATTCTTGAAATTCCTTTATCAATCAACCGTGCAGTAGGAGTATTTTTACTTTTACACAAATCTCTGGCACCCTCTAAATTTCCTTTTAAAATGGCGTCTTTGATTTGGTTCATGAAATTTTTATCCTCTTTAGAGGCTGCTTTGATCGCGAAAAAGCGTTCAAAATAAATGTAAAGCGCTACAATCAATAAAACAAAAAGAATACCAATGATGATTTGTCCGCCCAAACCACCACTTACAATAAGATCGTATATGGAAAGTGTTTTTTCTACGGAAACAGGCTCTGCAATTTCTTGTAAATTATCTTGAAAAAATGAATTCATGTATTTTTTGATTTGTGTATTGTAATAACGATATGTTGTTTTTTAAATTGTTTGAGAGTGATTGTTTTTAGGTTTTAGGTTTGATGTATAAAAAAATTCAAGAATTTAACTTGTTGGGTATGGCTATTTTATTGAAAGATTTTTTTTTTGCCACGAATTCACAAATTTTACATAATTCATAAAAATAATTGTTTTCATCTTTGATGAAAATTCGAATTTATTGAATTGGTAGTCATAAAAAATTCGTGAATTCGTGGCAAATTAATTTTGAAATTCAATTACACCCACTAGATTCAAGAATTGAATAGTTCAATATACATTCTTGAATCTTTCAAACCATTCCTATTTAAAACAAGGTTCTTGTGATCATGAACGTTGCTGAACCGACTACAAAACCTATGAGCGCCAACCAAGCAATATTTTTCAAATACCAGAAAAAATCTATTTTTTCCATTCCCATAGCTACTACTCCAGCAGCAGAACCAATGATCAACATGCTTCCTCCTGTACCTGCAGCAAATGCAATGAAGTGCCACAACTCGTTGTCTAAAGGCTCAGAAAACATTCCTAAACTGGCTGCTACTAAAGGCACATTGTCAATAACCGCTGAACCAACACCTAATAACATCACCACCAAATCAGAAACACCTTCACCATGCAATTCTGTTCCTAGCATAGGTACTGTTTGTTTTAAAGTCGTAGCGAAGTTGAATAAAATTCCCAATGATTCCAACGCGGCAACTGCCATCAAAATACCTAAGAAAAATAAAATACTTGGCATTTCGATTTTTGACAACGAATGATGTACAGGGCCATGTGTGGCATGTTGATTGGATTCTTCTAACGTATTGAAATCAGTCAAGGAGAATTTTCTTCTACTGAAAATTTCGGCAAAGGTTGCTACAACTCCTAATGACAACATCATCCCAACATAAGGAGGTAAATGTGTAATGGTTTTAAATATGGGAACAAAAATAATTGCACCCAAACCTATGAATAGCATTTTACCACTAAACTTACTTTTCGGTTTGTCTTCTTCATTTTCATCAAACTCAATTTCACCTTTGAAAGCTGGCATAAAAGAAGCGATGAATGCTGGCACAGCCATACATAATAATGAAGGAAGAAATAAATATTCTATTAATTTTAAGGTACTCACTTTATCACCAATCCAAAGCATAGTGGTCGTTACATCCCCAATTGGAGACCAAGCTCCACCAGCATTTGCCGCAATGATGATCAAGCCTGCAAACCAAATGCGTTCGTCTCTACTTTTTACGATTTTTTGCAAGATGGAAATCAGTACAATCGTTGCTGTTAAATTATCAATAATTGCGGATAATAAAAAAGCCAATCCAGAGAACATCCATAATAATTTCTTTTTACTTTTAAATCCTACATAGCCTTTGATGGTTGAAAATCCGTCAAAATAATCAATGATTTCTACAATTGTCATGGCACCTAACAAAAACACTAAAATTTCGGCTGTTTTTCCTAAATGATGCAACAAGGTTTCCTCTACCAAATGGACTTTTTCGTCATGCAGTAAAGCCCCAAAACCTTCTACCAAACTATGGTTGCTAGAATCAAACCATGTTGAAAATGAATCAATTCCAAGCGAAACAACTGCCCAAATAACAGCCATCATCACTAAAGCTGGAATTAATTTGTCTAATTTTAAATTGTGCTCGAGGGTAATGGCTAAATATCCGATGATAAATACTCCAATAATTAATGACTCCATAGGTACGTGTGTTTAAATTTTAATCAATTCTTTTAATGCTATTTCAAAAGCGGTTTCGCTAATGCTTGTTTTTGAAGCGCTTTTAGCAAAGGTTTTTTGCAACGCTTTTTTAATTATTTTTGAGGTATCCTCAAAAATAGCTTTGTCTGTCATTTCCACTTTTCGTTCCATAAAGTAGGCGAAAACTCTTGCCATGCCACAATTGGAAATAAAATCGGGAATCAAACTTACTTTCTTATCGGTATCTTCCATGATAGAGCCAAAGAAAATTTCTTTGTCTGCAAAAGGTACGTTTGCTCCGCAAGAAATCACTTCCAATCCCGATGTAATCATTTGATTGATTTGAGATTGCGTAATCAATCTTGATGCGGCGCAAGGTGCGAAAATCTCACAAGGAATTTGCCAAATTTGCTCATTGATTTCTTGAAAAGGAATCATATTTTCTGCTACTAAGGTATTTCCTTTTTTGGCTAAAAAGAGTGCTTTGATTTCTTCGAATGTAAATCCTTCCTCTTTAACCAATCCTCCATCTCTATCAATAATCCCCACAACTTTTACGCCCATTTGCGATAAATAAAAAGCGGCGGCTGAACCAACGTTCCCATAACCTTGCACAACTGCTCTTTTTCCTTTTACAGTTCCGCCATAAATAGCATAATAATGTTTTACTGCTTCTGCGACACCAAAACCAGTAATCATATCTGCCACTGTATATTTTCTTGCAATATTTGGAGACAGTTTTGCATCTTCAATCACTTTGATGACGCCATGACGTAACTGTCCAATTCTATTGATTTTATCAGCTTCTGTTGGTTTAAAATGCCCGTTGAAAACACCTTCTTGCGGATGCCAAACTCCACTTTCTTCAGTAATCGGAATTACTTCGTGAATTTCATCTACATTGAGGTCACCTCCTGTACCGTAATAACTTTTTAGCAAAGGCGCCACAGCTTTGTACCAACGTTCTAAAACACCTTTTTTTCTAGGATCGTGAGGATTGAAATTGATGCCTGATTTTGCACCACCTATAGCAGGTCCTGAAACGGTAAATTTCACTTCCATGGTTTTTGCGAGCGATACTACTTCGTTCATATCTAAGCCTTCACGCATTCGTGTACCACCACCTGCTGCACCACCTCTTAGAGAGTTGATGACTGTCCAACCTTCAGCCTCTGTTTCAGCATCTTTCCAGTGAAAAACGATTTCTGGTTGTTTGTTTTCGTATATTTTTAATAAATCTTTCATGTTGACGTTTCTAAAATTCCATTTTACATTGTTTGTTTTTCTGAAGCATTTTTTTATCTCAGGAAAAGCTAACGTTGATTCATTGTCTCTTTTTAAAAAATTTATTAATTCTACACTTTACGCACAAACTTACAGTAAAAAAAATGATTGCTAAAATTTTTTATTTATTGGTTTGGATAAAAAATAACTCCCGAAGAATGGTTTTTTCGAGCACCCGTAACAGAACTCAAACAATTAATCTGATTATCAACACGTAACAATCCTAGAAATGCAAAAATGAGTGCTTCTTTGAATTCGATGAGTTTCTTGTCAGGTATGATGAATTCACATTTCTTTAAGAATTGTATTCTTTCTACGATGTAAGAATTGTAAGTTCCACCACCTGTGCAAAGTATTTTTTTTCCATCAGCAATTGTTTGAGAGATTTGCCAAGCAATATGATCAGAAAACGTCCGTAAAATAGTTTCTGGAGGTGCGTTTGATTTTTTAAGCAAAGGAAAAATTAGGGATTGAACCCATTCTATTCCCAATGATTTTGGCGGATTTTTTGCATAAAATTCCAGGGTATTTAAGGCGTTGAAAAGCGATTCATCAAAAGTCCCTGATGCAGCAATACTGCCTTCAGCATCATACTCAAACCCCAATTGTTGCGCATAAAAATTCAACACCACATTGACAGGACAAATATCAAAAGCCATTCTTTTTCCTTGATTGTTGAATGAAATATTGGCAAAACCGCCTAAATTGAGGCAATAATCAAATCCTGAAAATAATAATTCGTCGCCAATAGGAACCAAAGGTGCTCCTTGACCACCCAAAGCCACATCTTGCGAACGAAAATCACAGACTATTTTTTGGCGCGTTTTGTTAGCAATCGTTTGTCCATCACCAATTTGAAGGGTGATTCCTTTTTCAGGTTGGTGCAAAATAGTATGCCCATGAGAAGCTATAAAATCGATATGTTGTATCTGAAACTTTGTCAAAAATGCATTGCTATTTTCTGCCAAATAAGCACCATAATTTACAGAAAGAAGTTGAAGCTCTACTTGGGAAAAATGGATGGCGTTTGACAACATTTCCTTCCAATGACTGGGATAAGGAATCGTCTCTACTGAATGAATTTCAAAATTTTGATAATTTTGTTTTTCAAAAGTTACATGCGCGAAATCAATGCCATCCAAGGAAGTGCCTGACATGAGTCCTAGAATGGAAATGGTATTGTTATCCATTGAATTGAGAATGCGTTTTGTTGATTACAAATATAATTGCTGATATCTACAATTGAGTATCCATTTGCAAACTAATTTTCTATCAATTTCATATCTGTAAAAATCATAAAATTTTATTCCATAAATGTTACGAAATCGATATCTTTGAGGGCTTAAATTACGAATATAATAAAAAAATATACAAATGAACTTTAGTTTAACAGAAGAACACCTACTCATTCGTGATGCTGCAAGAGAATTTGCACAAACAGAATTGTTACCAGGTGTGATTGAAAGAGACAACAAACAAGAATTCCCGCAAGAATTGGTCAGAAAAATGGGCGAGTTGGGATTTATGGGAATTATGGTGGACCCAAAATATGGCGGAAGTGGCATGGATACCATATCCTATGTATTGATTATGGAAGAATTGTCAAAAATTGATGCTTCTGCATCTGTAATGGTTTCTGTCAATAATTCGTTGGTTTGCTATGGATTAGAAGCCTATGGAACAGAGACTCAAAAACAAAAATACTTGACAAAATTAGCCACTGGCGAATTCATAGGTGCTTTTTGCTTAAGTGAGCCTGAAGCAGGATCTGATGCCACATCACAAGCTACAACAGCTATTGATATGGGAGATTATTACCTTTTAAATGGCACAAAAAACTGGATTACTAATGGTGGACGTTCAGATGTATATTTGGTCATTGCACAAACTGATAGAGCCAAAGGACACAGAGGAATCAACGCATTTATTGTTGAAAAAGGTATGGAAGGATTTCATATTGGCCCTAAAGAAGATAAATTAGGAATTCGTGGTTCAGACACGCATACATTGCAATTTAATGAAGTAAAAGTTCCGAAAGAAAACAGAATTGGCGAAGACGGATTTGGATTTAAATTTGCCATGAAAACACTTTCAGGAGGAAGAATTGGTATTGCAGCTCAAGCCCTAGGAATTGCTTCAGGTGGGTATGAATTGGCATTGAAATACTCGAAAGAACGCAAAGCTTTTGGAACTGAAATTTGCAATCATCAAGTAATTGCATTCAAATTGGCAGATATGTATACTGAAATTGAAGCCGCAAGAATGCTAGTGATGAAAGCAGCTTGGCTAAAAGACCAAAAAGAAAATTATGACATGGCTTCAGCAATGGCAAAATTATACGCTTCGAAAGTAGCCATGGAACAAACTGTAGAAGCCGTTCAAATTCACGGCGGTAATGGTTTTGTAAAAGACTATCATGTAGAACGTTTAATGCGTGATGCAAAAATTACTCAAATTTACGAAGGCACTTCCGAAATCCAAAAAATAGTCATTTCAAGAGGACTGATTAACGGATAAGGTTCGTTTTTTTACTTTTTTACACAAAATCCACCATTTTTAGGTGGATTTTTTTATTCCTAAACATTAGCAACTTTTCATATTGTTTGTTTTCCAAACAATCCCTTATACCTCTTGGATTTTACTGCAATCAAAATCGATAAAAATGCAAATAATTTGAATTTTTATTGAATTTTTAATAGGTAAGTGATTCTAATTATTGCATTATTTTTTAGAAACCCCTCATTTTTATGAATATCTTAAAATAATATGCCAATTTTTTACAAACATCCTATTTTACATCCTTCACTTACCAAAAAATACATTTATCTTAATTTAACCCCTATTTTTTTGAGGGGTCATCTCATAATTACATCGTTTTCGGAAATTGACCCCCTTGTTTTTTAGGATTAACTATATATATTTGACCCGTTCAAATAACTAAAATCAATTTAAAAACTAAAAAGAACAAACATTATGAAGAAAATTATTTTTACTTTATTATTAACAAGTAGTTTAATAGTAATTGGACAAGAAAAAGACGACAAAGGAACATTTACGTTGAGTGGAACAGTAGATGTTTATGGTACAACAAACTTTACGAGCGGATCAGGTACACCTGGTATTTTAATTGCAAATCCAGAAAATGCAAACGCTTTTGGTTTGGGATTTGCGAATACTATTTTTGCTTATGAAAAAGGAAAAGCTGGAGTTGTAGCTGATTTAGCATTTGGTCCTAGAGCAGATGATGCAAATTTAGCAGGCGCCATCAATCAATTATATGTTTATTATAATTTGAGTGATAAAGTTACAATTACAGCTGGTCAATTCAATACTTTTTTAGGGTATGAAGTAATTTCACCATCTGCTAATTTTCATTACACAGTATCTTATCTATTTAATGCAGGACCTTTTTCACACACAGGTGTAAAATTGAACTATGCTGCATCAGAAGATTTATCTTTTATGTTAGCAGTAACAAATGCACATGCACTAACAAGTGCTGATGGTAACTTTGCTGATGCTACTCAATTAGGTGCTCAAATTGGCTACAAAGGACAATATTTGAATTTTATTTCTGGAGCTATTGACGCAACATCTGCGAAAGATTGGTTGTTTTTAGATTATACTGGGGGATTTGATTTGTCTGATACATTTTATTTAGGAATCAATGGTGCTTATGCAAATTCTAGTGATGATGATGCAGGCTATAAAGGTGTTGCTTTATACTTACAAAACAAATTTTCTGATAAATTCGCATTAGGTTTAAGACCTGAGTTTTTTACATCAACCTCTGGAGGTGTTGACTCAAATGTTTCAGCTTTCACTTTAACTTCTAATGTTAGCTTAACAGAAAACTTAAAATTCATCACTGATTTAAGATTTGATTCATCAAAAGATGGAATTATTGAAGCTTTTCCAATGAAAGACAACACGTCTACATTGACACTTGCTGCAGTATATTCTTTCTAAAAAATATAGTACCAAAAAACAAAAAACTAACTAAAAATTTACACAATGGGTTTATTATTATCAATGATTCAAGAAACAACTGCAACAGTGGATATTGCTGCTGAGGTTGAGAAAATAAACGGAGACATGGGAATGCTTTGGATGCTTTTAGCAGGTATCTTAGTATTCTTTATGCAAGCAGGATTCTTCTTAGTAGAATCTGGAATGACAGATTCGAAAAATGCGGTTAATATTGCTATGAAAAACTTCTTAGACATTGCTGTAGGATCTTTAGCATTTTGGTTTGTAGGATACTCTTTAATGTATGGTTCTGATGCTTTTATGGGAGTTTTCCATTGGAGTGGATTTACCTTCTCTCAAGGAGCAGCAGATTTATTTTTCCAAACTGTTTTTGCTGCAACTGCTGCAACTATTGTATCAGGAGCAATTGCTGGAAGAACAAAATATACAACGTATGCTATTTTCAGCATTGTAGTAACAGCAATTATTTATCCAATTGCAGGTGGTTGGGAATGGAATGGCGGATGGCTAAACAATACTGATGGCATTATGCCAGCCGAGTTTATCGACTTTGCAGGTTCATCAATTGTACACTCTGTAGGAGGATGGGCAGCTTTGGTTGCTGCATGGATGGTAGGTCCAAGAATTGGAAAATACTTAGATGGCAAACCTGTTGAAATGCATGGACACAACCAAATGTATGCTACGTTAGGGGTATTTATCCTTTGGTTAGGATGGTTTGGTTTTAACGGCGGATCGCAATTAGCTTGGGGTGGTGATGATGCAGTTGCAGCTTCACAAGTAGTATTGGTTACCAATTTAGCCGCTTCAGCTGGTGCCATTGCAGCATTGGTATTCACTTGGATTAAAAATGGAAAACCAAACTTAGGAATGACCTTGAATGGTGCTCTTGCAGGGTTGGTAAGTATCACAGCAGGTTGTGGTAACATGACCGAAAGCGGTTCTATTTTAGCTGGTTTGATAGGAGGTGTCTTGGTAGTATTGTCCATCGGTTTTATTGAAAAAACATTGAAAATCGATGACGCAGTTGGTGCCATCTCTGTTCATGGAGTTGCAGGTGCTTGGGGTACATTAGCTATCGGACTTTGGGGTGTTGATGGTGATAAAGGAATTGGATTGTTCAATGGTGGTGGTGCTGCACAATTAGGTGCGCAAGCTATTGGAGTTGTTGCTTATGCAGTTTGGGCAATTGTACTTTCGTTTGTATTCTTATACATTATCAAAGTAATATTTGGTGGATTGAGAGTAACAGAAGATGAAGAAATACAAGGACTTGACATTTCAGAACACGGATCAATTGCGTATCCAGGAAAAAGAGTAAGAGAAATTGAATAGAAAATTAGTTTAGTTATTATTTTTATGAGAATCACATGGCTTCAATGCCATGTGATTTTTGATGAAAAAAAACTATTTTCACACCGTTAAAAATTATAATAATTATACAATGAAGAAAATTGAAGCAATCATTAGAAAATCAAAGTATCGTGAAGTAAAAGAAGCATTACACGAAGTAGGTGTAAATTTTTTCTCTTATTGGGATGTCACTGGTTTGGGCAATGAAAAAGAAGGCCATGTTTACAGAGGCGTAAGTTATAGTACTAGCGACATCCAAAGACGTTATTTATCCATTGTGGTAAATGACGATTTTGAAGAAGTTACTATAAAAGCCATTTTAAAATCTGCAGGAACTGGAGAAGTAGGTGATGGAAAAATTTTTGTAAGCGACATCAATGAAGCATACAGAATTAGAACAGGTGAAAAAGGAGGACAAACGTTAAACTAAAATTAAAAAATGGAATTACTTACAACAAATAATGTATGGATGATGATCTGTACAGCACTCGTATTCTTTATGCATCTTGGATTTTCTCTTTTAGAAATTGGATTAACAAGACAAAAGAATACATTAAACATTTTATTTAAAAATATTTTTATCATCACAATAGGCTTATTATTGTATTGCTTGGTAGGCTTTAACTTGATGTATCCTGGAGCATTTAATGGCTTTATTGGATTCTCAGGGTTTGGATTGAGCGCTCCACTTACCGCTGAAGGCACTTTAGATTTGGCATATAATGCAGGCTATACTTACTGGACAGATTTTTTATTTCAAGGAATGTTTGCAGCCACTGCTGCTACCATCGTTTCTGGAGCAGTTGCTGAGCGCATTAAAATTGTTCCCTTTATGATATTTACCATATTCTATGTAGGATTGGTATACCCAATTGCAGGTTCTTGGCTTTGGGGTGGTGGTTTTTTAAAGACAATGACTACTCCATTTTATGATTTCGCAGGGTCAACCTTAGTACATTCAGTAGGCGGTTGGGCTGCAGTTTTAGCGGTTTGTTTGTTGGGCCCTCGTATCGGAAAATTCAAAAATGGAAAACCACAAGCAATTCCTGGACATAATATTCCATTGGCAACAGCAGGAGTTTTGATATTATGGTTGGGTTGGGTTGGTTTTAATGGCGGATCTGTCCTGTCTGCTGACCCAGGTTTAACGTCCTTAACTTTAGTTACAACCTGTTTAGCTGCAGCTGCAGGTGGAGTAGTAGCAATGTTGGTTTCGGCAACTATGTATAAAAATTTGGATTTAACCATGTTTTTAAATGGTATTTTAGGTGGGTTAGTTGGTATCACTGCAGGTGCAGATCAAATGAGCCCTACTGATGCTATTTTAATCGGTGCAATTGCAGGGGCTTTAATCGTTTTTGCTGTTACCTTAATTGATAAGTTAAAATTAGACGATCCAGTTGGCGCTATTGCAGTTCACTTGGTATGTGGAATTTGGGGAACCCTTGCAGTTGGGATTTTCGGAGCAAAAGCAGGCGTTGATCAATTTGTAAGTCAATTAATAGGTGTGGGTTCGTATGCTGTTTTTTGTAGCACTACTGCATTTATCATCATATTTACCCTAAAGAAAACTATGGGTATTAGAGTTAGTGAAAAAGAAGAATTAGAAGGTTTAGATGCACACGAACACGGAATGGATGCCTATCCAGATTTCCGATTGAACGAGCAATAAACCGAAAATTAGCTATTTTAAACATCCTTAAAAGTATATTTTTAAGGATGTTTCCTTGTTTTTGTGAATTTGATAATTAATCCTTCTTAAAATACAAATTATACATTTTTAATAGTGATATTTTGATTTCACTGTAAAAGTTATACCAAACAATCAAAAACACTACATTTTATTTAATTAAATATATATTTTTGTGCAAATAATTTAATTAAATACATGGAGAAACAAGGCTTATATTCACCTGAATTTGAACATGAAAATTGTGGTGCGGGATTCATTTGTAACCTTAATGGAGAGCGCACAAATCAAATCATTCATGATGCTTTAGAGATACTCGTAAAACTAGAGCACAGAGGAGGTGTGAGTGCAGACGGAAAAACAGGAGATGGTGCAGGATTACTGATAGATATTCCTCATGATTATTTTAAAAGAGTGTGTGACTTCACACTTCCAAATCCTAGAGAATATGCAGTTGGTATGGTTTTTTTACCAAAAATCAAAAACCAATATGATTTCTGTAAAAACATTTTTGAAAAAGAAATAAAAGCGCAAGGATTGACCGTTTTAGGATGGAGAAAAGTTCCTGTAGATTCTTCTCAATTAGGAGAAATAGCCTTAGCATCAGAACCTATCATTGAACAAATTTTCGTTGGGAAAGCGACTGAAATTTCGGAAGCTGTTTTCAAAGCAAAACTATATGCTGGTAGAAAAATTGCGGAACATGAAATTATCAATTCCAAAATTTCTGAAAGCCACTATTTTTATATTTCAAGTTTTTCGATCACCACCATTATCTATAAAGGCATTATCATGCCCGAAGATATTGGTCCTTATTATTTAGACCTTCAAGAAATAGATTTGGTGACGCGTTTGGCATTAGTGCACCAACGCTTTTCAACAAACACTATGCCTACTTGGGAATTGGCGCAACCTTTTCGTTTGCTTTGTCAAAATGGCGAAATCAATACATTGAAAGGAAATGTGAGCAGAATGCGTGTGCGTGAAGAAATCATGAAAAGCGAAGTCTTTGGTGCTCAAATGGAAAAATTATTTCCCATTATTTTACCGGGAAAATCAGATTCTGCTTCTATGGACATGGTGGTTGAACTGCTTACTCATACAGAACGTTCACTCCCAGAAATCATGATGATGATGATTCCTGAAGCTTGGGAAAAACACCAAACCATGTCTCCAGAAAAAAAAGCATTTTATGAATACAATGCTTGTATTATGGAACCTTGGGATGGTCCTGCTTCTGTACCATTTACAGATGGTGATTATGTGGGCGCTTTATTAGACAGAAATGGATTGAGACCTTCAAGATATACCATCACCAAAAGTGGAAAACTCATCATGTCATCTGAAATTGGTGTGGTGGATATTGAACCTGCTGATATTCTGAAACACGGACGTTTAGAACCAGGAAGAATGTTTTTGGTAGACATGAACGAAGGAAGAATTATTGAAGATGAAGAAATTAAAAACAAAATTGTTTCAGAAAGA
Organism: Polaribacter sp. BAL334; assembly: GCF_015767435.1. Classification (GTDB taxonomy): domain Bacteria; phylum Bacteroidota; class Bacteroidia; order Flavobacteriales; family Flavobacteriaceae; genus Polaribacter. Next base: position 17,710 of record NZ_JADWOV010000208.1, read on the forward strand.
CCTTATAAAGAATGGTTGGATAAAACGCGTTTGCATTTAAGAGATGTTCCTTACACCAACGAAACGTGCCCAATTGAAACCATTGATATCAAAACCAGACAGCGTTTATTCAATTATACTTTTGAAGATATTCAAGAAGTAATTACGCCTATGGCTCAAAAAGCAAATGAAGCTTTGGGTTCCATGGGAACAGATACTCCTCTGGCTGTTTTATCAGACAGACCTCAATTAATTTATAATTATTTTAAACAATTGTTCGCGCAAGTAACCAATCCTCCTTTGGATGGAATTCGTGAGCAAATTGTAACAGATATCAGTTTAAACCTAGGTAAAGACCGAAATATTTTCAGCATTACACAAAGACAATGTAGAAAACTTCGCATTCAAAATCCTGTGATTTCCAATGCGGATTTAGAAAAAATACGCACCATCAACATTGAAAGTTTCAAAGCTGAAACCATCAAAATATTGTATCCAAAAGCAGAAGGATTGAATGGTTTGGAGGATGCACTCGAGAATATGATTTCACAAGTTGAAAAAGCGTTAGCAAGAAAAACAAACATCATCATTCTTTCAGATAGAGGTGTTTGCCAAGAATTCGCTCCAATTCCTGCTTTGTTAGCTTGTTCTTATGTAAATCATCAAATGAATCGTTTACGTAAACGTTCTTATTTTGACATCATTATTGAATCTGCTGAGCCTCGTGAACCACATCATTTTGCCACTTTATTTGGATATGGTGCAAGTGCTATCAATCCGTATATGGTAAATGAAATCATCAGAATGCAAGTAAAAGAAGGGTTTATCACTGAAATTGATGAACAAAAAGCCGTTGATAATTTCAATAAAGCGATTGGAAAAGGGATTTTAAAAATTATGAACAAAATCGGAATTTCTACATTACATTCCTATAGAGGTTCTCAAATTTTTGAAATTGTGGGATTCAACTCTCAATTTGTTGAAAAATACTTTCCTTATACCACCTCAAGAATTGAAGGAATTGGCTTGTATGAAATTGAAAAAGAAATTCATGAACGCTACAAACAAGCATATCCTAATAATACAATTGATAAAAAATTAGGTTTAAATATTGGGGGAGATTATAGATGGAGACGAAATGGTGAGCGCCATTTATTCAATCCAACTACCATCTCTAAATTACAACAAGCTGTAAGATTGAGTGATCAAGCAAGTTATGATGTGTATGCAAAAGCGATTAACGAGCAAGCTGAAAACTTAATGACAATCAGAGGTTTGTTTGAATTTACAAACCTTGATCCCATTCCAATTGATGAAGTGGAACCTTGGACCGAAATTGTAAAACGTTTCAAAACAGGTGCCATGTCTTATGGGTCCATTTCCAAAGAAGCGCATGAAAATTTAGCCATTGCCATGAACAGAATTGGAGGAAAATCCAATTCAGGGGAAGGTGGTGAGCACAGAGAACGCTTTCAAAAAGACGCAAATGGTGATAGTAGAAACTCTGCCATTAAACAAGTTGCCTCTGGGCGATTTGGAGTAACCTCTCACTATTTGACCAATGCCAGAGAAATTCAAATCAAAATGGCACAAGGTGCAAAACCAGGTGAAGGAGGACAATTGCCAGGTGAAAAAGTATTGCCATGGATAGCAAAAGCTCGTAATTCAACTCCTTTTGTAGGATTGATTTCTCCTCCTCCTCATCATGATATTTACTCTATTGAAGATTTGGCACAACTTATTTTCGATTTGAAAAATGCCAATCGTGAAGCAAGAATCAATGTAAAATTGGTTTCTGAAGTGGGAGTTGGAACGATTGCAGCTGGAGTTGCCAAAGCAAAAGCAGATGTAGTGTTGATATCAGGCTATGATGGTGGAACAGGAGCTTCTCCCCTAACCTCTTTAAAACATGCAGGTTTGCCTTGGGAACTTGGTTTGGCGGAAGCACAACAAACTTTAGTACTCAATAATCTGAGAAGTAGAATTGTAGTAGAATGTGATGGACAGCTAAAAACAGGACGTGATGTAGCTATTGCAGCATTGCTAGGAGCTGAAGAGTTTGGTTTTGCAACAGCACCTTTGGTTGCTTCAGGTTGCATCATGATGCGTAAATGTCATTTAAATACGTGTCCTGTTGGAATTGCTACTCAAGATAAAGAGTTGCGAAAAAACTTTAAAGGAACTCCTGAACATGTGATCAATTTCTTCTATTATATTGCTGAAGAATTGCGTGGAATCATGGCGCAATTAGGTTTCAGAACGTTAGAAGAAATGGTAGGACAAACTCACAAAATCAACGCGAATAAGGTCATCAAACATTACAAAGCAAAAGGATTGGATTTGTCAAGCATCTTGCACAGACCTTCTTCGTATAGAACTAGAATTGTCAGAAATACCGAACAACAAAATCATAACTTAGACAACGTCTTAGATTTTACCATTTTGAAAGACTCTCACAGAGCGCTTTACAGAAAAGAGAAAATGACATTGTCCTATCAAATCAAAAACATCAATAGAGCTGTTGGAGCAATTGTAAGTAATGAAATCTCTAAGATTTATGGATTTCAAGGGCTTCCAGAAGACACCTTGAACATCCATTTTACAGGTTCTGCAGGACAAAGTTTTGGAGCATTCAGTACTTTCGGACTTACTTTTACGCTGGAAGGAAATACGAATGATTACCTTGGAAAAGGATTGTCAGGTGCAAAACTGATTATTAAAAAACCCTCTAAGGCTGATTTTATTGCTGAAGAAAATATCATTGTTGGAAACGTGTGTTTATTTGGAGCTGTGAATGGTCAGGCATATATCAATGGAATTGCAGGCGAACGTTTTGCTGTTAGAAATTCAGGTGCTATTGCAGTTGTAGAAGGTGTTGGAGATCACTGTTGTGAATATATGACTGGAGGAAAAGTAGTCGTTTTAGGAAAAACAGGCCGAAATTTTGCAGCTGGAATGAGTGGTGGAATTGCCTATGTTTTTGATTCAGAAAATAAATTTGTGAATGGATTGTGCAACACAGAAAGCATTGAATTTGAAACAATTGCTGACGATGATGCCAATGATTTGAAAATGTTGATTGAAAAACATTATGTATACACCAACAGTCAAAGAGCTAAATACTTGCTAGAAAATTGGGAAAATACCCTTTCTAAATTCGTGAAAGTGATGCCAACAGAATACAAAAAAGCATTGAAACGATTAGAAACAGAAGAAGAACTATTTGAAGAACTAACAATCGCATAATGTCATGGGAAAAGTAACCGGATTTAAAGAATTTGAAAGACAGGATGAAACCTATGTTCCCGTAGAAGAACGTGTAAAACATTATAAAGAATTTACTGTTCCTTTATCTGAAGAACAAATAAAAAAACAAGGATCTCGTTGCATGGATTGTGGGATTCCTTTTTGCCATAGTGGATGTCCGTTAGGAAATCTCATTCCTGATTTTAATCACATGGTACATCAAGGAGAATGGCAAAAAGCTTCGTGGATATTACATTCCACGAATAATTTTCCTGAATTTACTGGACGTTTATGTCCTGCTCCTTGTGAAAAATCCTGCGTTTTAGGATTGATTGAAGACCCTGTTTCTATTGAAAATATTGAAAAAAATATTGTTGAAAGGGCTTTCAAAGAAGGATGGATCAAACCACAACCACCAAAAAGCAGAACTGGTAAAACCATAGCAATTATAGGTTCAGGACCTGCTGGTTTAGCAGCTGCACAACAATTAAATAGAGCTGGACATTTGGTTACCGTTTTTGAAAGAGATGATGAAGTGGGTGGTTTACTTCGCTATGGAATTCCAAATTTTAAAATGGAAAAGGAAATCATTGATAGACGAATCGCAATTTTAAAAGCCGAAGGCATTGAGTTTAAAACCAATATCAATGTTGGAGTAAATTATAGCGTAAAAGAATTAAAATCTTTTGATGCCATCGTTCTTTGTGGTGGTGCCACAGAAAAAAGAAGTTTACCAACTCCAGGCATTGACGCTGATGGTGTTGTACAAGCCATGGATTTCTTGACACAACAAACCAAAGTTTTGTTTGGCAAAAAAGTAGAAAATCAAATCATGGCTACTGACAAACATGTCATTGTAATTGGTGGTGGAGACACAGGATCTGATTGTATTGGAACCTCCAATAGACATGGTGCTAAATCAGTAGTGAATTTTGAAATCATGCCAAAACCTCCAGGTCATCGTTCACCAGCAACACCTTGGCCATTTTGGCCTTTGCAGTTAAAAACCTCTACTTCTCATGAAGAAGGTGTTGAGAGAAATTGGCTAATCAATACCAAAGAGTTTATAAAAGATGAAAATAACAAGCTTATTGCGTTAAAAACTGTGAATGTAGAATGGAAAATGATTCCAGGGGAAAGACCGCAATTGATAGAAGTTGAAGGTACTGAAAAAACATGGCCTTGCGATTTGGCACTATTAGCTTTAGGTTTTACAGGACCAGAAAAAACGTTGGCTGAAAAACTCGGAATTGAAATAGACAGTAGGTCAAATTACAAAGCTGACTATGGAAAATATCAAACGAATGTTCCTAATATTTTCACAGCTGGAGATATGAGAAGAGGACAATCGTTAATTGTGTGGGCCATTTCTGAAGGAAGAGAAGCTGCAAGACAAGTGGATTTATACTTGATGGGAAAATCTGAATTACCCTCTAAAGACATTGCAGGTGATTTGGTCGCTATGTAATTCCATTTTACAAAAAATTCCACCTCTAAAATTTAAAGGTAATTAATATAAAAGGGACTATAAGTCCCTTTTATATTTTGCATAGCCAAAATACTATTGATATGCATAGAAAAAATATCCTTAAAAAACTGCAACTAAATTCAACCAACGAATTAATAGGATTCGCTTACGAAAATTATATTTGATTCGATTACTAAGCAGTATATTTGTAATTATTTTTTAAAAATCGCTCTATTCAATGAAAAAATCCGAATATAAAATTCACATCATTGGCGCAGGAATTAGTGGCTTGATTGCAGCAAAAGTGTTAGAAGAGCATGGCTATCATCCTACTATTTTGGAAACAACAGCTACTGTTGGAGGTCGTGTAAAATCAGATGTTTTTGAAGGATTTACTTTAGACCATGGTTTTCAAGTTTTACTGACTTCGTATCCTGCTGCAAAAAAATACTTGGATTTTAAAGCGCTTGATTTACAGGTATTAATGCCTGGAGCAACTATTTTTAAGGAAGGAAAATCGCAAACAATTGGAGATCCCATTAGAAATATGTCACTGCTATTTTCTACGATATTTTCAACAGTTGGTAGTTTTTCTGATAAAATCAAAATCCTTCAACTCAATGCAGTTTTAAAGAAAAAAGATTTGAAAAAAATCTTTGCCACTCCAGAAAAAACAACCTTACACTATTTGCAAGATGTTGGTTTTTCTAACACTATGATTACCCAATTTTTCAAACCCTTTTTCAGTGGAATTTTCTTAGAACCGAATTTGGAAACTTCCAGCAGAATGTTTGAATTTGTCTATAAAATGTTTGGAAATGGTTTTGCTGCCATTCCAAAAAAAGGAATGCAAGCCATTTCAAATCAATTGTTTGATTCTCTTGAAAACACCAACATAGCATTTCAATCTCGTGTAAAAGAAATAAAAAACAACTCCATTATAATGGCTGATGGAACAACAATTGAATCCAATTTTATCATCATTGCCACTGAAGCTAGCTCCTTAATTTCCAATTTGAACAATCAGGAAATTGAATGGAAAAGTTGTGATACGCTCTATTTTGAAACCAAAAAACGAAGTATTCAAAAACCCATCATAGGATTGATTGCTGATGAAAATACACTAATCAATAATATTTTTTATCATACAAGTGTGGCGACTTCAAACACTACAAAAAATGAATTGTTATCGGTAACAGTTGTGAAAAACCATCAGTTGAACGAACAAAGTTTGATTGAAAAAGTTCAAAAAGAATTGGAAATTTTTTGTGGAATTAGAGATACTACATTCTTACAAAGATATGAAATCAAAAAAGCGTTGCCCAAGCTAACAAATCTACAATACAAACTTTCTCATACAGAAACTCAACTCAATTCAGCTGTATTTTTAGCGGGTGATGTATTGCTCAATGGTTCTTTGAATGCTGCAATGATTGCTGGTGAAAAGGCTGCTCTTGGCGTTATAAAAACGTTGGAAGATGGATTAATTGTTGACGAATTGACCTCAGAATATCAATAAAGAAGAGGAGAATTTTATCGGAAATCTTCCTCTTCTTTATAAAGTATTACATATGTTTTACTAGGAATTTAATCAAATCGGTAGTGGTGACAATGCCTACTAATTCATCATCTTCCACCACTGGCAATGCATGAAATGCTTTTTCAGCCAATAACATTCCTACTTCTTTGATGGTCGAATTTGGTGGCACCATAAACAAGTTTTTAGTCATAACTTGTTCAATAGAAAACATATCATATACATAAGCTTCAATGTTTTTTTCATCCAAAGTAACATCAGGAAAACTCACTTTTAGAAAATCAACATAACTCAACATCCCAATGATTGCTTTATCCGAAACTATGGGAATGTGTCTAATTAATTTTTCTTCAAAAATCTTTTTTGCGTCACCTAATTGATCATTGATATTGAGGGTAATTAGATTTCTTGTCATAATCTCAGAAACAAAGTATTCTCTTTTCATGTGTAATTATAATTATTTTTATGAGATTCAAAGGTGATGAATTTGCTTCTTGGAAATAATGATATTTATCAGTTATTGAAATTTTACATCATAAAAAAACCTCCAACTTAAATAAAGCTGAAGGTTAATTTGTGACTCCAGAAGGATTCGAACCTTCAACCGTCAGAGCCGAAATCTGATATTCTATCCAATTGAACTATGGAGCCTTTTTAATTATTTTTTTTAGATATTCTCTTCCTATTCCTGATTTTAAATATTTTTCTCTTTCCCTTGCAGCTGTTCTATCGGTCACTTCTTCGAAATAAACTAAAACCCAAGGAGTATATGCTTTTGTTGAAGCTGTCTTTTTCGAATTATGTTCTTTTATTCTTTTCTCTAAATCATTTGTAAAACCTTTATAAAGCCTTTTATCTCTTTCACTTTGTATTACGTAAACAACATACATATTGTAATCCTTTAAATTTAGAAATCTGATATTCCCTGCCTACGGCAGGCGAGTATCCAATTGAACCCTGCCTGCCGCAGGCAGCCCTACCTGCGGCAGGCAGGTATGGAGCCAAATATATACTACGCTAAATGTTTTTTTACCAAATCAGCAATCATTTTACCATCTGCTTGACCCGCTAATTTTTTAGAAACAACACCCATTACTTTTCCCATATCTTGCATTCCTGACGCACCAAGCTCACTGATTGTTGCTAAAACCACATTCGAAACTTCGTCCTCTGAAAGTGCTTTTGGTAAAAATTGCTCTAAAACAGCAATTTCAGCTTGCTCAGGTGTTGCTAAATCTTCTCTCCCTTGTTGTAAGTATATGGCTACACTGTCTTTTCGCTGTTTTACTTGCTTTTGAATAATTTTTATTTCTTGCTCCTCAGTCAATTCTGATTGCGCTCCTGTTTCGGTTTTTGCTAATAAAAAGGCAGCTTTTACAGCTCTTAAGGCTTGTAAAGCAACAGTATCTTTTGCTTTCATAGCCTCTTTCATTTTATCCATCACTTGTACTTGCAAACTCATATTCAATCGTTTTTATATTATTTTTTTATTTTTTTTAAATACAATACATTTTTATTGTAGTCAATAAATGCTTTTCCTTGTCGTAAAATATCTGCTCCAATGATACCATGAACTTCTTTCGCATTGTGCTGCACCAATGCCGTATTTACATGCGATAAATTGAACAATACTAAATGACAATCCTTGGTTTTCCAATCGCCAATTTTTAAAGAATTATGTTTAGATTCTTGCGTTTCCATATCAATTGCTCCTGCACCAGCCGCTTTTGTATCACTTTCTGTCGCATCCAACTTAAAAAATTCAATCCTATCCAATCCAACACAAGAGTTGGAAGCTCCTGTATCTAAAATAAAACGCCCTTTGATATCATTGATTTTCGCCTTCAATTCCAGATGGTTTGTGGCAATATTTTTGAGTTTTATTTTGACGTATTTTTCTTTGAATAATATTTTTTGAATCTTTTTCATTCAGATGATTTTGGGAATCAAAAATACAATTTAATCATTTCAGAAAAAAACCTTACGAGAGTATAATTTAATTTTATTCTAAATACAATGATAAATTTTTCTTAATATGATTTCTAAATCTTATTTCTTAAATTAGTAAAAATTTTGAACACATGAAAACAACGAAAAGATTAGAACAAGCTCTCATCAAATTATACAATGCGTATCACAAAAACTTGCTGAATCCTGAGGATTGCAAAGCATGTGCAGTGGGTAATATCTTGGACAATCATGATAGTTGGAAAATTCTAACGGAAGGGCATGGTTCGTTAAAACTGAGTTATGTTGGGAGAGTTCATGAAAATTTGGGTAGAAAATTTAATGGATATTCTCCTTCTGAAATTTTACACATTGAAAAAGTATTTTTGGAAGCTTGTGGGTTTAAAACTCCTTTATGTCATTACAATAAAAGACCATTATTCCCAACATCCAAAGAGGTTTTGTTTGATGGATTAGTGGCTGTTGTAGGTTTGCTCTGTCAATTTGACAATATTGAAAATGTCATGGATTATTCAAAACTTTTTGAACAAGAAAATGGCGAGCCAACCTATCATCTTGAAACTTTATTGGCATAAAAAAAAATCGGTTTAAGGATTCTTAAACCGATTTTTTTTATTTTAAATTGGATTGATTTCTTATCCACCAAAATCATCAAAACGAATATTTTCATCTGGGATTCCAAAATCTTCACCCATTTTTTGAACAGCTTTGTTCATCAATGGTGGTCCACAAAAATACAATTCGATATCTTCTGGAGAATCGTGTTTGCTTAAATAATTGTCAATCACACAATTGTGGATAAATCCAACAAATCCATCTCCTTCATCATTGATGTCTTTTTTCACTTTCCAATTATCTTCTGGCAAAGGCTCAGATAAGGCTAAATAGAATTTAAAGTTTGGAAAATCTCTTTCTAAAGATTTGAAGTGATCAATATAGAACAACTCTCTTTTTGAACGACCTCCATACCAATAGGTAACTTTTCTACCCGTTTTCAATGTTTTGAACAAGTGGTATAAGTGAGAACGCATTGGAGCCATTCCTGCACCACCACCAACATATAACATTTCTGAGTCTGACTCATTGATGAAAAATTCACCATAAGGACCTGAAATGGTCACTTTATCTCCTGGTTTTTGAGCAAAGATAAATGACGATGCTACTCCTGGATTTACGTCCATCCAACCATTTTTTGCTCTATCCCAAGGTGGTGTTGCAATACGAACATTCAACATGATTTCTCTTCCTTCTGCTGGAAAAGACGCCATAGAATAAGCACGTTCTACAGTTTCATTATTTTTCATCACTAAAGACCACAACCCAAATTTATCCCATTCTGCTTGAAATTTATCAGGAGTTTCATGTTCTTCTGGATGTGCAGTAATGTCAATATCTGAGTATTTTATTTCGCACTGAGGAATTTCAATTTGAATATATCCTCCTGCTTTATATCCCATGTCTTCAGGAATTTCTACTACAAATTCTTTGATAAAGGAAGCAACATTGTAATTTCTAACAACGGTTCCTGCCCATTTTTTAATCCCAAAAACTTCTTCAGGAATGGTGATATTCATGTCTTGTTTTACTTTTACTTGACATGCCAAACGTGCTCCAGATTTCAATTCTTTTTTGGTAAAATGAGGCGTTTCTGTTGGTAATGCTTCTCCTCCACCTTCTAAAACGTGACATTCACATTGAATGCATGAACCTCCACCACCACAAGCTGAAGGTAAAAATATTTTTTCATTTCCTAAGGTAGTCAAAAGTGTGCTCCCTGAAGCAACTTGAATTTTCTTTTCACCATTGATGGTAATAGTTACTGGACCAGAAGGTGATAACTTTTGTTTTACAAATAATAACAATGCTATTAAAATCAAAGATATGATTAAAAAAGCTGTTACTGTTGCAAAAATAGTTCCTGTTATGCCTGTTGCTAATATCATGCTACTATTCGTTTAAAGTTGTGTTTTTAGCTACGATGTCTTTCGTGTCTTCTTTTTTAATTTCTTGCTTTTTAATGACTGCTTTTACTGCAGGTTTTTCAGCAGGTTTTTCATCACCACCTGTAAGCATACCTCCAAAACTCATAAATCCAATGGCCATCAATCCAGTAATGATAAAGGTGATTCCCAATCCTCTCAATGCGGGTGGAACACTTGAATATCTGATTTTTTCACGAATGGCAGCAATCGCTAATATCGCTAAAAACCACCCAATTCCTGAACCTACTCCATAAGTTAACGCCAATCCTAATGTAGGAATTTCACGTGATTGCATGAATAAACTTCCTCCTAAAATGGCACAGTTTACAGCAATTAGCGGTAAGAAAATTCCCAATGAATTGTATAAAGCAGGTGAAAATTTTTCTACAATGATTTCTACCAATTGCACCATGGTTGCAATCGTTGCAATAAACATGATGAAGGATAAGAAACTCAAATCATAACTTGCAAATTCTGGACCTAACCAAACCAATGCTCCTTCTTTCAAGATGTATTGATCTAACAACCAGTTCAATGGAACTGTAACTGCCAATACGAAAATTACTGCAGCACCCAATCCTACTGCTGTAGAAACTTTTTTGGAAACAGCAAGGTATGAACACATTCCTAAGAAAGTGGCAAAAACCATGTTGTCTATAAATATCGATTTAAAAAATAATTCTATGTGTTCCATATTATTTAGTTTTCAGTTTTCGGTTTTCAGTTTTTAGTGAACATTTACATGTAAACTGTGACTGAGTACTGTTAACTTTATTAATTTTCCTCTATTAATGCTTTATTTCTTGAACGTTGAATCCAAATGATGACTCCTACAACTATCAATGCCATTGGAGATAACAACATAAATCCGTTGTTTTCATAACCAATTGCATACAATCCTGATTTTTCTATTGGGTCTCCTAAAACTTTAAATCCTAATAAGGTTCCTGAGCCTAATAATTCTCTGAAAAAACCAACAATTATAAGAATTAACCCATATCCTGCAGCATTTCCAATTCCGTCTAAGAAAGATCTCCAAGGACTATTTCCCAAAGCAAAAGCTTCAAAACGTCCCATGATGATACAGTTGGTAATAATCAATCCTACAAAAACAGAAAGTGTTTTGCTCAATTCGTATGCAAAGGCTTTTAAAACCAAATCCACAATGATTACCAAAGCTGCTACAACAACTAATTGAACAATAATTCTGATTTTTGATGGAATGATATTTCTCATTAAAGAAATTACCACGTTTCCTAAAGCCAATACAAACATTACAGAAATCGCCATTACAATAGAAGCTTTCAATTCAGCTGTGATTGCTAATGCCGAACAAATTCCTAAAACTTGAATCGTAATTGGATTATTATCTGCTAACGGGTCTATAAGTAATGCTGTATCTTTTTTTGATAAAAGTCCCATAATTTAATTTTTTAATGATTGAAAATAAGGTACATATAATTGTAAATCAGATTTTATCATTGCAGTAACACCATCGCCTGTAATGGTTGCACCAGCTATTGCATCTACTTTATAATCTGTTTTTCGTTCGTTTTTTGGATCGTTATTTCCTTTAGCAACAGTAACTCCTTTAAAGTCTCCTTCATCTGTCAACAAATGTTCACCAATAAAATCATCCATAAAATAACGTTGTGTGATGTTTGCACCCAAACCTGGAGTTTCTCCTTTATGATCAAAATAAGCTCCTTGAATGACCATGTTTTGGTCCAAGGCTACATATCCCCAAATGGCATCCCAAAGTCCTTTTCCATAAATAGGAGCAACATAAAATGTTTTTCCCTCTTTTTCTCCAACAAACAAAGGTAATTTTCTTGTTTTTCCCTCTTTTGCTAAAGATTGTTGTTTTTTTACATCAATCAAATAGGGTTCTTGCCCACTATTTTCATCCATGTATTCTTTTCTGGTTTGTAACTTGATGACTTTATCATCTTTTACTTCAAGTACGAATTGTTCTTTTACAAACTTAGAAAACTCTTTTCCTGCAACAGAAGCAGCTACAAAGTTGGCACTGGATTCATCATTTTCATTGATACCCATTGCATACAAAATATTTTGTTGCTTTTCTATTCGCTTATTTTCATCAATATTTGGCTTTAATGATGTTGCAAAATACGCCAATACTGAACCCACAATGACTACCATGATAATGGCAAAAATTACGGTATATACATTACTATCTGTTTTCTTACTCATGATTAGGCAGTTTTAACTTTAGCACGTTTCAATCTATTTTTTACATTCGCTTGCACTACATAATGATCTATGGTTGGTGCAAAAACGTTCATCAATAAGATTGCTAAAAATACTCCTTCTGGATAGGCTGGATTGAATACTCGAATCATAATGGAAATAAACCCAATTAAAAATCCGTAAATCCATTTTCCTTTGTTGGTTTGTGAAGCAGTTACAGGATCTGTTGCCATGTAAACAGCACCAAATGCCAAACCACCAATCATTAAATGTTCCCACCAAGCTGTGCTCATCAATCCATAAAACTTGCTTGATGACGTAATGATATCTGCCGCAACTACTTGATTAAAAATCATTCCCATGGCTGCAGCTCCTAAGAATGTGGAAACGATAATTCTCCAACTTCCTATTTTAGTAAAAATCAAAAATGCAGCACCTAAAAGGATTAAAAAGGTAGAAGTTTCTCCTACTGAACCTGGAATAAATCCAAAGAATTTATCAAAAGTCGAATAAATTACTTCTTGGTTTTGTGCATAACTTCCTAAAATAGTTTCACCTGAAATCGCATCAGGAGTTCCTGCTCTATTGACTGCATCATAAACCCAAACCTTATCTCCAGACATCCATGTTGGATAGGCAAAAAACAAGAATGCTCTGATGGTTAATGCAGGATTTAGAATGTTCATTCCTGTTCCTCCAAAAACTTCTTTTCCTATTACTACTCCAAAAACTACAGCAACTGATAACATCCAAAGTGGTGTATCAACAGGTACAATTAATGGGACTAACATTCCAGTTACTAAATATCCTTCTTCTACTTCATGACCTTTGATGATGGCAAAAATAAATTCCACTCCAAGTCCTACTGCATAAGAAACAATGACTAGAGGCAACACTTTTATGATTCCAATCCAAAGATTATCAAACGTAAAAAAGTTTGCTAAAACATCTGTTCTTAGTGATGGATCAATTGCTGCATAATGTTGATATCCAGCATTGAACATTCCGAAAATCAAACAAGGAATCAAAGAAAGGATTACCATGTTCATCGTTCGTTTCAAATCATCTGCCGCTTTTATATGAGTTCCTCCATGAGTCACATCATTTGGCATGTATAAAAAAGTATGAATGGCATTAAAAGCAGGAGCCATTTTGGTGCCTTTATACTTTTCTTTTAAATTGTGTAAATTTTGTTTTAAGCTCATATTCTTATCCTAATTCTTGTCTCATTAAATCTAAACCTTCGCGAATTATTTTTTGATGTGGCTGTTTTGACACACAAATAAATTCGGTCAACGCAAAATCTTCAGGAGCTACTTCATAACCCCCTAACGCTTCCATTTCATCTAAATCTTTATACATAAATGCTTTCAATAATTGCATTGGATAAATGTCTAAAGGAAAAACGGCTTCGTAAGAACCTGTAACTACAAAGGCTCTGTGTTCACCATTGGTATTGGTCGTTAAATCGTACTTTTTATTGGGATTCAACCATGAAAAAGTAAACGCTCTTGTTGTTGAAACTTTGTCAAAAACAGGTTTGTTCCAACCAAAAAATTCATAATCATTTCCTTCAGGAATGGCTGTGATTTGGTTGTCATAATATCTTAAAAATCCTGTTTCTTTTATTTTGGTTCCTGATAAAACGTTTCCAGAAACAATTCTTGTGTTATCCGTATCTAAATTTCCTTTCGTAAAATCAGCAACTGATGCTCCAATAATAGCAGAAACATACTGTGGTTTTGAGAATTTAGACCCTGTCAATGCAACAATTCTGGTAGCATTGAATTTTCCGGTCAATAATAATTCTCCTATTATTACCAAATCTTGAGGTGTTACCACCCAAACAACTTCTCCTTTATTAATCGGATCAATTTTTGCAATTTGAGTCCCAACATTTCCTGATGGATGTGGTCCTGAAACCTTGTGCAATTCAAAACCCGTCAATTTTGCAAAAGGCGAATTGCTATTTTCTCCTACAGAAACATGTACTTTGCCAGTTGTCAATTTTGAGATTGCAGTAATAGCGGCTTGTAATTCAGCTTCTTTACCTGCCAAAGTATAATCTAAGTCAGCTGCCAAAGGCGCACTTGCGTAGGCTGAAATAAAAATTGCTTTGGGCGCTTGATTTGGATTTGCCACAACATCATAAGGACGTTGTTTGATAAATGGCCAACAACCTGCTGCAAAAAGATGTGTTTTCACTTCTTCTGCGGTCATTCCTGAAACCTCTTTTTTTCCAAAATCTTTGAAATCTTGTTGAGCGTCAGCAGCAATTTTAACAGTTAATACTTTTCTTCTTTCACCACGAACCACCTCAGTTACTGTGCCAGAAACAGGACTTGGAAATAAAATTCGCTCATCACTTTTAGAATAAAAAAGTGCTTCACCAGCTTTTACTTTTGCGCCTTCTCTAGCAATTAATTTGGGTGTAATTCCGTGGAAATCTTCTGGTTTAATTGCATACACACTACTTAAAGAAGATTGAGTAGTGGTCTTTTCTGCAACACCAACAAGCTTAATATCTAAGCCTTTTTTAATACGAATGTCCTTTGACATAGTAAATTGGAATTTTAGTTATCTAAAAAAATCATGCAAATTTAAGGCTTTACACATCATTTATTAAATAAATTTTTACATAAATTTTCTTAAATTTATTATTTATAATAATTCTAAATTATGATTTTTAGCACCTATCCAATTGGCTATTTTTGGCTCAAAATTTGATATTTATGAGAATTCAATGTTATATTTGTATCATGAAGTCACAAGTATTCTCAATCTTTTTTACTTTTTTTTGCGTGACTATTTTCTCGCAAAACATCAAATCTATTCAATTAAGACCTTTGCAAGAAAATAATTTTTCGGCAATTGTACCTCTAGGAACGGTGCTTGAATTGTCTTTTGATGATTTGGATAATGACAATAAAGAATATCAATACAAAATTCAACACATGACGCATGACTGGCAACCAAGCAGATTGCTTTCAAGCCAATATATTAACGGTTTTGATCAAAATAACATCAACACAATCACCAATTCTTTCAATACTTTTCAGAACTATACGCATTATTCCGTACAAATTCCGAATCAAAATTCGGTGATTACCAAAAGTGGCAATTACTTGTTATCGGTTTTAAATGATGATGACGAAGTTGTTTTTTCAAGACGATTTGTACTGTATGAAAATGAAGTTACTGTGGGTGTAAATGTGTCAAGAAGTAGAAATGCAAAAGCATTGCAAACACAACAAACTGTTGAATTTGTAGTGAGCCATCCCAAATTACGCATCAATAATCCTTCTCAAGAGGTGAATGTTGTCATCCTAAAAAATGAAAATTGGAACGAAACAATTACAGGTTTGCAACCTACATTTTTTCAACAAAATGTGTTGCGATATTCCTATAATAACAATACCAATTTTTGGGGAGGAAATGAATATTTGAATTTCGATACAAAAATCATCAGAAATAATAGTTTGAATGTTGTCAAAGTGGAAAGAAGAGATATTTTTCATCATTATTTGTATCCAACTGATGTAAAAACATTCCAAACATATAAATACAATCCTGATATCAATGGGCAATTTGCCATCAGAACTTTGGAAGGAAGTGACACTGCCACAGAAGCAGATTATGCCATGATGCATTTTACTTTGTTAACAGAGGAGCCTTATGCAAACAAAGATGTTTATGTGTTTGGTGCCTTTAATAATTTCCAAATAGAAGAAGAAAATAAACTATATTATAGTCCAAATACAAATAGCTATTTAGGAGAAATCCTTTTAAAACAAGGGTTTTACAATTATGCTTACGTAACTGTTGACAAAAATAATGTCATTGATAAAAATGAAATTATGGGTTCGTTTTTCGAAACAGAAAACGAATACAAAGTGCTTTTTTATTTCAAAGCTTTTGGTGCTTTGTATGACAGAGTTGTTGGTGTTGGCATGAGTAGTTTCAGTCAAAATAGGTAGCGAAAAAAAACTTGTTTTTAATGATAAAAAAACTATATTTACGTTTATGGTAGAACAAATCACAAAAGGGATAAAAATTACTGTAAGAACTGATTTCAATGGTTCTAGTTACAGAAATAATCGTTTGTATTATATTTTTGCCTACCACATCACTATCGAAAATAATTCTCCTCAAACGGTTCAACTAAAAGAAAGATATTGGAATATTTATGATTCTTTACAAAAAATTGAAATTGTAACAGGGGAAGGTGTTATTGGACAAACGCCTTTATTAAGACCAAGTGAATCCTATTCTTACAGTTCTGGTTGCTTTTTAGAATCAACAATTGGTGCCATGAAAGGACATTATGTAATGATTGATGTTCATACTTTAGAAGAATTCAAAGTTTACATACCTACGTTTCAACTCATAATTCCTACGTTATCAAACTAGTAAAAAGAAAAAATACTGCCCTAAAAATTCAAGATGCTTCTTGTTTGAATTGCGGTCATCCATTCTCTGGGCACGAAAATTTTTGTCCTGAATGTGGTCAAGAAAACAAAGGAAGTAAAATTACTTTCAAAAGTTTTGTTCACGAACTTTTTAATGGATTTTTCAATTTTGATGCAAAGTTTTGGCGCACTTTAATTCCACTTTTAATAAAACCAGGCAAAGTTTCTAGAGATTATATTGAAGGAAAAAGACAGCGTTACACCAATCCTTTTCGGTTTTATTTAGCGGTTTCTATCATCTTTTTTTTATTGGTGGGATTGTCTATCACCAAGAAAAAATACGAATCATTTGCAAAAGAAAGTAAAACTACTTTTACAAAAAAAACAGTAAAGAAATCAGAAAAAGCTACTAAAAAGAATATTGATTCAATCATTAAAAAGACCAATGCACAACTAGACAAACCTTTTATTCCTGATGTAGTAAAGAAAACAGCACTTGAAGAAATAGAAAAAGAAGCTAAAGACACCACAAAATCAAACAAAGAAGATGTAATAATTCAATTTGGTGGAGTTACAAGATTGGATAAATTTGGCGTATTTAATCAAAAAAATCCAGATATGCCTATGGATGACGCTTTAGATTCTTTAAAATTTGAGAAAAATTTTACGAATCGATTTTTGTATACAAGAGTAAAAGCTGTCAACTCGTTTAACGAAAGTGAAGAAAATAGAGAACGATTTTTTAGTCAAATGCTTTCTTATGGTTCAGTTGCCTTGTTCATTCTTTTACCTTTTTTCACCTTATTTTTAAAGTTTTTTTACATCCGTAGAAAATACACCTATGTAGATCATTTGATTTTTGTTTTTCATACGCAAACTGTATTTTTTATGCTGTTTACCATTTTTATACTGCTAGAAATTTTTGGATTAAATCCTACTGAGTGGATTTTTATCATCCTTTTTTTATTGTATTTGATTTTAGCTATGAAAAATTTTTATCAGCAAGGATATATCAAAACCTTTGCAAAATTTATTTTATTGAATCTAAGTTTTTTGATAGTTGCTTCAATAGGAGTTGCTTTACTTTTTATATTTTCATTTGCACTTGCATAACAGCGTCATCAAGCAAATCTAGATAAGTCATTTTAAGAATTTTATCTCTTTTTTTGATGGATGTAATACTTACAGTTTCTACAAAAGTGCGCTTCATTTTTAGGGCAATTTCTTGAGTTCCTTTGGTAGCATCTTGATGAAACGTCAAAATTTTATCTTGCGAAAATACCTTATTTTCTTGCAACCATTCTGCAAACCAAACTTCTCTTTCTGATGTCATTTCTTGATTGTATAAAGTTGCTGAAGACCAAATTTTGGGTGTTAAATCCAACTGCTGAAAGTGTTTTTTTTCACCATCCCAAATCAATTCAAAAACCTTTAATTCTTTTTTAAAATCAATTAAAACCAACGTAAAAGGTTCAATATCTAAAAAATGAGTTTGATGAATTTCCGAAACTGCATCCTCAACAGCTAATAATTCTGTTACAATAATTCCCCTACTTTTTCTATAAAATTCCTTTCGATGATGTTTTTCAAAAGCGCCATTCAGCAAACAAACTAATCTTTTACGATTGCTTGCACCAATCCAAGTTCCACCTGCAAATGCATCTTTTGGATAGAGCAACTCAACATCATTTTCTTGATATATTTTTGGAGAAATCGTTTTACGCAAAGGCGTTTCATCACGATTGGACGTCAAGATAAAGTTGTCATTCTCAAGAGGCAAAAAACTTACAGTACACATTTAAAAAACATATTTTTTATTACTTTGACACTTATTTTTAGAATAAAATTAGACACAAATTTCACGAATTTCACCAATGCTATTCAACAATCTTTCGTGAAATTAAAAACTCCACCATTCGTGAAATTTGTGCAATTCGTGTCTTAAAAATCACAAAAAAAGAGACACTAATTTCTCAAATTTCACAAATTCTAATCAATTATAATCAGTGAAATTAGAAGCTATCATTGTTCGTGAAATTTGTGTAATTCGTGTCTACTATATTTCAAATAATTATGATTTTAAGCCCGAAAAGTACGAAAACGTTTGATAAAAATTGTACCTTTACGACTTCAAAATTTGTCGTACAAAACCTAAAAAACATACAAAATGACAAGAGGATTTTTTAATGTTCCAAAAGCAGTAAACGAACCTGTAAAAGGCTATGCTCCTGGTTCAAAAGAAAGAGAAGAATTATTAGCCACGTACAAAAAAATGATTTCAACAACAGTGGATGTGCCAATGCATATCAATGGTGAAGAAATTAGAACTGGAAACACCAAAAAAATAAGACCTCCTCATGATCATCAACAGGTTGTTGGGCAATTTCATAACGCAGACAAAAGTCATGTAGAACAAGCAATTGCAACAGCTTTGGCTGCCAGACAAGCTTGGTCAAGCGTCAGTTGGATGGAACGTGCTTCTATTTTTTTAAAAGCCGCTGAATTGTTAGCAGGTCCTTATAGAAACCGCATGAATGCTGCAACAATGATTGCACAATCTAAAAATGTACATCAAGCAGAAATTGATGCTGCCTGCGAAATGATAGATTTTTTCCGATTCAATGTGGAATATATGACCGATATTTTCAAAGATCAACCTGCTTCTGCACCTGGAATTTGGAACCGAGTTGAATACAGACCTTTGGAAGGTTTTGTGTATGCAATAACGCCTTTCAACTTTACATCCATTGCTGCAAATTTGTGTGCAGCTCCAGCTTTAATGGGAAATGTGGTGGTTTGGAAACCTTCTGATCATCAAGCGTATTCTGCTCAAGTCATTGTTGATTTGTTCAAAGAAGCTGGTTTGCCAGAGGGCGTTATCAATGTCATTTATGGTGATCCCGTAATGATTACAGATACTATTTTGGCTTCTCCAGATTTTGCTGGATTGCATTTTACGGGTTCAACTACGGTTTTCAAAAACTTGTGGAAACAAATTGGAAACAACATTCATACCTATAAAACCTATCCAAGAATTGTTGGAGAAACTGGAGGAAAAGATTTCATTTGGGCACACAATTCTGCAAATCCATTGCAAGTAGCCACTGCCATTACCAGAGGTGCTTTTGAATATCAAGGTCAAAAATGTTCAGCGGCTTCAAGAGCGTATATTCCTACTTCCATTTGGGATGAAGTAAAAAAACAGTTGATTTCCCAATCCAATGAACTGAAAATGGGTTCTCCTGAAGACCCTTCAAACTTTGTAAATGCAGTTATTCACGAAGGTTCTTTTGACAAAATTGCAAGTTATATTGACGCTGCAAAAAAGGATGCAGATGCCGAAATTATCATTGGTGGAAATTATGACAAATCAAAAGGTTATTTTATTGAACCTACTGTGATTGTTGCAAAATCTCCAACCTATCCAACCATGACTACAGAGTTATTTGGACCCGTAATTACCATTTATATTTATGAAGATGCTGATTGGGAACAATCCTTGCAATTGGTGGATGAATCTACTGAATATGCTTTGACAGGTGCTATTTTTTCAAAAGACAGATACATCGTTGAAAAAGCATCCAAAGCATTAGAAAATGCTGCTGGGAATTTTTACATCAATGACAAACCAACAGGTGCTGTTGTGGGTCAGCAACCATTTGGAGGTGCAAGAGCTTCAGGAACCAATGACAAAGCAGGTTCTGCTCAAAACTTATTGCGTTGGACATCTGTAAGATTGATTAAAGAAACGTTTGTAACTCCAGAAGATTATAAATATCCTTTTTTAGGGTAATCTAAAATTATAAAAAAAGCCTTATAAATATGTATTTATGAGGCTTTTTTTATTCTCTTAATCCTAGTATGCAATTATTTTATTCAATACCTACTTGGATTTTTCGCCACGAATTCACAAATTTTTAAAAATTTATCATCAAAATTGTTTTCATCTTTGATGAAAATTCGAATTTAATGAATTCATAGTCATCATAAATTCGTGAATTCGTGGCAAAATACTCTTAAAACACCTATTCCACCATCAATTTTCTTGTGGTTTGTTTTGTTCCGTTTTTGACTTTTACCAAATACATTCCTGAAGAAAGATTGTCGAAATTAATATTTTCAGAAAAGTATAAAGAACTATTTTGATAGTTTTTCTCTCCGATAAATCTTCCTGTAATGTCATATAATTGAACACTTACTTTTTGAGAATCATCTGCATCAAACTGAACTTTAAAAGTGCCTTTTGTAGGATTGGGAAATAAGTTAAAGTTACTAAAAGCAACATCTCCAATAGAAGCTGTATTGTCAACAATCACTGTATAATCTTCAGTTTCTCCCCATTCTGTCAAATGATCAGCATCGCAAGCACCTTCTCCAAATCCATCATCAGGATCATTATATTCAATAATAACGCGCATTCTTGTAGGGCCAAAACGAGCATCATTTGGCACTGTAATAGAACCAGTTGCAGTCCCAATAAGCCCAGAAATTGTTCCTAAAGAATATCTTTCAGTAGCATTGTCAAAAACAAAATCTTGATTCCAATCAATAAATACAAAGACATGATCTTGAAATCCATCAGGGTCTAAGGTTACAGAAATGGGATGTGAATCTCCTCTTTTTACATTGGTTGAAATGGCAGTAAAATTCTCATAGCCTCCAGTTGTATTATTTCCTGAATTATTATTAATAGTATTGAAAGTAACATTGGATATATACTCTTTTCCACCTACTTCATCCGTAAAAGTTGACGCGCAATAGGATGGAATGAGAGTCGTAAAGGAAAACGGATTTGAAAAACTCCCTTCACCACAATCATTTTTAGGTTTTATACGCCAATAATAGGTAGTATTTCCTGATAAATTAGTAGATGTATAAGAATTGGTAGTCACATTTCCTGAAGATACAATTGTTGAAAAATTGATATCTGAGGCAATTTGAACATCATACGAAGTGGCATTGGCATCCAAATTCCATTGCAATTGCTGACTCAGTATAGCATTCACAGCATTATTTTGAGGTGAAAACAACATCATTTTACCAAATTCGGAAGAAGTTACTTTTAGCGTCACGTCAACATTTTTAGTAATAGATGCACTTGTTGCTTGCACACTAATGGTATAATCTTGTGCGGAAACACCATTCAAATTAGAGATTGTTAGGGTCACATTTCCATCTGAATTGATGGTGTTGGGACTAAAGTTAGCCACGGAACCTGAAGGCAAACCTGTAGCTGAAAGCGTTGCAGTTTCGGTAAATCCATTGACAAAATCGAAATTTAACACAAAACTTGCTGTTAAATTTCCAATATTACATACCGATTGAACACCACTTGTATCAGTCAAGACAAAAGTGGGAGTGGTTGATTTGATTTCAAAATTTATAGGATTTATTTGATAGAATATATTGTCTGCGGCTTCTACCATAATTCTTGCAGAACGTGTTGCATTGTCTGGAATAACAATAGTTTCTGAACCGTCATTAGATGTCGTTGATTTTAATGTTATGGGAAATGTCAAGCCTCCATCAATAGACAATTTGATATTTACATTTTGACAATTGATTGGAGCAGCTTTAGTGGTGCCAACTGTCCATGTTACAGTTTGTGTAGTCCCAGTATCATAGGAAACAAAACTGCTTTGTGAAGTAACAGCAAACGGAGTGGCATTCACAACAGTAACTTTGACATCATCTCTTGCCAAACTTGCTCCTCCAGCGTTATTGTCTCTTACTGTAAACGAGAAATTCAATTCTCTTGCAACAGATGGAATGCGTTCCCAAGTACTTCCTATGCTGCCATTTCCGGCAATTACCGTCGTTATATCAGGAAAAAATCGTGTAGGTGTTGTTTTTGAGGGCAATGAGCGAAACATGGGTCCAACAGCATTTGTTTCAATTGGTGGCATTGTAGCTGATTCTTTGTCTAATTGTTCCCAATTATACGTCAATGATTGCAAACCATTGGCATCTGTAGCAATTCCTGACAACTTAAAAGGGGTTGAAGCTGGAATGCTATAATCAGCACCTGCATTGGCTGTAGGCGCAGCATTATTGGTATTGGTAATTGCTGCACAAGTACCAGAGGTTATAATGATGTTCCACATTTCAGCAATACTCACTGCATGAAAATAATCATCACTTTGGTTTTGAACATTGGGAGCACAAATTCCTGCATATCCCATAATGGTAGAGGCGCTTCCTGGTTCTATAGCTGTTGAATTATTTCGATTACAATTGTTGTTTTGTGTATGATTTGCACCAAACTGATGTCCCATTTCATGAATCACAAAATCTATATCATAGGCATCCCCAACAGGTGATGATCTTCCTGTAACTCCTCTTCCCTTTTGACCAGTAATACAAACCACTCCCAAACCTGCCAAACCATCTCCTCCAACACTAAATATGTGCCCAATATCATAGTTGGCATTGCCAATGATATTGTCACATTTTGTTTGCACTTCACTGATCATCGTATCTGGATCTCCATCCGTAATTCCATCGGTATTTTTATCTAAAAAAATAAGCTGGTCATTATTGCTTACCAATACCATTTTGACAGCTAAATCCTTTTCAAAAACACCATTTACTCTGGTCATGGAAGTATTCATTGCCGATAAAATAGCTGCCTTTTTTACTTGGTCAGTTGCTGTTGACGGAATATTTTGTTGATTGGGTCCCAAATGAAAATCGGCATATTCTCCACTACAAACCAATGCCAATCTAAAAGTTCGTAATTTCCCGTCATTGGGATTTTTTGCAAATTCCAATGGAGAAAATGCTGTTTTTGAAGTGGTTTCCTCCACCAAACATTTAAAATCTTCCTCTTCTGGGGATAAACTGCTTCTTTTGTACACCAAATAGGATTTGTTGTCTTTCGTGTAGGGATCAATGTAAACTGTTTCTTGTTTTCCAGAAAAAATCACCGCATGAAAACCATCTGTTCCTATACTGATTTTTGCAACCGAAGTTGCGTCATCAATTCCTTGCGCAGTAAAAGATTGTATTTCTGGAAATTTACGTTGCAATTCCGCATCAAAATTAGACGTTTCTCTAATTGTAAATCGTTTTAATTGACCTGTTGCATCAGGCAATTCAATGATTTGTTGACTCGTTGATTTTTGTTGAGCTATTGATTTTTTAAAAAAATCAAACTCAAAAGTGACCACTTTATAGCTTTTCGGGAAATTATCTTTTTCATAGAGAGGCTTACTTTTGGGGATATATTCTAGTGATTTGAGCTCATTCCAAAGTTGTTGAGATTGAACAGAAAATCCAAAAAACAAAGTAAATATGGATAGAAAATAGGAGTGCTTGAATTTCATTATAACAATTTTAAGTCTTATTAAACCTCCAAATATAAGGAATTAATTAAATTTGCTTTCTAATTATGAACAGAAAAATACAATTACTTGACCTTGGTTTGAAAGACTACAAAGAAGTTTGGGAGTATCAATCCCAATTGCTTGAAGAAATCGTTGCTACAAAAACCGAAAACCGTAAAAATCAACTTCAAAAAAGTACCCAAAACCACTTTTTATTTGTTGAACATCCACATGTGTATACCCTTGGAAAAAGTGGGGATTTGAGTAATTTACTCCTAAATGAACAACAATTAGCGGCAAAAGGAGCTACTTTTTACAAGATAAATCGTGGTGGAGACATCACCTATCATGGACCTGGGCAAATTGTAGGCTATCCTATTTTAGATTTGGAAAATTTTTTCACAGACATTCACAAATACCTTCGGTTGTTAGAAGAAACCATCATTTTAACCCTTGCTGATTTTGGCTTAAAAAGCGAAAGAAGCCCAGGCGAAACAGGAGTTTGGCTAGATGTAGGCACGCCATTTGCACGAAAAATTTGTGCAATGGGCATTCGTTCCTCACGTTGGGTGACCATGCATGGTTTTGCCTTAAATGCCAATGTAGATTTGGGCTATTTTGACAACATCATTCCTTGTGGCATTCGTGGAAAAGCAGTGACCTCTATGGAAGCTGAATTGGGAAAAAAAGTGGATGTACAAGATGTAAAATCTAAAATTCTAACTCATTTTAAAGTGCTTTTTGAGGTGGAGGAATATTTCATGTAGTATTTTAGGTGACACTTTTGTTTGAGCAAAATTGTCAATTTCATTAAAATGTTTATTTTTTTTATTTTAAATAATTACACCCAATGGGTTTTCTATAACTAAATAAGTTGTGTTTTAATCAGTAGTAACTTTAACTGGAAGCTAAATTTGTATATCCATTCTATTGTTTATAACATCTTGTACCTTTTTAAAAAGAACTTTAGTGATTAATGATTCATGAATACCCTCTACGACTGTTTCTGCTGCCTCTTTATAACATTTAATAAAATTTTTATTTTAAATACTAGTCTTGTTTTATAGTATCCAAATATTTATTTTCACCAAACATTAATGTAAAACTATTCATGTTAGGTTCGTGAAAAATTCTTACCTCTTTATTTTCATTGGTTTTGGTGAAAAAATAAGTAAAAGTGAACCAACGACCTCCACCAAAAGAACTACTATGTTCTTCTGCTTCTTTATTTGTAAAATCATAACCTGATAATTTTAGTTCTTTTTTTAGTAAAGATAGGTCTTTTAACATATTAATTTCCTCTTTAGAGTTATAATCGTAGGGCACAATTGCCATCACAACTTTATTATCTTTTAATCCAACTGTATAAGTAGAAGCATATTCATTGTCTTTTTCGCTGGCTTTTACAAAATCCCATATTTCAAGACCCGTTTCTTTGTCTTTGTTATTGTCTTTATCCACCATACCATTGATTTTCAATATTTTTTTTGTGTTATCTAAGTTTTCTCCATTAAGAGAGGAAATTGTTTTCCATGTCGTGGCGTCTTTATATTCCGTTACTTGTGTTGAATTTTGATTACTTATATACTTATTTACTTGGT
The DNA here is from genome assembly GCF_015767435.1 of Polaribacter sp. BAL334. GTDB lineage: Bacteria > Bacteroidota > Bacteroidia > Flavobacteriales > Flavobacteriaceae > Polaribacter. The sequence continues at coordinate 43,436 of NZ_JADWOV010000208.1, forward strand.
TTTCTTCAAATTCCTCAACTGCTTGCTTTACAGCTAGTATGTCTTTTTTAAAAATGAAACAAGATAAAATATTATATTTATCAGATGAATTTTCAGTAGTTTTTGTAAAATTAGTTTTAAATATAAAATCACATCGTGTGTATATTTTTGAATCTTCATAGTGTTCTATATATTCTGCATATTCAAAATCCTCCCATTTTATATTTTCATAATACTCTTTATAAACTTCACCATCATAAGTTTCGATTGAAGTAAATGTTTTTCCACTCAGTTTTTGAGATAATTTAACAAGCTCTTCATAACCCATGTCTATTTTGTTTATTTTATCTAAATACTTTTGAATTTGAGGAAATTCAGCGGATTTTTGACTATAAATATTAGTTATTGAAATAAAGGTAATTCCAATTATTGCAAAAATTGTTGTTAGTTTTTTCATGGTTTTTATTTTTAAATTTTATTTGTTTTTAACTATCCCTTCTATAAAAAAGGCAAATAATGTATCATCAGCAGATTCATAAACAACATTTTTATTTTTATCTAAAAGTTTGAATGAACCGAAGTCACTATTTTCAAATTTACTTTGAACCTTTTTATCTTTATCGAATATTTTGTAAAATTCGAACGTTAGTTTATTTGCTTTTCTTCTGTTTTCTGTATTGGATTCAAAAAAATTATTTTTTTCGTAATTGGCATCTACACCAGTAAATACAACAACTATTTCTAAATTCATGATTTTTGATTCTATATATTTTTCAACATTATTACAATCATTATATAACCTTCTTAAACGGCCTAGACTATCCGATGATTCGCTGTTGGATATATCACAAAAGTAAATAAGAGTAAAATCGGATTTAATATCATATAGGTTTGTTTCTCTATCTCGTAGTCCAACATTTCGATTTATTTCTAAATCCGGAGATTTGTAGGAAACAAATGGTTTCTTTTTTATATACATATTATCTTTAAAGTAGTAGTTTCCTTGTTTGGATTTAGTAAAGTTACACTCATAGTCAATTTGGTTAGTATTGGTTAGATAAACTTTTAAGTTTGTAACGCCATTGGATTCTGTAATTACTTGTTTAAAGGAAGCGTTGTTTTCTAGACATGGAACCATTTGATTTGTGTAGAATTTGGTTTGTGAAGGAATAATTTTTTTTAATTCTACCAAAGAAAGTAAACTTTCTATTTGATTTATAGTGATTCCGCTTGTAACTGTTGAACCAACTATTTTTAAATCTTTATCCAACCAAAACAACATTGGTGCAGCTTGTCTGTCTTCAAACGTTAATTCGCTTTGAAAATCAAACAAACTAATAAGGTTTTTGTCATATAACGGATTTTCGTTGCTAGTTTTTAGGATAAAATCTGAATCTTTTTCATAATTTCTTTTTGAATTACAATTTATTGCAACAATATTATATTTTTTAAAAACGGTACTTGTGGCTAATGAATCTAATATTTTTTTTCCTCTACGATCAAATGTAAACCAGGTAAATACTAATGTTGGCTTATTTTTAAATTTTCTATCTGTTCTTATATAATTGATAAAAGCTACTTCTTTATTAGCAGCTGTTTTTACCTTACATTCATTAAATGTTTGGTATAAATTATATTTGACCGGCATTCCTAGGCTAACACTATCAATTGTTCTTTGCGCTTTAATAGATAAAATACAAAAATAAAAACAAAGGATAAAAAATATGTTTTTTGATTTCATTTTTTTTCTTTTTTACAGGTTCACTTTAATTATAATTAAACTATATTAAAATCCTCTTTTGTCATACCAATCTTTTAAAATTTCAAGCACTTCTGTTTTGTCTTTAGGCCAAATTTTACAAATAAAAGATTCTACTTTTTTATTTTCTTTACCAAATTCTTCGTCTATAATTTCAAGATTTAATGTCTCGTAAAAAATAAATTCTATTACAATAAAATCTTTATATTCATTGAATTCATATCTATAAAGTTCATCCCATTTAATATTAGAATAAACTTCTTTCCAACTTATATCTTTAGATTTTAATGTTGAGATGAATGTGTTTACTGTGATTTTTTGGCTAACTTTTGTAGGACTTGTGTATTGATCTATGTTTACTACTTTATCTAAATACTTTTGGATTGGCGGTATATTATCTGATTGTTTTCCGTCAAAATATTTAATAGTTTCTACTAATTTACCGTTTTCATCATAGAATTTCCATTCACCAGCTTCATTCCCTTCGATATATTTCCCAATGGATTTTAGTTTTCCGGTTTCATAATAAGATTTCCATATACCGGTTGCATCATCATTCTCAAAATTTCCAATTTCTTTTAACTGACCATTTTCAAAATAATATTTCCATTCACCGGTTTTAACCCCATTAATTGATTTTCCTAAGTATTCTAATTTTCCATTTTCATAATATTCTTTTTTTTCATTTTCTTTGGTTTGACTAACTGCAAAAACCGAGATAAAAAAAAAAAAATTAACAGTAGAGATTTGTTTTTTTTCATGATTTTAAAGTTTAATTGTTTTTGTTTAGTTTTTATTAATTTTTGAAATGCTTTATTAACTTTAGTTTTATCAACTTCATCATCTACTTCATAATAAATATTTAAATTGTATTCTTTTGTCGCGCTTTTAATGACTAATCTACCACAAAGTAGTTTAAGAATCATTTGATAATTTACAGTTTTATCGCCAAAATTTTCTAAAATTTAGGCACCATTTGGGTAAATGCTAAACCTATACGCCATCTATTCTGAGTTTCAAGTGTGTCTATTTTTTTTTTTGAATTTTTCTTGAGCTTCAACTAGGTTTGTAATAAAAATAAATAGTGAAAATATTTTTTTTATGTTATCATAATTTAGATAATACCTAAATGTAAACTAGACTATTCCGTGAAATAAGTACTAATAGACAAGTGGACAATATTGCGCACAACCGTAATTATTATTAATGAATTATTAAAAAAATTAATTCACTTAATTTTAATTATGAAAAAAATCAAAATAAAAATGAGTTAAGATAGATGTTACTTTATAAACATGAACTTACTAGGTTCTTTAATAGGTGTTAGTACACAATATTTTCGCTTTAGTCTTCATTTACCAAGAAAATTAAAAAAGTAATAAACCAACTAAAATACAAAAGCATTAATTTTGCATATATCCACCACTCAAAAACATTAAAGCTATTTGTTACAAACATACTAATAAGGGTAATTGTTGTAAAAATACAGAGGTATAACAGCATGTACAAAATATACTTACCAATTACTCTTATAAAATTCATTCAAAATATTTAATTTATTGTTTATTTACTTTTTGAATTTCTTCTTTACAGTGCATTTTATATATACTAAAGTTAACTATACCACTAAGCTTAGCTTGTGGAGTTAGCTAAAAACTTTGTGCAGTAACAAGCGTTACGGTTTTTTCTACTACGTCTTCTACATATACATTGATATCAGAAGGCAATGTGTGATTCGCAATTCGTATTGCAAAAGGAGTTCCTGCTTCTTGGTTTATTACAAGTGGAACAGTGATACTGTTCATGTGATCTAAACTCATCGCGTTGATACCCATATTAATACCATTGTCTTGTGCTAAAAGTCTTGAACTTAACGCTGAACCTTGATTGAAAGCGCCTGCATCATACCCCGGGTCTAATCCTAATGTTAACCCTTCTTTAAAATAAAACTTCGTATCGCCAAGTTTCTTTGTATCCTGGTGCATTTCCAATACCAACTCATAACTTGTTGCTAAGGTTTTAGAGGCTATAAAATCATCTGTCCCTACTATTGTTTGCATTGCTTTTGTAAAACTAATAGTTTGGTCTTCACCACTTCCTGCTGCTGCAACAAAAAATCCTTGGCCTGGAGCAATATAAGTGGCTGAACTAGTATTGTTATATATTGTATACCCTGAAGAATTCCAACCATAAATAGCCTCAAAGTTATCATCTAAAGCTGCGGTATTGATGGTTAAAAAATTATGAGTTCCATCAGCATTGCTATTTCCATTTAGATACGACGCAAATGGATTGGCAATTAAATTCCAACGCCTTCCTGCACCCGAATTAGTAGCGTCGTTGTTATTTATTGTAACACTTTGATTTCCGTTGGCAATAGCTCCTGTAAAATTGAGGGTAGCTCCTGTACTAGTATCGTAAGTCGTAGTTACAGATCGATTGCCATTAGTAGTAAGACCATTAACGCGTGGATTTGGCGTTACACTGTAACGAATATAAGTTGCTGTCTCCACAAGACTTGTAACGGTATAGGTAACTCCTAAAATTTCTATTTTACCATTCAAATTATGTAAATTTGATTTTATTGAACTGTCTAGACTCCACTTGTCACTTCTAAGATTTAATTGATTTGTACCTGAAGTCACATAAACTTCAATATCAGTATGACTGTTATTTATTGTTATTGCTGTGGTTGCCATCTGGTATCCTTGGCCTAATTGTAAATTCCCTGAAGTTGCATTCGTAGCATTTGTCCAAGTATCATTAGTATTGTCATAAGAGCCTACAGCATAAAAGCTTCCGTTTGTTGCTATATTGGCATTTTGTATGAAAGTACTAAAAGGCAATCCTGATACTGGAGACCCTATCAAGTCCCACCCCCCACTAACGCTATTTACATAGCGGTTGTATGTAATATTCCCAGAGGTAGTGCCACTTACCAACAAGGATGAAAACTCATCTGAATCAGAGTTTAAAGTAACGGTACCCCCTGTATTTGTGAAATTACCAATTACTGATAGCGTAGTTCCTTTTGATAAAGTTAATGATGCACCACTTGCTATTGTAATGTTATTTACAGTAACATCTACACTCGCAGGAATTATTGGATAATTTGACAATCCAGAAGGTATTGAAACATCATCTATTGAGGTGGGCACTGATCCTAAACTCCAATTGCTGGCAGTGTTCCAAACAGTATTAGTAGTACCATTCCAGGTGAAAGTAAAAGAAGATAATGTGTAAGGATTTACATTTGTATTCCAAACTGTGCCATCTGTACCTATTAAATTGTTGTTTGCATCGGTTGTGTTAAAAGTTCCATTTGACACATAACAATTTGAAAAGATTGCACTTCCACTCTCCCAATCTGGTTCACATATACCATTGGCATTTACACCTGTTAGTAAACCATTGGCATAACAATTATTAATTTTACTTGCATCATAATTATTGGTAGCAGCAATTCCTGCAGCACTTTCTCCTGAGATATTTCCCAAACTATAACAATTAGAAATGGTGCCATTCATAAAAGCATTTCCAAGAATACCTCCTGAACGAGTATTTGTCATATCACCGGTAGAATAACAATTTGTAATAGAAAACCCCGCACCATTTCCATAACTCCTTTGACCAATCCAACCACAATACTCTTTTAATGAAGAATTATTACTGATTACTCCAATATTTCTAACAACAGATCCTGCATATCCGGCAATACCACTTTGACCTAAATAATCACCATTATTTACTAAGCCACTGTAATTAGTTATACCGTTTAATGTAATTGTTTTACCATTACCCTCAATTGTTACTCCTGTACCACGGATTGCAAAATACATATTTGCATCATTAAAAATTAAATTTTCAGCAATAGTTATAGTTACATTAGCATTTAATAATATGGGTAAATTATTGATGTGATTATCAATCCAAATTTGGTCAATAGTGGTATTTGTAGTAATTATAGTTGCGCTACTTCTTGATGAATCCCCTCTATTTACTCCCCCTGCATTCGGACCTATAGTGCCTCCATAAATAGTAACTGGCAACGAGTATGAATCCAAAAGACTCTGATGTATTGAAGTAGAAGTATTGATGATGGTTCCTGCATTAATTTCTTTTGAAATAAAAACTAGAGTAAGTATCAATATAAATTGATTTATTTTTATATGCATTTTAATTTATTTTTTTTGAGGGTTTATTTGATAAAATTTCATTGTAAATCCCATCCCAAAGCCCTATCCTTTTTTGTAAAGTGTCAACAATCGCATTTTCAGCTTCTAACCATAGTTTTTCATCAGTTCCACATAGATTTGCAGTCATTTCTAGAGCAAGATGGCTGTGTTGGCCTCCATCAACTTCAATATGTCTTTCTAAATAGTATTTAAAAGTTGAAATACTCTCAGGAGATTTCTCATGGAGTCTGTCAACAATTGATAAAAACATATCAGGAATTAAATCTTCTCGTCCAAATGTAAAAATTGCAGATAATAAATGATTTTTATTGGTTTCTATAATGTGGAATGTAGATCTAACAAAATCAGCAGCTTCCTTAGGTGCCTCAGAAACCGATAAAGCATAATCTAAAGCTGTTGTCATTTTTAGAATGCTTAACAAAGTTTCTATTTTGTTAGTATCTGCATTGCACTGTTTCATTGCGTCTAAATAGATTTCAAAATGACTTTTTCTAATGCCATGTTGATCAATATCTGATTCTTCTCCAATAACAATTTCATTTATAAGATACCTTGTATCTGCAGATCCTTTTGGATACCAAGGGATTGATGTGCATGTAAGGTTGTTTTGAAGTGATTTCAGCAATGACATAAAATCCCAAACTGCATACACATGATATTGCATGAAAATCTTTAAATCATCAACACTTTCAATTGATGAATACAGTTTGTGATTGATAATTTCATTGCGTAATGGTTCAATTCTTTTTTGAATGTTTTCAATATGATTATTCATGTTTTGAGTGAGTATGATTTTAAAAATGAATTTCTAAAAATTTCATATATAAATTTCATTGTTAGATTTTGGCTTTAAAGATTTACAAGTTAGAGTATGGGAGATAAATACACTTAAAGCAAAACAAATAAAATCTAAAATGAAAATATAATAACTATAAATTAATGATATCTCTTTTAATATTTTCTTGTTTCACAAGTTCTCCTTTCAACATATGTTCCTTGTAAATTTGGTAACTTACTTCTTTCCAATATGTAACGACACCAGTATAATAATCATAGTAACCTGGAACAGAAATGAAATATTTAAATTTTTTCATATTTATTGTAGAGTACTGGATGTAAATCTTATTTTTAGTTTGTAGCTTTAAGGATTAATGAGAAAAGAACTCATTGGGGGAAAATTCACTTAAAGCTACACCCCTAAAAAAATCTAAAAAAAAAATTAAGCACTCAAAATACTCATGGTAAAAATAATAATGTAAATATGCTTATTAAAGTGCAAATAGATAAATGGGCTTATGTAAGAACAATCGGGGTTCTTTTAGTAATTATATAATTTATTCTATGTGGAGTAGCCAATAAAAATAATACATCATATTTAGTTTCACAGCAAGAACACTGTATTGGGGAACTAAATGGAAATATTTTAAAGGCATATTTTTTATTTTCAATAACTTCAAGAATATTCGAATTATGACAAACTAAACACTTCATTTTGTTTTTCTTTGAGGGCTTTTATAAAAATAACTTGTTTTATTTTTTTAAAACATGTTAAAGGTATACTGCTTTTAATCCATAAAAAGGAGGTAAGTAATAAGTGGACGTTTTATAGAATAATCGAAGATGATTTACTAGGAATTAAAAGTTAAAGTAATTTTTATTTTAAAATTTTTGTGTCGTTTAGTTTAATAAATTTATTGATTGATAAACAGTGATTTTAAGTTTAAATAGAAAATAAATTTTTTCTATTTAAACTAAATTATGGCTGGGTTGTAATTAATCGAGCAGATTTAATAAAGAAAAGTAAATAATAAATTTATATTTTTTAGAAATTTTGAATCCAGTTAATTTTTTGGATTAAAGAGTAACTCCATTTATAATTTTATATATAAAAAAAATTTAAATAATTTATAATTTTGAGAGTTTAGGATTAATAGTTCTTATCAAGTAAAAACTTAAAAGATAACTTTTATATAGGTTAATTATGAAAATTAACGTGATTTTAGGGTATGATAATTATTTAAAAATTTATTTGCTAAAAAAACAGATTTCTCTATGTTTTTTACTTCATCATAATTAATCAGTATTCTCGAACTTGAACCATCAGAGAAATGAACATTTAAATAATATTCTTTAATTTTAAATAATTTAAAAAAAAAATTTAAAAACCGTAATTGCCTGATCCAATGTTTTTGATATACAAATGAAAATCTTAATATATAATCAGTTGAAAGGTTTGGTAAATAGGTTCTTTTGATCGTATTAAAGGATTGTTTGGAAATATCAAGATTATTATTCATAAAGTAATTATTAATACATAAAAAAGATTTTTTTAATTAAAAATTATTAATAATAAGTTAGAATAAAAGCAAAATGCTTTTTTGTAGGTTACTGAATATTTAGTTTGTGGCTAAGAGAATGTACAGTAAAAACTACTGAGGGAAACAAACTCAAAGCCACACCCCTAAATGACAGTGAAACTAATTAGTGTACTGAATTTCCTTTTTCACTAAACGTCTTTTTAATTTATGTTTTAAATAAGTAAAGTATCCAATTTTTTTCCATTGTGTTACTGTACCATTCATTCTATCATAAGGACTACTACATTTAGCTACAAAGTATTCATAGGTAGTTTTTTGTTTAAATAAACTCATAATAAATTTACCAAAAGATTATATTTTTTTTAACTTAATAATAAGCATTTAAACAACCTATATAAATAAATTAAATTAACTGATTATTTCATAGTCCAATATTAGTTCTAAATTAAAAAAGGCATATTAAGAAAGTAATAAGTGAATTAATAGGAGAATAAACGTATGTGTTTTTTTATTTTTAATCTTGATATTTTTTAGAATAAGAATAAAACTTATGATAGAAAATTTTGAAATTGTGAATCAAATTTATTTTTCTAAAAAATGCTTTGAAAAAAAGTAAAAAAAATAGACAGAAAATGAAATTTTTAAAATTTGACTAAAGTCTTAAAAATAAAAAAAATCATGTTAAATTAAGTTAAATTATGAAAGTACATTAAATAAAAATTATAGACTATTTTTAAATAATCTTTAAAAACTGTTAATTGAACATTATAGACATATAGTTCAATTGTCACCTTTTTAAGAAACCTAAAATCCGATTTAACTTCAAAGTTTTAAAATAAGTGGTAGAAAAATAAAAAGATATTTTATAGAAAGTTATCTATGAGCATCATATTTTTAAGAAAAGCCTCTCTCTTTTTTTTTTAATTTAAAATCAACACTAAAATGATTAAAAAATCAAAAACTTCAGATAGACCAAAAATAACAATAATTTTAAAGCCAATTTAAACTTACTTTTTTATCTGTTAATTGGATTTGTATGATGTTACAACATACATACATATATTTTTCTTATGATATGTTTGTTAAGTTATAAATTGATGATTTTTTTTTAAAACCGACATTATCTGACATACAATAAATAGACTTAAACGCTTTGTTTATTACAAACATAAAAACTTCCGCAATTCTTGCATACGCCTTTTTGCAATTGGAAGATTTTTACCATTTTTAAGAACACAATAACTACCATCAGTTCTAAATACATTATCCGTTTTACTTATATTTAAAATGTATTTGTGATGTATTCTAAAAAACAAGTTTTTAGGTAGTATATTTTCATAAATTCCTATATTTTTTGATACTATCTTGGAGGATCCATCTTCCAAATGAAACTTAGTATACTTTCCATCAGCCTCTACATACAATATGTCATTTAGACTCACAATTTCTATCATAGTCAAACCAGGAATTGCAATCACATCTCTAGTAATAGTATCAAAATTTGGTGAAGTTTTAGATTCAATTGTCTCATTTAGTTTCTTACCTAATTTTTGAATGGTTTTTTGAAAATCTAAAAGATTTATAGGTTTTAAAAGATAGGAAGTAATCGTATGTTCATTTAACGCCTTTAGGGCATATTCCTCAGAGGAACTGATAATGATAATCTCGGAATCAATATTTTCAAATTCTTTCAAGATATCTAAAGAATTTTTTTTCTGACCAAGTTCTATATCTAAAAAAATAACATCCGCTTCATTTTGCATCAACAATTCTACGAATTCTTCAGTATTAGTTGCTTCCCCAACAATTGAAATACTTGGATAATACTTATCGATAAGTTCCTTCAGTATTTCAACATTCATGATGTTGTCTTCTACAATATAAGCTTTCAATTTACGTGACATTCAGTTTTTTTTAGTAAGCTACAATATGTTTTATTAATGTAAGCTATAATTAATTTTTATTTTTAGTTATTATTTTAAGTGATCGTATTTCAAACTTTCACTGGTTGCTCTTAAAATTTGGATGACTTTCTGAGTATTTAATGTAAACTGATAGTTCATCGCTGAGTCCATATCAAATGCCACAATTTCATTTATAGGTCCTTTCAAAGAAGTAATTCCCATCTGCTCTATGTTTGGTTTAATTTTATGTATTACTTTTTTAATGAGTGCAACATTTTCAGTTTCCAATGCTTCTTCTAAAATGATCGTATTATCATGAACTAGTTGAATAAAAAGTAGGATCATTTTTTTTATAAAGTCAACATTTGATCTACTTAATTTTCCAAATTCAGTTAAATCATACAAGGGTTTTTCAACGAAATTTGTATTTAACGAATTCAAATTCTTCAATCGTAAAGTATCTTTTTCAGTACTCAAAACAGTATTAATTTTTCTAAAAAAATCTTCTTCGTCAAAAGGTTTAGTAATAAAATCATTCATCCCTTTTTCCAAATACAATTCAATATCATGTTTAAATGCATTGGCAGTAAGCGCAATAATTGGCGTTTGAATCTGAAGATTTTCACGAATATAGGTGGTTGCCTCTACTCCGTCCATTATGGGCATTTGAATATCCATCAAAATAAGGTCAAATTGTTGCTTTTGTAAAAGCTTTATTGCAATAAGCCCGTTTTCAGCCTCGACTGTATCAAACCCCAGATAACTTAAGCTTTGTATGGCAATAAATCTATTCATATCATTATCCTCAACAAGGAGTACCCTTTTTCCCAAAAAAGTTCCTTCCTGAACTTCTTCATGTTTCGATTCTAAATTTTTGATATTTCCTTTTTCAAACGTTACTTGAAAAAAACATTGAGTTCCTTGATTTTTAATACTTTTTACAATCATTTCACCTCCCATAAGTTTGATCAAATCATTTGAGATTGTCATTCCCAAACCACTTCCTTCATAACTTCTATTTGACATATTTTGCTCTTGTGAAAATTTGTCAAATATTTTTAGAACAAAATCTTCAGACATTCCAATTCCAGTATCTGAAACCTCGAACCTCAATGTTTGAGTATGATCAGTATCATCAATTAGCTCTAAAATTAAATTGATAGTACCCTCATCAGTAAATTTGATTGAATTACCAAGAAGATTGATTAAAACCTGTTTCAATCTGGTATCATCACCTAACAGCACTGGATGAATTTTTGGGGAAAATTCTAATTTAAATTCTATATTTTTTTCCAGAGCCTGAGAATATAAAATAGAGTGGACATTGCATACCAATGCACTTGGGCTAAAGGTCTTTTTTACAAGCTCCATTTCACCAGATTCTATTTTTGCAATATCAAGAATATTATTCAATATAGTCATGAGATGCTTCGCAGAACTTTCAGACTGTTTCACATAAAATTGCTGATTTACATTTAAATTTTCCTTATTCAATTGTCTGATCATTCCTATAATTACATTCAAAGGTGTCCTTATTTCATGACTCATATTTGCCAAGAAAAGTTCTTTTGCTTTGGATGCAGCTTCTGCAGAGATTATTGCCCTTGCCAATTCTTGTTCTAGTTTCTTTTGTTTAGTAATATCCAAATGAATACAAATTCTTCCAATTAACTGACCTCTTTCATTATAATTTGGAGCACTGCTTACAAACCACCATTTTTTGTTTCCTTGTTCATCGGTTATATCAATTTCATAACTACCTGAAACTCTCTCTTCTCCTTTAAAATAAATAATATTTGATGCATTTGCATCTAAAAAAAGTTTTGTTGCCCTCTCTCCCTTTAACTTTTCCAGTTCGTAGCCAGACATGTCACAAAAACTCTGATTTGCAAATATGATAGTATCATTCAAATCAACTTCAAGCAATCCAAGATTCATGTTTGCTATGATATTTTGAAACTTTTCCCCCTGAATTCTTAACTGATTATTTAATTTTTGTCTGTTTCGGATATTGATCAACATCATTCCAAAAAGAGATAAAATTTTCTTCTCTTTTTCGCTATAAACATGATGTTTTTTTACAGAATCAAAACCCACAAATCCAATCAAATCCTCATTATTTAAAATGGGGATAGTCAATAAACTTTTAATTCCTTGAGGAGCTAAAATCTCCTTTAAGGCATTTTCTCCAGGTTCTTCCTCGTTCAGCAAAAAAACATCTGCAACATAAAATGGCTCACCTTTTTGATGTTTTTCTATCCATTGAGGGATGTATTCAATGGGTATTTGCTGCAGATTATCTATTTCAGGAGTAATATCATCCTTACACCATTCAAAAGTATTGGAGGTTGTATTAGTCTTAAAATCGTAATCAAAAATATATGCTCTGTCAGCATTCACAAAAAGACCCATTTTCTCCAAAGAACTATTGATAGTTAACTCTAAATCTTCTGGTTCTAGATTGATATAAGTAGAGGCAATATCAATCAATGCGTTTTGAAGTTCAATTTCATTATCTAACGATTTTTTAGCCAAATATTCTATAGTTCTATCTGAAACAACGCCATCCAACCTGATAGGATTTTGATGTTCATCATAAATATATTTGCCCTTATTTCGTATCCATTTGATTTTTCCTGAATTCGTTTTAATACGATACTTTACATTAAAATTGCCATTTTTTTCAAGACCTTCAACTAATTCTTTCGCAATATGTTTGTCCTCAGGAACCATGACTAAATTCCATAAATTATTATACTCAAGAAATACGGAATCCTCAACTTCGAAAATACATTTTACACTTGGTGTTACAAATAATATTTCTTTATCTGGTATTTTTATAGAATAGACAACATCCGTCATTTCATTAAAAATGCTCTCTAATTTTTGAGTAGTTTGCGCAAGCTTTAATTCTTGTTTTTTTCGATAACTAATATCCTTTGAGATTGCAATTATAAAATTTTTATCTTTGTAAGAAGTCATTGTCACGGTAACTTCAACAGGAAGTGTTTTTCCATTAATCTGATTAATATTTTCACCTTCTGTAATAAGTGGACTATTATCTTTTAGATCTGCAATATGCTTTTTCCAAGCAATGGGATTATTTTTAAAATTCTTCTCAAAATCTGATACAAAATACCTATTAGCCTCATGTTGAGGTATTCCTAATCGTAATGATGCTTCTTCGTTTATATGGTATAATCTTCCAGATTCCTCAGCTATTTGAACAGCATCAGAATGTTTATTAAAAAGCTCACTGAGAATATTAAATTTTTGTTGCTCTCGCTCTTGACATAAGTCTCTTCCCAACTGACTTACTACTTTTTCAAGCTCAAAAAACATCGTGTCAGAAAAAATATTCTTTCTTGCAACAACGAGCCATCCAAAGCCAAACAAGGGAAATCCATAAACAAATTTTTCTTTGATAATATCATAAAAGGCTTCATTGTCTCTTTTAGCTATTTTTTGAGAAAATTCAGTCAATATTCCATTCCATTCCTCATTTACTTTAATTGCTTTTGGTAGTATATGAGTCCATTTTGTTTGATCATATATAGCAACCACAAAACAACTCAATTTCCTTAAGTATGTTGAAAGAATTATAGGAAGATTTTTTTCAGAATCATTTTCAATTCTCTGATTCAGTAATATTTCAAGCAGTACTTGATTTTCTAATATTTCTCTATCCATTAAATTACAACAATTGTTTTATTACATATTTTAAAAAATGAGTTTTTAGCATTTACTATTTATACGACACTAAAAACTCCATAAATCTTTAATAATTATTTCTGTATACCTTTTCAGAGAGCAAATTGCGAGGTATTTTGCAAAATTTTGCTAAGGTTATCTTAAAATTCATCAAATTTTATATAAAAAATTCAAATAAATTTTCAACAAAACTAAAGTTTATCTTATTATTATATAGTTAAAAACAATAAGAGGTAATAAGTGGATGTTTTTCAAAAAATATACGTACTATAATTAGTACAAATGGTTTTTTTTAAATTTTAAAGAAAGTATTTACTAAATTCAAAAATTCCTCAACATTGATATTGATAGTAACTATTTAACTTTCTAAAATATTCAAATTTTAAGATAACCTTAGCAAAATTTAGGAATTTTCATCTAAAAAGAACAAGGTATAGAAGAGTATCATTTAAAATTGATGAATTCATTGCAAAAAACATCATTATTAAGTTACAAATAAATTACTTCACTAAATCTAAAGACTAACCCTTCACCCCCAAAACTCGAACACCAACATTTCCTTTGGAATGCAACATATACGGTACGCCTTGATGTTCCTGATACATCCGCATTCCCAAAACATAAATTGTGATAGGCAGAGATTTAGTTGCAAGGACTGGTGTCAAAATCTGTTGCTTTTCGGTATTTTCTGTACCAATCCAAACTACTGGTGCTTCACACAATTCATAGTCAAAAGTATCAAAATCAATATGCAAAACCCCATATCGAAAGGCAACATGCGTAGCACCTTTTGGCAATTGTAGTAGAGAAGTTTTTAGGTTTTTTATGTGCAATACCCCCGTTTCAGCATCAATTTCATACTCAAATGGCATTCGTGGAAAAGCAGTGACCTCTATGGAAGCTGAATTGGGAAAAAAAGTGGATTTGGAAGATGTGAAATCTAAAATTCTAAATCATTTTAAGGTGCTTTTTGAGGTGGAGGATTGGGTGTAAACCCTCCATTCTTATTGCATATTGAAACCAACTACATAAAAATCAATGTGCTACTATCCTATTTGCTAAGGTTTTGAATTTTTATATACGCCGTTCTTTTGGTGTAAAAATGAAGTGCTGTTGCTGTTTTAAAAAATTCTGTTACTATCGTTTGTAAAACTGTTACTAACTATTTGATAAATAGCTTGTTTTTGTTTTGTGGATTGGGGAGAGTTGTGTAAACTTGCGAATATAAACTAGTTGTGCTTAATTAAGGCAAACCATACTAAACAGGATAAAATATGGAAATACCAAAATTTCATGAGACTTTCATCCCGATTTTGAAAGTTCTAGAAAATGGAGAAACTCTTCAAGCAAGAGAATTGTATCAAAAAGTAATTGATAAATTCTACACAGAACTTACGAAAGAGCAATTAGAAGAAAAAACAAAAAGTGGAGACCTTTTAATAATAAATAGAATTGCTTGGGGAAAATCTTACTTGAAAAAGGGCGGATATATTGAATTTCCAAAAAGAGGATTTGTAAAAATAACAGAGAAAGGAAAAGTTAATGCTAAATCGGTCTTGACTTTAAAACAAGTTGAAAATTCAGATAATTACCTTGAATTCTATAATGAAGAAAACTCTAAAAAAGAATCGACTCCTTCAAAAATTGAGAACGCTTCTCCACAAGACCTGATTGACGAGGGTTTTGACCAAATAGACATTCAAGTAAAAGATGAATTATTAGAAAAACTAAAGGAAATTGACCCATTCTATTTTGAGAAAGTAATTCTTATTCTTCTCAAAAAAATGGGTTACGGTGATTTTGTTGAAACAGCAAAAACAGGAGACGGGGGAATTGATGGGATAATCAATGAGGATAAACTTGGACTGGACAAAATTTACATTCAAGCTAAACGATATGGAGAAAATAAAGTCCGAGAAAAGGATATTCGGAATTTTATTGGTGCAATGAGTGGAGACACTCAAAAAGGTGTTTTCGTCACGACATCAACATTTGATTCAGGCGCTACGAAAAAGGCTCATGATGCTCATCATACAATAGTACTGATTGACGGTTTGAAATTAGTAGACCTTATGCATCAATATAATGTAGGAATTCAAGTAAAAGCAGTATACGAAGTCAAAGAATTGGACAATGATTTCTTCGAAGACAATAATTAATTTAAAACTTTATGGCAAATCGTTGGGGAATACCAAAGCATGTTGAAGAATTTGTAAAAAATAGAGATACTAAATGTGTTTATTGCGGGGTAGAATTCTCGATTGAAAATTCCTCCCCTAAAGACAAACCTTCATGGGAGCATATTGTAAATGATATCAGAATTAATGGGGCTGATAATATAGCTCTTTGTTGCATGTCATGTAATGCAAGTAAAGGTTCAAAATTACTTGAGGATTGGCTTAAAAGTGACTACTGCAAGAAAAAAGAAATAACGGTTGATTCTGTTGATGAAGTTGTAATAGAAGCATTAAAAAACCCCCGATAGTACAATCATCACGCTCATACCCCAAAAAAAACCCCCACCAAACACCCCCAAATTTAAAAAGCACCCATCACCTCCCCCATTTTCAAGGATTTCCTTAAACACTTTATTCCATTCCGTAAACTTATTATAGCATTCCGCCATCTAGATAATAGCATCCGCTATTTTGTTGATTTATTCCGCTTTTTGTTTACTTTTTATAGCTCATGTTTTACAGCATTCCGCTATCCCTTTATAACATTCCGTCACATTAATACAATTTTCCGTCATCGTTTTAATGCATTCCGCTAGCGGAACATACCATTACGATGACGGAACGTACCATTACGATGGCGGAACATACCATTACGATGGAGGAACATACCATTACGATGGCGGAACGTACCATTACGATGGCGGAACGTATCATTACGATGGCGGAATGTATCATTACGATGGCGGAACCTGCCATTACGATGGCGGAATGATATAACGGTTTGAAGCAACGCCATGAACTACTGAAAAAACAGGGAAAATACCCTAAAAAAATGGGTGAAAACCCTGAAATTTTATTTTTAAGTAAGAACTACATTAGTGCCATAAACCTTTAAAAAATAAATTAGTTATGAATCCAATTGAAATTATTAGAAATTACAACGGCACCGATGCCGAAATGACCACTACATCAAGAGTAATATACAATTTGTTACTGGGCGAGCTTGATAGATTTACTTCATTCGATGCTACAATCAATGCAGACTTTGCGAATGACTTTTTAGATGCCATCATTAATGCTGAATCTGTGGTTGCAGACACTGCAGTGATTGACATTCAAGTGCAAAAAACAGAGTTGATACAGACTGCCATGGAAAAAGCAAAAGAAAAGTATGGAGATGTAAAATATTTTGTGCAAAAAACATTCGCTAAAAGCATAGGTGCGCAAAATGAGTTTGGCTTAAACGATTATGAACGCGCCAGAAAAAGTGCCATTCAAATGGTGCAATTTTTAGAAGAAATGCACAAAGCCTGTGTCAAATATCAAGCGCAATTAGTGGCTAATGGGTTTAGCGCTGCTGCAATTGCTGAAATTCAAACCATTAGAACTGAGTTACAAAACGCTACTATCGACCAAAAGATATTCAAAAAAAAGCGTCCAAAAAATACCGAAGACCGCGTTACTACGTTGAACGAATGTTATGAAATATTAATGCAGGTCAATGCAGCTGCACAAAGAGTGTATATGAATGATTATGCAAAAAGACATCAGTTTGTTTACAAACCTTCTACAAAATCTGCAAATACAGTATCATTTAGCGGTGAAGTTGCGCCTGATACTGTTGCCATAGCAGGTACCATTCCTTATGCTGCTGACAATGTTTTTACATTTATAAATGCTGGCTTGGTGCCCTTGGTATTTTGCTTGTCAACAACTACCGAAATTGAAGGGATAGAAGTTGCGATTGGAGGTGGCGCCACAGTGACAAAAACTGCCTTAGAATTGAATGCAGATGCTACCAATATATTGGTAAAAAATACGTCATTCACCGAAGTTGGGCAATATGAAATTGAGGTAGAGGTGTAAAAAATGGCCAATTTATGCACCAATACCCGAACGCCTCATCCATTGATGAGGCGTTTTTTTGTAAAAGCACGATATCAATCAATAGATATCTTATAAAAAATGAATAGAATTTTAAAAATATGCTAATATTTTAACCTTTATTTTTTAAGAAAAACAATCAATGCATTCTTAGTTTAAGGCAAGGTTATCTTATGGTTAAATGAGGCTTAGGGCACTCTTATTACTTTATTTTCTATCTAGTTTTGTACTCAAAAATTAAAACAAATTATGAAACACAAAAACATTTTAAAAATTGCTATTTGCTTTTTTCTAATCTCGGGGTTTAGTTATGGGCAACTATCAGTAACAACAACAAACACCAATTTTACTATCAGTTTTGATGCAACTGTTAGTGGTGTAAATAATGGTCAAATAAATGGAACTGGATTCGCAACTTCTCCTTCTGCTGGTCAATTAGACGGAAATGCATGGAGAACAACTGGTTTTGGTAACAATCAAGCCTTTGATGCAAGCTGTAATACTGCAGATTGTGGAAGAGGAACAAGTGCTACTTCTACATCAGGAGGGGTATATGCATTTGAAGTAAGTACTGGGGATTTTGCTTTTGGTGTAACCCCAGCAGGTTCAGACTTCACTCCTGGTGATATCACTTTAAAAGTTGTCAACAACACTGGGGCTACAGTTACAAGTATGACAGTATCATATGAAGTTTGGGTTTTAAACAGTCAAGCTAGGTCAAATTCCTTTAATTTTGCTCATAGTTCTGATGATTCGAGTTATACTAATGTTACTGCCCTTGACTTTACTTCAACAGAAGCTTCAGATGCAGCAGGCTGGGTAAGAACAGACAGAACTACAACAATAACTGGGCTAAATTTAGCAAATGGAGCAACATATTACTTACGATGGAATGGAGATGATGTTGGCGGAGGTGGCTCAAGAGATAGATTTGCAGTGGATGATATTACTGTAAACATGACTGCTGGTGCAGCAACTCCAGGTATAACATTAACTCCTGTTTCAGGAAACACAAACGAAAGTGGTACAACTGCAACTTTTACAGCCGTGCTAAATGCACAACCAACTGATGATGTAGTGTTAAATATTTCAAGTGCTAATACTGACGAAGTAACAGTTTCTCCAGCAACACTTACATTTACAAATGCAAACTGGGAAACACCTCAACAAATTACGTTAACAGGTGCAGATGATGTATTGTTTGATGGTAACCAAGATATTACTATTACAGTTTCTGTAGATGATGCAAACTCTGACGATGATTACGATGCAGTTGCAGATGTTACAACTACAGTAACTAACGAGGACAATGATGTTGCTCCTTCAATTGGTTTTGCGACAACAACAAGTTCAGAAACTGAAACAGATGTAACTTTTACAAGTGCAAACATTGCAATTACAGTAGCAAATTATTCAGGCGAACAAATTGACATCAATGTGTCTGTAACAGGTGGTACTGCCGAAGTTGGTGATTATACTTTTACAACTCCTACTCCATTGTCTTTTTCTGCTAATGGCACTCTAAATATCACCGTTGACATTAATGATGATGCAGATACAGATAATGAAACAATTATTTTTACTATTACAGAAACTAGTTCAGTAACTGGATTGGTTATTTCACAAGCTACACATACATTAACTATTAGTGATGATGAAGCACCAGCAGGACCAATAGCAGGAACAGTATTCATTACTGAAGTTCTTGATTCGGACAATGGTTTTAATAATGACTATATGGAACTGTATAATAATTCAAACATTCCTTTAAGTTTAATTAATAGTAAGTTATTAAGATTAAGTGCTGCAGGTGTTTTTGAATATGCCTACGATTTTGGAGTAGATGAATCAACAGCATCAGCTGACTTAGTTATACCTGCTTACGGATTTTTGATTATCGCAAGGGGTGCCACAAGGGCAGACTTTAATACTGCAAACAGTATCACATTAGACGCTGGTGTGAATTTTAATGGTGGAAATACAGAATTATTTTTTGGAACAGGAAGAAGATGGCAATTAGTAAATGGAGGAACTGCTGATACAAACGATGGTACTTTAGTTGACGATACACTTGCAGGTATTGGAACAACAAAAGATTACAGAGATATTTTTACAGGTGCATTCATAACAGGAACTCCAAGTGAAGGAACTCCAGGTGCATTAGAATATTTAGTTTACAATGGTGGTGCTTGGATAAATTCTGTTGCTATGGATGGCACAACAGGTGCTGTTAATGCTTACATTTATGATGATTTAACATTATCGTCAAATGCACAAATTAATGATTTAGGTGTTGCTTCTGGTGGTAGTTTAACTATCAACTCAGGTGTTTCATTAATCGTAAACGGAACTTCATCAGGAAACGTAACTTATAACAGAAACTTAGGAACAGAAAACTGGTATTTGGTTTCAAGCCCTGTTGCAGGTGAGACATATGACAATGCGTATATTGCTGCAAATTCATTGGCAATTAATGGTTCAAACAATGCTATTGGTTCTTATACAACAGCTGATAATACATGGTCTTATATGCAAACTGGTGGTGGAGCTACTTTTACAGCAGGACAAGGCTATTCAGTAAGAAGAGCAACTAGTGCTGGTGCAGGAAATATTTCTTTCACTGGAACTATCAATACTTCTGATGTTTCTGTTGGAGTAAGTAACGCAGGAACAGGATTTAACTTACTTGGAAATCCTTTTACGTCATTCATTAATAGTGCTACTTTATTAACTGATAATGGTACAAATTTAGTTTCAACTGACATTTGGGTTTTTAATCAA
>NZ_JADWOV010000020.1 GCF_015767435.1 Polaribacter sp. BAL334
ATTCTAACTCAATTAGAAAAGAAATCTAAAGAGTAAAAAATCAACGAAAAAACAGACTTCAAAAAGTATGGAAAGAAACGTTATCGCAAAAAACACAACAATTATTGGTGATATAAAAGCAATTGGAGATTTTAGAATTGACGGAGTTTTAGAGGGTTCTTTAAAAACAAAAGGAAGAGTAATTATTGCTGCTGAAGCCGTTGTAAAAGGAGATGTTGAAGCGTCTAATGCAGACATAGAAGGGGAATTTTCAGGAAATTTAAAAGTAGAAAAAATTTTAACTGTAAAAACAATTGCAAAGATTTCGGGCGATGTTGTTGTAGGAAAATTATCTATTGAACCAGGAGCTACTTTTAATGCATCTTGCATTATGACAGGCACTGCAAAAGAGCAAAAAAAGGAGAATGAAAAAACAAAATTATTCAAAAAAACCTTTAAATAAAGCACTACAACTTTCTGGAGCTGGACTTCAAATGGGATTGACCATTTACTTGGGGTTTTTGTTAGGAAAATGGTTGGATGCTAAATTTC
>NZ_JADWOV010000209.1 GCF_015767435.1 Polaribacter sp. BAL334
CAATTACTATTTTTTTGATTAAAACTTGATTGTCGTAATTTATTTCAAGGATGTAAACCCCTTGTTTTATTCCTGCTGTAGATATCATCTCTTTTTGCGAGGGTGTGTTTAGTGTTGTATCTATTATTTTCACCCCTAATAGATTGTAAAGGATAATTTTTGATGCTTTTGAGAACAGCTGTAACCCTTCAATAGAGATGTAATCATTCCCATTTCCTTTATAAGCAGTAATCAATGAAGTATTCACAATACTTTCTACAGATAGGCTACTCCTTGTAAAGTGAAGATAAAACCTACCAATACCACTAAGCTTAGTTTGTGGAGTTAGCTCAAAACTTTGTGCAGTAACAAGCGTTACGGTTTTTTCTACTACGTCTTCTACATATACATTGATATCAGAAGGCAATGTGTGATTCGCAATTCGTATTGCAAAAGGAGTTCCTGCTTCTTGGTTTATTACAAGTGGAACAG
>NZ_JADWOV010000210.1 GCF_015767435.1 Polaribacter sp. BAL334
CTACTTGGCTCTGGAATTACAGAATAAGCACTTGCAAAATCAACAGGAATTGGTACTCCATTTTCCATAAAGAAAATTGTCCCTTTGATCGTTTTTTCACCCACATTTCCTGCAGGCATATTTAAAAGTACTTGACCATCTTTAACAGTATTCGTAACATCTGCGCCATTTAAAATAACTTTATTAGGAACTAAAGTAGCATCATAACGACCTAAAACTACTTTTCCGGTAACTTTTTCACCCGCAAAATAAGCTGTTTTGTCTAAACTTACAATTCCAGTATAATTGCTAAGAGATAAAGATTCTTCTAATTTTC
>NZ_JADWOV010000211.1 GCF_015767435.1 Polaribacter sp. BAL334
CCATACGTTGCTTCGCTGCTTGATACTTTTAATAGATAAATACCCGATTTCACTTTAAAGTCAAAGGCTAATTCATTTTTACCTATTGTTAATTGAGCCTTAGATTTATGGATTGTTTTTCCTGTAACATCCGTTAAAGTTACTGTAGCTTCTGTATCATTTTTACTGAATAATAGCAAGTTTACATTTCCTAAAGATGGATTTGGATATGCCATCAATTCATTTTCGTAAGTTTCTTGTTTTTCTACAGTAATTCCATCAGAACCAGCAGCTTTTACAAATTTCACATCAGAAATAACCAAATCCAATTCTTTTGTTTGCGCTTCCACAGGTAAGAATGTGAATGTTAACGTGGTTAAATCATCAGCAACAATTTTATCTTGAGTACCTACAGAAGTGTAAATATCAAAAGGCACATAGTAGGTTTGCTCTTCTTTAGACAAATCAACCATCACTCTATATTGTTGTTTCCAATCTTCGATAGATGCTTTGATCAATCCCAATTCCATCAATCCACTTCCTTTTGCAGTGAAAGCTAAGTATTTGAACTCAGTATAATCATCAGACAATGTTCCAGGTAATAATGATTTGTAAATGGTTAAGTAATCATAATCACTAGTCGCTTTGATTTCAACATTTCTATTGATAGCCAATTCATCTTCATTGTAGATTCTGTCAAAATTATTGGTGATTTGGTGACGCTCGATTTTAGTATATTTTGAATCAAAATCCAATCCCCAGTTACCATCCGCATGATAGAAAGCATCTTCAATTTCTCCATTCACTTTGATCAATCCATCATATTCATACGCATCTTTGATGTCAATTAAAACGATTTGTTCTGATTTAGCACTGATTGGATTGTAACGTTTTTTTACGTTTCCAGCAGTTTCAGAATATTTTTCTTCCATTTCAATTTCACCACCAATGGTTCCTTTATCACTTCTTAATTTCAATACCAAGTTGTTAGCCACTCTCGAAACTTTTGCAGCATAGGTTTTAGGCATTCTGTGTTTTTCGGATTGAGTTACAGGAATGAATGATTTTAGGTTAGCTAAAATGTCTTTCACCAATTTTTGAGTATCCTCAGGATTTGTAGCCCACACTTGGAAATTATACATGTCATTGAACTTGGTATAGTGATTCACATACCAGTTTGTTTGCATGCTGTAATCTGCGTCATTATTGTTTTTAGCAACCGCAAAAGAAATAGCATGTTCCACAACACCATTTCTTTGTTTGATGGCTTGCATTAAGAAATTATAACCTTCTAAATTTACTGATTTTACAGTCAAAATTTCAGCACCACGCAATCTGTCACAAGACGCTTTTGTATGGTTATAGACTTTGTCAGAAGTTTTGATACCTAAAACAACCCCTTTTGTTTTTCCATTGACAGAGAAATCTACAGACAATACTTCATCAGCAATAGTATAATCTAAAATATCAGTAGGAGAGGTTACGTTTGCTATATTTCCTGCAACTAATTCTGTAGGGAACATGTCTAACATGGTTTGACCTTTACCTTGATAAGGTTGCGCTTGTTTTAGTTTTGCTTTGCTATAGAGGTTTTCTTCCGATTTTACAAACTCAGTTGGAACGCTATTTTTCTTACGATTTACATAGATTTTAGAAATAGCATCACCCAAACTCTCAGATTCTACACCACCAGCATTTCCAGTAGTAACTTCAGCAGA
>NZ_JADWOV010000212.1 GCF_015767435.1 Polaribacter sp. BAL334
ATCATCTACAGCTTCAAAATTTGGCACTATATCAATTAATTTTTGGTATGCTTCGTTGATGTCTTTTACATACTTTTCATAAGGCTGCATTATGATTATTTCTTTTGCATCCTTGTTAGAAAACAAAGCAATTGCATCATCAGTAGCCTTTTTAAGATTACGGAATACTACAATATTACCTTGTGATTTCTTTTCTCCTAATATTCTGTTAGTTCTTGAATAGGCTTGAATTAATCCGTGATGTCTTAAATTTTTGTCAACGAATAATGTATTTAATGTTTTACTATCAAAACCTGTAAGGAACATATTAACGACAAATAAAATATCTATTTGCTTATTGCGAACTCTATTAGCA
>NZ_JADWOV010000213.1 GCF_015767435.1 Polaribacter sp. BAL334
ACAGATTATTGGTTTAAAGGCAAACCTATGTTGGTAAATATTGGCGCAACTTTTAAATATTTCACCAAATACATGGCGAATGCTTATAACCCTTTATTGGCTGAATTTACATTACAAAACAACGAAGAAATCGGATTTCCTACAGTAGATGTTTTTTTTAATGCACAAGTAAGGAGAACCCGTATTTATTTTAAAATTGATAACGTTACCTCAGGATTTTCATCAAAAAACTATTTTTCAGCACCCAATTATCCATATCGTGATATGACGATTCGTTTTGGATTGGTTTGGAATTGGTTTATTTAGCC
>NZ_JADWOV010000214.1 GCF_015767435.1 Polaribacter sp. BAL334
AAGTATTTCTACGTCACTGAAGATTTACGAATGGACTACGAGCCTATAAAAGATTTTCATATGAGTGAGATATATAAAAATGTAAAAACGATTCTTGAAACAAACGATAACAGAGTAGCTGAACCAGTGAATCTTTCGGATATCCAGAATGATATATATTTCCAAGAAGCTCTGAAACGAGCAATTTCGTTTTATCAATGGATGAATCGAAATTATAGAAATGGAATAAGAGAGAATGAAATAGTCCAGGAAAAAATCAAAGCGGAGTTGAACCGAAGTGGAAAATAACGAAAGCACAACACCGGCTATAATTTATTGCTAGGTCATTGCCGACTTACGAACATTCCCGCGGAATATTCTGTCTGTGATTTTTTGCTATCTTAGTGCCGAGACAGGCAACAAATCATAGCCCAACCGTTACCGGTCATGCTGGGATGACAAACCGACTACTAACAATTAAGAAATTTAAATGACAAGAAGTGTAAGCTTCCCCAAAATTCGGCCATTTAAAAATAGAATTCGACAAGCGACGCAGGAGCGCGTTCAGTAAAAATTATTAAATTTAAAGCCGAAAACTTATGAAGACAACCCAATTTACCGAAAACCAGATTGTTGCCAT
>NZ_JADWOV010000215.1 GCF_015767435.1 Polaribacter sp. BAL334
AATAGAATCATTATTGTTGGTTGTGGAACTTCATGGCACGCAGGCTTAGTAGGTGAATACCTTTTTGAAGATTTAGCAAGAATTCCAGTTGAAGTAGAATACGCATCTGAATTTAGATATAGAAATCCAATCATTACTGATAAAGATGTCGTAATTGCCATTTCACAATCTGGAGAAACTGCAGATACTTTAGCTGCAATTAAATTAGCAAAATCAAAAGGCGCTTTTGTGTACGGTGTTTGTAATGTTGTTGGCTCTTCAATCGCTAGAGAAACACATGCAGGAGCTTATACGCATGCAGGACCAGAAATTGGGGTGGCTTCAACAAAAGCTTTTACAACTCAAATCACTGTCTTAACGTTAATTGCTTTAAAATTAGGTCGAGCAAATAAGTCATTATCGGAGGAAAGATTCAAAAACTACATTCAAAAAATGCACTTGATCCCATCTCAGA
>NZ_JADWOV010000217.1 GCF_015767435.1 Polaribacter sp. BAL334
ACTGAAAGTCATTGTAAAATTGTCATTTGAAGTTAACAAGTCCCATTCCTCACCATTAAGTTTCCAATCTCCACCAAAACCAGAAACCTTTTTCTCTCTATCATAGTTCCAATTCTTTTTACTTGCAGCACCATAAGGTGGGTCACAAATTGCTAAGTCAAATGAATTATCTTCTAATTCCTGTAATCCAATTATTGCGTCCTTTTTTATCAAATGAACTCCTTCATCTTTAAATTCTCTCATTTCTTCAAATATTTTACAATTTGTTCTTCAACTATGTTAATTGCCTTTTGGGTTTCTTCGCTAATACCATAATCCTTGATAATTTTTTCAGCAACTAATAAAGTTTTTAATTCTGTTTCATTATACTTATAATATGCAGATAGTTTGGACAATTGCTCCTGTGTAGGCAATCTTTCCCCTCTTTCAATCTTACTCAAAATAGTTAAATCTACTCCAGCTGAATCTGAAACACAATTTAATGTTTCACCTTTTTGCTTTCTTAAGTCC
>NZ_JADWOV010000218.1 GCF_015767435.1 Polaribacter sp. BAL334
AATTGATATTTCCTTCTGATTCTAAACGCACTCTATTTAGATTTCCTTGAAAATCATATTCTGATGATTGGTTGAGACTTACACTGGCATTTCTATAGTTTTTTGTGGGAACTTGCCACAAATATCTCACATTCGCAAACTGAATCATTTCATCAGTTCTTCTTAAAAAACCAACATCATTCAACTCTAATTCTGGCGAACGCCAAATAAATCCGCCATTATAACGCCAATTTCCACCACCATTTTTTCCTGCTTCAATTCTTCCTCCAGTTCCTGTTAATGAAGTTCTTGTTGGGTCAACAGAAACGTGAGTAGCATC
>NZ_JADWOV010000021.1 GCF_015767435.1 Polaribacter sp. BAL334
ATAAAACATCAGAAAATTTACAAACCCAATGCAATTATCAGAACAAGAAGTTGTACGTAGAGAAAAGTTAGCAAAATTACGCACTTTAGGCATCAATCCTTATCCAGCAGATTTATTTCCACTAGATTCAAGTTCTATGGATATAAAATCCAATTTTTCGGAAGGAAAAAAGGTTGTAATTGCAGGAAGATTAATGTCAAGAAGAATTCAAGTGTATTTTAATCGCGATGAAATTTGTGCTGACGAAGACAAAACTATGTACAATGAAGTCTATAAAAAATTACTTGATATTGGTGATTTTATTGGAATTACAGGAACTTTGTTCACTACAAAAGTGGGTGAAAAAACAGTAATGGTTAAAGAATTTAAATTACTGAGTAAAGCTTTAAAACCTTTGCCTTTACCAAAAGTAGATGCTGAAGGAAACACTCATGATGAATTTAACGACCCGGAATTGCGTTACAGACAACGTTATGCTGATTTGGTTGTAAATCCGCATGTAAAAGAAGTGTTTGTAAAACGCACCAAATTGTTCAATGCCATGCGTTCTTTTTTCAATGATGCAGGATATTTTGAGGTAGAAACACCCGTTTTACAACCCATTCCTGGTGGAGCAGCAGCAAGACCTTTTATAACACATCACAATTCGTTAGACATTCCTTTGTATATGCG
>NZ_JADWOV010000219.1 GCF_015767435.1 Polaribacter sp. BAL334
CGCCTCGACCTCGCCGATCTCGACGCCGACCCGCAGCGGGCGGGCGTCGAGATCGGCGAGGTCGAGGCGCTTGCCCGCGGCGCCCTGGCCGACGTGCGCGCCGCGGTGAGCGGCTTCCGCGAGGTGAACGTGAGCGCGGAGCTCGCCGCCGCCCGGGCGGCGCTGCGGGCGGCCGGGATCGAGCTCGACGCGTCCGCATCCACCGATGCGATCGACCCGGCACATCGTGAACTCGCGGGGTGGGTTGTGCGCGAGGGCGTCACGAACGTCATCCGTCACGCGGGTGCGTCGCGCTGCCGCATCCGGCTCGAGCACGATGTGGTCGAGGTCGCCGACGACGGTGTCGGGCCCGGGGCCGGCACCGCGTCCACCGGTCTCACG
>NZ_JADWOV010000220.1 GCF_015767435.1 Polaribacter sp. BAL334
GGTGACAGATGGAGAGTTGCCAATGACAGGTATATTTATGGTTCATTTGGTTCTGATAGAAGCAAAAAGTTTAGTTATTCATTTAATTTTGCGAAAGTTGTAACGGATGAAGCTGTTTTTGACAATTCCAATTTTATTTTAGGATTCAATTATCAACCTATTGATGCATTGAATATTTCGCTTCAAAATCAATTGAATATCTCTACAGATCGCGCACAATATGTGCAAACAGTTGATTTTGGAAATAACAAAAGATACATTTTGGGACGCATCAAAAACGATGAATTTTCAACTACATTGCGATTTACGTATAGCATCAATCCGAATATGTCTATTCAGTTTTA
>NZ_JADWOV010000221.1 GCF_015767435.1 Polaribacter sp. BAL334
CAACCGGACTAATACCAAAAGACCGTAACATGCTAATGGAGGATTCTCCTAATTCATTTTGCGGAACGGACGTTACAAATTTAACTTCGTGTTTAAATTTAGCTAAGGATGCAGCTACATTAGCTTCTGCACAGCCATAGTACAACTCAAAAGAGTTGGCTTGTGACAAACGCAAATGACTAGGTGGAGAAAGCCTCATTAAAATTTCGCCAAAGGTAACTACTGTACTCATGGAATTTTATTTTTTGATGTCAACAAGCAAAGGATTTTCTATTTTTTTTGAAAAATCAGTCAAATAGTTTTCCCAAGCGTTTTTATTTTCGAATTGATTGCTTTTTTTCCAAGTAAAACCCGCATAATATTCAACTTTATTGTTGATGACATTCAAATGCATATAGGCATTGCTTTCGTCTTTTGCAGTTGTTTCATATGTTTCTTGACCTGCAAAATGCTTCTTTTTTGTTACGATGGCTGTTCCCAATTCAGAATCTCCATGTGGTTGCCAATAGTTTATCCAACAATTTTTTTCATTTACTATAACTGCTCCATCATTTTCATGCAATGTCAAACCAGCAGAAATTGCAGGTGTTCCTTGAATGGAAATTTCAAATTTAGATAAATTATTTCCATAATCTAAACTGATAATTTTAGATTCACTGATTTCTTTTTCACCAGCTTTCCAGTGGG
>NZ_JADWOV010000222.1 GCF_015767435.1 Polaribacter sp. BAL334
GCTCTTGACATTCCAATTGGAAAAAAATAATCAAATGTAATTTGTTGTACACTTTTTACAGCGGGTTTTTTCCAAAAATTATCTGTTGAAAGATTTTCTACTTCAAAGGTTTTTTGAGATTCTTTATAAGAGCCAAATCTTAATGTAGAGGGAATTTCTATAAAGAAAGATACATTATCATCCCTTTGAATCCCTGTAAAAAAGTTCATATAACCATATTGAACTCCGAAAGAAAAGCCTTTTAATTTATATTGCAAACCAACATTTGGATAAATGATTCCTCCACCATTTACCAAGCTTCTAAATCCGCCCCCACCACCAAAATGAACATTAGCATCAAAAAAAAGATTATTGTAAATTCTAGTATTAATACCTAAATTTACTCCTAAAGTGAACAAACCTCCTTGATCTCCAGTTACTGCTGTGTGAAAACCAGCTCCAGTATACAACCAATCGTTCAATGGAATATTGTAATTTAAACCAACAAAA
>NZ_JADWOV010000223.1 GCF_015767435.1 Polaribacter sp. BAL334
ATCCGAAAGATTCACTGGTTCAGCTACTCTGTTATCGTTTGTTTCAAGAATCGTTTTTACATTTTTATATATCTCACTCATATGAAAATCTTTTATAGGCTCGTAGTCCATTCGTAAATCTTCAGTGACGTAGAAATACTTGAAATCATATAATTCAGAAATAGAAATTCTAAGCGAGTCATTTCGGATGATATTTATTCCCTTAGATTTCAAATTTTCATAGGCGACAGTTATCGGTTCAAATGTTCCTCGCCCTGTCAATCTCGCATAATAAAATCTTAATGTATCTGTCAAAGGGGTTTTTAGAATTAAATGTTCCAATACTGCCGAATTATTTTTTATTGCTTTCTCGTTAATTGTAATCTTTGAATTAAAGTTAAAAACGTCCTTTTCAAGATTAGTTAGAATTTCGCTTAACATATTCAATTCAAGTTCACGCTCGATATTATCATTATTCCAATTATTTATCTGAAGAGCAATTAAAATACCAATCACTACCAGAATAATTTCTCCTATGGCATAAAT
>NZ_JADWOV010000224.1 GCF_015767435.1 Polaribacter sp. BAL334
ACATTGAATAGTCAAGTCTGCCTTTATCTCTTTCGGCTTCTTCAATGCAAAATATTTCAAAATCTACAAATTCCAAAAGGAAGTCTAAAACTTCCTTTTCTTTATCGCTTAACCCAACCATAAGTTTGCGTAATTATTTAAAAAATGTGAAAGTATGAAAAACCTTTATAAATTAAAAATAGTTAGTTAATTCCATAGCTATGTCTTTGTTGCTTTTTCCAATGTATGTTAAAAACATTGCTTCAGTTGTGTGCCCTGTAATATACATTAAAAAAGAGGTTGGTATTTTGCCATAATTGTTCGTAGCAAAAGAACGTCTACCTATATGCGAAGATACTAATTTATGTTTTGGATATATTTGAGTAACTTTTGTTTTTGTTTTGTGGTCAAATAAAGTGCCATGTGTTGGGGTTTCTATTTTTGCTTTTTCGCAAACTTTTTTGATGTGTTCATTATAACGCTGGTCTGAGATTTTTCTTGGGAAATTACCATCATATTTTTTCATTATATCAATGATTTTTGAATGAAGAGG
>NZ_JADWOV010000225.1 GCF_015767435.1 Polaribacter sp. BAL334
TATCCAAAAATAAAACCATCTGACATAGAGTTCAAATTACCACAACCCAATTATACGGTTTTTACTTTGGCACACATTTGTGAGAATTATCCAAATAACGAATTTTCGTTGATTATGGGCGAAGACAATTTGAATAGTTTTCATAAATGGAAAAACTACGAAACCATTTTAGAGAATCATTTTATATATGTTTATCCTAGAGTTTCTGATGAAAAAACAACACATAAATTTAAAAATCATCCAAAAATTCATTTGGTTGATGCGCCAATTATGGAAATTTCATCAACCATGATTCGAAATGGAATTAAACATCAAAAAAATGTGCAACCATTACTGACCAAAGAAGTTTGGGAGTATATTGATGAAATGAATTTTTATAAAA
>NZ_JADWOV010000226.1 GCF_015767435.1 Polaribacter sp. BAL334
CATATATCTTGGGTTTGAAAAGCAATTAGCCGTTCCCCAAAGTAATTTAATACCAGAGTCGGATTGTTTTTCTTTTATATAATCTGTAATAATTGATAATCTTTTTTCAGATTCAGCAAATGTTGGTCCTTCTAGAATTAAATCGTAATCATGAAAACAAAAATAGTCAAACCTCATCTTACTTATAAACTCAAAAGCTGCATCGGCTTTATCTTTTGCGGCTTGAATTGGGTTATTAGATTGATCCCAAGCAAACTTTTGAGTCCCTGGTCCAAACGGGTCAGAACCTTGACCACAGAAGGTATGCCAGTAAGCTATAGCAAATTTAAAATGCTCACGCATTGTTTTTCCACCAACTACTTTCTCTGGGTTATAATATTTAAAAGCTAAGGGGTTATCTGATTCTTTTCCTTCGTAAGTAATTTCTCCAATTCCTTTGTAATATTCTTTGTCTCCTAAAG
>NZ_JADWOV010000227.1 GCF_015767435.1 Polaribacter sp. BAL334
AAGATATAAGTCAAGAGTGGATAAACGATTACAATTACAATAGACCACATAAATCACTTAAAAATAAATCACCAATTGAATACAGATTAAATGAATAAAAATTCTATTTTTGAATGGATCGAATTTAAGGGAAGCTTACATTAGCAAAACATGAAAATTTCCACCATTTATCAAAAAAGAAATCTAAGAGTTTATAGTTTTGATTTTACCATTTTTCGAAATCAATCTGATAAATTCATTCCTCCTACTTTTTAGTTCCTTTTTTTTCTAGAAGAAAAAATAGCCTCTCCTTTTTATCAACCACAAAAATGCATTGAAAAGTGCGTTATAAAATTTTATTTTATGAAACTTATCAGAATTAAAAGACATACAAAACAACAAAAATATTACTCTTCAGCCATGGGAATGTTGAATTGTAGGGTAACTTCTATTAAAAAATATTTTTTCGGAATTCCTGTGAAAACACTTCATAAATATAGAGAAACCTATTATGGAGAAACCAAAAATTGTGAAGATTGTAATTTATTTATTTAATCATTTAAAACATAAAAATAACAAATGAGGCAACTGAAAATCACCAAGCAAGTTACCAATCGCGACACAAAATCTTTAGAAAAATACTTTCAGGAAATTGGTAAAATCGATTTAATTACGGCAGATGAAGAAGTAGAATTGGCGATAAAAATTAAAAATGGTGATCAAAGAGCGTTGGATACATTAGTAAAATCGAACTTACGATTTGTAGTTTCTGTTGCTAAGCAATACCAAAATCAAGGTTTAAAATTATCCGATTTGATCAATGAAGGGAATTTAGGATTGGTAAAAGCAGCCAAAAGATTTGATGAAACTAGAGGTTTTAAATTCATTTCGTATGCAGTTTGGTGGATTCGTCAATCCATTTTACAGGCTTTGGCTGAACAATCTAGAATTGTGCGATTGCCGTTAAATAAAATTGGCAGCATCAATAAAATCAATAAAATTTACGCAAAATTAGAACAACAAAATGAGCGCATTCCTTCGTATGTAGAAATTGCCACTGAGCTTGATATTACTGAGCAAAACGTGGAACAAAGTATGAAAAATTCGGGCAGACATTTGTCTATGGATGCTCCTTTTAGAGAAGGTGAAGACTCCAATTTATACAGTATTCTAGGTTCAGAAGACTCTCCAAGACCTGACAATTCATTGATGAAAAAATCATTAGAAATTGAAATAAAACGTGTTTTAGAAACGCTTCCAGAGAAAGAAGCTCGAATTGTAAAAATGTTTTATGGCTTGAACAATCAAGATACTACCTATAGTTTGACTGAAATTGGCGAGACTTTTAACATTACTAGAGAGCGTGTTCGACAAGTAAAACAACGCGCTTTGAATAAATTAAAATCGAAATCAAGGACTACTGTTTTGAGAAAGTATTTGTAATAAAAAAAGAACTTCAACTAGTTTACAACCTTCATTATTTTTAAGTAATGAAGGTTTTTTTGTTTGATATTTTAATCAAAAAATAAATTCGTTGATAATTGAAACAAACTACATATCAAGTTATGTTGATCAATGTTTAAAAGCACTGTTCATTAATTAAATTACGAATCATTTACTTAAATTATTGACAGTCTTATTTAATTTTTTTGCAAATAACTTAAATAACAAGTATCTTTGTTTAAGCTCATACTTAAATAAAAATGAAAACATTCAAATCCGGTGATTATATAAATCAAAAAACTTATAAAAGTTTTCAACCTACAAAAATAAATCAACAATGGACAATTGATGATATGGAGGTATTAAACCTTTTAAGTAAAGCTGACAGACAGCTTGGAAGACTTGATATGTATTCAGAATACATTCCTAACATTGATTTATTTATTAGTATGCACGTTTTAAAAGAAGCGACTCAATCAAGCAAAATTGAAGGAACAAAAACAAATATAGAGGATGCATTATTAGATAAAGCTGATGTAAATGAAGAAAAAAGAGATGATTGGGAAGAAGTACAAAACTATATAGAAGCACTAAATGCTGCTATTAAAAGTCTAGAAAGATTGCCATTTTCTTCAAGATTAATCAGAGAAACCCATAAAATATTATTACAAGGAGTAAGAGGTAAACACAAACTGCCAGGAGAATTTAGAAGTAGTCAAAACTGGATTGGAGGGGCAAGCATTAATGATGCAACATTTATCCCACCAATTTACTCTAGTATTCATGAATATATGGGTGATTTGGAAAATTTTGCACACAATACTGAATCATTTTTTCCTGATTTACTTAAAATTGCATTAATACATTATCAATTTGAAACAATTCATCCTTTTCTTGATGGTAATGGAAGAGTTGGTCGTTTGATGATTACACTCTATTTGGTTGAAAAAGGGATCTTAAAAAAACCTATTCTATATCTCTCTGATTTTTTCGAAAGAAATAGAATATTATATTATGACAATCTAACTAGAGTAAGAATGAATAACGATATAAATCAATGGTTTAAATTCTTTTTAGTTGGAATA
This sequence comes from Polaribacter sp. BAL334, assembly GCF_015767435.1. Classification (GTDB taxonomy): domain Bacteria; phylum Bacteroidota; class Bacteroidia; order Flavobacteriales; family Flavobacteriaceae; genus Polaribacter. Next base: position 2,508 of record NZ_JADWOV010000227.1, read on the forward strand.
ATTGAAACTGCAAAAAACGGAATAAATACTTTTGATAGTATTTTAAAACTACAAAAGGAGGTTGATATTAAATTACAAACATTAGGAAGTCGTTCACACAATGCACAATTGATTTTAAACCATCTTTACCAACGACCAATTGTAGATGCTCAAAAAGTTAAAGACTTGACAAATTTATCACCACCATCTGTTTATAAATTAATTGAAGAACTGGAAAAACTTGAAATATTGACTGAAATAACAGGCGCAAAAAGAGGTAAAATTTATTTATTTAGAGAGTATACAAAATTGTTTAAATAAAAATCGCAATAAATTCTCATAACTAAAAAAAATCTAACATCTTTAAAATTCTCACCTCAAAAAACCTTCAATCAAATCTTTAGGATGTGTTGTTTTGGGTATCGAAAAATCGAACCAAAATTGCAAATCTTCTTCGTAACCTGCATTGTTTAAGTAATTGTGCAATGCCAAGTTTAATCCTTTTGTGTATTTTGGATGATCAGCTCCTGTTGGGTCTAAGTGATACAAATCATTCTGAGCAAAACCTTCAAAAACAGGTCCTGTAATTTTGATGCCAAATTCCTCAGGATTTTGTCCAACAGGACTGTGTGCAGTTGCTGTAAATTGATGCCAAAAGGCAGATTGAATGCAATTTTTTTCAAACAATTGTCTTACAACCTCTAGAGAATCAATGGTTTCTTGTTCGGTTTGTGTTGGAAAACCATACATCAAATACGCATGTACCAAAATAGTATTCTGGGAAAAATTGTGAGTAACTCTGGTAACTTGAGCAATATCTACGCCTTTTTTCATTTTGGCTAATAATCTATCTGAAGCAACTTCCAAACCACCAGTTACAGCAATACAACCAGATTTAGCCATGAGTTGACATAGTTCAAAATCGAATGTTTTTTCGAATCGAATGTTGGTCCACCACGTAATTTTTACATTTCTTTCAAGTAATGCAAGCGAAAGCGCTTTGAGCATTTTTGGAGGTGCAGCTTCATCCACAAAATGAAAACCTGTAATGCCAGAATCTTGTATAATTTGCTCAATTTTGTTGACCAAATCTTCTGCTGTCGTGTTTTGATAATTGCCAATATAATCTAACGTGACATCGCAAAAAGAACATTGTTTCCAATAACAGCCATGAGAAATAGTGAGTTTATTCCATCTTGCATCTGTCCACATTCTGTGCATTGGATTCACCACATCTAAAAAAGAAACATATTTATGAAAAGGCAAACCCACATAATTGGGTGCAGGTAAATTTTTATGATGAAAAATGGTATTCGGAAGTTTATTTTTATAAACTACTTGATTTTTTTCTAACACAAAGGTTCTTTCTAGTTGATTTACATCAATAGTACCCTCTAAATAATGTATAATTTTAAGTAAAGGACCTTCACCATCATCCAAAGAAATAAAATCTACGTATTCAAAAATTCTGGTGTCTGATAACGAACGTAATTCTGTATTGCAATAACCACCACCAAATGCAATTTTAATATCTGGAAAAAACTGTTTGATAAATTGCGAACAACGCAAAGCAGCAAACAAATTTCCTGGAAAAGGAATGGTAAAACAGACAAAATTAGGGTTGTGTTCTAAAATTTGCGCTTCTAAAAGATCGAACATTTTGTCTTCTATCAACGAATGTTGACTGTTTAAAAACTCATCAATCTGATTGAAATTGCTTGCAGCCGTAGCAATTTGTTCTGCATATTTAGTAAATGCAAAAAACTCATCCACATTTGCGTGAATAAAATCGCCAATTTCTTCAATAAAAAGTGTGGAATAATGCTTTGCTTTGTCTATGATTCCTATTTCACCTTTTTCCCAATTGATGGCTTTGTTTGCATGAATCAATCTGTGACCTTTTGGTAAAAAATTGGGTTCTAAAATTTGATGAGCAGTTTCAATATCTTGTTTTTGAAGAAAAGAAATGACGATATCAACTCTAGAAATATAGATTTCTTTCATTTTTCGAACTTTCGGAAAATAAAAATTTTGTAAATCTTCTGCTTCTTTAAAAATTTCTCGTAAAAAATCTCCAGTAAAAATCGCTGTAAAAAGCTCAATACTTAAATCGCAATGCGCAAAAGAAACTTGGTGTTTTTCTAAAAACCCTTTTAAATACGCACTTGCAGGATATGCTGTATTTAACTGCGTAAATGGTGGCGTAATAAAAAGGAGTTTGGTTTGCATAGCGCAGTTTAATAGACTTTTTAAATTACAAGACTATTAAGAATCCATTCTTCCAACAGCGCAACTCACAAACGATTTTGCTTTGTGTAAAATAGAATTTTTATCTCCTACTTCTGGATAACCTAAGTGAGAAAGTTTGGTTTTAATTTCTTCAATATCAGCATTTTCTGAATCGATTGTTACTATTGAATTTTCTACATCCACAGTCACATCATGCACACCATTGATGGCTGAAATTCCTTTTTTGATGGTGGATGCACAACCACCACATTTTAAATTTTCTATTTGAATATTTGTTGTCATGTTCTTTAATTTTTAGATTTCCATTGGGTATATCCTCCTTCAAGAAAATATACATTAAATCCTTTTTCTTTTAAAATAGCTGCTGCAGCACTGCTCCTGTTGGATGTTCTGCAATACACATACACAGGTTTTGATTTGTCTAATTGAGCACTTGCTTTTTGATAAAAATTAGCATCAAAAAGATTGGCAAATTTGGCAGATTTTATAAATCCTTCAGACACTTCTTCAGGAGTTCTAACATCCAACAATTGGATTTTCTCTTTTGACAATAACTGTTTTAATTCGGTTGAAGTAATTGTTTTTACATCCTGTGATTTTCCACAAGTGATAAAAAATAGACAAAATATAAGAGTTAGATATTTCATTATCAATAATTTATTTTAATGTTGATGGACAAACATATGCTGTTTTTTCAATACTGGTTTTTTGAATAGCATCAAAACCTCCTTCAATATCAATTACGTTGTGAAAACCACGTGCTTTCAAAATAGAAGCTGCAATCACAGAACGATAACCTCCTGCACAATGCACAAAAAAAGGTTCTTTTTCAGGAAATTGAGTTATGTAATCGTTCAAATAATCTAGTGGCGTATTTTCGGCAATGAATGCATGTTCACTTTGATATTCTCCCGGTTTTCGAACATCAAAAACAATGGGTTTTTGGTTGATTTTTTCTGATAACTCAATTGCAGAAATTGAATTCAACACATCGATTTCTTTTCCTGCCTTTTTCCAGGTTTCAAAACTTCCATCCAAATAACCAATGACATTATCAAAACCAACTCTTGACAAACGTGTAATGGTTTTTTCCTCTTCGCCAATAGGAGTTACCAATAAAATTGCTTGTTTGATATCTTTGATTAATGCGCCAACCCAAGGTGCAAAAGTACCTCCCAAACCAATAAAAATGGATTGTGGAATGAATCCTTTCGAAAATTCAGATTGATGACGCACATCTAAAATTACTGCATCAGTTTCGTTTGCAATAACTTCAAATTCGGCTGCTGACAAAGGTTTTGCGCTGTTTTTAATGATGTCTTCAATATTTTCATATCCTTCTCTGTTCAATTTTACATTCAAAGGAAAATAGGCTGGAGGAGGCAATAACCCATCTGTAACTTCTTTCACAAATTCCTCTTTGGTCATGTTTGCTCTCAAAGCATAATTGGTCTTTTTTTGATTTCCAATAGTGCCAACAGTTTCTTTACTGAGATTTTTTCCGCAAGCTGAACCAGCTCCATGTGCAGGATATACAATCACATCATCTGCCAAAGTCATTACTTTTGCGCGCAAACTTTCATATAAAAAACCTGCTAAATCTTTTTCTGTAATGTCTCCTTTTTGAGCCAAATCTGGTCTTCCAACATCGCCTAAAAACAAAGTATCTCCACTAAAAAGCGCATGGTCTTTTCCATTTTCATCTTTCAATAAATAACAAGCACTTTCCATAGTATGACCAGGTGTATGAAGTACTGTAATGGTGATATTTCCAAGAGAAAATACTTGATTGTCTGTGGCAATTAAAGCATCAAAGTTGGTTTTTGCAGTGGGACCAAAAACAATTTTTGCATCGGTTTTTTCTGCCAAAGTAACATGTCCACTTACAAAATCAGCATGAAAATGTGTTTCGAAAATATATTTGATTTTTGCATTGTCTTTTGCAGCTCTGTCAATATAATCTTGCACTTCTCTTAATGGATCTATAATGGCAACTTCGCCATTACTTTCAATGTAATAGGCACCTTGCGCCAAACATCCTGTGTAAATTTGTTCTATTTTCATTTTAATTATACTTTAAAAAGTCAAAATTAGACTTGATATTTTACTATTTAGCTGATTATTATCAGAATTATTGATATGCCTGATGAATGTATTTTGCATACTTTTCTTGTCTTTTTCTGTCACCAGTTCTGAAAAATCTTACAGCATCGTTCGCTCTCATAAAAAAGTGATTTACATCGATAATACTTAGTAATCCTCCTTTGAATAACGCATCTCTCAAAGGTCCTTTTGCACCAGCAAAATAAAATAAAACACCCTTTTTTTGATAAAACTTAATCCGTTCTTTGAGCATTTCAACTCCTGTACTATCAATTCTGTTAATGCTTTCGGAATCTAATACTATCAATTTTAGTGCCTTTCCTTTTTTGTCTGCCATTTCGTCTAATTTATCTCTGAAATAGCTTGAATTTGCATAAAATAATTGGGCATCAAAACGAAAAACGAGGATATCATCTTCAATAATTACTTCCTCAAATCGTTCTTTATTTCTATAAAAATTAGCATCAGGGACTTTTCCCAATTCCACAACATAAGGTCTTGAAGTTCTGAAAATTAGTACAACCAATGACAACCCTACACCAACAGAAATTCCATATTCAATTCCAAAGAAAAGTGTTGCAATAAATGTAGAAATCAATAACCAAAAATCCAAATTATTGGCTTTCCATAAAAAAGCAGCTTCTTTAATATTCACCAAAGCAAAAACAGCCACAATGATAATTGCCGCCAAAATAGCTTTGGGTAAATAATAAAATAATGGGGTTAAAAAAAGTAAGGTAATGATCACCATCACAACCGAAATAAATGCAGCCATTCCTGTTTTTGCGCCACTTTCTTGATTGATTGCCGAACGCGAAAAGCTAGATGCAGTTGGATATGCTTTAAATAATGAGCCAAAAATATTGCTCAAACCCAATGCTATCAATTCTTGATTTGGTCTCACTTTATACACATCTTGTTTTGTTTCTTGAGATTTCCCGATTGAAATTGTTTCGAGGTAACCTACCATTACCAACGTTAACGCAATGGGAAACAATTCTCTTATTTGTTCTAATTCAATTGTTGGAATTCCGAAAGAAGGTAATCCAGATGGAATGTTTTTTACGATGGAAACATCTGTCAAATTTTTTCCAAAAAATCTCATAATGATGATTCCTAAAACCACCACAATCAATGCACTTGGAATTCTTTTGTCTATTTTTCTGAAAACAAAAATAATGGCGACAGCAATCATTCCAATAATCGTTGTTGGAAGATTGTAAAAGGAAATTTTCAGCCAAATATCTTCTAAAAGTTCATGGATTTGATCACTTTGAACGAAATCAACTCCGAGTAAATTTCGGAATTGATTGATTCCGATAATCAAAGCTACAGCAGATGTAAACCCAGTAATCACAGGTCTTGACAAAAAATTGACAATAAATCCTAAGCTGAAAATACCCAATACAAATTGGATAGTTCCCACCATAAATGCCAATAAAATGGCAATTTCAATATAACTTTCTGAGCCTGCTAAAGCTAATGTAGAAACTCCAGTTGCCACAATCAATGAATCCATGGCAACAGGACCAATAGCAACTTGTCTTGCTGAACCAAAAATGGCGTAAATAACTTGAGGAACTAATGCACAATACAATCCATAAATGGGAGGTAAACCTGCAATCAAAGCATAGGCAATTCCTTGTGGAATCAAGATAATTCCGACAGTAATTCCCGCAATCAAATCACCCTTAAAAAGAGATTTTTCATAATTGGGTAACCATTCTAAAATCGGAATTATTTTTTTAATGTTCATTTTTAAAACAATTCTGCTTGACTACTTCCTTTGATTCTTCCTAAATGTTTATACGCTAATTCAGTCACTTCTCTTCCTCTTGGCGTTCTTGTGATAAAACCTTGTTGAATCAAAAAGGGTTCATAAACTTCTTCAATAGTTTCCGTGTTTTCACTCACAGCAGTTGCAATTGTGCTAATCCCAACTGGACCTCCTTTGAATTTATCAATAATGGTCAATAGGATTTTGTTGTCCATTTCATCCAAACCATAGGTATCCACATTGAGTGCCTGTAATGCAAATTTTGCAATTTCAATAGTGATTTTTCCATTGCCTTTTATTTGGGCAAAATCTCTCACTCTTCTCAATAAAGCATTCGCAATTCTTGGAGTTCCTCTACTTCTGCCAGCAATTTCGATAGCAGCTTCCATGGCAATTGGAACTTTTAAAATTTGCGCACTTCTTTGAATGATAGTCGTTAAAAGTTCTTTTGTATAGTATTGTAATCGAGTACTAATTCCGAAACGAGCTCTCATTGGCGCTGTTAACAATCCTGAACGTGTTGTTGCGCCAATTAATGTGAAAGGTTCTAAGTTGATTTGAACAGTTCGTGCATTAGGTCCAGATTCAATCATAATATCAATCTTATAATCTTCCATGGCAGAATATAAATATTCTTCCACAACTGGACTTAATCTGTGGATTTCATCAATAAAAAGCACATCACGTTCATCTAAATTGGTCAATAATCCAGCCAAATCTCCAGGTTTGTCTAACACTGGCCCTGAAGTAACTTTGATTCCAACATTTAGTTCATTGGCTAAAATGTGAGCCAATGTCGTTTTTCCCAATCCTGGAGGACCATGAAACAAGGTGTGATCTAAAGCTTCTCCTCTTTTATTGGCTGCTTCCACAAAAACTTTCAGGTTTTCTAATGCTTGATCTTGACCTGTAAAATCCTCAAAAGAAAGTGGACGTAGTTTTTTTTCTACCTCTAATTCTTGATTAGAATAGTTGGTATTTTCAGGATTTAGATGTTCGTTCATAGTTACAAAGATAACAGAAATCAATCAGAAAAAGTAGTGAGTAGAAATGAAAAAGCCTCTCCAAAATGGAAAGGCTTTTTTATTATTTGAGCACTTTTTAAGAAGGTTCTTCTCCTTCTAAAAGTGGTATTGTTTGCGGAACAAAATCTTTTCCGTGTAAATACTCACTATCATCATCATTTGGATCTACACGTTTGCTATAATCATAAGGCCATCTGTGGACTTCAGGCAATTTTCCTGGCCAGTTTCCGTGAATGTGTTCTACAGGAGTTGTCCACTCTAACGTATTTGAATTCCAAGGATTTTGTGATGATTTTTCTCCTCTATAAATCGAGATAAAGAAGTTTGCAAGGAACAATATCTGTGCAATACCACCAACAATTGCAAACAATGTAATCACCACATTGATATCAGCAATGTCATCAAACATTGGGAAATTTGTATTTGTATAATATCTTCTTGGTAAACCAGCAAGTCCTATAAAATGCATTGGCCAAAATACACCATAAGCACAAACAATCGTAATCCAGAAATGCCAATATCCTAAGGTTTTATTCATCAAACGTCCATACATTTTTGGGAACCAATGATAAATTCCTGCGTACATTCCAAAAATTGCAGAAACACCCATTACCAAATGGAAGTGAGCAACTACGAAATACGTATCATGAATGTTGATATCTAACGCAGAATCTCCTAAAACCAATCCTGTTAAACCTCCAGTTACGAACGTAGAAACCAATCCAATTGAAAATAACATGGCAGGATTTAGTTGTAAATTTCCTTTCCAAAGTGTAGTAACATAATTAAATGCTTTTACAGCAGAAGGAATTGCAATCAATAAAGTTGTGAAAGTAAATACAGAACCTAAAAATGGATTCATTCCAGAAATAAACATGTGATGTCCCCAAACAATAGTTGATAAGAACGCGATTGCAATGATTGACATTACCATGGCTCTATAACCAAAAATTGGTTTTCTAGCGTTTGTTGAAATAATTTCAGATGTAATTCCAAGTGCAGGAAGTAATACAATATATACTTCAGGATGTCCTAAAAACCAGAATAAATGTTCGAATAAAACTGGTGAACCTCCTTGATAATGCAATACTTCACCAGAGATAAAAATATCAGAAAGATAAAATGAGGTTCCAAAACTTCTGTCAAAAATCAACAACAAAGCTGCTGATAATAAAACAGGGAATGAAACTACACCAATCATTGCTGTTACGAAAAATGCCCAAATTGTTAATGGCATTCTTGTCATTTTCATTCCTTTTGTTCTAAGGTTTAAAACCGTAACAATATAGTTCAAAGCTCCAATCAATGAAGATGCAATGAAAATAGCCATTGAAACCAACCATAATGTCATTCCTGCTCCTGAGCCTGGAATTGCTTGAGGCAATGCACTTAAAGGAGGGTAAATTGTCCATCCTGCAGATGCTGGTCCAGCTTCCACAAAAAGAGAAATAACCATGATAACACTTGACAAGAAAAACAACCAGTAAGAAATCATGTTCAGGAATCCTGAAGCCATGTCTCTTGCACCCAATTGCAATGGAATTAAAAGATTGGAAAATGTTCCGCTCAAACCTGCAGTTAGTACAAAAAATACCATGATTGTACCGTGAATTGTAACCAATGCAAGGTAAATATCAGGATTCATGATACCATCTGTTTGATGATTCCCTAAAAAAGCTTCAATAATTGTAAAAGATTTTTCGGGCCAAGCTAATTGTAAACGGAAAAGCATTGACATGAAAAGTGCAATGACTCCCATAAAAATACCAGTCACCAAAAATTGTTTGGAGATCATTTTATGATCTTGACTGAAAATATATTTTGTTACAAATGTTTCTTTATGATGATGTTCTGACATGATCTTATTTATTTGTAGTGTCTTAAATTTATTGAGTTATAACTGTTGATAATGTTGGTTGTTCTGCAATCCATTTGTCATATTCTTCTTGCTCAACAACTGTGATTTTCATTTGCATATTGTAATGGGAAGCTCCACAAATTTTGTTACATAATAGTAAGTAATCAAATTCATAAGGATCTTCTCCTTTCTCTTTTCTGATCTTATTGATTTCGCGAGTTTTGTCAACCACTTCTGATTGCTGTCTCATTTCTTCAGTAGTATATTTTGGTGTAAAACCAAATTCAGTAACCATTCCAGGCACACAGTTCATTTGTGCTCTAAAGTGAGGCATATACGCTGAATGCAGTACATCCTGAGAACGGAATTTGAAATGTATTTTTCTTCCTTTTGGTAAATACAATTCTGTTACTTGTTTGTCATCTTGCGAATTTTTATCAGACATGTCAACACCCATTGTATTGATTCCTTTGATAAAATTTACATTTCCATAACCTAACATATTGTCTTTACCTGCATAACGTGCATCCCATCTAAATTGCTGAGAATATACTTCAATAACGATGGCATCTTTTTCATCAGACAAATCCATTACATTATTCCATTGCCACAATCCATAACCGATTAAGACAACCAAAACAACTGCTGGAGTAATTGTCCAAATTGCTTCTAATTTGTGACTATCTGCATAGAATTTTGCCTTGTTATTTTTGTTTCCTCTGTATTTAAACGTAAAGTAGAAAATCAAAAATTGCATTCCAAATTGAACAACGCCAATCAACCAAAACGTGATATTGAATAAATTATCATCATGTTCACCTTCAATAGATGCTGATTCTGGAAGCATTAAAACATTCATAGCAATTAAGCAATAGATCATCATTGCATATAAAAAAGCCATGAATAACAATGCATATTTACCTTGTTTTGCATTGTCATTATCGTTTGCAACAGATTCTCTCAAATTTAAAATTCGGGTAATCTGCCAAAAACTCACTCCAATTGCAACACCTATAAAAATATAAAATAGAGCTAACATAAATATCTTTCTTTATTGTTTTAAAACTTTAATTAATGATGATGATTGTCTGAACTTTCACCTCTATGTTCAATATTAAAATAATGGAAATGTTCACTTTCTTGTAAGAATGGATTTCCTGTAGGTATTGGATTTGCTTTCGCGAATGCACTAAATACGGTGTAAATAAATATTCCTAAGAAAAATAATAATGAACTCAATTCTGGAATTCCAAACGACCATTGATCACCAACAGTAGCTGGCATAATCATGATGTAGAAATCAACATAATGTCCTGCTAAAATTACAATTCCTCCCATCACTACAAACCAAGGAATGCTCTTGAAATCACTATTGATTAATAACAAAATTGGGAATACGAAATTCATAACAACCATTGATAAAAACGGCAATTTGTATTCGTTAAATCTTGCAACGAAATAGGTAGTCTCTTCAGGAATATCAGCATACCAAATCAACATAAATTGCGAAAACCATAAATACGTCCAGAATACTGAAAAACCAAACATGAATTTCGCTAAATCGTGAATATGACTGTCATTTACACTTGGTAAAGCACCTTTTGAACGTAAATAAATAGTTACAAATGCAATTACAGTTAAAGCACTTACTAATAAACTTGCCAATACATACCAACCAAATAATGTTGAAAACCAGTGAGGGTCTAATCCCATAATCCAATCCCAAGACATCATAGATTCAGTTAACATAAATATGACTAAAAAGATGACTGAAGCATGATAATTTTTCTTGTAGGTTTTGTTTCCATCATTGGCAGTATCTTCAGCAATAGAATTTTTTCTGATGAAAAAACGATACACATTCCAAAGAACCAAGTAAATGATTCCTCTGATTGTCCAACCTGTAGTATTCATCCACCAAGATTTGCCGTCAACAATAGCATCGTATTTTTCGCTTGTTGGATCAAAAGTACCTTCTGCCATCCAAGAAAATAAATGATTCCAATGGAGTACTGATGCTGACAAAATCACCAACAACATAATGATTGACGTTGGAACTAAATTCGCAGTAATGGCTTCCATCACTCGAAATAAAACTACAGACCAACCTGATTGTGCTACTCTTTGCGCTGCATAAAATGCCAATACCAACAAAGAAATTCCTAAAAAGAATATCAACGAAACATACAATGCAGACCAAGGTTTGTTTTGCATTTGATGAAATACATGTTCATCATGTGCAGCATCATGATGAGCATCATGATTATTTGCAGTTGCATGTTCAGAACCATGAGCATCTCCATGACTTGCTTTTGCAGCAATCATTTCTTTAGATTCTTGAACTGTTTTTGGAGCGCTAAAAAAACTGAATCCAATACCTAAAGCACCTATTATGATAAGCACTATAGAGAGAATTTTTAATTTACCTGAGAATTGATACATATCTTTCGTATTCTATCTTTTTGTAATTATTTTAATAAATCAGCACGCAACTGTTCCACATAATGGATAATTTGCCAACGTTCTGTGTATGTTAATTGAGATGAATGAGAACCCATTAAATTTTTTCCATGCATAATTACATGGTAAATAGTTCCTGCATTGATATCTCTGTCTTTATAATTTGGAATTCCTTCAAATTTTCCGTTTTGAACTAAAGCTCCATTTCCATCACCTTTTTCACCATGACAAGAAGTACAGTAAATCGTGTACAACTGTTTTCCTTTTTCCAAATTTTTCTCTGAAGCTTCAATTGGATTTGTTACTTCTATTCTAGCTCTTTCATAACCTTCTGGTGTATCAGGAATATCGTAAGCTGGAAAACCTCCTCTTGGGATAGTTCCAGCAACTGGTGGTCTATTCACAGGTTTATTATTCAATCCTTTTTCAGCATCCGTGTCATAAGGAATTGACTCATACATGTCTGGCATGTATTGAAGCTGAGGCGTTCTTTTGTTGTTGCAAGAAATGAAACTTACAAAAACAACTAAAGCGATAAGTATTTTTAAATTTTTCATTACCTATTAATTAGTGCTTTTCTACTACATTAATTTCAACAGCTCCTGTTTTTGCTAATAAAGCTGTCAATTCTTCTTCATTATTATGAACTGGAATTTCCATCAAAAAATGATCGTCTGTTGTTCTTGGATCTGGATTTTCTGCTTTTCTAAATGGCCAAATTTTACTTCTCATATAAAAAGTAATTACCATTAAATGCGCCGCAAAAAATACGGTTAATTCGAACATGATTGGTACAAAAGCTGGCATATTTTCGAACCATGAAAAACTTGGTTTTCCTCCAATATCTTGTGGCCAATCTTGAATCATCATATAATTTGTCATCCAAATCGCAACAGACAAACCTGTGATTCCATACATGAATGCTGTAATTGCAATTCTTGTTGGTGCTAATCCCATGGCTTTGTCTAAACCATGCACTGGAAAAGGACAAAATACTTCTTCTATGTGATGATGCGCTGCTTTTACAGTTTTTACTGCATCTAGCAACACTTCGTCATCATTATAAAATGCGTGAATAACTTTAGATGAACTCATTATTCTTTATCTTTTTTATCTGATTTATCACTTTTTTTCTCAATATCTAAAACAACAATTGCTGGTTTAGTAGGTATTCCTTGCTCGCTTCTTTTTTTGTAAAATTCTCCCGAAGATTTCAAGATTGTTTTTACTTCAGCTTGAGCAATTACTGGGAATGTTCTTGCATATAATAAGAATAATACAAAGAAGAATCCTATAGTTCCAATAAAAATTCCAACATCTACAAATGTAGGCTCAAAACGCCACCATGTTGAAGGCAAATGACCTTTACTCAATACAATTGCGATGATATCAAAACGCTCAAACCACATTCCAATGTTAATCGCAATAGAAATGATGAATGATGCTATAAAACTTCTTCTGATTTTTTTGAACCATAATAACTGTGGAATGGCAATATTGAAAAGCAATAAAGAATAAAATGCCCAAGCGTAAGGACCTGTTGCAGCTCCTACTGATAAATAGGTGTAATATTCATAAGGCGATCCAGTATACCAAGCAATGAAAAACTCTGTTGCATACGCTACAGCTACGATTCCTCCAGTCAAAATAATTACAATATTCATATATTCTACATGAAGTCTTGTAATATATTCTTCCATATTGGTTACTTTACGCATGATTCCTAACAAGGTTTGCACCATCGCAAATCCTGAGAAAATAGCTCCAGCAACGAAATAAGGAGGAAAAATTGTGGAGTGCCATCCTGGATTGATAGAAGTAGCAAAGTCCATAGATACAATTGTGTGTACAGAAAGTACTAAGGGAGTGGCTAAACCAGCTAACACCAAAGAAACTTCTTCAAAACGCTGCCAATCTTTTGCTCTTCCTGACCAACCAAAACTCAATAATGAATAAATTTTCTTTTGAAAAGGTTTTACAGCTCTATCACGAATCATCGCAAAATCTGGTAATAAACCTGTCCACCAGAAAACTAAAGAAACTGATAAATAGGTAGAAATTGCGAAAACGTCCCATAATAATGGTGAGTTAAAATTCACCCATAATGATCCAAATTGGTTTGGAATTGGCAATACCCAGAAAGCATTCCAAGGACGACCCATGTGAATAATTGGAAACAATCCTGCTTGAAAAACGGCAAAAATTGTCATGGCTTCTGCAGAACGGTTGATTGCCATTCTCCATTTTTGACGGAATAATAACAATACTGCAGAAATCAATGTTCCTGCGTGACCAATACCTACCCACCAAACGAAGTTTGTGATATCCCAAGCCCAACCAATGTTTTTGCTTAGACCCCAAACTCCAATACCTGTTCCAACTGTGTAAAAGATACATCCAAATCCCCAAAGCATTGCTGCTAAAGAAATGTAAAATGCCATGTACCAATTTTTATTTGCCTTTCCTTCAATAGGTTTTGCAATATCCTCGGTAATATCGTGATAAGTTTTATCACCTAAAATCAAAGGTTCTCTAATGGATGCTTCGTAATGAGACATATTCTATATCTTAAATTTAATTACGCTTCGTTTGTGTTTTTTATTTTCACTTGATAGATTACATTCGGTTTTGTCTGTAAGTAATCTAACACGTTGTATGCTCTTTTATCTTTTGCTAAAGCTGCTACTTTATCTTGCTTATTGTTCACATCTCCAAAAACTAAGGCTCCTGTTGTACAAGCTGATGAACAAGCAGTTTCAAATTCGTCAGTGTTTACTGCACGTCCTTCTTTTTTTGCTTTTAAAATAGTGGCTTGTGTCATTTGGATACACATAGAACATTTTTCCATAACTCCTCTTGAACGCACAACAACATCTGGATTCAATACCATTTTGCCATACTCGTTGTTCATGTTAAAGTCAAACTCGTTATTATTTGCATAATTGAACCAGTTGAAACGACGCACTCTGTATGGACAGTTATTAGCACAATATCTTGTTCCAACACATCTGTTGTATGTCATTTGGTTTTGTCCTTGACGACCGTGAGTAGTTGCTGCAACAGGGCAAACAGTCTCACAAGGAGCATGATTACAATGTTGGCACATCATTGGTTGGAAAGTAACTTCAGGATTTTCGGCCTCAGTTTCCAATCCTTTGTACATTTCACCTCTGCTTAAACCTTGCTTTTTTGCATCTTCTCTGGTTTTAACTTCTGAGGAATAATATCTATCAATACGCAACCAGTGCATATCTCTACCAACTCTAACTTCTCTTTTTCCTACAACTGGAACATTGTTTTCTGCATGACATGCAACCACACAAGCTCCACAACCGGTACAAGATGTTAAATCAATTGATAAATTGAAATGATGACCTAATTCTCTATTGTGTTCATCCCACAAATCAATGGTGTTTGCCTCAACTTCTTTATGATCGTAAGAAACATAAGAAGGTTTGTTCCACCCATGATGATGGTCTTTTGGCTCAACAGTTTTGTATTCTTTTAATGAAGCAACTTTTAAAATATCATGGCGTCCAGCAATTGTTTTTTGTACTTGTGTACAAGCAAATTGATGTGTTCCAGATACTTTTTCTATTTTAACTCCAAATTGAATATTATTGGCATTTAAATATAATGGATAGGCATTAACACCTACTTGCATTTCTTCTTTCAAACCGAAAGTTCTACCAAAACCTAATGACAATCCAACAGAACCTTTTGCTTGTCCTGGTTGAATCATTACAGGCACAGTTACTTCTTTTCCATTAACTGTAACTTTTGCATAATCACCATCAATTGCTCCATTGTCTTTTACAGGATTTGTAAATCCTAATTGTTTGGCATCAGCCATTGACATGGTTAAGTAATTATCCCAAGAAACTCTTGTGATTGGATCAGGGAACTCTTGCAACCAAGGATTGTTTGCTTGTTTTCCATCTCCTAAACCAGTTTTTATGTATAACTGCAACTCAAAACCTGAAGCTTTTTTTGCAGCATTTGACAATTGCATTGCTGCTTCTGTAACTGAAATTTCAGATGCAACTGTAGCAGTTGTAATTTCTCTTGTAAAGAAACCATTGTGTAAAGCAGTATTCCAAGAACCACCATTTAAGATTGTTGTGGAAGCAAATGCTTTCAAATAGTCATAATATTTTGTAGAATTTCCAGACCATCCTAACAACGTATCTTGCAATTGACGCGTACTAAATAATGGCTGAATTGTTGGTTGCATCAATCCGTAAGTAACCTCATCAAATTGAGTATCTCCCCAAGATTCTAGGAAATGTGACGTTGGCAACACATAATTTGATGCATTAACCGTTTCATTATTTTCTGTTGATAATGCAACCGTTAAAGAAACTTTTTTCAATCCGTTTGCAAATTCAGATGCATTTGGTAATGAATACAAAGGATTTACGTTATAAGAAAGTAACCCTCCAATTTTACCAGCATTCATATCTTTCACTAACTGATTTACATCAGTTTCATTTCCTTGACGAATATTTAATGTATTATTAACATCAACGATTTCACTATTCAATGCTTTGTTGATTGCCAAAGCAACCAATTGTGCATTTTTATCATTGATACCTGTCATAACAACTCCTTTGGAACCTGCCTTTTTCAATGCAGCTGCCATCTGTTTTACTTGTGCATCAACAGGAGTCGCTTTTGAAGGAACATTTGAACCTGTAATTTCATTGAACAAATTGATCAATCCAAAAATTTGGTCAGATGGTTTTGTCACAATTCTTTTATCTGCATTTGCGCCTGTCAAAGACATGTTGCTCTCAAACTGAACATGATATGACATGGATCCTGTTTCTGGTTTTCTACCAGCAACATATTGTTTTTCAAATCCACCATGGAAATCACCCAAAAAGTCAGCACCAAATGAAACAATAACTGAAGCTTTGTCTAAATGATATTTTGGCAACGCGCGTTTTCCGTACATAGCCAACATAGCATCAGCTGCTGCAGATTCAGATATTGCATCGTAAATAACATGAGTTACATTTGGATAAGCAACAATAAATTCTTGAATGATTCTTTCAGTAGAAGGACTAGCCAATGTTCCTGTTAATAAAACAACAGGTGTATTTGCGTCTTTTAATGTATTTAAAGCAGCACCAATTTCTTTATCAGCATCCGTCCAAGAAATTTTTTCTCCTGCTTTTGTAGGATTTTTTAAACGAAGTTTTTCATCATATAAAGACAAAACAGCCGCTTGAACTCTGGCACTTGTAGTTCCATTAGCGTCTTTGTTTGGCATGATTTGGATTGGACGACCTTCACGAGTTTTTACCAAAATATTGGCAAAATCAAATCCATCAGCCATAGAAGTCGCATACCAATCTGCAACACCAGCTATAATATCATTGGGTTTTACCACATAAGGAATTGATTTTTTTACAGGTCCTTCACAAGCAGCTAATGTTGCTGCAGCAGTAGTAAAACCAACATATTTCAAGAAATCTCTTCTTGAAGTAGATGAATTTGCCAATGTTTCTTTATCTCCTAAAAATGTATCCGTTGGAATTTCCTGAACGAATTCATTTTTACTTAACGTCTCAACAAAAGAACTATTTGTAAGTTCTTCAACACTTTTCCAGTATTTTTTGTCTGAAGCCATTTATTTTTAGTTATTAGTTCTTAGATTTTAATCAATAGTTTTGATGCTATGACTAAAGGCTATTTTTTTATTGCTTGATTAATAATGACATTTACCACACTCTAAACCTCCAAGTTGTGCCACTGTTACTTGACCAACATTGTATTTTTTAGCTAACTCTTTGTGTATTTTATCATAATACTCTGTGCCTTTTAAATCAACTTTCGTTTCTCTATGACAATTGATACACCATCCCATTGTTAAAGGAGAAAATTGGTACATTTCATCCATTTCTTCAACTGGACCATGACAGTTTTGACATTCTAAACCTCCAACAGTTACGTGTTGTGAATGGTTAAAGTAGGCAAAATCTGGTAAATTATGAATACGAATCCATTTAATTGGTTTTGTATTTCCTGTATATTCTAATGCTTCAGGATCCCAACCAGCAGCTGTATAGATTTTTGCGATTTCTTTATCCAATTCAGCTTTTCCATACGTAACTCCATCCCATTCTACCACAGTTCCCTCAGCAACTTCAGCAATGTTTTTATGACAGTTCATACATACATTTACAGATGGAATTCCAGAATGTTTACTATGCTTAGCTGATGAATGACAGTATTGACAATCAATTTTATTATCACCTGCATGAATTTTATGTGAAAAAGCAATAGGCTGTAAAGGAGAATATCCTTGATCTACTCCAACTTTGAATAGTGTTCCAAATCCTACATATGCTCCCATTAATAAAAGGAAAATCGTAGTCATTACTTTTAAGAACGTGTTTTGTTTAACACCTTCCCAAAGTTCTTGTACATCTCTTTTTAAGTTTGATTTTGTTTCAGGAGTTGTGTTTCCTTTCAGTTCATTTACTTGTTTTAGCAAGCTAGCAATCATCAAGAAAGCAACCACAATAGCAGCAGCCAAAATGTAAATCAACCAACTTGGAGCAGTTGAACTTCCTCCACCTGTTGCAACAACTTCTGCAGCTGCAGGATCAACTTTTGGTTTTGGATCACCAACAGTTGTATAGTACAAAATATCATCAATATTTTGATCTGTCAACTGAGGAAAAGCAGACATCGCAGAACCATTGTATTCTTCAAAAATTGCGATAGCATCTCTATCACCTGAAGCTCTTAATTCAGCATTGTTTCTAATCCATTTGAGTAACCACTCACGCTCTCTTCTTGCTTCAACACCTCCAAGAGCAGGCCCCACCAACTTTTTATCTAATTTGTGACAAGATGCACACAAAGATTTGTACAGTTTTTTACCTTCTTGTTGACGTGCTTCATCTACTTCTTGAGAATAAGAAGAAAGACTAAATGCAAAAAACAGGATAATTGTAAAACTCTTTAGAAGAATTAGGGTTCGTTTACTGTGTAATGCTACACTTTTCATATTTACAAACTATTTTTAGTGTCGTGTATAAAATGGTTCAAAAAAACGCTTTTTGAACAGTTGCACAAAAGTAGTACTTATTGACAAATTTTTAAAAAGGAATAGAATGTTAAACATTAATTTATAATAATTCTAAATAATCAATTTTTAAGATTATTTTAAAAAAGATGTTATTACTTTTGTAGAAATTATTTTTTTATGAAATATTCTTATTCTTATTGGTTTTTTGGATTGTTTTTGATACTTGGTATACATACCATTACAGCTCAAAATAACACTAATATGAGTCCTCAAATTAAAAATTTAATCGCAAAAAAGAGAGCTTTTAATAAAGATATTGGCTTTGGATATCGTGTTCAAATATTTTATGGAGAAGAATCAAATGCTAGAAATATCCAAACAAAGTTCAATTCGAGTTATCCTGATGTGTTTACAAAACTTACCTATGATCAGCCTTATTGGAAAGTGCAAGTGGGAAATTATAAAACAAAATTAGAAGCTGACAAAGCGTTGCTAAATTTTTCAGAAAAATTTTCAGGATTGATTGTGATTTCACTTCTCAGATAAGATTTAAAAGTTATCTCAAAAAATAAAAAAGCCAAAATCTCAATTGATTTTGGCTTTTTTTTTATGAAGTTTAAAATACTGCTATAATTTCTTTTTAACAGCAAATTCTTTATATGCTTCAATTAAATCTCCTTCTTGAATATCATTGTAATTTTTGATTTGCAATCCACAATCATATCCTTTTGCAACTTCTTTTACATCGTCTTTGAAACGTTTTAAAGATGTCAAATATCCATCATGAACTACAATTCCATCTCTAATAATTCGGATTTGAGAATCTCTAAATATTTTTCCAGACATTACCATACATCCTGCAATGTTTCCAATTTTAGATATTTTATATACTTCTCTAATCTCCACATTTCCAGTAACTTCTTCTTTCATTTCAGGAGAAAGCATTCCTTCCATAGCGTCTTTCAAGTCATTGATAGCGTCATAAATAATTGAATATGTTCTGATATCTACTTCTTCTCTGTCCGCAATCATTCTTGCATTTCCTTGTGGACGAACGTTGAATCCTACAATAATTGCATCAGAAGCTGTTGCCAATAACACATCACTTTCGGTAATGGCTCCAACACCTTTGTGCAGAATATTGATTTGGATTTCTTCGGTTGATAATTTTTGGAAAGAATCTGCCAATGCTTCTACTGAACCATCCACATCTCCTTTTAAGATAATGTTCAATTCTTTGAAATCTCCTAAAGCAATTCTTCGTCCAATTTCGGCAAGAGTTAATGTTTTTTGAGTTCTTACAGATTGTTCTCTTTGCAATTGTGATCTTTTAGCTGCAATTTGTTTTGCCTCACGTTCATCATCAAAAACGACAAATTTATCACCTGCTTGTGGTGCTCCATCCAATCCTAAAACTGATACTGGCGTTGAAGGTCCTGCAGATTTTAATTTTACACCTTTGTCATCAAACATGGCTTTTACTTTTCCACTGTTTTTTCCAGCTAACAAATAATCCCCAACTTTAAGAGTTCCTGCTTGCACTAAAATAGTGGTAACATAACCTCTTCCTTTATCCAATTGTGCTTCAACAACTGTTCCAGTAGCATTTTTATTTGGATTGGCTTTTAATTCTAAAACTTCCGCTTCCAATAAAACTTTTTCCAATAATTCTTCAATTCCTTGTCCTGTTTTTGCTGAAATATCTTGTGATTGAATATTTCCTCCCCATTCTTCAATAAGTAAATTCATTCCCGATAATTGCGTTTTCACATTATCTGGATTTGCATTTGGTTTATCAATCTTATTAATGGCAAAAATTATAGGAACTCCAGCAGCTTGTGCGTGAGAAATGGCTTCTTTTGTTTGAGGCATTACGTCATCATCAGCAGCAACTACAATGATAACTAAATCTGTAATTTGCGCTCCACGTGCACGCATTGCAGTAAATGCTTCGTGTCCAGGTGTATCTAAAAAGGCGATTTTTTGATCTCCAACGTTTACAGCATATGCTCCAATATGTTGCGTAATTCCTCCACTTTCTCCTTCAGTAACATTCGCTTTTCTGATATAATCTAATAAGGAAGTTTTTCCATGATCTACGTGACCCATTACAGTAATAATTGGTGCACGAGTGATTAAATCCTCAGGATTATCTTCAACAGTTTCAATAGATTCTTCTACTTCTGCACCCACAAATTCTACTTTATGATCAAACTCTTCTGCAACAATGACCAATGTTTCAGCATCTAAACGCTGATTCATGGTTACCATCATTCCTAATGACATACAAGCTGAAATGATTTGAGTTACAGGAACATCCATCATTGTGGCAACTTCACTAACCGTTACAAATTCAGTAACTTTTAGGATTTTGCTATCTAATGCCTTTGCTTCTAATTCTGCTTCGGATTGTTCTCTGTGAGCATCTCTTTTATTTCTTCTGTATTTTGCACCTTTTCCTTTAGAAGATTTTCCTTGAAGTTTTTCTAAGGTTTCTCTTACTTGCTTTTGGATATCAGCTTCTGTTGGATCTTCCTTTTTAATAGGTGCTTGATTTCCTCTTGGCCTAAAACCTCCTCCAGGCTGTCTATTATTGCCTTGTCCACCTTGATTCGGTTGATTTGGTCTATTTCTATTATCTTGTGGTGGTCTTGTATTAACGCCAGTACCAGCAGCTGTTCCAGGTGTAGCACTAGGTTTACTGATACGTTTGCGTTTTTTTCTAGGATCCGTTGAAGCGTCTTTTTTAACTTCTGGTTTTTTCTTTTTAGGTCTTTCAAACTGTTTTAAGTCAATGGTTTGTCCAGTCATTTTTGGACCATCCAATTTCTTGTATTGAGTAATAATTGACTCAGCATTTTCGGCAGTAATTTCAGTTGGTTTTACCTCGTTTTGAATTGGCTTAATCGGTTGATTTTCAACTTTTGGAGCTTCAGGTTTTGGAGTTTCAATTTTTGGAATTTCAACTTTAGGCTCTTCAGGCTTTTTAGTTTCCTCAACAATTACTGCTTTTTTCTCTTCTTTTTCTTGGACAACTTCGTCTTTAACAACTGGAATTTCAACAGTTTCTTTGACAGGTTTTTCGACTTCTTTTTCAACTTCGGGTTTTTTCCCCAAATTATCAATGTCGATTTTTCCAACAGTTTTAAACTCTATTCTATCTGCTTTTGCTCTTAGAATCTCTTCTTCTTTTTTAGCCTCTTCTGCTTTTTTCTTTTCTAGTTTGGCTTCAATTTCAAGACGAATTGCTTCTTTTTCTTTTCTTTTTTCCTCTCCAACTTCTTTGGATGCAGCTTTTTTGCTAGCATCTGTTTCAAAGCCATCAAGAAGGACTTGATAGGTATCTTGAGAAATTTTAGTAGTTGGTCTTGCTTCTACATCATGACCATGTTTCCCTAAATATTCTACAGCTCTGTCAAGAGAAATATTCAATTCTCTTAACACACTACTAAGTCTCATTGTTTTGTCTACAGACATATATAATTTTTTATTCTTTAATTTTTGTAAAAATAATCTTTTTACTTTTAATGATTTTGGAATCTATTCTTCGAATTCTTCTCTTAAAATTCGTTGAACATCCAAAATAGTTTCTTCTTCTAAATCGGTTCTTTTTAACAATTCTTCCACAGAAGTTTCTAATACACTTCTTGCAGTGTCTAATCCAATATTCTTAAATTCTTGGATAATCCATCCTTCAATTTCATCAACAAACTCTGTCAATTCCACATCTTCTTCAGCTCCTTCTCTTTGAACATCAATTTCATAACCTGTCAATTCACTTGCCAATCTGATGTTTACACCACTTTTTCCAATTGCTTTTGAAACTTCTTCTGGTTTTAAAACAACTTTTACACGTCCTTTTTTACCATTTTTTTCAGATTCGTACAATTCAATTTCCATAGAAGTCACTTTTGCAGGACTCAAAGCTCTTGCAATATACAATTGTTCGTTTTTGGTGTAATTGATTACATCAATATTTTCATTACCCAATTCGCGCACAATTCCATGAATTCTTGATCCTTTTACACCAACACAAGCTCCCACTGGATCAATTCTGTCATCATAAGAATCAACAGCTACTTTTGCTTTTTCGCCTGGAATTCTTGCAACACCTTCTACAGTAATTAATCCGTCAAAAACTTCTGGGATTTCTTGTTCAAATAATTTGGTTAAAAATACTGGTGACGTTCTTGATAAAATAATCGTAGGCTTGTTGCCTCTCAATTCAACTGATTTTACAACTCCTCTTACTGAATCTCCTTTTCTGAAAAAATCCGAACGAATTTGCTCGCTTTTTGGCAATACGATTTCATTCCCATCATCGTCCAATAAAATAATCGCATTGTGACGAATATGATGCACTTCTGCAGTATATAATTCGCCTTCTAAATCTTTAAATTGCTTAAAAATATTGGTACTATCGTGTTCGTAAATTTTTGAAATCAAGTTTTGACGCAAAGCCAAAATAGCTCTTCTTCCTAATTGAACCAATTTTACTTCTTCAGAAACATCTTCTCCAATTTCAAAATCGGGCTCAATTTTACGAGCTTCACTCAATTCTATTTCTTCATTATCGTCTTCAGACATTCCGTCTGCAACAACCACACGATTTCTCCAGATCTCTAAATCTCCTTTGTCAGGATTGATGATGATGTCAAAGTTATCATCAGAGCCAAACTTTCGTTTTAAAGCCGCTCTAAAAACTTCTTCTAAAATAGACATCAATGTTACTCTGTCTATACTTTTGTTATCTTTAAATTCAGAAAACGATTCAATTAACGCTATATTTTCCATTACCTTATTTTCTTAAAATACAATCTTCACTTTTGCTTCTTTGATATTTTTATACTCTATTGTTGCTGTTTGTTCAACAGTCATTTTTCCTTTTCCTTCTAATTTTGGCACTCTTGCTTCCCAAACCAATACTATATTCTCTTCATTTACAGCAACCAAAGTTCCTTCAATTTCCTCTTCGTTTACTGTTTTTACATTCAATATTCTATCGATATTCTTTATATATTGTCTTTGTAGTTTTATGGGTTTTGAAATATCAGGAGTAGAAACTTCCAATGCAAAATCTTCAGCTTCTCTATCCAAATTGTGCTCCACATTTCTACTAATTCTAATACATTCACTCAATGGCACACCTTCATCACCATCAACAATTACTTTGATTTTATTCGCTTCAGAAATTGAAAGATCCACTAAAAATAGCGTTTCATTTTCCGCTAATGCCTCCTCAACTAAATATCTTACTTTGGCTTGATCCATGATTACTTTTTACTAAATACTACTAAAAAAATAATTCCTTTAGATATAAAAAGAGGGGACTTTAAGTCCCCTTCATTCTCAATTTTCCTTATTTTTTCGCTGCAAATATACTAAATGTTTATGATTTACCAAATGGATTGTAATTCAAATCTTTTTTGTAATTTTCAAAACGCAATTCTGTTTTATCAAAACCACCAACCATGAAAACAATTTTAGTTCCCATTGATTTTTCAAAATCGTCAGAATTCGCCTGTAAAATGGCTGCAAAAATTGCCAAAAAATCGGAAAGTACTGTGTATCTTCTTCACATCATTGAATTGCCTTCTGGCATGGCAGACATGGGTTCAAGAAGTAATTTTAGCATTCCTGAAAGCATGTTGTATTTGCGTAAAATCAGGGAACGAATTATTGATTTTAAAGAGCGTTTTTTCTTGGAAATCCAAGAAGTACATCATTTAATTCGTTTTCAAAATCCATATGAAGGAATTTTGGCTTGTGCAGAAAAAATTGAGGCTGATTTAATTATTATGGGTTCTAAAGGTCATTCTGATTTTGAGGAAATTTTGATTGGTTCTAATACTGAAAAAGTAGTTCGAAAATCTACAATTCCTGTGCTGGTTGTCAAAAAAGACAATGAACATATTGAATTTAAGAATGTTGTTTTTGCATCAAGTTTTAAAAATGAAGACAAAAAAGATGTTTTGAGAAAATTATTAGAAATCGCATTTATTTTTGAAAGTACTATACACCTTTTAAAAGTAACAACACCTTCTAATTTTGAAAGTACGTATGATGCAACTCAAAAAATAAAAGAATTTGTTACCGAATTTGACTTGCCAAAACACAGCATTTCTATCTATAATGATGTAACTGTAGAAAAAGGGATTCTCAATTTTTCTCGCGAAATCAATGCTGATTTAATTGCATTGAGTACGCATGGCAGAAGTGGATTGTCGCATTTATTTTCGGCGAGTGTCACCAAAAATTTATCGAAAAGTGGTTTAAAACCAATGTTGACAATTCGTGTTTAAGAAGATTTTGATTTCTCTTTTTTAGGATTATACATCACAATAATTTGAACTACAATTGCTAAAAAAATCAAAATATAAATTTCTATTTGAGTGAATAATTCAACTTTATCAATGGCTTTTTGACTGATGGACATTTGTCTTCGTCCTTCATTTAATTGAATTTTAGTCAAATCGTATAAATTATCTTTAATTTCAAAAATAAGAGTAAGTTTGGTTTCTTTTTCTTTGAAATCATTTTCCAAAATGGAAGCTTCCATTTTTGATAAAGATTGAATGTTATCTTTAAAATCATTGAATACATTTCGCTCTTCAACTGTTAATTTTGTTGCTTCATATCTTTCAATGAAACCTTGCATTTTCTTATCTATATTGCTATTTTTTTTGGCGTAAAATTCAGTATTTGAAAGTACAATTGCCATTTCTTTTTCTTGTACTAATTTTGCCATTTCAAAAATCAAATCATTCACAACAAGTCTGTCTTCGTAAATAGAAACCACAGAATCTTTGACTCTTGTAAAATTATTTTTATCAATCAAATTGGTAATTACAATCAATGCAAAAACCATTAAAATTCCTAAAGTCCATTTAATTTTATCGAAAAAAGTCATGTTTTGAAATTTATACATTTCTTACAAATATAGAAAAAAGCCACCATTTTCATTTTTGAAATAGTGGCTTTTAACAATTCTATAAGTTTTGTGTTTTACAAAATATAATCTGTATTGATAAAATTAGACGATTTTGTATCTAATAATTCTTGCAAAATTTTATTGTTGTAGGCAGAATCTTTGGAAGCTACAAAAGTTCGAATTGAGAACGAACGCAATGCATCATAAACACTCAATGTTGCAACTGCTGAGTCTTTTCTTCCTGTAAAAGGATACACATCTGGACCTCTTTGACACGAACTATTCAGATTTACTCTACAAACCAAGTTCACAAGTGTATCAATCAAAGGTGCTAAGGTTTTTACATCACTTCCAAAAACACTTACTTGCTGACCATAGTTGGATTCAGCCATATCATTCAAAGGTTCTTGAATATCTTTGAAAGAAAGTACAGGAATTACAGGTCCAAATTGCTCTTCTTCAAAAACACGCATGTTTTTAGAAACGGGATACAACACTGCTGGAAAAATGTAATTTTCAGTGGTTTTTCCTCCTTTTTCATTGAGGATTTTTGCGCCTTTTTTAGTAGCATCATCAATCAATTCTTGAATATAAGCAGGTTTTTCTGGCTCTGGCAAAGGTGTTAAAAGAACACCTGTTTCCCAAGGATTTCCAAATTTTAACGCATCCACTTTGGCTGCAAAACGCTTATTAAATTCGTCAACAATTGCTTCATGAACATAGACAACTTTTAAGGCTGTACAACGTTGTCCGTTGAAAGACGTAGTTCCAACAATACATTCGCTTATTGCCAAATCTAAATCTGCATCTGGCAAAACTATGGCTGGATTTTTTGCCTCCAAGCCCAACACCAAACGCAATCTGTTTTTATTTGGATGATTTGCTTGAATGGCGTTCGCAGATTTGCTGTTTCCTATCAATGCCAAAACGTCCACTTTTCCAGTTTCCATAATAGGGGTAGCCAATGTTCTTCCACGACCATAAATAATATTTACAACACCTGCTGGAAAACTCGTTTGAAATGCTTCTAATAAAGGAGATAATAATAAAACACCGTGTTTTGCTGGTTTGAAAATGGCAGTATTTCCCATGATTAACGCAGGAATCAACAAAGCAAATGTTTCGTTCAAAGGATAATTATAAGGTCCTAAACACAAAACAACTCCCAAAGGTCCTCTTCTGATGTGCGCATACACTCCTGAATTTTTTTCAAACTTGGCAGAAGTTCTGTCCATTTTTTTATAATCTTCAATCGTATCATAAATATATTCTACGGTTCTATCAAACTCTTTTTGTGAATCTGGTAAGGTTTTTCCAATTTCCCACATCAATAGTTTTACGATTTCTTCGCGCTTGGTTTTCATTTGCGAAACGAACTTTTCCATAGCTGCTATTCTATCAGCTACTTTCATTGTTGGCCACAAACCTTGTCCACGATCATAGGCTTTTTCAGCTGCATGCAAGGCTTCTAATGCTTCGTTTTCGCCCAAATCAGGCACAGTTCCTAATAACGTTGGTTGGTATTCTTTGGTGGAAGAAATTGTTGAAAAAACATTGGCTGTTTTTCCTTTCCATTCTTTCAAAATACCATCCACTAAATAGGTGTTTTGATGCAATAAAGCATCGATTTTAAACTCATTAGGAATTTCTTTAAATGTAATTTCCATAGAATAACTTTTGTGTTTTAGATATCAAATTAACAAAAAATTAGTTCGCTTTTTTTAGTTTATCAGATAAAAATCATAAAAAATCACGAAAAGCATTTCGGATTTTACAATAAAAAAAGCATCTTTCACGCAGAAAAGATGCTTTTTTAGTTTTGAATATTCCTGATAAATTACACTGTTTTTACCACTTTCATTGCAGTCATGGAAGCTCTTAATTTCTCTCCAATTTTTTCTACTGGATGATTTCTAATTGCTTTGTTTACAGCAATTAATTGTTTGTTGTCAACATCATTTTTGGTGGTGAATTTTTTTCCAATCACATCTGTAGAAATGGTTTTCATAAAATCAGCCAACAAAGGTTTACAAGCGTGATCAAATAAATAACAACCATATTCTGCAGTATCAGAAATCACACGATTCATTTCGTATAATTTTTTACGAGCAATAGTATTTGCAATTAATGGTGTTTCGTGCAATGATTCGTAATACGCAGAGGCATCAATAATTCCAGATTCAGTCATAGATTCGAAGGCTAATTCAACTCCTGCTCTTACAAAAGCAACCAATAAAGTTCCGTGATCAAAATACTCTTGTTCTGAAATTTCTTGAGAAGTAATCGTTTGTTTTTCAAAAGCAGTTTCGCCAGTAGCAGCTCTCCAAGTCAATAGATTTTTATCATCATTTGCCCAATCTTCCATCATAGTTTTTGAAAAATGACCTGTCATGATATCATCCATGTGTTTTTGAAATAATGGACGCATGATGGTTTTTAATTCTTCCGAAAGTTCAAATGCTTTTATTTTTGCAGGATTTGACAAACGATCCATCATGTTTGTGATTCCTCCATGTTTAAGGGCTTCAGTAACTGTTTCCCAACCATATTGAATCAATTTTGCTGCATAACTTGCTTCAATTCCTTCAGCCACCATTTTATCAAAAGACAAAATAGCACCTGTTTGCAATAAACCACATAAAATGGTTTGTTCACCCATCAAATCAGACTTTACTTCTGCCACAAATGATGATGCTAAAACACCCGCTTTGTGACCTCCAGTTGCAACTGCATACGCTTTTGCTTGTGCCCAACCTTTGTTTTCTGGATCGTTTTCAGGATGCACAGCAATCAAAGTTGGCACGCCAAAACCACGTTTGTATTCTTCACGAACTTCTGATCCTGGACATTTTGGAGCCACCATAATTACGGTTAAATCTTTACGGATTTGCATGCCTTCTTCTACAATATTAAATCCGTGAGAATAACTTAAAGTAGCGCCTTTTTTCATCAAATGCATTACTGAATTCACCACGTTTGTGTGTTGTTTATCAGGAGTTAAATTGATGACCAAATCTGCAGTTGGCAATAATTCTTCATAGGTTCCTACTGTAAATCCGTTTGATGACGCATTTACAAATGAATCTCTTTTTTGATCAATGGCAGCTTGTCTTAACGCATACGAAATATCCAAACCTGAATCTCTCATGTTTAGACCTTGGTTCAAACCTTGTGCGCCACAACCTACAATGACTATTTTTTTTCCTATCAATGCATTTACGCCATCTTCAAATTCTGAAGCGTCCATAAAACGACATTTTCCTAGTTGTTCTAATTTTTCTCTTAATGTTAATGTGTTGAAATAATTTGACATTTTTTTGGTTTTAATTGTTGTTGAATGCTTGAAGCATTTTTGATATTTTCATTTCGTCTTTGGTTACAGCAATTCTTCCTGAACGTGTATACTGCATGATGCCAAAAACAGCTAATTTTTCGTATAAATCTTTTAATTCTTCTCTTTTTCCTGATTTTTCGAGCACAAAAAACACCTTGTTGACAGTGACAATTCGTGCATTGCTTTCTTTGATGATGTTTTGAATTTGGCGTTCTTCAAACAACAAATCTGATTTGATTTTGAACAAACCCGAAACTTGATAAATCGTTTCTTCTTCTGTGTGATAAAACGCTTTGATTACCTCCACTTGTTTGTCAATTTGACCGATTATTTTTTTGATGCCAACTTCGTCCATATATACCACAATTGTGAATCTTGAAACGCCTTCAATTTCTGATGGAGAAGTATTTAAACTTTCAATATTGATGTGTCTTCGTTGGAAAATTGCCGAAATTCGATTGAGCAATCCAATGTTGTTTTCCGTATAAATGGATACTGTGTATAATTGTTTTTCCGTGTTCATTTTAGTATCATTATTATCATTTTTGATCAAATTTACTGAATCTTTCAATCCATCCATTTTCTATAATTGGTTCTGCTTTTAGCATTTCGCTTATTTCCACTAGATTTACTTTTTGCTCATTTTCTTCAAAATAAAGTTTGAATTGTTCATTTTCTTCAAAAATTTTTAAAAAATTAAAAAGAACAGCCTCTGTATTTTCTCTTAAATATCTTTTCATTATTAAAAAATCTTGTTCTGGAAGACTTTTAAATAATTTAGAAAAGTCATTATAAACTAGAGGAACTTGTTCCATTTGTTTCAAAACTATTAAATGATTGATAGAAGGATCAAAGCAATCATTTATTAATTTTTTACCAAATTCATCTAAAACTTCTTTGTTTGATTTCATATTATTTTATCCATAAAATCTTTATACAGAGAAAAACAATTATTGATACTAAACATTAATATTAACATATCTGTTTAAATGGAAACTGTGTATAATTAATTTCTGAGTTCATTTTTTTTAAGATGTTAGAAAAAAGATGCAAGAAAATAGACTTTAAAGCCTTATTTCTGAACAAACTCTTTTCTCTTTATTCTTGATTCTTCCCTCTTTATTCTCTTTTCTATTATTTACTCCAAACGAATATCAGAAACACTCGCTCCAGAAGGAATCATAGGAAAAACATTGTCTTCTTTTTCCACACAAACTTCTAGAAAATAAGCTTCTTTACTTGCCATCATTTCTGCCACTGCAGGCGCTAATTCTTCGCGTTTGGTAACTTTTTTTCCCTTGATATAATAGCCTTCAGCAATCGCTACAAAATTGGGATTTACCATTTCTGTAGAAGCATATCTTTTGTCAAAAAACAGTTGTTGCCATTGACGCACCATTCCTAAAAAATCATTGTTCAACACCACAATTTTTACAGCCGCTTTTTGTTGAAAAATCGTTCCCAATTCTTGAATGGTCATTTGATACCCTCCATCACCAGAAATAGAAACCACTTCACGATCTGGAGCTGCCATTTTTGCGCCAATAGCTGCTGGCAATCCAAAACCCATAGTGCCTAATCCACCAGAAGTAATGTTACTTTTTGTAACGTTAAAATCAGCATATCTGCAAGCAATCATTTGATGTTGACCAACATCGCTCACAATGGCTGCATTTCCTTTGCTTTGAATATTGATTTCTTTCAAAACTTCGCCCATTGTCAACCCTTCTTTGGTTGGATATAAATCGTTTTTGATGACTTTTTCGTATTCAATGGCATACAAATCTTTGAATTTTTGATGCCATTCTGGATGTGAATTGGATTGTAATAAAGGTAATAATAGTTCTAAACTTTCTTTGGCATCACCCAAAACAGCAATGTCTGTTTTTACGTTTTTATCCACTTCAGCAGGATCAATTTCAAAATGAATGATTTTTGCTTGTTTTGCATACGTGTTCAAACTTCCAGTAACTCTGTCATCAAAACGCATTCCAATGGCAATCAATACATCACATTGATTGGTTAGGATATTTGGCGCATAATTTCCATGCATACCCACCATTCCCACATTCAAAGGATGAGAAGTGGGTATTGCAGAAGCACCTAAAATCGTCCAAGCTGCAGGAATTCCTGCTTTTTCAACAACTGCTTTCAATTGATTTTCAGCTTTGCTCAAAATAACTCCTTGTCCCCAAACAATGAATGGTTTTTTTGCAGCGTCGATGAGTTTTGCAGCTTCTTCAACAGTAGCAATATCCGTTTTTGGAACAGGATTATAACTGCGAACTTTGGTGCATTTTTCATACGAAAAATCAAATTCGCTAAACTGAGCATCTTTGGTAATATCTATCAAAACAGGTCCTGGTCTGCCACTTTTTGCAATGTAAAAAGCTTTGGCAATGACACTTGGAATGTCTTCTGCTTTTGTAACCTGACAATTCCATTTGGTAATTGGCGTAGAAATTCCTACGATATCTGTTTCTTGAAAAGCGTCACTTCCTAACAAATGAGAAGCTACTTGCCCTGTGATACAAACCATAGGCGTTGAATCTATTTGAGCATCAGCAATTCCTGTAATTAAATTGGTTGCTCCAGGACCAGAAGTTGCAATGGCAACACCCACTTTTCCAGAAATCCGTGCATACCCTTGTGCTGCATGAGTTGCACCTTGTTCATGACGAGTTAATACATGATGAATTTTGTCTTGAAATTTGAACAATTCATCATACACTGGCATAATTGCGCCTCCAGGATACCCGTAAATAATATCAACACCTTCTTCAATCAAACAACGAACAATGGCCTCAGAGCCTGAAATTCGCATGGTGGTTTTGGTTAGTTTTTCACTCTTTGTTATGGTTTGTGTTTCCATATTTTCTATTTTGAGATGAAAGAAAAAGAAAATAGAATAAAGATGTTATCCTTATTTCTTTTCTCTTTTTTCTTGTGTCTTTTTTTTATCAGAGAAGAAAGAGAAAAGAACAAAGACTTTTGCCTTTTGTATTTTCTATATTCTTTACTCTTTGTTCTATTTTCAATATTCTATTTACAAATCAGTTACACATCCTTTGGATGCAGATGCCACTGTTTTTGCGTATTTGTATAAAATTCCTTTGTTGTGTTTTAAAGCTGGTGCAACCCAATTTGCTTTTCTTTCAGCCAATTCTTCCTCAGAAATCAGCACGTTTATGGAATTATCTTCAGCGCTAATTCTGATTTTATCTCCCGTTTTTATAAGTGCAATATTTCCTCCAGATTGTGCCTCTGGCGTGATATGACCTACCACAAAACCATGTGTTCCTCCTGAAAAACGTCCATCAGTAATCAAAGCAACCGTTTTTCCCAAACCTGCACCCATGATTAAAGAAGTTGGTTTTAACATTTCTGGCATTCCTGGACCACCTTTTGGGCCAACATAACGAATGACAACAACATCTCCTTTTGCAACTTCACCATTTGAAATTCCAGTATTTGCAGCTTGTTCACCATCATAAACTACTGCTTTTCCTTCAAAAAGCAATCCTTCATTTCCGGAAATTTTAGCGACAGCACCTTCTGCTGCCAGATTTCCATATAAAATTTGAATATTTCCTGATGATTTTAAGGCTTTGTCTTTGGGGAAAATAACACTTTGCGAATCAAATTCAATCGCTTTTAAATTGGCTAAATTTTCTGCCAATGTTTTTCCTGTAACTGTCATGCAATCTCCATGTAAATAGCCATTATCCAACAAATATTTCATGATAGCTGGAGTTCCTCCAATTCCGTGAACGTCTTCCATCAGGTATTTTCCAGAAGGTTTTAAATCGGCAATCAAAGGTGTTTTGTCACTCACTCTTTGAAAATCTTCCAAGGTAAATTCGATATCTGCTGCATGTGCAATTGCCAAGAAATGCAATACTGCATTCGTAGAACCACCCAAAGCATTTACCAAAGCAATCGCATTTTCAATAGATTTTTTAGTGATGATATCCAAAGGTTTTAAATCCAATTCCAATAAATTTTTAATTGCCAAAGCTGTTCTTTCTGCTTCCGATAATTTATGTGGATTTTCAGCAGGAATTGAGGAATTGTAAGGCAATGCAAACCCCATACATTCAATCGCTGATGCCATCGTATTTGCAGTATACATTCCACCACAAGCACCTGCTCCAGGAATGGCTTTTTTGATGATTTCCTTATATTCGTTTTCATCAATTTCTCCTGCAACTTTTTGACCTAAAGCCTCAAAAGCAGAAACAATATTGAGTTTTTTTCCTTTGTAATTTCCAGAAGCAATGGTTCCTCCATACATCATAATAGAAGGACGATTCAAACGCAACATGGAAATAATGGCTCCTGGCATGTTTTTATCACAACCAACAATCGCAATTAACGCATCATAACTTTGTGCGTTCATCACAGTTTCTATAGAATCTGCAATAATATCTCTGGAAACTAAGGAATAATTCATGCCTGAAGTTCCCATGGAAATTCCATCAGAAACTCCAATAGTATTAAATCCTAAACCTACTAAACCTGCAATGTTGCACTCTATTTTTACCTCATCTTTCAGCTTGTTTAAATGCATGTTGCAAGGATTTCCATCATATCCTGTGCTTGCAATGCCTACTTGGGCTTTTTGCATATCTTCGTCTGTCAAACCAACTGCATACAACATTGCTTGAGAAGCTGGTTGCGATTCATCTTGTGTTAATCTTCTGCTGTGTTTATTTAAATTCATGTAGTAAAAACTTCGTTTTGTTAGCAAAAATAGAATGATTGTCAAATTTTGTTAGCATTTTTTCAATAAACTCTTTTAAATCCATGTGTTGAAAAAAAATAGTAACTATTTGGTTTTTAATAATTTAATTATATTTTATTATGAAATTCAATCTTAAAAATTAGTTGATAAAAAAACCCTCTTGTCTTGAGGGAATCATACTTGATTACTGATTATTTACTTTAAATTATGGTGCTTTGACCCATGTGAATATTTTGAAAATTCAGATTGCTATCTTCTTGATTGGCAATATAATCTGCAATAAAATCCCCTACTTTTGAAGTACTTGCTACATAATTATATTTTCCTTTAATATCCTCTGTTGTGATGCCTAAAAGAATGGATTTTTCAACAGCTCTTTCTATCGCAAATGCTTCTTCGTGCAATCCTAAATGCTGCAACATCAGAGAAGCTGACAAAATTGACGCTAATGGATTTGCAATATCTTTTCCTTTCAAATGTGACAAATGTCCATGAATTGGTTTGAACAAACCACTTTTTTTACCAATAGAAGCTGATGCTAATAAACCAACTGAACCAGAGATTACACTTGCTTCATCTGCAATAATATCACCAAATAAATTTTCAGTAAGAATCACATCAAACTGTTTTGGATTTAAAATGATTTGAATGGCTGCATTGTCAACAAACAAATATTCTAAAGTAACATCTGCATATTCTTTGGCAATTTCAGTCACTATTTTTCTCCACAAACGTGAAGTTTCTAAAACATTTGCTTTATCCACTAAGGTGAGTTTTTTCTTTCTTTTTTGAGCAGATTTGAATGCCAAATGTGTAACTCTCGAAATTTCATCCACAGAATAAGAACAACCATCAAAGGCATTTTGTCCATCATCGCTCAATTCTTTGATTCCAAAATAAATACCACCAGTCAATTCTCTGTAAATCAAAATGTCTGTTCCTGAAATAAATTCTCTTTTTAGTGGCGAATTATTTAACAAACCATCATATACTTTTATAGGACGAATGTTGCAAAATAAACCCAATTCTTTGCGCAAACGCAACAAACCTTGAACAGGTGTGATTTTTGCTGCAGTATTGTTATCAAAAGTTGCATCGCCAATGGCACCAACTAAAATAGCGTCTGCTTTTTTACAAATTTCGATGGTTTTTTCGGGAAGAGGATTGCCTGTTTTTTCAATGGCACAAGCACCCATTTCAGCTTCTTTGTATAAAAAAACGTGATTGTAGGTATCTGCAATAGCATCCAACGATTTTTTGGATTGATTGATGACTTCTGGACCAATTCCATCTCCTGGAATCACTGCAATTGTAATTTTCATTGTAATTTTTTATTGAAATTTGTTTTAAAAAAGGTAGTTGAACTGTTTTTTTGGTTGATTGATTTCTCAAAAAAAGTTATGGTATTCAACTACCTCTGAAGACAAAATTTGATTCTTTTTATATCATTTCAATATTTGAGAATTCATTTACTTTTTTCATGATTCCATGAATGTCTTGATCTTTCACTTCTTTTTGTTTATCAGCAATTGATAAAAAAGTCTCGTAAGCAACATCCAATTGAACTTTAGTCAATTCATAGCCAATTTTTTTAGCTCTATACGCCAAAGCTGCTCTTCCACTTCTTGCTGTTAAAACAATGGCACTTTCAGTAACTCCTACATCTTCAGGATTCATGATTTCGTAAGTTTCTCTGTTTTTGATAACCCCATCTTGATGAATTCCTGAACTGTGAGCAAATGCGTTTGCGCCAACAATTGCTTTGTTGGGTTGCACAGGCATTCCCATACTTTCACGAACTAAAATGCTGGTATCGTATAATAATTTGGTATTGATACTCGTCTCTAAATTCAAATAGGGATGCTGTTTTAAAATCATCACCACTTCTTCTAACGCTGTGTTTCCAGCACGTTCTCCAATACCATTGATGGTACATTCTATTTGACGAGCACCATTAATCACACCCGCAATTGAATTGGCAGTTGCCATTCCTAAATCATTATGACAATGACAAGAAAGAATGACGTTTTCAATTCCTTTGACATTTTCTCGTAAATATTTCATTTTTGCTCCATATTCTTCTGGCAAACAATAGCCTGTTGTATCAGGAATATTCAACACAGTTGCTCCAGCTTTGATCACTTCTTCACATACTTTTGCTAAAAATTCGTTGTCTGTTCTTCCTGCATCTTCTGCATAAAACTCCACATCTTCTACAAATGATTTTGCATACGAAACTGCTTTGATTGCTCGTTCAATAACTTCTTCTCTGGTGGAATTAAATTTGAATTTGATATGAGAATCACTTGTTCCTATTCCTGTATGAATTCTAGGAAACTTTGCATATTTTAAAGCCTCTGCTGCCACTTTAATGTCATTTTCAACAGCTCTTGTCAAACCACAAACAGTCGCATTTTTTACAATTTTTGCGATTTCAGAAACCGATATAAAATCTCCAGGACTTGAGACAGGAAAACCAGCCTCAATCACATTTACACCTAGTAAATCTAACCTTTCAGCAATGATTAATTTTTGTTTTGTGTCCAATTTACATCCAGGAACTTGTTCTCCATCTCTAAGCGTTGTATCAAAAATTTGTACTTTATTATCTTGCATAACTTTTCTAAAGATTATCTTTGTGAACTACCAAAAGTAGCAATTGCAGTATCAATTATATTAAAATTATTGGTTTCTGCACGATATCTAAACCTTTAAAGTTATATCTTAATATATTGTTTTTTAGATAGTTATGAGCAAAAACATTACATTAGCCAATCAACAAAATGATGCCCTTTTTGTGTTGATAAAGTCATTGACAAAGTCCGAAAAAAGACAATTTAATTTGTATGTAGGAAGGTTGGGTGGCAATATTGATGCTAAGTTTTTTTCACTTTTTAAGTTTTTAGAAAAGCTAAAAGTTTATAATGAAAAGGAAATTATCAAAAGTGGCATTGTTTCCAAACAACAACTTTCCAATTTAAAAGCACATTTATACAAACAAATTCTCATCAGTCTTCGACTAAATCCTGCTCATAAAAATATCCGAATTCAAATTAGAGAACAATTGGATTTTGCAACCGTTTTGTATCAAAAAGGATTGTACAAACAAAGTTTAAAATTGCTGGATAAAGCCAAAACTTTTGCCCTCGAAAATGAAGAAAAAAACATTGCTTACGAAATTGTAGAACTCGAAAAGGTAATTGAAACACAATACATTACACGAAGTTTAAGCAACAGAGCTGACCAACTTTCTGAGCAAGCAAAAACACTTAGTCAACAAAATGTAATTGCTAGCAAGCTATCCAATTTATCATTGCAATTGTACAGTCATTTGTTACAAAATGGCTATGTAAAAAACAATGAAGAATTGGAATTTATCAACTCGTATTTTTACAGCAAGTTACCCAAATACGATTTCAATACTTTTGGTTTTAGAGAAAAATTGTGGTTGTATAAATCGCATTTGTGGTTTAGTTTTTTAACGCAAGATTTTTTACAGAGTTACAAATATGCCAAAAAATGGGTTGGGCTTTTTCAAGAAAACAAAAAACTCATTGCATTGCATCCTGTTTTTTATTTGAAAGGGAAAAATTACTTATTAGAAGCGTCCTTTTTTGTTAAGAAAATTAGCACTTTCAAAGAAGAATTGCGCACTTTTGAAGAGGATGTTGCACTAGATTATGTTCCTTTAAATACCAATACTGAAGTGTTGATTTTTCAGTATTTATATGCGAATAAATTGCATTTGCATTTCTTGGAAGCCACTTTTGCAGAAGGCGAATATTTGGTGGCAATTATCAATAAAAAAATTGAGAACTATAAAACCAGATTAGATTCGCATCACATTGTAATGTTGTATTATAAAATTGCTTGTTTGTATTTTGGAATGGGCAAAAACGAACTCTGTATCAAGTATTTAGAAAAGATTATTCATTCAAAAAATCTAAATGCTGGCGAAGATTTACAGTGTTTTGCAAGAGTGTTAAACTTGATTGCTCATTATGAATGTGGCTTAGATTATGATTTGGAAAGACAGTTTTTGGACACCTATAAATTCTTGATAAAAATGGAAAACTTACAAGAAGTTCAGAAAGAATTTATCACTTCTATTAGAGATTTGAGCGATGTTTTTCCACATGAAATCAAGAACGAATTCAAGAAAATTCATACTCGATTGAAAAAATATGAAGATCATCCTTATGAAAAAAGAGCTTTTTTATATTTGGATATTTTGTCTTGGTTAGAAAGTAAAATCGAAAATAAATCAATAGCCACAATCATTAAGGAAAAATCAAATTATATTCAAAAAAAATAGATTATCGCAATTTATTAACTCTCTTTTTCCTGAATTGACATTAATTTGCTTGTTTTTCAAAAAAAACATCATGTAAGGTTGCGAAAATAAATATAACTATTACTTTTGCTGCATGAGTTTTTCAGATTCACATAACAATCTTATTCAGATGAATGCCGTTTTTTGCAACTTCGCAAAACAAACGACTTTCACAACTACAACTACATTTACCCTTTAGGGGTTCTCACTATTTATATCAACTTATAGTTATTTTTTCGATGAAAATCGAAATAAAAATCAATTAAAAAATCAATCAAACTATTTATCCTTTAAGCGATGAAAGTATTAAAATTCGGAGGCTCCTCAGTAGCCAATTCAGAAAACATAAAAAAAGTATTACACATTGTTGAGAAAGCATCACAAGAATCAAAAATTGTTGTAGTTGTCTCTGCTTTCGGAAAAACAACGGATCATTTATTGGCAGGTGCAAACAATGCTTTACAAGATATTTCTATGGCAAAACAACAATTGGAAAGCATCAAAGCATTGCATCTTCAAACCATCAATGAATTGATTCAAAACGACGTAGAAATTGTTTTAGAAAAAGTAAACTCACTCTTTAACAGCTTATTATCAATATATGAAGGCATTTATTTATTGCAAGAATTGTCTGATAAAACCTTGGCAAAAGTGTCAAGTTTTGGAGAAAAATTGTCTTCTTTTATCATTGCAAACGCCGCAAAAGAATTGTTTGATGCTACTCATTTTGAAAGTAATAAACTCATCTTAACAGATAACAATTACTTAAATGGGCAAGTAGATTTTGCCAAAACAAACACCAATATTGTCAATTTTTTCAATCAAAATAGTCATCAAGTTACGCTTTTAGGCGGATTCATTGCTTCAAATTCTATTGGTGAAATCACCACCTTAGGAAGAGGAGGTTCTGATTATTCTGCAGCAATTTTTGCTGCTGCTTTGGATGCTGAAGAATTGCAAATTTGGACAGATGTAAGTGGCATGTTTACTGCCAATCCAACCATTGTAAAACAAGCATTTGCCATCAAAGAAATTTCGTATGAAGAAGCTATGGAATTATCACATTTTGGTGCAAAAGTACTGTATCCGCCAACGATTCAACCAGCTTTGCGAAAAGAAATTCCAATCCGAATTAAAAATACTTTTGAACCCGAACATTTTGGTACGTTAATTTCAAATAATCCAAAGAAAAATGGCGCAGTCAAAGGAATTTCGCATATTGAAAATATCAGTTTGATAACATTAGAAGGTGGAGGAATGGTTGGAATTCCTGGCTTCTCAAAAAGGCTATTTGAAACACTTTCTCAACAAAAAATCAATGTGATTTTTATCACGCAAGCCTCTTCAGAATATTCGATTTGTGTGGGGATTTATGAGAATGATGCTCCAAAAGCCAAACTTTTTTTAGAAGAAACTTTTAGTACTGAAATAGATCGTAAAAAAATAAAACCTGTTATTGTTGAAAATGATTTGGCAATCATTGCTGTGGTTGGCGAAAGCATGAAAAATCATCAAGGTTTGAGCGGGCAAATGTTTAGCGCTCTTGGAAAAAACAATGTAAATATTAGAGCAATTGCGCAAGGTTCATCTGAAAAAAATATTTCTGCTGTGATTCACAAAAAGGATGCAAAAAAGGCATTGAATACATTACATGAGCAGTTTTTTGAAGAAAAAATAAAACAATTAAATCTTTTTGTAACTGGTGTTGGCAATGTGGGAGAGCGATTTTTAGCACAATTGCATCAGCAAAAAAATCATTTGAAAGAGCATTTAAAACTCAACATTCGAGTAATTGGAATTTCCAACTCTAGAAAAATGATTTTTGATAAAAACGGTATTTCTTTATCCGATTGGAAAAATGCTCTTGAAAATGGGGAATCCACTAGTTTGGAATTGTTTTTTGAAAAAGTGAAAGAAATCAATGTTAGAAACTCCGTTTTTATTGATAATACTGCCAATGAGCATGTTGCGAATATGTATCATCACTATTTAAGAGAAAGTATTGGGGTGGTTACTTGCAATAAAATTGCTTGCGCGTCAAATTTAGAGAATTATAAAAATTTAAAGACAATTTCTAGAAAATACAATGCTCCATTTTTGTTTGAAACCAATGTGGGTGCAGGTTTACCAATTATTGATACACTAAAAAATTTGATAAATTCTGGCGATAGCATTCATAAAATTCAGGCAGTTTTATCAGGAAGTTTGAATTTTGTTTTTAATAATTTTACTGAAAAGACTTCGTTTCATGATGTTGTTTTGCAAGCCCAAAAAGAAGGATATACTGAGCCAGACCCAAAAATTGATTTGAGCGGCATTGATGTTTCTCGAAAAATATTGATTTTAGCGCGCGAAAGTGGTTCAAATTTAGAGTTAGAAAACATAGAAAATAATTCATTTTTACCTTTAGAAAGTTTGCAAACAACTAATAATGATGAATTTTTCAAATCTTTAGTGAACTATGAATCTCATTTTCAAAATCTATTTCAAAAAGCATCTGAAAAAAATTGTCGATTGAAATACGTCGCTCAATTTATTGATGGAAAAGCCAATGTGGGTTTGCAAGAAATTCCTGCTGAACATCCTTTTTATAATTTGGAAGGAAGTGATAATATTGTCTTATTTTTCACAGACAGATATTCAAAAAATCCCTTGTTGATAAAAGGAGCTGGAGCTGGAGCAGAAGTTACTGCTTCTGGAATTTTTGCAGATGTGATACGAATTGGAAATAATTAATTACGAATTACGAATTAGGAATTACGATTGATTAATTACTAATTTTGAACTTTAAATTTTAAACTTTAAACTCTAACCCTTTGGACTATCTAAAAATATTTTCCCCAGCAACAGTTGCCAATGTCTCTTGTGGATTTGATTCACTTGGATTTGCAGTTGATGCAGTTGGTGACGAAATGACTTTCACAAAAACCATCGAAAAAGGCGTGAAAATCACTCAAATTACAGGAGCCAATTTAACGTATGATGTTGATCAAAATGCCGCAAGTGCCGTTGTAAAAAAAATGCTCCTTGAAGCCAATGCTGACTTTGGAATTTCATTGACCATTCACAAAGGATTTTCGCCAGGAAGTGGTTTGGGAAGTAGTGCTGCAAGTGCTGCAGGTGCTGCTTTTGGCGCAAATCAATTTTTAGAAAAAAGGTTTTCTGAACTTGAATTGACAAAATTTGCCATGTTTGGAGAAGAAGTCGCTTGTGGTTCGCAAATTGCTGATAATGTAGCCGCTGCAACATATGGTGGATTTATTTTAGTGAGAAGTTACCATCCGTTAGAAATCATCAAATTACCTGTTCCTGAGGAATTGAGAATTGTGGCAATTCATCCACAAATTGAAATTAAAACCAAAGATGCAAGAGAGGTTTTACCTTTAGAAATTCCATTGAAAGACGCAGTAACACAATGGGCAAATGTGGGTGGATTAATTGCAGGTTTGTATGCTGAAAACTACGAATTGATTGGGCATTCTTTGGTGGATATTATTGTAGAACCTTATCGCAAAAAACTCATCCCTTATTTTGATTTGGTAAAAAATAATGCCCTAAAAGCAGGTGCTTTAGGCGCAGGAATCAGTGGTTCTGGACCTACTATTTTTGCACTTTGCAAAGGAGATGAAATTGCCGAAAAAGTATTGGATGCCATCAAAAATAATTATGAAAATACAGGAATTGAAGCCACTGCATTTATCTCAAAAGTGAATAAAGAAGGCATAAAAATTCTTGAAAAAATTTAATATGAAATATTATAGTTTACATCACAAATCGCCAAAAAGCAGTTTTAAAAATGCAGTAATCAGTGGAATTGCTCCTGATAGAGGATTGTATTTTCCTGAAAAAATAAGTCCAATTGCTACTGATTACATTGAAAATATTGAAAAATATTCTCATCATGAAATTGCTTTTGAGGCCATTAAACAGTTTGTTGGTGATGAAATTCCTGATGAGAAATTAAAAGAAATCATTGCGGAAACAATTACGTTTGATTTTCCAATAATTACGATTGATAAAAATTGTGGTTCCTTAGAATTATTTCATGGACCAACCATGGCTTTTAAAGATGTGGGTGCCAAATTCATGGCAAAATGTTTGGAGTATTTTAATGAAAATAACCCAGAAGAAGTGACTGTTTTAGTAGCTACTTCAGGAGATACTGGAGGTGCAGTTGCCAACGGTTTTTTAGGAACAAAAGGCGTGAATGTAGTCATTTTATATCCGTCAGGAAAAGTGAGTGATATTCAAGAAAAACAATTGACAACTTTGGGTCAAAACATAACTGCGCTTGAAGTTGATGGTGTTTTTGATGATTGCCAAGAAATGGTAAAAACCGCTTTTTTAGATGCTGAAATTACCAAAAAATTAACCTCTGCAAACTCCATCAATATTGCACGTTGGTTGCCACAAATGTTTTATTATTTCTTTGCTTATAAGTCTTTAAAACAACTCAATAAAGAGCTTGTTTTTTCGGTTCCAAGTGGAAATTTTGGAAATATTTGCGCAGGAATTGTTGCACAAAAATTAGGATTACCCATCAAACATTTTATTGCAGCAACCAACATCAATGATACTGTTCCTAACTATTTAATTGAAGGAAAATATGTTTCAAAACCCTCAAAACCAACTATTTCAAATGCGATGGATGTGGGAAATCCAAGTAATTTTATCAGAATTCAAGAACTTTTTGACAATAATTTCGAAACATTAAAATCCAATTTTTCTTCCTATAGTTTTACGGATGATGAAACACGTGAAGCCATGAAAAAAATCTATGCAACTTCTCAATACATTGCTGATCCTCATGGCGCTGTGGGTTATTTGGGATTGCAAAAATATGGTTTGAAAACAACCGAATTTGGTGTTTTTTTAGAAACTGCTCATCCTGTAAAATTTTTGGACATTGTTGAAGAAACCTTGCCAGTAAAAGTTGCCATTCCTGAGCAAATTCAACAAATCATGACCAAAGAAAAAGTTGCAAAAAAAATAAGCTCTTTTCAAGAATTGAAAGAATTTTTAACAGCATAAAAAAAGTCTTAACATTTCTGTTAAGACTTTTTCGTTGGCCTACAAGGACTAGCAAGCCATTTTTACCCTTTTTTAAATATGATATTTTTCCTTATAAATAAAGGGTTTGCGAAACATTTAACAAAGTGAATGAAGGTAAAACAAAGTAAAAAGAAGAAAAAACCGACACAAATACCGACACAATAAATAATTTAACTTACATTTGAAATGGTTAAAAATTACACTTCATGGCTTCGGTTAAATTTCTTCTTAGAAATAAAAAAGCAACAAAATTTGTTACCATCTATTTTGCTATAAATTTATCTGCAAAAACTA
The DNA here is from genome assembly GCF_015767435.1 of Polaribacter sp. BAL334. Taxonomy (GTDB): domain Bacteria; phylum Bacteroidota; class Bacteroidia; order Flavobacteriales; family Flavobacteriaceae; genus Polaribacter. Next base: position 45,690 of record NZ_JADWOV010000227.1, read on the forward strand.
GAATAAGAGGAGCAACTAAATTAAAAATCCATCCAAAATTTTGGGATGATGCAAATCAAAAAGTAAGGAACATGGCTGATGTTTCTGACATGAAAGACAACATCAATAAAAAACTTTCAGACTTTAAAAGTTTTGTCTTAAAAAAAATCTCTGACTACAATACATTTGAAATTTTAGAAATTGAACAAGAACTTAAAAAAGACATTGATATTTACTTTGGTAAAAATCTTAAAGAAGAAAAGCTAACATTTTACACTTTCGCAACTCAATATATTGAGCAATCAAAAAACAGAGTAATTGATAATACAGGAAGAAAACTTTCTGTTAGAACCATAAACGAGTATAATAGAACCATAGAACTTTTAAAAGATTTCGAGAAAAATTGCAATTACCGAATAAGTTTTGATTCAATCAACATGGACTTTTATAATTTGTTTATTGAATACCTTGAAGGTCGTGATTTTTCTTTAAACACGATGGGCAAATTTATTAAACAGTTAAAAGTGTTTATGAATGCAGCTACCGAAGAAAATCTTAATACTAACTTAAGTTTTAGAAGCAGAAGATTTATAAAGCCTAGCGCAAAATCTACTCAGATATATTTAAATCAAACAGAATTAAAGAAAATTATTGATTTAGACCTAAACACAGATGCAAAAAGGGACAACGCAAGAAATCTTTTCTTGATTGGTGCATATACTGGTTTAAGAGTTTCCGATTTTAATAGATTAACTAAAAGTAATATTCAGGAGATTAATGGTAAACGATTTTTTAAAATAATAGTAAATAAAACAGGAAAATATTTACCAATTCCTATTCATCCAATAGTTGAAAAAATCTTAGAAAAAAACAATGGCGATTTGCCCAAGTATATGCCAGAACAGACAATCAATTTAGAGTTAAAGGAAATAGGTAAGGATGCAAAGTTATTTGATATTGTTGTAGTTAAAAAGATAAAAGGCGGTAAAGAAATTATTGAAGATAAGAAAAAACATGAGTTAATATCAAATCATACCGCAAGACGTTCTTTTTGCACAAATGCTTATTTGGCAGGAATGGCTAAACTAGACATCATGGCTATAAGTGGACATACCTCCGAAAAAGTCTTTCTCGATTATATAAAAATAACTGCTGATGAGAGAGCTTTAAAGATTGCCGAAAGCTCTTTTTTTCAATAAATTTTAAAATTACAATTATGCAAATAGAAGCCCTATTAAAAAGAGAGTTCTTGGGAAGGTTTGATGGTAAGCATGACACTATTAATAAGGAAATTTTCCATTTACTTATAAAAGATAAAATATTAGTTGAAAAACAAGAGCATATTGCAGGAATTATATTTAAGTTAAATGAAGAGTCTAACTTTATTCAATCTTATAAAAATTACGTATTTAATGATAATATTTATAAAGAAATGATTTCTAATTTTTTACTGATTCAAACAGAATTTATACTTTTTGGAAACGTAGAAAAAATGAAAATATATTTAAGTAAATGCTTAAATGACAATGACAAAATAAAATACTTAAAAAAGAAATATGCTAAATTTAAAAAAGACCATATTAAAATAGGAATTGACAATTGGTTAAGTATTTCATCATTAGGATTTGATAATTCTCTTAAAATTGGTTTTTTAAAAATGCTTCAAAATGATACTAGTTTCAGTTATGTTCTATCAATAAGCATAGGAAACAAAGATGTCTTAGACTATTTGAATAATAATTTATTTAATTTTTATACTAAAGAACCTTTCAAAGAATGGAAAAAAATTATTGACCTTGAATACATGATGGAATTTTGTTTATTAAAAATTCAAGAGATAAACAATAAAGAAGAGGAGAAAACCAAAATAAACAGCATAGAAGAAACAGATATTGAATCAAAATACCCATTAGTTTTCCCAAATTTAAAAGCCGAAGAAATGTTTTTCAAGTTTTTAAGAGAAAAAAATGGTGTCGATTTAGAAAATAGACCTATTAAGGGAAGATTTCAACCTCTTTGTAATGCTTACTTTAAAGTGGCAAAAGAAGATAAAAATGAAAATTATAATGCCTTTACATACAATTTGCTCAAAAAAAACTTTATAGATATGTTAAGAAAAGAATTTAATATCCCTCTTTCAGAGAGACTATCAAGCGGAGGTAACCATGAAGCAACTGCACAAAGTTTTTTAGAGAAAAATCAAATTTAGTTTGATCTTACTCAAATTTGACTAATTTTTTATCAGGGAATAAAAAAACATTTTCAGGGAACAAAGTAACATTTTCAGGGAATATATTATGAAACTAGATGTTGGAAATTTGCCGTAAATAATTATAAAATTTATGGAAACCAACAAAATTACCCAAGTACATGATGTTAATCCTGAGGATTTAACAAACAAAATTTCACTCGCATTAGAGAGAGTTTTAAACACTTACAAAGAAACCTTTCATCCAAAGAATCCTACTGAATGGATCACAAGAAATGAAGTAGCAAAAATACTATCAGTTTCTTTAGTAACTGTTGATGATTGGACAAAGAGAAAAATTTTAATCGCTTACAGAATTGGAAACAAGAAAAGATTCAAGCTAAGCGAGGTTGAGCAAGCATTAACTAAAATCAATTTTTAGTTATGGAACAGTCAAAAAAAGAAAAGGGCACTATAAATAGCACCCAAGATTCGGTTAAAAATCAAGTGCAAGATAGCGAAAAAACTTCAAATACACCTCCTGTTACCGACGAAATGGGCAACGAAATTGACCAAGAGTTTAGCACTGGCAAGAGCTTTCCTATTGATATTTTTCCACAAGAAATTCAATCTCTAATTAAAAATGCCGAAGAAACAGTTGGCTTCAATCCAGATTTTTTTAGCGCAGGAATTTTGTCAATATGCGCAACTGCAATTGGCACCTCAGTTTCTTTGTTCAATGGTTCTTATCCAAGTCAACCTATATTGTGGTTAGCAATTATTGGACGTTCAGGAATAGGAAAAACCCATCCATTAAAGTTCTCGAAAAAACCAATAGAAGAAAAAGACAAAAAAAGTTACGAAGAGTTTATAAAACTTGAAGAATCTTATGAGTTAGAAGAAAAAAAAGGCAAAAAACCAATTTATATTAAATCAATACTTACCGATTTTACAATTGAAAAACTAACTGAAACACTTAAATATAATCCCAAAGGTGCCTTAATTTTTAAAGATGAATTAATTGGTTGGATAAATAGCTTTGATCAATACAAAAATGGAGGAGACCAACAAAAATATATAGAGTCTTGGAATGGCGATGTTGTTACAGCAGATAGAGTTTCAAAATCCCCTGCAAGAGTTGAAAAATCAAATGTAAATATTATTGGAGGTTTACAACCAAGAAGGTTGAAAGAACTTGCTTTAAATGGCAGAGATGATGATGGATTTTTACCACGTATGCTTCTGATATATCCAACAAACATAAAACCAAACTTATTCACTGGCAAAAATATTGAGCCACAACATATAGAAAACTATTCTAGATTAATAAATAATCTATTTGATGTAAGTGAAACTACATTGAGAATTAATGAGAATCAAATTAAAATATATCAAGATTGGCAACATAAAGCAGTAAAAAATTCCTATGATGATGATGTTGAAACTTGTATTCAAGCAAAATTAGAATCCTACGTTTGGCGATTAGCCCTGGTTATTGAAATGATTTTTCAGGCTACAGAAAATGAATTTCGAGACACCATTTCTGACAATAGCCTTATTAAAGCTATTAAACTTGTAGAATATTTTAGAATGAATGCTCTTAAAGTTTTTGATAAAATTATATCAACAAATCCATTAGACGATTTACCTACTACGAAAATTGAATTGATTAATGAGTTACCTCTCGAATTTAAAAGAATTGATGTTATACCTCTATTCAATCATTATGGAATAAAAGGGGGTTCTATTGGAAGATTTTTAAATAATAACAAATTATTTAAGAGATTAGATTCAAAAGGAAACTATAAAAAATTAATAATTTAATGGTAATGTTGGTAAAGCTGGTAATGTTTGTTTTAAATATATGAATTACAGTATTTTACAAAATTATAAGTTTACCAATTGTTTACCAACGTTTACCAATATTTGATAATAAGTAGTTTTCACTTTACCACGTTTACCATTGTTTACCATTACAAAAAATGTTAAACCCATTGATATTATTGAGAATTACCACGTTTACCACCATTACCAATAAACAAATAATATAATGGAACATAAATATAAACTTGATAGAAAAAGAAGCAGAATACAATATTGTCCTTGTGGTAAAAAAAACAATGATAATAAGTTTGTTCCGTTTGTTGATTTTGATGTTAAGGGACATTGTTTTTCTTGCTTAAAGACTTTTTTTCCTGACAGTGATTTCAATGACTGGAATAGAGATATTCCATTTATTTACAAAGAAAGTAAACCAATAAGTTATCATGACCCAAAATTAGTAAGCCAAAGTGGTCGTAATTTCAATGAAAATAAATTTGTTCAGTTTCTAAAATCTTTGTTTGGTGTTGATGCTACAAAAGTGGCAATCAAAAAATATTTAATTGGTACATCAAAAAAGTGGAAAGGAGCAACCGTTTTTTGGCAAATTGATAACGAACAGAAAATACGACATGGAAAAATTATGTTATACAATCCGTTTACAGGAAAAAGAATGTATAAAAATGAGATCGAAAATAAACAACCATTTATCAGTTCTGTAAGAGCTGAACTTAAATTAGCAAACTTTCAATTAAAACAATGTTTGTTTGGGTTGCATTTGATAAATGAAACTACTGATAAAATTGTTGCAATTGTTGAATCAGAGAAAACTGCAATTTTGATGAGTTTTTTTAAACCTGAATACATTTGGTTGGCAACAGGCTCAAAAGGCGGTTTTAAGTTTGAATATTTAAAACCCTTAAAAGACTACAAAATAATTGGATTTCCTGACAAATCAGAATATCATTTTTGGCTGAATACAGCAATCGAACTCAATCAAATTGGTTTTGACATCAAAATTAATGATTGGTTGGAAAAAACAAATTATCCTAAAGGAACTGATTTTGCGGATGTCTATATTCAAGAAATTCCCAACGAAATCAAACATAACAAACCATATAAACAATCAAAAACAAACAAATCAACAGTAAATCTGATACCAACAACAACCGAAAAAATCATAAAGAAACTTGCAAAGAGAAATACAAACATCATTCATTTAATTAAAATTTTTCAACTTACAGATGAAAATGGAATTGATATTAAAGTTTAAATTTCCTAACCCTGCTAATCTAAATAAACATCCCAACATTTTTTCATTTCTGTATGTTCCATAATGTTTATTAACTTCTTTGTTGTTGTTGATTGCCGAAAGCACCCTAAAAACATATATTTTGAAAGAAACAACAACAATCCTGTGTTGTTGTTGCTAGAATTGTCTATTATATCAACAAGACAAACAACATCAAAAACAATTAACCCAACATAAAACATCAAAATCAACAACAAAATCAACAACATTGTTTTCTATATCAACAGTTTCAACAAAATTTTAAAGAGTTATTTGATACAAGCAACAACAAAAATAGAAAACTCCAACTTTAAGAAATAAATGAACTTACCCATTTCCAGCAACTTTGTAGATAAAATATATGCTTTAAATGCAGTTTTTTGATAAAATCAAAATAAACTAATTAAATTAGCGGTTGACAAATTTATGGTTGAAATATATTAATTAATAAATTGTTCATATAGAAATTAATTAAACGAACTGGGCTTATGAAAAACAAGCTAAAACCATCAAATTGGCATAAGCCAACTTTCAAATCAAACAACAACAGAATTTAAAAACTTCTTAATAGATTGAACAAATGCAAAATTTAATAGTAACAAAAGATTTTAAATAAAAATATGCCAACATTACATTGGATAGGTAAAGAAAAAGTAGTAAGTCATCATCAAGATGTTCCTTACAAAATACTAGACCATAAATATGGCTTTACAGATAAAGGAGAACAAAAAGAGGAAACAAAAAGTGGTAATAAAATCATTAAAGGTGATAATCTTGAAGCCTTAAAATCCTTATTGCCTGAGTATGAAGGTAAAGTAAAATGTATTTATATAGACCCACCATATAATACAGGAAAAGAAAGTTGGGTGTATAATGATAATGTTAATCATCCTAAAATTAAAAAGTGGTTAGGTGAAGTAGTAGGCAAAGAAGGGGATGATTTTACAAGGCACGACAAATGGTTGTGTATGATGTATCCAAGACTAAAATTATTACATAAATTATTAAGCGAAGATGGTATAATATTTATTTCAATAGACGATAATGAATATCACAATTTAAAATATATCTGTGATATAATATTTTCAAAGAATAATTTCATAACAAACTTCACTTGGAGAACAGATGGAAATTTTGATAACCAAGCTAAAATAAAAATCAACCATGAGTATATACTTTGTTACTCTAAAAATAGTGAGCTGTTTGAATACCCCGAAATAATTGATCCTAATATAACTGAAGATAGCAAACTTTATAAAACAGAAATTAAAAATACCATTGTTAAAAATGGACCTAAAAACCCAATAAGCGAGGTTGTTATACCTGTTGGTTTTCCTTGTGATATTAAAAATGGAATTATTAAAGCAAGAACAAATTCATGGCCTCATTATCAGTCTGATGCGATTATTAAAAATAATAAGTTGACTAATGAAGTAATTGTAAAAAGTGGCTGGAGTTCTAAAGGTATTTTTGAAAAATTCATTAAAGGAAAATTTAAAACAGTAAAGGACAGTAAAAATCAAGAGACATCTTTCACTATTTCTAAGACTGGTGCCATTGAAAGTATTAAGTCCAGAAAAAAAGCAAGTCATGTTGTGAGTTCTCTATTTAATATGGGAAGTACTCAAAATATGAGTAGTGCTTTAAAAAAAATGGGGGTCGATTTTGATTATCCAAAATCACTAACACTTATTGAATACTTAATAAGTATTGTAAATGGGGATAATTTTATAGTCCTTGATTCTTTTGCTGGATCTGGTACTACAGCTCATGCAGTTTTGAATCTAAATAAAAAGGATGATAGAAACAGGAAATTTATTTCAATTGAAATGATGGATTATGTTGAAACTATTACTTCTATGAGAGTTCAAAAAGTAATTAAAGGTTATTCTGATATATTAGGAACAGGTGGGGAATTTGATTTCTACGAATTAGGCAAACCAATATTCAAAGACGATGAAAATTTAAATGAAGAAGTAGGGGAAGATAAGATTAGAAATTACATCTATTATACGGAGACTAAGCAACCACTTATAAGACCACAATCTAAGGAAGCTAAATTTCTATTAGATAATTATCAAGATACAGGTTACTATTTTTACTATGAAAAGGATATTTTAACAACTTTAGACAATAATTCATTAAATATCATTTCAGAATTGCAAGAGCAATACATCATTTATGCAGACATCTGTTTATTGGATGAAGCGTATATGCTCAATAAAAACATCATATTTAAAAAAATACCAAGAGATATAAAACGTTTCTAAGAATGGAATTAAAAAAATACCAACAAGAGGTAATAAATGACCTTACGCAGTTTTTAGAAGAACTTGATTCAACAAGGCATCTTGGCAATGCGTTTTCTAACTTTTGGGAAAGCAAAGGGGTTTCGTTACAAACCTTAGAAGATAATTTTTTGAGACCTTATGACAATTCTATAAAAGGTGTACCAAGAGTAACTGTAAAAGTGCCTACAGCTGGAGGAAAAACATTTATTGCTTGTAATGCCCTAAAACCTATCTTCAATAGTTTTCCATTAGATAAACCCCAAGTAGTAATTTGGTTTGTACCTTCAGACACTATTTTAAAGCAGACCTTTAAAAACTTAAATGATACATCACACCCTTATAGACAAAAGATAGATGCCCATTTTAATGGAAATGTAAAAGTTTATGATAAAGAGGCATTATTGTTTGGTCAAGGGTTTAATCCAGTAGAAGTTAAAGAGCAATTAAGCATTTTGGTATTAAGTGTACAATCGTTCGTTGAAACTGTAAGAAAAGGATTGCCTAGAGCTTATAGAGAAAATGAAAATTTAGCAGAATTTAGTGCTCATTTTAGAGATTTAAAAGCAAATTTAGAAAATGTTGATGATACAGCTTTAATTCAAGTAATTGCATATCTTAATCCTGTTATCATTATTGATGAAAGTCACAATTTTGAAGCAGATTTAAGGATAGAAATGTTAAACAACATCAATCCAAGTTTTATATTTGATTTGACTGCTACTCCAAGAAACAAGAGTAATATCATAAGTTTTGTTGATGCTATTAAATTAAAGAAAAACAATATGGTAAAATTGCCTGTAATTGTTTACAATCATCAAAATACAAATGAAGTGTTGAGTAGTGCTATACAAATGCAAAAAACACTTGAAGCTAAGGCTAAAACGCAAGAAGCTAATGGTGGCAAGTATATTAGACCAATTGTATTATTTCAAGCACAACCAAAAACAAATGATGATAACATCACTTTTGATAAAATTAAAAATAATCTTATAGAAATTGGCATACCTGAAAATCAAATCAAAATAAAAACAGCAAATAAAGACGAGATAAAAAGTTTAGACTTGTTGAGTAGAAATTGTGAAGTTCGTTACATTATTACTGTAAACGCTTTGAAAGAAGGTTGGGATTGTCCTTTTGCTTATATCTTAGCTTCATTGGCAAATAAATCATCCTCCATTGATGTTGAGCAGATTTTAGGTAGGATATTGCGACTACCTTATGTAACAAAACATCAAGAGGACTTATTGAATTATTCTTATGTTTTTACTTCCTCTATTAATTTCTTAGATACTTTAGATAAAATTATTTTAGGCTTAAATAAATCAGGATTTAGCTCAAAAGATTACAGGGTTAATGAACAACAATTGGAATCAAAAATAGAGACCATTGTTGGTAAAGATAGTTTTGAAGATTTATTTGGAAAACAACAACAGCCTTCAACAACAACAAATGAAAATGATAATTATGAAGTTGAAATTAATTTAGAAGAAGTAAAACAATATTCAGATTCTGAAAAGAGTTCAAGTCAATTTCAAGACATCTTAAAACTCGCAACTGTTACAAATACAGAGTTTGAGAAAAAAATGGACGAACTGGAAAAAGAAGATAATTTAATACCTACTGAATTGAAAGATAAAATAAAAGTATTTCCTATTAAAGAGGTGTTTAAAGAAGAAGCACTAAATGAAGTATTGCCAACTTTTCACATAAAAACAGTTCCATCTCTTATAGAACCTGATAATTTAATTCCTTTGACCAAAAATCTATTATTAGAAGGTTTTGAATTAGATAAACAAGATAGTAATATTGATTTAACACGAATTGCATCAAAAATGGCAAGCATAGATTTGGTTGAAGGCAGAAAAGATGAGTTTGTTCCTGAGTATAAATATGCAGATAATCACTTAAAAGAAGCATTTTCAGAATATCTGTCAACACTTACACCTGAACAAAAAATAAATCAAATAGCAGGTCGCATAACTAAAATAATAAAAAAAATAGACCAAATTCCTGAACCTCATATAGTGGCTTATGTAAGAAAAATTATTAAAGGTTTGAATAGCGAAAAAGTTGCAGAAATAACAAACAACGAACCTTTTTATGCAAGCCTGATTAAGAATAAAATTGATGTTTTAAAAGACAATTATTCTGAAAAACAATTTGATAGATTACTAGATAAAGGAACTGTTGTTTGTAAGCCTTCATTTAAATTTTTAAATAAAATTAGTCCAAAAAACCCACTAAAAGGTATTACTAAAAACCTTTATTTAGAAGAGGGAGAAATGAATGATTTTGAAAAGCAAGTAATTAATGAAGTAGCAAACCTTGATAGTGTTGTTTATTGGCATAGAAACTTAGAACGAGGTAAAGGTTTTTTAATTAACGGTTTCATAAACCATTATCCTGACTTTATTGTAAAAATGAAGAATGGAAAAACTATATTGATAGAGACTAAAGGAGACCATTTGGATGGGTCAGATAGTCAACAAAAACTTCGTTTAGGAGAAAAGTGGGCAGGTAAAGCTGGTGATAATTATCGTTATTTTATGGTTTTTAAAAGTGATAAATTAGATGGAGCAAGAACAGTAGCTGAGTTATTAGACATACTCAAAGAAATGAAATAATTAAACAATTTTGAAAAATTTTATATAATTTCGATTTTTTAACAATTCAATGGAAAACAAAGTAGTACTGCATCTTTCTGATAATTTTTATACAGACTTTTCTGGAATAAAAAGACTATTTGAATTTTACAAATCTGCATCAGATTATTATAATGAAACTATTTATATTGATTTTTATGACCTAAATTGGTTTGATGCAAATTTAAGTGCATTGTTCGGGAGTATCCTAGCAAAATTAAATAAGGAAAATAATCTAAAGTTTTCTACTGATATGAAATTTTTAGAAGAGCATTTTGATGTATTATTTAGAAATGGTTTTCTGCGATCCGAAGAGACTTACTCAAATGAACAACAATCTACGGTATCATTTAAAAGTTTTTCACCAACAGATAAAGATGGTTTTATCAATTACATTGAAAATGATTTGTTAAAACATAGAGGAATGCCAAATTTTTCTGAAAATGATAAAAATATAATTTTAGATTCTCTAATAGAAGTATTTTGTAATATACAAGTCCATTCAAAATCCGATGAACCTTTTTACGTTTGTGGTCAATATTATCCAAAACAAGGGTTTTTAACTTTTTCTATGGTCGACTTAGGTGTAGGCTTTCTTCCAGAAATTGAAAAAAAGACAAAAGGTGTTGTTGACAATGATTATGATGCAATTAAATGGGCTCTAGAAAAAAAGAATACAACAAAAAAAAATAGACCAGGTGGTTTAGGATTATATAATTTAAATTCATACTTTTATAAAACGAAAGGAAACTTTCAAATTATTACTGGAGATACATTTTGGAGTTTGGAATTAGAATCAACTGTTATGAAAAAGTTTCACTTTCCCAATCCTTATGTAGGCTCAATATTAAATTTGTTTTTCAATTACAAATAATGTACATTTGCACACACGTTCAGTGTACCCCAATATTTTATCATACCTTATGAAAATCAATGTTTTAGATACCATTAAGTCAGAATTAGCAACAAATATTTCTGATGGAACTGCTGTTTTTGAAGCAATCAAAGGCTACAAACCTTCAGAAATCGAAATTTCATTCGTAGGCTTAAAACATATTTCCACTTTATTTCTTAATGAGTGTATAGGTCAGTATGCAATACTTAATACAGTTAACATACAAAAATTAAAATTTGAATATCCACAGGATAATCAAATGTTTGCTCTCAAGGTTAATGATGTCATTGAAAATGCGCTAATGGGTGATGAATACGATGTGTTAGTGGACAATGCTCTGCACTCTATGTAACTCTTTATGGATTATTCTTACTCTAATGCATCATCTCATAGCGTAAAAAATCAAGAAAAATATCTTTTAGATGCCAATATTTGGCTAAAGATATTGATACCAAAAAACAAATTGTCCTACAAAGATAAATCTTACTTGGCTTTTTTTGAAAGGTTAGTAAATAATACTAAGGCTCGAATTGTCTTGCCAGCTTTGGTAGTGTCTGAAGTAATTAATAGAATTATAAGAGAGGTGTATTATGAAAAACATATTATTTCTATTAAAAGGTTAACACCAAGTTTTGTTGAGCCAGATGGTTATTATAAAAACGTATTTAGAAATACTCAAGACTATCAAATAGCTTACAATTTGATTTGTGATGATATTAAAAGTTACAATACTTCAATTGACTTAATTAGTGATGAATTTGGTAGCACATTTAAATTCAAGCACGTTATGTCAAATCCACCTATAAATCTTGATTTTAATGATTATTATTATTATAATCTTTGTAAAAAGAGAGGTTATTTTTTAGTAACGGACGATAAAGATTTTTGGGTAAAAGATGTAAATATTGTTACAATGAGTGATACGCTCCTAAATAAACATATTGCAACTTTAATAACTAAAAATTCTACTGATTAAACTCTTTTTTACATCTTCCAAATCCTCCATTTATTTTATTCTATTTTTTTTATAATATGTTGTTGGTTTTATCCTTCAAAAATTAATTAATTTTAAGTGGTAATTTAATTCTTATAATCCACTTAAAAAATAATAATGTGTTTGTAATATTTACAACTGTAGCTATTCAAATAATGTCAAAAAAAAAAGCCGACTATCTTAAAAAAAGAGGATTAACAGAGTTAAATTCGTCATTTTCCTATTAAAAACGTTGCTTTTCCGTATGAAGTGAGCTTAATCGCTAAAAAAAAATCCGAAAATTATAGATTATTTTAGAGTTTTTATAAAAACCCAATCAAGTTTTACAGACACAAATACCGACACAAAAAAATAATATAAAATATAAAACCCTCAAAATCAAATGATTATGAGGGTTTGCAGTTGGCCTACAAGGACTCGAACCTTGAAAATCGGTACCAAAAACCGGTGTGTTACCATTACACCATAGGCCAATGCTCTTTAAGCGGTTGCAAATTTAACGCAAAGTTTTTATTTAGCAAACAATTTTATGTAATTTTTAGGTTTAACAAAGTTTTATGACAGTGCAAATTGTTAGAAATCTTGTAACATCCTTATTTTATTGATATTTATTGTTAAATTCGCCACTAGTTTAAAAGTATCTTATGACCTCAGAAAACTTTAAAAAATGGAATCTAATTTTAGGTTGGATTACATTTGGAATCGCATTAATTACCTATTATTTAACCATAGAACCAACAGTAAGTGCTTGGGATGTAGGAGAATACATCTCTACAGCTGTAAAATTGGAAGTTGGTCATCCACCAGGAGCACCCTTATTTCAGATGTTGGGCGCATTCTTTGCCATGTTTACCACTGATGTAACTGAAATAGCAAAAATGGTAAATTTCATGTCTGCATTATCAAGCGCATTTACCATTTTATTTATGTTTTGGACCATCACGAATTTGGCTCAAAAAATAGCTCAAAAATCAGGCGAAATTACTGAAGGAAGTTATATTGCAATTCTTGGAAGTAGTTTGGTTGGTTCGTTAGCGTACACGTTTTCTGATAGTTTTTGGTTTAGTGCTGTGGAAGGTGAAGTATATGCAATGTCCTCTTTTTTAATGGCGCTTTTATTTTGGTTAGGATTGAAATGGGAAAGTGAAATCAACACGCCAAGAGGAAATAAATGGTTGGTCTTAATCAGTTTTGTAGTTGGTTTGTCATTTGGAGTGCACATTCTTTCCTTGTTGGTAATTCCAGCCATTGTGATGTTGTATTTCTTTAAAACGTATCCAAAAATCAATCTAAAAACGACTGCAATCGCAACCGTTTTTTCTGTATTTGTGTTGTTATTGGTTTTTAAATTTATATTTCCTTTTACGTTAAAATTCTTTAGTGCTGCTGAATTATTTTTCATAAATACTGTTGGTTTACCATACAATTCAGGAACAATCATTGCAGGAATTATATTGATTGTGCTTTTTTATTATGGATTAAAAACGACGAAAAGTCGTCAAAAAGTAACTGCAAATACGCTCATTTTGTCCTTACTTTTTATCATGATTGGATTTTCTTCTTGGATGATGTTACCAATTAGAGCGAATGCAAATACGACCATCAACGAAAATAATCCTTCAAGTGCGCGCGAATTATTAGCATATTATGAACGTGAACAATATGGTGATGCGAATGTTTTTTATGACACCTATTATTCCAATTCGTATGAAAGAGAGCAAGATGCAAACAATCCAACAAAAGATGACAAGCCAAAATACGAAAAGAAAAATGGCAAATATGTGATTGTCAATAATTACAAAGGTGTTTTACCAAATTATTCCGACAAACACAAAGGTTTTATTCCAAGAATGGTAGATCCATCCAAAGAAAAAATGTACAAATCGATTGCCGGAATTCCTGAAAACAGCAAAAGAAGACCAACGTTTATGGAGAACATGAAATTCATGTTTAGCTATCAGTTTGGCTATATGTATGGTCGTTATTTTATGTGGAATTTTGTGGGTCGTCAAAATGATACTCAGGGACAATTGGATATTTTTAATGGAAATTGGTTGAGTGGCATCGATTTTATTGACGAAGCTAGGTTGGGTTCTCAACAACAATTACCTACAGATGTTTTAGAAAACAAAGGAAGAAATACCTACTATTTTTTACCTTTACTATTAGGGATTTTGGGATTATTATATCAAATAAAATGGGACAAAGAAAACTTTTTTACACTCTTTTTATTTTTTGCATTTACTGGATTTGCGATTCTTTTTTACACAAATCCAAAACCGTTTGAACCCAGAGAACGTGATTATGCAGTGGTAGGAAGTTTCTATATTTTTGCCATTTGGATTGGTTTTGGAGTATTGGCTTTGTACGAATATTTCAAAAATTTTATCCATAAAAAAGCATTGGCAATTGGTGTTAGTGCACTGACTTTACTAGCAGTTCCCACATTGATGGCTTTCGAAAATTGGGATGATCATGATCGCTCAAACAGATACACCACTCACTTGAATGCACAAGCGTATTTGGAAAGTTGCGACCCAAATGCCATCATGTTTACCATTGGCGATAATGATACTTTCCCTTTGTGGTATATGCAAGAAGTTGAGGGAATTAGAACGGATATCAAATTGGTAAATACCAGTCTTTTTCAAACAGATTGGTATATAGACCAAATGAAACGCGCATCGTATAAAGCAGCTCCAATTCCTTCGCAATTAACGCATGATGAATACAAATATGGCACGTTGGATGTTGCGTATTATTTTGAAGAATTGTTTCCGCAATTGAAAGATTCTGTATTGGATTTAGACAATTTTATGAAATGGATTCGCAGCAATGACAAGCGTACTTTTTATGATTTGGATGATGATGGAAATCCAGAAAAAATATTGCCAGTAAATAAAATCAGAATTCCTGTCAACAAAGAAAATGCTTTAAAATACGGCATTGTTGCGGCAAAAGATGCTGACAAAATAGTGCCTTATATTGATATTACAATTGATAGAGCCATTGCCAAAAATACCATTTTGATGTTGGATATATTGAATAATTTTGACTGGAAACGTCCAATTTATTTCACGGGTGGTTCTAATTCTGATAGTGAATATATATGGATGAAAGATTTTTTACAATTAGATGGTGTTGCTTTTAAATTGGTTCCTATTCAAACTCCAACGAAATATTTTAACGAAAAAGGAGAAATCATCAGAGAAGTAACTTTGTTTGATATTGGAAGAATTGATACTGAAAAAATGTATAAAAACATTCAAAAATGGAATTGGAGAAATATCAATGATGGTAAAATTTATTTGGACGAACAAACCAAAAGAAATTCCATTTCTATGCGAAATAGTTTAATGCGATTGTCAAACGAATTTGCATTGGAAGGTGATACAGCAAAAGCCATTGAAGTGCTAGATTTATCCATCGAAAAAATGCCTATCAAAGATTTTGATCACTACAGTTTGTCTGTTGAATATCCAAATATGTACTATAAATTGGGAGAAGTTGAAAAAGCAAGAACTGCTGCTAAAACCTTAGTTAAATTATTCAGAGAAAAGTTGGTTTGGTTTAGTACTTTTTCGGCAGATGATTTTGACATCATTTTTAATGAATTTGACATGACTTTTAGATATTTCTATAGAGGTGTTATTGATCAAGTCATTGAAAACGATGAAGATCCTGAATTTGTGAAAAAATTGCAAGATGAATTTAACAACACATTGATGCTATTTGAACATATTATGCCTCAAGACGAAGGAAAATAAATACAAAAATCCTTCAAGGTTTTTATTTATCTACTAAAAGGTATAAAACATTTTTTTAGAAAGATAATTATTGTGGTAATTTTTGAAGTATAAAATGATGTTTTAAAATAACGTGAGTTCGGTATCGCTGTTAATGATTGGAGTTATAAATCCCCATCAGACCAAATTTACAAAAACACTGTTTTGCCTTTGTTTACAAATGATGAAGTTGTTGTGGTATTGGAAAAAAAATGGAGCTCTAATTTTGAGCAACAACATACATTTAAAACAACAATACTCTAAACAAGTGTTGGTAAAGAATTATTTTCAATGAGTTAAGTATGAAATTAAACGAAATTTTTATACTAAAAATTCAAATTTATTGGATTTATTAGATATAAAAAATCGGTGAATTCGTGGCAAATTAATTTTAAAATTCAATTACACCCAATAGGTTTTGATTACTTTTTTTGAAGCATTTCTTTAGTTGCAACTGTTCTAAATCCCATATGATCTGAGCTTGAATCTTCAGCTACACCCATTTTTGCAGAAATTCTAAAACTGGCACAATAAGAAGCATTACACAAAAAAGAACCGCCTTTCATTACATATTCTACTTGATAAGGATTATCTGGATTATACGGTTTTTCAGCTCCTTTTGGATTTAAGATTGGCTTTGAAATATCCAAATCACTGTAGTGATTTACATTGAAAAAATCAGCTGTAACCTCCCAAACATTTCCAGCCATGTCAAATAATCCAAGACTATTTGATGGATAGGATTTTACGGGAGCAATCAATTCAAAACCATCTTTTGGCTCGTTTTTGATAGGAAATGTTCCTTGCCATGTGTTTGCTTTTTCAATCAATAAACTTGCATCATCTCCCCAAGTAAAAATAGAATTTGTGTTTTTTCCTAACGCTGCTGATTCCCATTCAGCTTCCGTTGGCAAAAGTCTATTTGCCCATTTGCAATAAGCCAACGCATCTTGATGTGTGATATGAACCACAGGAAAGTCGTCTTTTCCTTCAATAGAAGAGTTTGGCCCTTGAGGGTGTTTCCAATTGGCACCAATTTTCCATGTCCACCATTGAAAATAATTGTCCATTCCAACTACTGCTTTTACATTTTTATTAAATATCAAACTTCCTGGTTGCAAAATAGAATCATGTGGTTTTGGGGTTCCTGGAGGCAATTGCTTTTTCATTTCTTCCCAAATAATTGGACGTTCAGCCACTGTGACATACTTGGTTTCGTCAACAAATTTTTTAAATTGAGCATTTGTAACCTCAGTAATATCTATAAAAAATCCATCAACTGTAACCTCATGAGCGGGTTTTTCTCTTGGCATGGCATACTTGTCTGTTTCTTTTGCGCCTTGTATAAACGTCTTTTTTGGAACCCAAATCATTCCTTCAGGAGTTTCAACAGTTATTTCATTTGATAAAACTATATCTTTATTTTGATTTTTTTTACAGCTAAATACTGTTAAAAAAAGTACTGAAAATATCAGTTTAGGAAGAAAAGAATTTATTTTCATTTGTATAAATTTTCTAAAAATTTTATAGAACTGTAAAGGTATTTAAAATCGATTAATTTGGGCAATTTATCAATTCTTAATATTTCAAAAGAAATTGATTTGTATTGATATATAACTAATTAAATATCTAAATCAATTCTTTTATTTTTAATTTGATGTGTTATTTTGCATATTTTTGCGTAAAATTTATAAAAGAATGTCTTTACTTATTGTTTACGCTGTAGTTGCAATTTTCTTCTCTTTTTTATGTTCAATTTTGGAAGCTGTGCTGCTCAGTGTTACTCCAACATTTATTAACATCAAAAAAAATGAAGGTCATGAATTTGCAAATGACCTTGAAGCGCTAAAAAAAGACGTTGACAAACCACTGATTGCAATTTTGACCATCAATACTATTGCGCATACAGTTGGTGCAATTTTGGTTGGTGTTCAAGCAAAAGTTGCATATTTAGAAATGTATGGAGTTGCACAAAGAAGCATTCTTGGCATCGTGATTACTGAAGATGTGATGGTTGGAATTGTCTCTACAATCATGACCATTTTAATTTTAGTTGCTTCCGAAATTATTCCTAAAACAATTGGTGCCACTTATTGGCAAGATTTAGCTGCTTTTACAGCAACTTCACTCAATATTTTAATTTTTCCTTTAAAATACACTGGAATTTTATGGTTGTTACAGCTAACAACAAGACTTATTGGCGGAGATAGTCACTCTAGTATTTTGAGCAGAGAAAGCTTTTTAGTGATGGCTGACATGGCTGAAAAAGAAGGCGTTTTTCATCAAAATGAGAGTAAGGTAATTCGCAATTTGATTGGCTTCAAAGAAATAAAAGTAACTGATGTGATGACACCAAGATCCGTTTTAGAGATTGCTGATGAAAATGATACAATTGCCTCTTTCTATGAAGAACATCAAAATTTACGTTTTTCAAGAATTCCATTGTTCAATGAAAATCCAGATGAAATAACAGGATATTTTTTAAAAAATTCTTTATTGGAAGCAATTATTGCTGGAAAAGGAGAAGAAACACTTTCTACGTTAAAACGTGAAATATTGATTACTGATAGAGATTTATCCATTCCTGATTTGTTTGATATTTTAATCAAAGAAAAAGAACACATTGCATTGGTTGTAGATGAATATGGCTCTGTAAACGGAATTGTTTCTCAAGAAGATGTCATTGAAACCTTGCTGGGTTTAGAAATCATGGACGAAACAGACAATGTTGCGGATTTACAAGAATTGGCACGTAAATCTTGGAAAGATCGCGCAAAAAAAATTACATTCAAAAGAAAAAATCCATCCTAATTTATTGATATTCTTCAAATAAGAAATCATTATACGGAAAACGTTGAACGTGAATTTTCTTCACTTCTTCATAAACTTTTTCTTTAAAATCTTCCAAATTGTCTTTGTTAAGTGCAGAAATAAAAATGGATTCAACATCATAATCATTCATCCATGTTTTTTTCCAATCTTGTAATGTGTAATGTTCTTTGCCTTTTTCGGTCATCAAATCGTCTTCATCAATCGTTTCATATTCATAAGCATCTATTTTATTGAACACTATCAGTGTGGGTTTATCACCACATTTTATGTCCAATAAAATCGAATTTACAGAGGCAATATGATCTTCAAAATGTGGATGAGAAATATCAACAACATGCAACAATAAGTCTGCTTCACGAACTTCATCTAAGGTAGATTTGAAAGATTCTACCAATTGTGTAGGCAGTTTTCTGATAAAACCAACAGTGTCTGTCATCAAAAAGGGAATGTTTTTAATGACCACTTTTCGAACAGTAGTATCTAAAGTGGCAAATAATTTATTCTCTGCAAAAACATCGCTTTTACTGATGACATTCATCAAGGTTGATTTTCCAACATTTGTATAACCAACCAATGCAACTCGTACCATTTTTCCACGATTTTTTCGCTGAACAGCCATTTGCATGTCAATCGTTTCCAATTTCTTTTTCAGTAATCCTATTTTATCACGAATAATTCGTCTGTCTGTTTCAATTTCTGTTTCTCCAGGACCACGCATTCCAATACCTCCTTTTTGCTTGTCAAGGTGTGTCCAAAGTTTGGTTAATCTTGGTAAAATATATTGATTTTGAGCCAATTCTACTTGTGTTTTAGCAGAACTAGTTTGCGCTCTTTGTGCAAAAATATCTAGAATCAAATTGGTTCTATCTAAGATTTTACAATTCAGAATTTTTTCGATATTTCTTAATTGACCAGGTGTAAGTTCATCATCAAAAATAGCTGTACCAACTTCGTTAGTGTCAATAAATTGTTTTACTTCTTCCAATTTTCCTATGCCTAAAAAAGTTTTAGGATTGGGTTTATCAACTCTTTGAACAAAGCGTTTTATCACAATTCCACCTGCTGTGAGTGTTAAAAATTCGAGTTCATCTAAATATTCTTTAGATTTTGTTTCGTCCTGAAATTGCGTGATTACGCCAATCAAAACTACTTTTTCTGAAATGGCTTCTATTTGATCTATCATACACCACAAAAGTACGAACAAATATGGATTGTAAAAATAGAAAAACCTCAACAAAAGTTGAGGTTTTCCTAATTAATTCAAATCTCACTATTACACTACAACTTTCTCTTTTTCAAGCTCGTCTTTCATGTTTTTTTGATGGGACAAATGTAGATTCAAACTTTTATTTGAAGGTTATTGAAATGTTAAGAAAAAAACATTTTAGGTTATGTAAACTTCAAAATTCGCATTTTTAAACTTATGAATTGTCAAATCAATAAAAAGTAGATTTTTAAAAATTGTGATGCATGCTAATTTGCATTTGATTTTTGCTCCAAGAATTGGTTGTTTGTTTCATGATTCCTACCTGAAATTTTATGGTTTTATTTAATACATAGCCTAATCCCATATAAGCTCTATTTCTATCAAAAAAGTCAACCGAATTATTGTTTCCAATGGCAGTTTCTCCATTGATAAACAACTCATTATAAAATGCTCCATAAATAGTTTTTGGACTCAATTCTTTAGAATTAAATGGAATATTGACAAAGATATTGTAACGATAACGTGTCCTAAAATCCTGATTTTCAACAAACCGTTGTTCATAACGAAAACGATGTGTGATAAAAAAGCGGTTTCCTAATTTTTGGGAAAATAAGGCTTCTTGATACAACCTATTTTCATTGAAAGTGTAATCAGAATCTCCAAAATCACCTGTTGTGATATTTGCAAACCCCAATGTAAACATCACACCTGAATTTTTTGGTGTGAATGTAATTCCTGAACGAAGCATTAACTGTTCTTGATCTCCCAAAATTGCCCAATCTCGATGTTGAATATCTCCCTGAATTCCCCAATTCGAGTTTTCGAATTTGTGATTAAAAAAATACATATACCAAGAGCCAAGCTGATTTTCATTGACTTGAGAAAAAATTGATGAACTCACAAACAAAACTAAAATCGAAAAAAAAGAAATCTTCATTTTATCAATCTTTACCAACATTCTTAAAAGCTTCTCTTAATTTTTCATCATTGATGATGTATTTTTTATACCTTCCATCTTTGTATCTATGAAAAATAAACAGCGGCATAAAAATAAAAGAAAGGTATAAAACGCCTAAACCCATTACGATTTGGGCTTTTTCGTGTTCAGTGTTTATCAAAAAAATTCCTGTTGCAATCCAAACTAAAAAGACAACAAACATTATTTTTAATACGATTTTCATGCAACAAAAATACAAAAACGCTATCTTTATTTTTTAATTTATTTCTCATGAAATGGAAGATTTTATTTTTATGTTTAACAGCTATTTTAGGATGTTCAAAATCTGAAATTATGAAAACTCCAGCTAAAATTGTGATTGCACATAGAGGCGCTTCTGGCTATTTACCCGAACATACTTTGGAAGCAAAATCGATGGCACATGCTATGAATGTTGACTTTATTGAACAAGATTTGGTATTAAGCAAAGATGATGTTCCAATAGTTATTCATGATATTTATTTGGATGATGTTACAAATGTTTCCGAAATATTTCCTGATAAAAAAAGAAATGATGGACGATTTTACGTGATTGATTTTACGTTTGAAGAGCTAAAAACATTACAAGTTTCCGAGAGATTTGATCCAAAATCGGGTGTACAAGTCTATCCAAATCGTTTTCCAAAAGGAAAAGGAGCTTTCAGATTGCATTCTTTGCAAGAAGAAATAGAATTGATTCAAGGGTTGAACAGAAGTACCAACAAAAATATTGGCATTTATCCAGAAATTAAAGCACCCAAATTTCATCAAAAAGAAGGAAAAAAACTGACGAAAATTGTGCTGAAAATTTTATCAGATTATGGCTATACAACCAAAAAAGACAGGTGTATTTTACAATGCTTTGACGCCAAAGAATTGGAACGAATCAGAAAAGAATTGCATTCTGAATTGTTTTTAGTACAATTGATAGAATTCCCTGAGGAAGCCAAAAATCTCGAATATTTTGCCACTTTTGCAGATGGAATTGGACCTTGGTATCGTCAAATTTTAGACAAAAAAGTGGATGAAAAATGGACCTTTACAACTCTTGTTTCTGATGCACACAAGCTTGGATTAAAAGTACATCCTTATACTTTTAGAGCGGATCAATTAAATGAATTTACGTCTTTTGAAGAGATGTTAGAAATACTTTTAATTGAAGCAAATGTGGATGGTGTTTTTACAGATTTTCCAGATTTAGTCGTTCACTTTCTAAATGAGAAAAAATAAATATTATTAACCTAATTAAAGAGAAGTTACCTCAATTAATTTATTTCTGTAAGCGGTTAATAATTTGGATTTTGAGATAAATCCAACATATTTTTTGTCTTTTACTACAGGTAAATTCCAAGCGTCACTTTCCTTGAATTTTTGCATGACTATTTCAGCAGAATCATTGTAAAAAATGATTTCAGGAGCAGCTTTCATAATGGTTTGAACATCCACTTTGTCATACATTTCAGTATCAAACATGATGGGCCTGATGTCATCTAGCAACACAATACCCAAAAATTCTTGTTCTTTATCAATCACAGGAAAAATATTTCTATTCGAATTTGCGACTGCCTTTTTCAGCATCTTGCCTAACATCATTTGTGGGTGTACTGGAATAAAATTGGTTTCAATCAATTTGTCAATTTGCAACATCATCAAGACATTTTTGTCTTTGTCATGTGTAATTAATTCGCCTTTTTTTGCCAATTCAACTGTGTAAATTGAATTCGCCACAAAGTATTTTGTAAACGCAAATGAAATGGCTGCAACCAACATCAATGGCACAAAAAGTTCATAACCACCTGTAATTTCGGCAATTAAAAAAATAGCAGTTAAAGGTGCATGCAGCACTCCAGCCATCAAACCTGTCATACCAATTAAGGTAAAATTACTTTCGGAAACATTGCCTCCAAGAACATTGATCATCTTTGCAAACGCATTTCCTAAAGCACTTCCCATAAACAATGTTGGGATAAAAATTCCTCCAACACCACCTGCTGAAAAAGTAATTGTCATGGCAATTGCTTTGAAAAAAGCAACAATTAATAGAAAAATAATAATCATCCAAGCATTTGAAAAATCAATATTATAGGGCAAATCTTTCAAAGCTTCTATGGAATTTCCATTCAATAAATTATTGATTAATCCATAACCTTCTCCATATAAAGGCGGAATAAGATACAGCATCATTCCAATTAAAAATCCACCAAAAATGAGTTTATGAACCGGTTTTTTAATTCGTTTGAAAAAATTGGTAATTCTGAAATAAATTTTAGAAAAATATACGGATGCAATTCCTGTTCCTAATCCCAATAAAACATAATAAAAAATGTCTCTTACAGCAAAATCATCAATCAGTTTAAACCCAAGTAAAGCGTCTTTTTCAAAGAAAAAATAAGACGTAATGACGGCAGAAACTGAAGCTAATAAAAGTGGCACTAAAGAGGCAAAAGCCAAATCTAAACTGAAGATTTCAATTGCAAAGATAATCGCTGCAACAGGCGCTTTAAACATGGATGACATGGCTCCAGCTGTTGCGCAACCAATTAATAAAATTCGAGTTTTGGCATTCATGTGAAACAATTGCGCCACTGTTGAACCCAAAGCAGCACCTGTACTCACTGCAGGGCCTTGCAAACCAGCAGAACCACCAAAACCAACAGTGATTGGCGCTGTAATTAAAGAAGCATAGATTTTATAACTATCGATAATTCCTTGGCGTTTTGAAACTGCGTGCAAAGTCGTGGAAATTCCATGACCAATGTCTTTTTTAATGATTTTGATTTTGATGTAATACACCAAAACCAATCCAATTATCGGAAAAATAAAATAGAGTGAATGATGAAAATCCTTGATAAATTTCCCTTCTAAAACACTTTCAAAAAAGAAGGTTAAGTTTTTTAAAACAGCGGTTCCCAAACCCGCTAAAAAGCCAACTAGAATACTCAAAGCATACACAAACTGACGTTCGGAAATATATTTATATCTCCAAATTAAAATCTGTTTGAAAAAGCTTTTTTTTGCTGGCATTTGCTATTTTTCAATAAAAATAGGTAAAGTTTTAAAATAATTCCAATAAAAAATCCCGCAAAAAGCGGGAGTTATATTTTATGCTTGAATGTCTAATTTGATGTTCAATTCCTTCAGTTGAGCATCATCAATAAAAGCAGGCGCATCAATCATTACGTCTCTTCCTGAGTTGTTTTTTGGAAACGCAATAAAATCACGAATCGTTTCTTGACCACCCAAAATAGCAACCAATCTGTCCAATCCAAAAGCCAAACCTCCATGAGGTGGTGCTCCATATTCAAAAGCATCCATTAAAAATCCGAATTGCGCTTTGGCATCTTCATCCGAAAAACCTAAATGACGTAACATAGTTGCTTGTGTTTGTTTGTCATGAATTCTGATAGAGCCACCCCCAATTTCATTTCCATTCAATACCAAATCATACGCATTTGCTTTCACTGCTCCAGGATTTGAATCTAACATTTCTAATTGTCCCGGTTTTGGTGACGTAAATGGGTGATGCATCGCATGATAATGTCCTGTTTCTTCATCCAATTCTAACAATGGAAAATCAATGACCCAAAGTGGTGCAAATTCAGTTGGTTTTCTCAATCCCAAACGAGTTGCCAATTCCATTCTCAAGGCAGATAATTGCGCACGAACTTTATTGGTTTCGCCAGATAAAACACAGATTAAATCTCCTGCTTTTGCGCCAGTGATTTTTGCCCAATTTGCCAAATCTGTTTCATCATAAAATTTATCAACAGACGATTTGAACGTTCCATCTTCGTTTACACGACAATATACCATTCCAAGAGCGCCAATTTGAGGTCTTTTTACCCAATCAATCAAGGCATCAATTTCTTTTCTGGTGTATGAATTTCCTCCAGGAACAGCAATTCCCACAACCAATTCAGCATTGTTAAAAACTGGAAAATCTTTGTGTTTGGCAACTTCATTCAATTCGCCAAATTGCATTCCAAAACGAATATCTGGCTTGTCATTTCCATACAAACGCATGGCATCATCATAGAACATTCTTGGAAACTTTTCGATGTCAATTCCATGAATTTCTTTCAACAAATGTCTCGTCATTCCTTCAAAAACAGCCAAAATATCTTCTTGTTCCACAAATGCCATTTCGCAGTCAATTTGTGTAAATTCAGGTTGTCTGTCAGCACGTAAATCTTCGTCTCTAAAACATTTAACAATCTGAAAATATTTATCCATTCCACCAACCATTAACAATTGTTTGAACGTTTGCGGACTTTGAGGCAAAGCATAAAATTGACCTTTATTCATTCGTGATGGCACTACAAAATCACGAGCTCCTTCAGGAGTTGATTTGATTAAATAAGGTGTTTCTATTTCAATAAATCCTTGATTTGACAAGAATTTTCGAACTTCCATGGTTACTTTGTGGCGAAAAATCAAATTCTCTTTTACAGGATTTCTACGAATATCCAAATAGCGATATTTCATTCTGATATCTTCACCACCATCAGTTTGATCTTCAATCGTAAAAGGAGGCAATTTTGCAGGGTTTAAAATCTCCAATTTGGTAACTAAAACTTCAATTTCGCCTGTTGGCATTTTGTCATTTTTTGACTCGCGCTCAATCACAGTTCCTGTAACTTGAATCACAAATTCTCTTCCTAAAGATTTTGCTTTTTCCATCATCACTTTTGGAGTGCGTTCTTCATCAAAAATAAGTTGGGTAATGCCATATCTGTCTCGCAAATCAACCCAAATCATAAAACCTTTGTCTCTTGATTTTTGAACCCAACCAGCCAAAATAACTTCTTTATTGATGTGAGATGCTCTTAATTCTCCGCAAGAATGACTTCTATACATTTTTTCTAAATTTAAGGTGCAAAATTAAACATTTTATCCATTAAAATCTTTGTAAGTTTGTATTTATGAGCGCAATTAATTTCAATTTGTTTTCGTTCAATTTTTTTTTTAAAATGATTTTAAAATGAGTAAAATATATTTAGTGCCAACGCCAATTGGCAATCTTGAAGACATGACTTTGCGTGCTATTAGAATCTTGAAAGAAGTCGATTTTATTTTGGCAGAAGACACTCGCACAAGTGGAAAATTGTTAAAACACTTCGAAATTTTGACTCAAATGCACAGTCATCACATGCACAATGAACACAAATCAATTGAGGGAATTATCAAGCGTTTGCAAGCAGGAGAAACTTGCGCTTTGATTTCTGATGCAGGAACTCCAGCCATTTCTGATCCAGGTTTTTTATTGACAAGAGCTTGCATTGAAAACAATATTGAGGTAGAATGTTTGCCAGGAGCAACCGCTTTTGTTCCAGCTTTGGTAAACTCAGGATTGCCCAATGATAAATTTGTTTTTGAAGGATTTTTGCCTGTAAAAAAAGGCCGTCAAACACGATTATTGCTTTTATCTGAAGAAAAAAGAACACTAATTTTTTATGAATCGCCTCACAAAATCTTAAAAACATTGGCTGATTTTGTGACTTATTTTGGTAAAGAAAGACAACTTTCAGTTTCAAGAGAATTGACTAAAATGTTCGAAGAAACCAAAAGAGGTACTGTAAAAGAAGTGCTTGAATATTATACCAAAAAACCTGCAAAAGGAGAAATTGTGATTGTAGTTGAAGGGAAAAAATAATATAAAAATGCTACATTTTTTAATCAAAAAAATACAAAACAAATATAAGCTCCAAATTGTTAAAATGATTAATATTGCTGTTTGAAAAAAACTCTTTAATTCATTTAAAAAATGGACTTAAAATCTTTAAAATTCGGCCTTTTAAGTATGTTGTTTTTACTTATAAGCAGCTCATTTACAGCGCAAAATAAAAAAATAAGAGTATTGTTTGTAGGAAATAGTTTTACCTATTATAACAATTTACCTCAAGTAGTTGCTGCCATGGCAAAGTCGCAAGATATTATCATTGAAACCAAACACTCTACAGTTGGTGGTTCTAGTTTAGAAAATCACTGGAAAAGTGAAAGAGGCACACAAACTCGTATCATGATTGAATTGGAAAAATGGGATTATATTGTTTTTAATAATCATAGTTTAAGTGCTATTAATAACGCTCAAAATTTTATTGATTACGGAAAAAAATTTGCTGAATTAACAAGATCAAAAGGAGCTGAACCTATTTTTATGATGACTTGGGCTTACAAGTCAAATCCATTGATGTTGCCAGAAATTGAAAAAATGTATAAAACTTTATGCGAACAAACCAAAACTGATTACATTCCTGGTGGGCCACTTTTTGCAAGTTCTATCAATTATAGACCAGATTTAGAATTATTTCATGATAATATTCATCCTTCACCAAATGGAACTTATTTGTTAGGATTGGCTTTTTTTAAATATTTCACTGGAAAAAATGTAAATCCAATCCCAACAAATATCACCACTTTAGATACGAACGGACAATTACTGTATCTTATTTTCATGAATGATTTGGATGCCTATTTTCTACGTCAATTGGTAAATGAGTTTTCATTTAAAACCTTAACGTTAAAAACGGAACAAGTTATCACTCCCAAAAAATGAGAATTGACGAATTTAAATCGAAGTTAACTTCTTCACCAAACTCCATTTTGTTTTCTGAAACAATGCAGGTAATTGATGAAAATTACACATTTTTACCAACTGCATTTTTTAACGGAGAAATCAACAATAAAGAAGGCGAAAATTCAGGTTCTTGCAAATTATTTGCTTTTGCTATTCATCAAAAATTCACAAAACAAGAAACGCTTTTTTGTTTTGGAGAACACTACAAAAACGTTTTGGAATATTCAACTGGAATATCACACCAAAATATTCGAAACTTTATGAAAACTGGTTTTGAAGGATTGAACTTTGAAAAAGAAGCGTTGCAATTAAAATAAGTTTATTTATCTAATCAAACTAAAATTTCCAGATTTTTCAATCGTATTTCCATTGATATCAGTTAACAGTACTCGAAACCAATAACTATTGGATGGTAGTTTTTTTCCTTGATAATCGCCATTCCAACCTTGAGAATTTGGTTCAATCTGATAAATAAGTTTCCCAAATCTGTCAAAAATAGCAATTTTTGACATCGTATAAAAAGCAGCATCAAAACCATTGATGGTCCAAAAATCATTTTCTCCATCACCATTTGGTGTGAAAAATTTTGGATATGCTAAAATGGAAAATCGAAATGAAGCTACTCCACAACCTAATTTGTCTCTTACAAACAAAGTGTGAATTCCAGGTGATAAATTTTGAAAAAAACCAACATCAGTATAATTACCAAATTCATTATCAATAGCAAATTCGTAATCGCCAATTCCTAGATTTGGATTTGCAACTTGAATAGAATTATTAGTTGAATCATCTGTAATGATCACATCGTCTTTGGAAATTGTTGCAATTTCAGATTTTGTCACTACAATTTGTTTTTCATCAGAAATACAACCTGCTTCAGAAATAGCAGAAACATAATAATTTCCTTCGGAAGTAACTGTTATCGAAGAGGAAATTTCAGTGAAAGTACTACTGTCATTTCTCCAAATATAGGTGTAATTTCCTTGCGGATTTCGAGTTTCTAATGTTATTGAACCAACATCTTGGCACAAAACATAACCGTTTTCAGAAACATCAAAATCAGGAATGGTATCATCCAAAATTGCATGTATTGGAGTTCTTGATGCAGTTTCACAATTATCACGATTTGCACTTACATAATAGGTTGCAGAACTTGTTAAAACAGGAGTTTCAAAAGAATTTCCAACAAAAATTGGCGTTAAACTTGTCAAAGAATCATACCAAAAAACGTCACCTTCAGAGGCTGTTGCAGATAAAATTGCCCTTCCTGAACAAATCAAATCATCTGTTGTTGAGGTAATAGAAGGTCTTGGATTTACGGTTACTATAATTGCGGTTCTTGGCAAGGTTGTACAATTATTTAAAGATGCTGTTGCATAAAAAACTCGCGTATTTGTCAAAAATGGAGTTGTAAAATTAGTCCCATTTCCAATTGGATTTCCTCCTGTTGGCGCATCAAACCAAAGAATTTCTCCATCACTTGCTGTTGCAGAAATGATAGCAATTCCTGATTCACAGATTGTTGCATCAACAGTTGAAAGAATTTGAGGTATAAAAATTCGTGTCGTTGCTTGAATATTTGTAGGATTGTCTCCTGGCATTCCTCCATATTCTACAATGTAACCCTGAGGATGATACAATGTTCCTGGAGGGTCTCCTATATTTGGCAAATCATTCCATGCACCTGGAATTCCCACAGATGGATCAGTAATGTGAGCATAATCTTCATTATTATTTGTATCATTAGGCTCGCCATTATTCCATTTTGAATACCCAATTCCTGTTCCATTTACTTGACCTAACCAAAAAACGGTTCCAGCTTCAGGTCCTGTAACCCATTTCCATTCGCCTTCATTTTCAGCATCATTTGCCCCAATCCAACCTGCTCCAGAAGTTTGTTCTCCAGCAAAATTGGCTTCAATTTCTGAAGTTAACGTTGCTAAATAGCCTTTTCTTCCAAAATAAGTACTGTTTTCTGCAGCTATTTTAGCCTGATTCCAAGTAATTCCTACGTTAGAAATAAACTTGTAAAAATGATCTGTTTCAGGCAAATAATTTGCATCTCCAATGGTCAAAGAAAACTTTTTCTCGAGAAAAATAGCAGGCGCAGTTGTTGTAAAAACAACATCTTTTACAGCATTTTCTAAGTCCGCTAAAAACATTTGCGAACCAGTTCCTCTAGAAATTAAAGTTAATTTTCCTTCAGATGGATTCCATACTGGAAGAATATTGGGATGTAGAGCTACATCAAATTGTAATGTATCAAATCCTTGTTGATATCCTTCAGAAATTTGAATATAAAATGCTGCAATTGTAGTACTTGTTGGGTCTAAAATGCTAAAATCTGTAACAATATTAATGGGACTTCCTGCGCAAAACGCTTGATTTCCAGTGGCTGAAATGGATGCTTGACCAAAGCTAGAGAGAATCGAAAATATCGATAGAAATAGATAACTTATTTTTTTAAGACAGATTGTTTTTTGCATTTTAAAGTCGAACTTGTAGTCGTTTTAGTACTTTTGTAAAAAAGCACAAGTTACTACTTCAAATTTTAAAAAAAATACAAATTATGGTTAAAAATACTGTTTCAACTGTTTGGACTCAAAAATCGCAATTTGAAACCGATAATCCAAGTGGATATAAGTTCACAATGTTTGATAAATCTCAAGATAATGGAGACGTAGTTGGTTTTGCTCCAAAAGCGTTAATGCTCTCATCTTTAGCAGGCTGCTCTGGCTTAGATGTGGTTTCTTTGTTAGCAAAAATGCGTGCTGAAGTCGCTGATTTCAGAATTGAAGTTACTGGCGAATTGACTGACGAACATCCAAAATATTATAAAAAAGTGCGCGTTGAGTATCATTTTACAGACAGCAATTTGCAACCCGAAAAAATTCAGAAAGCCGTTAATTTATCTGTTACAACTTACTGTGGAGTCATGGAAATGTTTCGGAAATTTGCTGAAATAGAAGTCGAAATATTTTTACACAATCAATAAAAACTCAATTGCTATGAGATGGACTGTAAAGCCAAAACCACCCAAAGAAAAAGTAAAAAAACTCGCTAAAGAACTGCAAATTGAAGAAACTTTAGCCAGTATTTTGTGTCAACGAAATATCGAAACTTTTGAAGAAGCTAAGAAATTTTTCAGACCTAGTTTAGATGACATTCATGATCCTTTTTTAATGAAAGACATGGATAAAGCCCTTGAAAGAATTGAAAAAGCCATTGAAAACAATGAAAATATTCTTATTTACGGAGATTATGATGTGGATGGAACTACTGCTGTTTCGCTAGTTTCTGCCTATTTAAAAACAATTTACTCAAATATCGCAACCTATATTCCTGACAGATATCATGAAGGTTATGGAATTTCTTATGCAGGAATTGACTTTGCAAACGACAATGATTTTTCGCTGATAATTGCTTTAGATTGTGGTATCAAAGCCATTGAAAAAGTAGCCTATGCAACAGAAAGAAACATCGATTTTATCATTTGTGACCACCACAAACCAGGTGCTGAAATTCCAAAAGCTGTGGCTGTTTTAAACCCGAAAAGAGTAGATTGCAAGTATCCTTTTGATGAATTGTGTGGTTGTGGTGTGGGTTTTAAATTGATTCAAGCTTTAGGAACAAATAGAGGTCAAACCATTACCGATTTTATTCCTTATTTAGATTTAGTGGCGACTGCAATTGCTGCTGATATTGTTCCAATTACTGGGGAAAATAGAATTTTGGCGCACTTTGGATTGCAAGTAATCAATTCTCATCCAAGAAATGGAATCAAAGCGTTGATTCATCAAATCAAGAAAAAAGAATTGACAATTACGGATGTTGTTTTTATCATCGCGCCAAGAATTAATGCTGCAGGGAGAATCAAACACGGCAATTATGCAGTAGAATTGTTAACAGAAATGGACTTTGATTCCGCCGTAGAATTTGCAAAAGCGATTGAAGTTTTTAACGCTGACAGAAAAGAGTTGGATAAAAAAATTACTGCTGAAGCGCTCAATCAAATCATTGAAAACGAAGAAGAAAACCGATTTTCAACAGTTGTTTATCAAGAAGATTGGCACAAAGGAGTGATTGGAATTGTGGCTTCAAGACTCACAGAAACCTATTACAGACCCACATTGGTTTTTACAAAAAGTGGTGACAAATTAGCAGCATCTGCACGTTCTGTAAAAGATTTTGATGTATATGAAGCCTTGGAAGAATGCACTGAATATATTGAACAATTTGGCGGACATAAATATGCTGCTGGCTTGACCTTATTGCCAGAAAACTATGAAAATTTCAAACAGAAATTTGAAGAAGTTGTTTCAAAAACCATTGATAAAGAACTCTTGATTCCAGAAATTTTGATGGATGCTGAAATTGATTTTTCTGAAATTTCACCTAAATTTTTCAGAATTATTCAACAAATGGCACCTTTTGGACCCCAAAATATGAAACCTGTTTTCAAAACAACTGGTGTTAGAGACAATGGTTATGGAAAACAAGTTGGTTCAGATTGCACACATTTAAAACTGAATTTGTTTCAAGGTGACAATCAGAAAACCTATAATGCGATTGGATTTGGTTTGGGGAATAAAATTGAACTTGTGGAAGATGAATTTGACATTGTGTATTCTTTGGAGGAAAATGAATGGAATGGGTTTACTTCTGTGCAGTTGGTTTTGAGGGATTTGAGGTAAGTTTCTTATTTGACTTATTTTATTTTCTATAACCAGCTGTTTATCAGTATTTTGTAAAGTAATTTTACTAAAAATAAAAATAGAGTCAACTAATTGACCTTATATGTTTATATTTGTTCACAGAAACATTAAAATAAATTTAAAATGAGTTTATTAAGAGCTTTTTCTAAAGAGCAAATAATTAATAAAATTAATTTTGAAAATCCTTGGTGGAAGACAAATAAAATTGATGAATACTATTCCTCAATGAAAAAAAGACTTTATTTTGACTTATTTTCTCAATTAGTTTATGAAAAAAAAATAAAAAGAGCAATTGTTTTAATGGGGCCTAGAAGAGTAGGTAAAACTGTTATGCTTTTTCATTTAGTACAAGATTTAATTAATAACAATATTCCCGCAAAAAGTATTTGCTATTTATCAATTGAAAATCCTATATATAATGGTCTAACTTTAGAAGAAATGTTACTTCATTTTTTAGAGCATACAAATCAAGAGCCCTCAAGTGAATTATATATAATATTTGATGAAATACAATATTTAAAAAACTGGGAAGTACATTTAAAAATTTTAGTTGACTCATATCATAAGATTAAATTTATAGTTTCTGGTTCTGCAGCAGCTGCTCTTAAACTCAAAAGTATTGAATCTGGAGCTGGTAGATTTACTGATTTTATGCTTCCCCCTTTAACGTTTTACGAATATATCGATTTAAAAAATTTATCTCATTTAATATCTCAAAAAATTAAAAAATGGAAAGGTATTTCTGCAAATTATTATCATACTAATAATATGGATGAGTTTAATAAACACTTTGTAGACTATATAAATTTTGGAGGGTATCCAGAAGTTTCTTTATCTAAAGAAATTCAATTAGATCCTGGAAGATATATAAGAAATGATATTGTTGATAAAGTCTTATTAAGAGATTTACCTAGTCTTTATGGAATTAACGATGTTCAAGAACTAAACTCTTTATTTACAACAATAGCCTATAATACTGGAAATGAATTTACATATGAAGAACTATCAAAAAACTCTGGAATTGTAAAAAATACATTAAAAAAATATATTGAATATTTAGAGGCTGCATTTTTAATAAGAGTTATTAATAAAATAGATCAAAGTGCAAAAAAATTTAAAAGAGCTACATCATTTAAAATTTATTTAACGAACCCTTCTTTAAGAAGCGCTTTGTTTTCTCCTTTAAAAGAAGATGATGACTTTATTGGAAATATGGTTGAGACAGCAATTTTCTCACAATGGGGTCACAACACAAGTTTTAAACCATATTATGCGAGATGGAAAAATGGAGAGGTTGATATAGTAAGTTTGTCTGCTGAAAAGCAAAAGCCATTATGGGCGGTTGAAATAAAATGGAGTAACAGATATGTAAAAAGCATACAAAAACTTTCAAACTTAAAATCATTTTGTAATCAAAATAATCTCGACAGAACATTAATAACGACTAAAGATATTGAAGAAATTATAGAAAGCGATGGTTTAATTTATGATTTTACCCCAAGCAGCTTATATTGTTATACTGTTGGCAGAAATGCAATAGAGAGAAGACTAAATAAGTCAATGGCAATTTCTCACTAAGTAATTAAAACTAAACATGCTGATCAATCAAAACAACATTTCCATCTGGGTCTAAAATCAAAAAACTAGCTGGACCAGAACTGTTTTCATCAGCTTCAGTTTCTAATTTTATTCCTTCTTTTTTCAGCTGTTTTTGAATGGTTCTTATATCATCAAAATCATCCAAATTGTTGGCACTTTCATCCCAACCAGGATTAAATGTCAAAATATTATTTTCAAACATTCCTTGAAATAATCCAACAAGAGCATTCCCGTTTTTCATGATTAAATACCCTTTTTCTATTTGATCTGCAAATACCATAAACCCTAATTTTTCATAAAACTCTTTAGATTTGTGAATGTCTTTTACAGCTAAACTGATTGAAAATGCGCCTAATTTCATGAGGTTGTTATTTGAAAATTAATGAGTTAAAAATATGTAAGCTTCCCTTAAATTCGATCCATTCAAAAATAGAATTTTTATTCATTTAATCTGTATTCAATTGGTGATTTATTTTTAAGTGATTTATGTGGTCTATTGTAATTGTAATCGTTTATCCACTCTTGACTTATAT
>NZ_JADWOV010000228.1 GCF_015767435.1 Polaribacter sp. BAL334
GAGTAATGAATTTACTATCAGAATATACACCAGAAGTCGAAATATACAGTATTGACGAAGCATTCCTAAAATTCAATGGTTTTGAATATCATAATTTACAGACGATTGCTGAACAGATAAAAATACGTGTTACCAAAGGCACAGGCATCCCTATTAGTATTGGCTTCGCCCCTACTAAGGCATTAGCAAAAGTTGCAAATAAAATAGCCAAGAAGTTTCCTGATAAAACAAATGGTATTTACATTATAGATGATGAAGTGAAACGCATTAAAGCCATTAAATGGACTAAAATAGAAGATGTGTGGGGAATTGGAAGGCGACACGCTAAAAGACTACAATCAAGAAACATTTTCAATGCTTTTCAGTTTACACAGCTTCATGATGATTTTGTAAGAAAGCAAATGTCTGTTGTTGGGTTACGTTTAAAGCATGAATTAGAGGGTAAACC
>NZ_JADWOV010000022.1 GCF_015767435.1 Polaribacter sp. BAL334
GCAAAAGTCAACTTTAGTTTGAAGATAAACAGATGCGAATTTCATCTCCTTTGGATATTGCATTGCAAAAAATATAAACCGTGGATAAAGACAAGTGAAATATTTTCAGACTCTCTCGCTCAAAAGCTGAGTCAAATACGAGGGATTTTATATAGATATAAGGTCTTATGCTGTAGTGGAAATTATTGGGTGATAAACTAAAACTAAATATTTATATGGTATTTTTAAATTTTTCAAAATCAAAAAAAGAAAAAGAAGTGAACGAGGTATTAATGGGGTATTATTTTGAAGATTTTTTTAATGAGGTCATTAATTTAAAAAGGTATTATCAATATAATGTCTCAGACCGAGCGATACAAATAGAAAAAGAATATATAAAATACCTAACAATTATCTTGTCTGGTGGAGTAATGATTGAAACAAAAAATTACACAAAATTCAGATCTTGGAACGATAACGAATTTAATTCCATGGTTTTTAAATGTGTTTACAAAAATTGCACATTTATGGAGAGACTAGTGGAGAGAGATATTCTTCGTTTTTTTGGCTCTTTAATTGGAGATAATGGAGACCTGAGGCTAGATGTATTTTCTAGATTTAATAACTATAAGAAAGAAATATCAC
>NZ_JADWOV010000229.1 GCF_015767435.1 Polaribacter sp. BAL334
CACAATTTTAACATCCAAATTGGTTTTATGGAAAGGTAGCTTTTGCTTTAATTTTTCATCACCTTCAATCACCCAAAGAAAAAAAACTTCAGCAGCAACTATCAAATTGTCATGATAATCTAACTGAGCATTGTATGTTTCAATCTCATCTTTTGGATAACCAGGCACTATCCTATCTACTAAAGTGCTATGAAAAGAGCAATCTATATTTACCCAATTGATAAAATCAGTTTCCAAATTCCAATTGGAAGCATATTTTAAAATAATTTCTTTTAATTGCTCAGCATTATGATTGATCAATTCACATGGAATAATTGTCAACGCTTTATCAGAAGCACCCTTAAAATATTTGAATCTTTCATATAATAAAACAGTCAATTTTGCGGGAAAAGAACTTGGAGGTTGCATAGAAATTGTATCAC
>NZ_JADWOV010000230.1 GCF_015767435.1 Polaribacter sp. BAL334
GTATATCTAATAGTTACACTTGTGTTAGAAGCAATATTAGCAGGCGTATATGTATTTCCAGAAATTGTTCCACCACCAGAAACAACAGACCAAGTTCCACCAGAAGGAGAACCCACTAAAGTTTTTGTTTGATTTTCAGTAATTGAAGCAGTTGAAGTGGTATTCACAGCTACAGGACAAGGAGTTACTGTAAAAGTAACATTAGCAGTAGAAGCATTACAACCACTAGCAGCAGCAATCGTATATCTAATAGTTACACTTGTGTTAGAAGCAATATTAGCAGGCGTATATGTATTTCCAGAAATTGTTCCACCACCAGAAACAACAGACCAAGTTCCACCAGAAGGAGAACCCACTAAAGTTTTTGTTTGATTTTCAGTGATTGAAGCAGTATTTGTAGTATTAGAAGCAGTAGTTGTACAAATTGTTAAATTACAATTGGTAGGTCTATCTGAAGGTCTCAATAATGCGTTTAATAACATTCTTTGACCATTTACTTCTGTACTATTATAACTATAACTATGACCAGCTAAATAATGAACATATCCTCCAACGCTTGAACCAGATGTTGATAATTTACCAACATAAGCTTTATAATTAGCACCATTACTACTATCATAAGCAACTCTTTTTCCAGGGTTTGTAGTAAATATAAAAGATTCTACTGAACCTCCTTCATCATTTAAAGCTCCATGAATTTGAATGTAAGGTTCGTCTGCATTATCATAAACGATATTTCCTCCTATATCTGGTTTGCTTGAAAATGTTGCTAATAAAGAACCGTTTGAAGAATTAGAATACGCTTCAACTCCTTCACACTGTCCTAAAAAATTACCCCCACTATTTAAAAATGTTTTTATATTGTTTACTAATGTGGAATTAATGTCCTTTGGTTTTGTGTGAGGTTCACTTACGAAAGTATAACACGAATTTCCATTGATAGATGAAGCAGAGTTTACAGTGGCGTAATGAGTATTATTTGTTAATCCAGCATTTGAATATACTCCTGTATGAATACTTGCATTGCCACCATTATTTAAAACAGCAGCTTTAGGCTTATGGTTTAATGTGTGTTTGATGTCAACAGTTGTATTAGCCGTTAATTCATAAACATTTACATTATTACCAAATGAAGAAATAATTGATAAGGCAGCAGTTTTATTAGCTGCATCAATAATTAATGGACCTGATCTAAAGCTGGTACTTGCTGTAGAACCTGAACTCGGTGAAACACGTTTCGCATTTGCAGTAAAATCGATAGCATCTTTTGCTTTTCCAGATTTGATAGCCCATTTTAGTGGTATACCTGCGTGTAATAATCTTACAGCCAAACCATAAGCTTTCAAATTGAAAACACCTCCACTAGATTGTAATGTGTTATCCATTGGAATTACCAATGAACCTGAAGGAATTGTTTCATTAGCAAAAGCAGCAGACTCAAGTTCATCAAGTGAATTGGCTGCTGATTTGTTTAATTTTTCTGTTGTTGATTTTTCCCAAAAAGGATCATCATTGAAATTTTCAATTTGTTTCCAATTGGTCTCATGTTTTGTCCAAAAAGAAGCAGATTCTTTGGAAGCTTTTTCATTTTTTCCTGTTTCAAAAAAACTGAAACCTAAAGTTGTTTGTGATATTACAATCAAAATTAGGGTTAAAACGATTTTGTGTAATTTTGGTTTCATTTTTAGAATTTTGGGTGATACTTAGTAATAAATTTTTTGTTATTGTTTTAATATAAAATATTAAAATTATAGATGAAACTTATCTATAATTTTATGATGTTAATTTTGAAAATGAGTTAGATGTATTTATTTGTTTTGAAATCAACAACCACAAACTATTTTGATTTTTTAAATCAAAACTGTTGTTCAGGACATAAGAATAATTCTTCAGTCGAAAGAAAATACTTAATTTAAATGACATATATGTCAAAACTGTTCTGAAAAAGAAATGGTATTTGCCGAAAATATCTGCTTGAGTTGCAGATTCTAGAGTTTTATTACCTAGTTTTAGGTTTGTTATTGCGCCCAAAATCAAGATAATAAGACACATTGTAGGGGTTGTTGTCATATTATTTTGTTTTAATAATTTTTTTTTCTAAAATCGAATCAACGTTAGAAACCTTATAAATAGAGGCTTTCCTTGTTGGGGGGACACAATTTTTATTAAAAAATGAATTTTAATTTTAATTTAAAGAACTTTAATTTTTATTTATCACTTCATTCAAAGTCGACTACAAAATTACGAATATTTATTACTCAGCAAAATAAATGTTAAAGAAAATGTTAAATTGTTCTGAACGTGCATTTTGTTTATCTGAAAATCATCATAAAGTAAGGCTTTTTTTAATACTAAATAATCCAATAAATGTTATAAATCCATTAACTATTAAAAGTGCAAATCCAAAATCGAAATTTAAAAATGATAGAAATATTGAACTTATAACATAAGTGATGATTGGAGATGAAATACAGATTATTGGTACTATTTTATCTTTCACTTCAAACTTTGTAAAGAGCCCAAAAGCATACAATCCCAATAATGGTCCATAAGTATAGTTGGCGAATGTGAAGATTTTAGCAATCACACTTTCATCTGCAATAAAATATTTGAAAATCAAAATAGTAGCTATTAAAACAAAGGAAAATAATACATGAATTTGCTTGCGTATTTTTTCTTGCTCAGTAGCATTTTTCTTTTTATCGATTTGTAAAATATCAATGCTAAATGATGTTGTTAAAGACGTGAGCGCAGAATCAGCACTTGAATACGCTGCTGCTATCAATCCTAAAATAAAGAAAACAGCAATTGAAAAACCTAACGTTCCATTAGTAGCAATCATTGGAAATAGTTGGTCTTTGTGAGCATCAATACCGTTTTTTTGAGCATAATCTGTTAATAAAATTCCTAGTGCCAAAAAGAAAAAATTCACAATGACCAATACAATCGTAAACCAAAACATATTTTTTTGAGCATCTTTTAAGTTTCTGCATGTCAGGTTTTTTTGCATCATATCTTGATCCAAACCTGTCATTACAATCGCAACAAATGCGCCAGCTAAAAACTGTTTCCAAAAGAAATTTCCTAATTTTATATCTTCAAAAAAGAAAATTTTTGAATACTCACTTTCGGAAACATAAGAAAAAATATTGGAGATATTGAGTTCATCAGAAATTGTATAAATGCAAACTCCAACTGCAATTAACATGAACAATGTTTGCAAGGTATCTGTCCAAACAATGGTTTTAATTCCCCCTTTAAAGGTATAAATCCAAATCAATAAAATGGTGATGCAAACTGTTACCCAAAAAGGAATTCCATACGCATCAAACAAGATGATTTGCAACACATTTGCCACTAAAAATAAACGAAATGAGGCGCCAATTATTCTGGAAAGTAAGAAAAAACTTGCGCCAGTTTTGTAGGAATATTCGCCAAAACGACCTTGTAAATAGGTGTAAATGGAGGTTAAATTGAGTCGATAATATAATGGTAACAGCACCAATCCAATCACTGCATATCCTACAATATAACCCAAAACCATTTGCATATAACTCATGCTTTGGGCTTCAACCCAACCAGGAACTGAGATAAAAGTTACACCCGAAAGTGAAGCCCCAATCATTCCAAAAGCCACTAAATACCAAGGTGAAGCATTATTTGCTTTGAAAAAAGTTGAATTATTGGCTGATTTTCCTGTGAAATAAGAAATTAAAATCAATACTGAAAAATAAGCGAAAATTAAGAGTATGATATAAATTGGTTGCATTTAAAAATTACGAATGATGAATTACGAATTACGAATTACGAATATAGTTTTTTTATAGAATAGAAAAGTGAAATAAAAAAATCAATTTTAATTTCACTTCTCACTTCTCACTTCTCATTTCGACTTTTGACTTTTTTCTTTTCTCTTTTCTCTTTTTTCTTGATTCTTTTTTCTTGATTCTTTTCTCTTTATTCACTTAAATTTGCAATTATGGATTTTTCATCAAAATTATTAGAAAATGCGGTAAACGAAATGTCAAGATTGCCAGGAATTGGCAAACGAACTGCATTGCGTTTGGTGTTGCATTTATTAAAACAGCCTAAAGAAAATACAACGTATTTATCAGAAGCATTATTGCATTTGAGAAATGATGTAAAAAACTGCGAAAAATGTCATAATATTTCTGATACAGTTTTGTGTGCTATCTGTAATAATCCCAAGCGAAATCCTGACATTGTTTGCGTTGTTGAGGATATTAGAGATGTAATGGCGATAGAAAGTACGTCTCAATTCAATGGATTGTATCATGTTTTGGGAGGTAAAATTTCTCCCATTGAAGGAATTGGACCTCAAAATTTAAAAATTGATTCATTGGTAAAAAAGGTTTCAAATGGCGAAATAAAAGAGCTGATTTTTGCGCTAAGTTCCACTATGGAAGGTGATACTACCAATTTTTATATTTATAAACAAATTGAAAAGTTTACCATTATTACATCAACCATTGCTAGAGGAATTTCGGTAGGAGACGAATTGGAATTTGCAGATGAAATTACTTTAGGAAGGAGTATTGTGCATAGAATTCCTTTTGAGCAAAGTATTAGGGGTTAAATTTTCTTAAAAACAGAAATAGTAACGTTATTATTACTATTGGTTTCGGAAATACTAAACTTTGTGTTATTTTCTAAAAAAGTAACCGTTATTTCGTTAAATGAGCCATTTGTGTTAATTTGGTATTTAGTATTTCCAAGATGTAACCAAGAAGAAATTATTTGATTACCTGCAACACAAGTAGTATTAGGCATAGTATAAAATTGTCTTCTTAAAATTCGGTCAGATTCAAAAGAAAAAGTAGTTTGTTTGGTGCAGTCTGTTATGGTTTCATTGTTGTCAACTATTTGCGATTCTAAATTCCAATTACCAGTTATAGCATCAGAAGATTCTGGAACTGCATCATTTGTGCTGCAAGAAAAAATGAAAGCAGTAGCAACAAATAAATAAAGAAATTTTTTCATTTTCAATAATGTTTTTTAGTTTGCTGACAAAACTAACTAAAAATATAATAGCAGCAAATTGTGAACTATTTTTTTATTCATTGCCTTCTAAAACATCTTTTTCAGCTTTTTCCCAAGATTTTTTCTCGCGAATTTTTTTGTACAATTTTATTCCCAGCATCAAAACAATTCCGAAAACAAAAATCCCAACCACTCCCCA
Source organism: Polaribacter sp. BAL334 (assembly GCF_015767435.1). Classification (GTDB taxonomy): domain Bacteria; phylum Bacteroidota; class Bacteroidia; order Flavobacteriales; family Flavobacteriaceae; genus Polaribacter. The sequence goes on from NZ_JADWOV010000230.1 coordinate 5,201, forward strand.
AATCCAGTTGATTGAATCTTTTAATGTGATTAAAAAAATCACTGCAAATAAAATAATCGTAGCAACTTCGTTCCAAATTCGGAGTTTAAAAGCGGAGTGTTTTATGATGTCTTTTTGCAATTGACTATAAATTCGTTGGCAAGAAAAATGATATAAAAACAATGCCAAAACAAAGGAAAGTTTTATCAACATCCAAGGTTCTGAAAAATAATACAATGGATTTGTAAACAACATCCAAAAAGCAAAAAAACTTGCCAAAATCGCAGAAGGCCAAGTAATGATATACCACAATCTTTTGCTCATCAATTTGTATTGCGTTTGCAAAATTTGTTTATCAGGTTGTGGTTTACTTTCAGCTTCCACATGATAAATAAACAAACGAACAATATAAAATAATCCTGCAAACCAAGTAATTACAAAAATGATATGCAATGCTTTTATGTATAAAAAATCCATTTGGTAAAGTTAGTTTAAAAGTGGCAAAGTTTCAAAGTTTCAATGAGGCAAAGTTTAAAAGTTAAGTAATCTACCAAAAACTAAAAATTCAAAACTAAAAACTACTTACTTTTCCAATCATTGATCCAAGAAACCATCACATCAACCCAATCATCATTGTCATTCATACAAGGAATATGTTTGTAATTTGTTCCTCCAGCTTCCAAAAATTCCTCTTTTCCTTCCATGGCAATTTCTTCCAACGTTTCTAAACAATCAGAAACAAAAGCAGGTGTTACAACTGCTAGTTTCTTTTTGCCTAATTCAGGAAATTTTTCCAATTCAAAGTCTGTATATGGTTTTAACCAAGGATCTTTTAACAATCTTGATTGAAAAGAATTGCTGTGATTGGTTTCATTCAATCCTAATTCTTTCGCAATAGCTTTTGTAGTTTCAAAACATTGATGTCTGTAACAAGTATGATGTGCCACTGAATTTCGCTCACAGCAAGAGCCATCTAATTTACAATGACTTTTTGTTGGATCGGATTTTTTAATATGCCTTTCAGGAATTCCATGATACGAAAACAACACATGATCATAGTCAAAACCTTTTAAATGATTGGCAATATTATCACTCATTGCTTTGATATAATCTGGTTTATTATAAAAAGGAGGCAACACATCCAAAATGACATTTGGGTATTTTTCAGCAATAATTTCCTCTGCTTTTACCACAACAGTTTCATACGAAGACATGGCATAATGTGGATATAAAGGCACTAAAAAGATTTCAGTAACGCCTTTATCAACCAGATTTTTAATGCCTTTTTCCATACTCATAGAACCATAACGCATCGCAAGTTCAACAGGAATGTCAATTTTTTGTTTGATTTTTTCTGTAAATCTTTCTGAAATTACCACTAATGGAGAACCTTCATCCCACCAAATTTTTTTGTACGCTTTGGCAGATTTTTTTGGACGAAAATTCAAAATAATTCCTTTGATTAAAATGTAGCGTTTCCAATAATCAATGTCAATGACACGTTCGTCCATTAAAAACTCATCCAGATATTTTTTAACATCTTTGATTTCTGTGGAATCTGGGGATCCTAAATTGTTTAATAATATTCCTTTCATGGTAAGGTTTAAAAGTTTAAAAGTTTCAAGTTTAAAAGTTGAAATCCTCTTGTTATTCTGAACTTGTTTTTGTCATTCTGAACTTGTTTCAGAATCTTATTTTTAATTTTCGCTAAAAGCTAAAAGCCAATAGCTAATTTCCTAACTGATTCGTAATTTCATACAATGCAATCGCTAAACTATGAATCACATTCATACTAGAATTTCTTCCATACATTGGGATTGCAATGGTGAAATCTGTCAAACTTACATTTGAAATTCCATTTCGTTCACTTCCCAAAATTAATGCGATTTTTTCATGATTTTTAAAATTAAAATCTTGAATATTGATGCTTTTATCAGTAATTTCTATGCCAATGATTGTAAAGCCAAGTCGCTTTAAAAGGGTTATTTTTTCATCAAAATCACTATAAAATTCGCATTCAATTTGGAATAATGTATTTCTTGCGGTCTTAACTACTTTTCTATTTTCGTCAAAAGGAGAGCTTTCGTGCAAATAAATTTTTTCCACACCAAAACTTTCTGCAACTCGAAAACACATTCCAACGTTTTCGGGAGTTCTGATAGCATCACAAACAATGTGAATTGGAAATTTTTGATGCTTATTTTGTATATTTTCGTGAGTGAGTTGTTTCAATTTTAGGATGTTTAGTTTTTAATGAAATTCACAAATGATGGGCATATGATCACTTTTTGATAGCCAATTTTCTGGACGACCAATTTCAATATTTCTTAATTTTTTTTGAAATGATTGGCTTCCGAAAAAATAATCTATATGATAAGGTCTTTCAATTTTTCGTTGAAAAAAAAGTGTTGGAATTGTCTCATTACCTTGTTTTTCTCCTGTAAATTTATGATAAATGCTCTCTATTCCTAATTCTTCTAGGTCTTTTACAATATCAGAATGATTCCACCATCTGTCCCATACATCCCAAATTGAATTGCTATTGAAGTCTCCAGCCAAAAGAATATTTTGAAATTTACTTTTATTTACTTGGAAATATTTCCAAAATTGACCAATATATCCAAAAATAGGTGAGTTATTTCTATGAGTCCAAACTGCAAGTAAATTAAATTCATTATTTACAGAGCAAGGTAAAAAGTATTTCACTGTGTGGTCTTTAAATTCATTTGACCAATTTAATTTTTTTATTTGGTTTTCTTTTCTTGTGAAAATAGCAAGCCCTTTATTTTTTGAATCTCCAATCCAAATAAAATTTTCTGCCCATTCTTTATAGCTTTTATGATTGGTCTCATCAGGATTTTCACATTCTTGAATGATGTAAATATCTGCATTCAAATGTAATATGTGTTCAAATTTATTTCTAAAAGCACCATTACAATTCCAAGAAACTATTCTCATTTTTTTTAATTTTTTTATTTAGAACAAAATCTAAAGTCAAAAGTCTAAAGACTCATAATATACTTTTTAGGAGTCGTTCCAAATTTTTTTCTGAAAGCCGCAATAAAATGACTTGCAGTGCTATAACCCACTTGAATTCCCACTTCATTGACATTGTATTGATTGGTTTCTAATAATTTACGAGCATATTCCATTTTATAATCAAACAAAAAACTATACACGGTATCTCCATAAATTTGTTTGAAACCTTCCTTTAGCTTTTTTAAATTCAAGCCAATTTCGTTCGCGAGTTCTTGTAAACTAGGTGGTTCAGCCATTCTTGAAATGATAATTTCTTTCGCTTTTCTAATTTTTAAAACGTTTTGTTCATCCACCAAAAAAGGACAATATTCTCCAATTGAAGCTTCATCTTTTTGAAAATGCAAACTCAATAGTTCGTAAATTTTACCTTTTATATACAATTCTCTGATAGAACTATTGACATTCGCATTGATGATTTGTTGCAACACAATAGCCACATTTGGTTTTATTTCACTGTCATCATAATATTTTTTATGACTATTTTCATTACTCAAAAAAGAAATATATCCTGATTCTTTTGAAAATAAAGAATGAAACTTTTCAATCGAAATTAAAAGTGAAATCAACGTTGTTTTTGGTTGAATTTCCAAATTTATAGGCAACGTTCTTTGTGGATTGTACAATAAAATAGAGCGATTGTCTAAAACATCAAAAGAATACGAGCCATTATTAAAAAGAAATTTTGAATTTCCTCTCAAACAAAAATGCAATTGAATAAAAGTGCTGTTGATTGTTCTTTCAAATGTTTGTTTTACAGCGCTTTCATTTTGAAAGTGAAGCACGTAAAACCCGTTTTCAAGGTTGACTTCTTCAATGGTACTTTCTCCGACATTTTTAAACATATAAAATTTTATTAATTCGATTCATTTTATTTAGAATGATTCTATATAAATTCAATTAAAAATCCTTATTTCTCTGCAAAAATAAGTATTTACAAGGTTTTAAATTGTAAAATTTTATTAAAAAACAGCGAACGTTATTAAAAGTACTTTTAGCGACACTTTTTCTTAGATGAAGTTTTTACTTTTGTCCCGTTTTTAAGAAAATATGCAGGAGAAAAAACAAATTCATTTTTACAACATTGGTGTCAGCTATAAAAAAGCAGATGCCACTATTCGTGGTAAATTTTCGTTATCAATAGAAAATCAAATAGCTTTATTAAACACTGCAAAAGAAAGAGGTTTTGAAGGTGTTTTTGTGTTGTCAACTTGTAACAGAACAGAAATTACAGGTTTTGCAGAACGTCCTTGCCAATTAATTGAATTATTTTGTGAATTTACAGAAGGCTCAATTCAAGAATTTGCAAAATATTCAAACATTTATAAAAATGATGAAGCCATTTCGCAACTTTATAGAGTTGGAACTGGTTTGGAAAGTCAAATTTTGGGTGACTATGAAATTGTTGGGCAATTAAGACAAGCATTTAAGCAAGCAAAAAACCTAAAAACGACAAATACATACCTTGAACGTTTGATGAATAGCGTGTTGCAAGCTAGTAAACACGTTAAAAATTTGACAAAAATAAGTTCAGGAACAACTTCTGTTTCTTACGCTGCTGTTCAATACATCATCAAAAATTTACCTGATTATGAAACCAAAAAAATACTCGTTTTTGGTTTGGGAAAAATGGGTATTCATACTTGTAAAAATTTAACAGAATATACCAATAACAACGCTGTTTGTTTGATCAATAGAACTGATGAAAAAGCAGCAGATTTTGTAAAAGAATACAAATCAATTAGAAAAGCTGCTTTTGAAAATCTTTCTGTAGAAATTGAAAATGCGGACGTTTTGATCGTGTCAACAGGAGCTGAAAAACCTACAATTACTAAAAATCATCTTTCTGAAAATAAAGAAATCTTGATTTTAGATTTATCAATGCCTGAAAATGTTTCTTTGGATGTTATTGATTATAAAGGTGTTACTTTGGTAAATGTAGATGAACTTTCCAAAATTACTGATGAAACGTTGGCAATTCGTCAACAAGAAATACCATTAGCGGAATCAATTATTGAAACACATAAAAAAGAATTCAACGATTGGCAAAACCATCGAAAATATTCTCCAGCAATTACTGCGCTAAAAAATTCTTTAGAGAATATTAAAAACGACGAAATCAACTTTCAGAGAAAAAAAATACCTAATTTTGACGAACATCAAGCAGAAATTATTTCTTCAAGAATCATTCAAAAAATTACAACACAGTTTGTAAAACATTTGAAAGATGAAGAAATATCTATTTCTCAAAGTTTAGAAGTAATTCATAAGGTATTTCAATCCTAAGTAGCAATTTAATGCAAAAAATAATAAAAATAGGTACTCGCGACAGTCAATTGGCTTTTTGGCAAGCAAATAAAGTACGCAAAGAATTAGAAGCTTTAGGATATGAAACTGAGATAGTTTCTATCAAATCTACAGGTGATATTGTGTTAGATAAACCTTTATATGAGCTTGGAATCACTGGGATTTTTACTAAAAATTTAGACCTTGCTTTGCTCGAAAACACCATTGATATTGCTGTGCATTCAATGAAAGATGTTCCTACAGTATTGCCAAAAGGGATTGTGCAAGCGGCTGTTTTGAAAAGAGCAAATTATAATGATATTTTGGTTTTAAAAGGCACTGAAGAATTTTTTGGTCAACCAAATGGCATTATTGCTACAGGAAGTTTGCGAAGAAAAGCGCAATGGCTGAATCGTTATCCAACTCATAAAGTGGTTGATTTACGTGGAAATGTAAATTCTCGCCTTGAAAAATTGGAAAATAATGATTGGGATGGAGCTGTTTTTGCGGCTGCTGGTTTAGAGCGTTTGGGCATAAGACCTGCTGGCGCAATCAATCTTTCTTGGATGATTCCTGCGCCTGCTCAGGGTGCAATTATGGTTGCCTGTCGTGAAAATGATGCTGAAATAGTAGAAGCAACTCAAAAATTAAATGATTATGAAACTCAGGTTTGCGTTGGTATTGAACGAGAATTTTTGAATTTATTAGAAGGTGGTTGCACTGCACCCATTGGAGCTTTGGCTTATGTTGAACAAAAAACGCAAGAGATTAATTTTAAGGGAATTTTGTTGAAAAAAGATGGCTCGAAAAAAATTACTGTAGCAAAAAATGCGCCTTTAGGACGTCATCGATATTTGGCGAAAGATTGTGCAGATTTTATCATCAATAAAGGAGGTAAAGAATTGATGTTGGAAGATGAAAATGGTTCTGTGGTTAAGCATACTATTTATTCAACAAAAAAATTATCTGAATCTCAAAAGAAATTGTTGCCAAGAACGATTGAAGTGTTGGATAGCGATTTTATCAAAATTCGTTTCAATAGAATTCCGCCAAAAGTAATGAAGGAGGAGATTGAAAATGTGGTAATTACAAGTCAGAATGGTGTTGAATCGATTTTGAATTCATTCACAAGAAACGAAATAAAGTTCAAAAATATTTTTTGTGTTGGAAGACGCACAAAAAACTTGATTGAAAATTCAATTGGAAAAGTAACTTTTACAGCTAAAAATGCAAAACAATTGGCTGAATATTTGTCAGAAAACCTGAAAAATAAGGAGATTACTTATTTTTGTAGCGATATTCGTATGGAAATTTTACCTGCGTATTTGCATGCTAAAAACATTGAAATGAATGAAGTTGAAGCATACAAAACCATGCTTAGTCCAGTGAAAATTGATGATGCTGTTGAGGGAGTTTTATTTTTTAGTCCATCAGGAATTGAAAGTTATTTGAAAAAAAATGACACGAACAGAACTGCTTTTTGTATTGGAGAATCAACTGCTGATGTTGCAAAAAAGTATTTTAAAAATGTTGTAATTTCAAATTTACCCAGTGTTGAAGATGTTTTAGAATTGGTAAAAAACCATTTTAAACAGTCTTAAATAATTCGTCAATCAAAAATTTAATATTATTTATAAGTTTTAACTTTTAAACTATAAAACATTTAAACTTTTAAACTACTTATAATGTTCAGAACCAGAAGACTCAGAAAAACGGCAGCCATTAGAAGATTGGTCAAAGAAACCAGTTTGTCTGTGGACGATTTTATATATCCACTTTTTATTGAAGAAGGTCACAATATTGAAACAGAAATCGCTTCAATGTCAGGCATCAAACGTTTTTCTTTGGATAGAATTTCAAAAGAATTAGACGAAGTTGTTGCCTTAAAAATTCCTGCAGTGTTGCTTTTCGGAATTCCGTCAAACAAAGACAATGAAGGAACAGAAACTTGGAACGAAAACGGAATTATGCAAAAATCGATTCGTTTCATCAAGCAAAATTATCCTGATTTATATGTAATTACAGACGTTTGTTTTTGCGAATACACTTCACATGGTCATTGTGGAATTATCCACGAAAATGATGTTGATAATGATGCCACTTTGGTAAATATTGCCAAGCAAGTAATTTCGCATGCAAAAGCGGGTGTTGACATGGTGGCACCTTCAGGAATGATGGATGGAACCATTGAAATGGTGCGTCAATCTTTGGATAATTCAGGTTTTTCTGATTTGCCAATTATGGCATATTCAGTAAAATATGCCTCTGCTTTTTACGGTCCTTTTAGAGATGCAGCAGATTCTGCGCCTACTTTTGGAGACCGAAAAACCTATCAAATGGATCCTGCAAATAGAGAAGAAGGTTTGCGAAAAGCCACTTTTGATGATGAAGAAGGAGCTGATATTTTGATGGTAAAACCAGCATTGTCTTATTTAGATATTATTCGCGATTTGAAAAACAATTTTGACAGACCTATTGCGTGTTATAATGTAAGTGGTGAATATGCCATGATCAAAGCAGCTGCCGAAAAAGGTTGGATTGATGGTGAAAAAGTAATGATGGAAAGTTTGCTTTCAATGAAAAGAGCAGGAGCTGATATTATCATTACGTATTTTGCTAAAGAGGCAGCAAGAATATTGAATAAATAACATGTAACAATTAGCTATTAGCATTTGGCTAATGGCAAAAAGCTAAATGTCAAAAGCTAAAAAAATGAACTTCAAAAAATCACAAAAATTATACGAACAAGGATTGATAAACCTTGTTGGCGCTGTAAATTCTCCTGTAAGAGCCTTTGCTTCTGTAGGCGGAAATCCGCTGTTTATCAAGAAAGCAAAAGGTTCTAAAATCATTGATGTTGATGACAATGAATACCTAGATTTGGTGCTTTCTTATGGACCAATGGTTTTGGGTCATCGTCATAAAAAAGTGCAAAAAGCGGTTCACAAAGCGCTGAAAAATGGTTATTCATTTGGTGCATCAACAGAAAATGAAATTATTTTAGCAAAAATTGTTTGTGATGCTTTTCCAGGAATGGACAAAGTTCGTTTCGTAAATTCTGGAACTGAAGCTGTCATTAGTGGAATTCGCTTGGCGAGAGCGTTTACTGGAAAAGATAAAATCATCAAATTTGCTGGATGTTATCATGGTCATCAAGATGCATTATTGGTGGCAGCAGGTTCAGGTTTGGCAACATTGAGTTTGCCAGGAAGTTTGGGTGTGCCAGAAGGAGCTGTAAAAAATACCTTGATTTCAGAATATAATAATTTAGAAAGTGTCAAAAAACACTTTGAAAATGACGATAATATAGCAGCAGTCATCATTGAACCTATCTGTGGAAATATGGGTGTTGCCATTCCTCAAGATAATTTTTTGAAAGAGTTAAAAGCATTTTTAGAATCTAAAGGAGCTTTGTTAATTGCGGATGAAGTGATGACTGGTTTTCGTTCTAAATTTGGTGGAGCTCAAGAATTATTGGGTGTTGAAGCAGATATCACTTGCTTGGGAAAAGTAATTGGAGGTGGATTTCCTGTAGGTGCTTACGGAGCAAGAAATGAAATTATGGAAAAAGTGGCCCCTTTAGGTGGTATGTATCAAGCAGGAACGTTGAGTGGGAATCCAATTGCAATGGCAGGAGGAATTTCAACTTTGACCGAATTGAAAAAACAAAATCCGTATCAAAAGTTTGAGGAAATTGGCGCAATTTTAGAAGTAATTTTATTAGAAACTGCCAAAAAATATCATGTTGATTTGGTTGTAAATCGTTTTGGTTCCATGATGAATCCATTTTTTACAAATATCAAAGTCACTAATTTCAAAGAAGCACAAACTTCAGACACCAAAAAGTTTGCAGTTTTCTTTTGGGAAATGATAAAAAACGGCGTCTTTTTACCTCCATCACAATTTGAAGCATGGTTTTTATCTTCAGCAATTTCAGAAAAAGATATAAAGATATTTGCAAAAGCAGTTGATAAGGCAATGTTTGCAGTTTCGGAAATGAAATCAAATACTAATTTATAAGCTTTAAGTTCAATAGCTAAAAGCCAACAGCCAGATTATGATAAAAAACGACCTATTTCTAAAAGCCTTAAAAGGCGAAACTGTGCAAAGACCTCCAGTTTGGATGATGCGTCAAGCAGGAAGATATTTGCCTGAATTTCAGGAAATCAAAGCAAAATATGATTTTTTTACACGTTGTCAAACTCCAGAATTGGCATCAGAAATTACTGTTCAGCCCATTCGTAGATTTGGAATGGATGCAGCCATTTTGTTTTCTGATATTTTGGTAGTTCCGCAAGCAATGAATATTGAAGTGGAGATGAAATCCAATTTTGGTCCTTATTTACCCAATCCAATTCGAAATCAAAAGGACTTAGACAGTGTTGTGATTCCTGATGTTCATCAAGAATTGGGATATGTGATGGAAGCCATAAAAATGACAAAAGAGAAACTCAACAACGAAATTCCGTTGATTGGTTTTGCGGGTTCTCCTTGGACAATTTTGTGTTATTGTGTTCAAGGTCAAGGCTCTAAAACTTTTGACAAAGCAAAAGAACTTTGTTTTACAAATCCAGTTGTGGCGCATTCATTATTGCAAAAAATTACAGATACAACCATTGCGTATCTAAAAGCAAAAGTGGCAGCTGGTGTTGATGCTGTACAAATTTTTGATTCTTGGGGAGGCATGTTATCGCCAACAGATTATGAAACGTTTTCTTGGCAATACATTCAGCAAATTATTGATGCGTTGAAAGATTCAACTCCAGTAATCGCTTTCGGAAAAGGCTGTTGGTTTGCATTGCACACCATGGCTAGGTCTGGAGCTTCAGCTTTGGGCGTTGATTGGACGTGTTCTGCAAGAAATGCACGTTATTTATCAGGAGGAAATATTACCTTACAAGGAAATTTTGATCCTGCAAGATTGTTATCTCCACCTTCAGAAATCAGAAAAATGGTGCATCAAATGATTAATGAATTCGGAAAAGATAGATATGTGGTGAATTTAGGACATGGAATTTTGCCAAATATTCCTCTCGAAAATGCGAAAGTTTTTGTAGATGCTGTTAAAGAATATCGTCAGTAATTTTTGGGCGTTCCCTAAAGGTCGCGCTTTCCATTATATCTTTTTGCGAAAAAGCAAAAAGGATGTCATTTCAATCGCTAACGCAAGAGGGTTATGATTAAAAACATCATTTTAGGAATCAAAGAATATGGAGGTGCTTTTGCGCTAATCTCTAAACTAAAACTTTGGAAATATTTTATAATTCCTGTATTTATTAGTATTTTGACGGCTGTTTTAATTGCGCTTGAAGCCTATATTTTGTCTGATAATATTGGTGCTTTTATCTCAAAAGCATGGATTTGGGATTGGGGCAAAGAAACTTTTACTCGGTTGAGTAATTTTTTTGGAGCAGTAATCATCATCATTCTTGGATTGATTGTTTACAAACATATAATATTGGCATTTTCTGCGCCATTTATGAGTATTGTTTCCGAAAAAATAGAATTTCATTTGTATGGAGATGTAAAACATTTACATCGAAAATCTTCTTTTTTCGAGCAATTAATCAGAGGAATTCGAATTAATATTAGAAATTTATCCAAAGAATTGTTGTTCAGTTTGCCGCTTTTAATTCTGAAATTTATTCCCATCGTAAATTTTTTTTCAACAATATTATTGTTTTTATTGCAAGCATATTATGCAGGTTTTGGAAATATGGATTATACCTTAGAACGTCATTTTAATTATAGAGATAGCGTACATTTCATTCAAAAAAGAAGAGGTTTCGCTATTGGAAATGGGATTGTTTTTATGCTGTGTTTATTGATTCCGGTTGTCGGAATTATCATAGTTTTGCCATTGTCAGTAACTGCTGCAACCACAAAAACACTCAGTTTGTTGCATGATAAACACGAAATTGTGTATGAAAGATAAGTTTTATAAGTATATCGAAAATCTTCAAAATACCATTACTTCAACATTAGAAGCAATTGATGGAAAAGCCATTTTCAAGGAAGATATTTGGGTGCGTGAAGAAGGTGGAGGAGGCAAAACCAGAGTCATTGAAAATGGTACAATCTTCGAAAAAGGGGGCGTAAATATTTCTTCTGTGTATGGAGAATTGCCTGAAGTTTTAAGAAATCAATTTGGGGTAAAAGAAGGGAATTTTTATGCTTGTGGACTCAGTTTGGTATTGCATCCCATCAATCCTTTTGTGCCAACTGTTCATGCAAATTGGCGTTATTTTGAAATGTACAATGCATCAGGAGAAATCGTTACGCAATGGTTTGGTGGTGGTCAAGATTTGACTCCTTATTATTTGTTTGACGAAGATGCAATTCATTTTCATCAGGTTTGTAAAACGGCTTGTGACAAGCATCATCTAGATTTTTATCCAACTTTCAAGAAAAATTGTGATGCCTATTTTTGGAATGCACACAGAAATGAAGCACGTGGAATTGGCGGTTTGTTTTTCGATTATTTGAAAGAAACTGAGGAATTTTCTATGGAAAATCGATATGATTTTGTCACTGAAATTGGGAATAGTTTCCTCAATTCTTATGTTCCAATTGTTGAAAAAAGAAAAAATATCAACTTCACTCAGCAACAAAAAGATTGGCAGGAAATTCGCAGAGGACGTTATGTGGAGTTTAATTTGGTGCATGATAAAGGGACTCTTTTCGGACTAAAAACAAACGGACGCATTGAAAGTATTTTGATGAGTTTACCTCCAAAAGTACAATGGAAATATGATTTTCATCCAGCAGAACATTCAGAAGAAGCTAATTTATTGGAGGTTTTGAAAAATCCTAAAAGTTGGATATAGCTTTATAATTTTTAAAATTTGTTGATTTTATTGTGTATTCAATAATTTTGGCATTTGATAAAGTTATTTTATTGTTAATAATATAATTTTAATCTAAAATATCTTTCGATTTTCAATTTTTTTTTAAAATGAATTCAACCCTTTTTTTGTATTTTTGCCAACATAAAAAGGATTCACATGTCTAGATTTGAATTAAAGCTACCAAAAATGGGTGAAAGTGTTGCTGAGGCAACCATTACATCTTGGTTAAAAGAAGTTGGAGATACTATTGAATTGGATGAAGCTGTTGTGGAAATTGCAACAGACAAAGTAGATTCAGAAGTGCCAAGTGAAGTGGAAGGAACTTTGGTTGAAATCTTATTTGAAAAAGATGCGATTGTTCAGGTTGGACAAACGATTGCGATTATTGAAACTAGCAGTGACTCAGCTCCAAAAATTCAAAAGCAAGAAGTTGAAATTCCTGCTGAGGTACAAGAAGTTGAAAAAACGATTGAAAAAGCAGCCGAAATTATAGCAACTCCTATCACAAAGACTTCTGATTCTGGAAAATTTTATTCGCCTTTAGTTAGAAATATTGCGCAAACGGAAGGGGTTTCGATGCAAGAACTTGAGGCTATTTCTGGAACAGGAAAAGACGGAAGAGTTACCAAAGAAGATATTTTACAGTTTATAGATCATAAAAAAGTGGCTCCAAAAGTAGCTGTAACTCCAACTCCAGTTCAGGAAAAACCAGTAACAACTGTTCAAAAAGAACAGCCAAAAGCACCAGTTTCTGTGAATGGTGGTGACGAAATTATCGAAATGAGCAGAATGGGTAAATTGATTGCAAAACACATGGTAGATTCTGTTCAGACTTCTGCTCACGTGCAATCGTTTATCGAAATTGATGTGACGAATATCGTAAAATGGCGTGACAAAGTAAAAGATGCTTTCTTGAAAAGAGAAGGAGAGAAGCTGACTTTCACCCCTATTTTAATGCATGCTGTTGCTGCTACTATCAAAAAATACCCGATGATTAATATTACGGTTGATGGCGATAAAATCATCAAACGTAAAAATATCAACCTAGGAATGGCAGCTTCTTTACCAGATGGAAATCTCATTGTTCCTGTGATTAAAAATGCAGATCAATTGAATTTGGTGGGCATGACCAAACAAGTGAATGACCTTGCAAACAGAGCAAGAATCAATCAGTTAAAACCTGATGAAATTCAAAATGGAACCTACACTGTAACCAATGTAGGTAGTTTTGGGTCGGTAATGGGAACACCTATTATCAATCAACCACAAGTGGCAATTTTGGCTTTGGGTGCTATCAGAAAAGTACCAGCCGTAATCGAAACACCTGAAGGCGATTTTATTGGCATCAGACAAAAAATGTTTGTGTCGCATTCTTATGACCATAGAGTTGTGAATGGAGCTTTGGGTGGCATGTTTATCAGTACTTTAAAAGACATTTTAGAATCTTGGGATGTGAATCAGGATTTTTGAAGTTAGCTGTTGGCTTTTAGCTGTTGGCATTTAGTAGTTGGCTTTTAGGGTTTATTATTCAAGGTTGGTTGTTTCTTAATTATCTTTTTTGATTTATTAATTGAATTTAAGGGTTCGTTAATAGGATTTACTGTTACATTAATAGGAATTGTGGGTTCATTAATAGGAATTACGGGTACGTTAATAGGAATTGCGGATACGTTAATAGGGTTTACGGGTTAATTAATAGGATTTATGGGTTCATTAAAAGGATTTACGGGTACGTTAATAGGAATTACGGGTGTGTTAATAGGATTTACGGGTGTGTTAATAGGATTTAAGGGTACGTTAATAGGAATAACGGGTACGTTAAAAGGATTTGACAATGCATTAATAAGAATTGTCGGTTCATTAATAGGAATTGGCGATGCATAAATAGGAAATGTCGGTTTGTTATTAGGAATTTACGATGCATTAAAAGCAATTGGCGATGCATTTATAGGAAATGACGGTGCATTTATAGTATATTATTATTAAACATTTATTTTTTGAGTATCCATCAAAAAAATTTTTATATAAATTTTTTTCTTTATTGGTATGAATTGAAAATTTGCTTATTGGGTTTTTGAAACCTGTAAGGTTTCAGAAAAATCGCTTGTTTTCTTTGTTGTGGGTACGAGCGAGACGCTCTCAATAGCTGGGAGCTAAATTAAATATTCTTTTGAATTTTCCACTCCTAACTCAATTTCCATCATTTTACTAAATTTATTACACAAACACATTATTTCTAACCACTGCTCATCTAAAACTAAATCATTAGGAGATTTGTTGAAATTTTCAAAAGTATCAATTTTTTTAGAAATTAGTTTTAACCCTTTAATCAATCTATTAGAGAGGAGTTTACTATAATTATACCACTCACCTAAATTTTGTTTAGTAGACAAATCAAAAAAGCAATAATCGTTGAGGGTTTCTATAGCATCGCTGCAGTCAAGAATAATACTGTTATAATTTTTATCTATACCACCCCAATAATTTAATATGAATTTCTTATCACTAATCCTTACAAGTACATTTAGAACATTTAACAGAACGTTTCTATCAGATTCATCTAAGTTTTTCATTGATTAAAAGTATTTAAAAATTATAATTAATATGAATTTGAAGAGATTTAAAAATCTTGAATTTATAAAAAGACTACCCAGCTAGCGCGAGCGTCTCGCTCGTGCCCGTAACTCTATCAAAGGGCAAATTAACAAAACAACATAAATTTTTACCTTTCATGTTTCAAATATTTTCGTCCAAAGTAACCATTTTCATTAAAGAATCAAAAAAGTAATTTGGAAACTTTCATTTAAAAACAGACAGCAGGAAATGGCTTCTGATAAAAATAAAAAAGATTTATTGAAATGTAAAAACTTTTATTTTTACTAGCCGTTTTCTTCGTAATAGTAGGAGTAATCAACTCCTTTCATAAACATTTCGCGGTCATTTATTTTGCTAGTGAGCGCATTATTGAGAAGTGATTTTAGAATTTTATGATTAGTTGGGCTTTCAATCATTGCATTCATGTAATCTTGTTTTCCTATTTTACTCCAATCAACACATTTTTTAAGTTCTTTTTTTAGAATCAAATCTAACCAAATTCTACAGCTTCTGCCATTTCCTTCCATAAAAGGATGTGCAATGTTCATTTCTACATATTTGTGAACGATTTCATCAAATGTAGTTTGAGGCATTGCCTCTATTTGCTGCAAAGTATTCCCCAAAAAATGAGATACTGCAAATTGAAATCCGCCTTTTGAGATATTTTTTTGCCTGATTTGCCCTGCAAAATCATACAATCCTCCAAATAAGTAAGCGTGTATTTGTTGCAAGCCTTTAGATGTACCAACTTCTATGTTATTTGTAAAAGAACTTTCAAAGAGTGCATAGGCTTTTATTTTGCTTTTTCCGTCTATGCTTTCGTCGCTGTAAGTAAACCATTCCATAAATCGGTTTGCTTTTTTACTCGGAAATTGCTTACCTAAGGCAATAATTCCAGCATAATCTAATAGATCTGTCAAATATCTTTTATTGTCTTTGGCTAAAAGTTTCAGTTGGGTAGTGGTACTAACCAACTCGTTATTTTCTTTTTTTAATTTGGCTTTAAGATATTTCCAATAGTTTCGGGTTTTTGAATAGTCATCTTGGTCAGTGAGTAAAGCTACAATATCCAATACACTAAACCACCACTTCGCATTTTGTTCGTCCCAAACAGCTCTAACTTCGCGATCGTCAAAAAAACGAATAGATATTTTAGAATTACTCATACATTTATTGTTTTGACACTTTTGATTGGTTCATTTGCGGTTTTAGCGAAGTTCGTTCATTTCATCTAAAAAACCAATAGAAAAACACCCTTTTTATTTTTGTAGTCAACAAACAATTCACACCTCTTTTTTTGTACTTTCACAACCGATTTTTAAATTCTATTTCGTCATAATGAAACCAACTCATTTTATTACCATTTTCTTTTTGGGTATTTTTTCTTTCAGTTATTCGCAATTAAAAACGATTACTAACCAAACAGCCTATCCTTTTTGGATTCATGTTCCTGAAGCAGCAAAAACGGAGAAACAACCTATTTTGATATTTTTGCATGGAAAAAGTCTTTCTGGTACTGATTTGAATCGTGTGAAAAGATATGGTGTGCTGAAAGCGATGGAAAAAGGACGAAAAATTCCGGCAATTGTGGTGGCTCCTCAGTTGGCAAATGGAAGTTGGAATCCTGATAAAGTATTGGAAATATTGGAATATGTTCAAAAAAATTACAATACAGATGCTAGTCGAATTTATGTTTGCGGAATGAGTTTAGGTGGCTATGGAACACTTCATTTTGCAGGAAAATACGCAGATAAAATAACAGCAGCAGTTGCCATTTGTGGTGGTGGAAACGTAAAGGATGGGTGTACATTAGCCACAATTCCACTTTGGATTCAACATGGTGATAAAGACTTTATTGTGCCTATTTCTGAATCTAAAAAAGTGGTGGATGCTATTCAAAAATGCGATAAAAATGCGAAAGTTACTTTTACCATCATAGAAGGAGGCAATCATGGAAGTGTTGAACGTCTTTTTCATCAAGATGCTTTGTATGATTGGCTTTTTCAACAAAAAAGAGAGTGATTTTAAATAAAATCACAAAACAAAAATCACTATTTAGACCAAGTTTTTTTAATTAATTCTTATCCTTAAATGATAAATTATATCTATTAAAATATATATTTGTAAAAACTAAATTTTAAAAAGATGAAAAGAATTATTACCTTATTTTTTGTGTTTGCCTCATTGTGTTTACATGCACAAAAATCTGTTTTGTTAAGAACTAATTATAACTCTGGTGACAAGTATGTTGTTATTGTTGAAACAATAAATAACATGGGCGCACAAGGAGGAATGAATATGAAAATGACTACAGACATGTTTATTGCAAATGTGAATACTGATACAATTTCAGTAGAGTCAAAAGTTTCGAATGTGACTATGGACATGCTTCAAGGTGGAATGACTATGAGTTATGATTCATCAGCTAAAGAGGAAGATTTAGATCAAATGGGTAAAATGATGAAGCAACAACTTGACCCGATGTTGAAAGCGGTTATTTATACCAAAATGAATAAACAAGGGGAGTTGTTATCTACAAAAGTGGAACCCGCTGTTGCAGGAATGGATCAGTTTAATAAATCAGGGAATATTGTTTTTCCCAAAGAAAAAATCTCTGTTGGTTCAACTTGGTCAAATGAAACTGAAGATCAAGGATTAAAAATGGTTGCAAATTACATGGTTTCAAAAATTGAAAATGATACTGTATTTTTAACTATTTCAGGAACAGTAAGTGGTGTAGGTGAAGGCAGTGTCAATGGAATGGCTGAGATTGACAGTAAAACAGGTTCCTCTAAAAAATCTGAAATCAATATGACAATTTCAGTTCAAGGAAATGAAATGAAAATTTCAACGAAATCAACAATGGAAAAAGTATAATAATCACACCCAACAGTTAATAAATAATAAAAAAAAGCTCGGTTTGAATTTTCAAACCGAGCTTTTTTTGTTGAATGTATTTTGAAAAACTATGCCAACATCGTCACAGGATTTTCAATATATGTTTTTAAGGTTTGTAAAAACTGAGCACCTACTGCACCATCAACAGTTCTGTGGTCGCAAGTTAAGGTCAATTTCATGGTGTTGCCCACTACAATTTGTCCGTTTTTAACTACTGGTTTTTCAACAATGGCTCCAACAGATAAAATCGCAGAATTGGGTTGATTGATAATCGAAGTGAAACTTTCGATGCCAAACATCCCTAAGTTAGAAACCGTAAACGTACTTCCTTGCATTTCTGCAGGCGTGATTTTTTTGTTTCTTGCTTTTCCAGCCAAATCTCTCACAGCAGCTCCAATTTGCGTTAAACTCAATTGATTGGTGTGTTTGATCACAGGAACTAACAAACCATCTTCAACAGCAACAGCTACTCCAACATGAATGTGACTGTGGTATTTTGTGTTTTCGTCAGTCCAAGAAGTATTTACTTGTGGATGTTTTTGCAATGCCATTGCGCACGCTTTTACAACCATATCATTGAAAGAAACTTTGGTATTTGGAATTTCGTTGATTACATTTCTTGATGCCATAGCATTGTCCATATCCACTTCAATATTCAAACTGAAATCAGGAGATGTAAATTTAGAATTGCCCAAAGATTTCGCAATAGCTTTACGCATTTGTGAATTTTTCACTTCGGAAGTTTTTTCTTCACCTGCAATGGCGAATTGAGTTACAACAGGAGTTTCTCCAGCTTTTTTCTCAGCTTGAGGTTGAGCAGTTTCAGTAGATTTTGCAGAAGGAGCGAAACTTTCCACATCTTTTTTGACTATTCTCCCATTTTCACCAGAACCATTTACGTCAGATAAATTGATTCCTTTATCAGAAGCTATTTTTTTAGCCAAAGGCGATGCAAAAATTCGTCCGTTTGAAGCATTAGAACTTGAATTTGAAGTTTCCGATTTTGAAACTTCTACTTCTTTTTCCACTTTTTTTTCATCAGTTTTTTCTGATGTTGTAGCTGAGCTAGCTGTAACGTTTCCAGAAACAATTCCAGAAACATCAGTTCCTTTTGGACCGATAATCGCCAATAAACTATCTACAGGAGTTGTTTCACCTTCGTGAACACCAATGTATAAAAGGGTTCCTTCATAAAAAGATTCGAATTCCATAGTAGCTTTATCCGTTTCGATTTCAGCCAAAATATCACCTTCTTCAACAGGATCACCCACTTTTTTTAACCATGAAGCCACAGTTCCATCAGTCATAGTATCACTCAAACGTGGCATGGTAATCACTTGAACTCCCTCAGGAATTGTAGCAACTTTAGCAGTTGTTTTTTCGGTGATTTCTTCTTTTGTTTCTTCAGATTTTGGAGCTGCTGTTATTTCTTCTTTTGGAGCTTCTGTTTTTCCACTTAAAAGTGCAGCAATGTCTTCACCTTCTTCACCAATAATGGCTAACAAAGTATCAACAGGAGCAGTTTCTCCTTCTTGAACGCCAATGTGTAACAAAGTTCCTTCATGAAAAGATTCAAATTCCATAGTAGCTTTGTCAGTTTCTATTTCTGCTAAAATATCTCCTTCTTCTACTTTATCTCCTACTTTTTTCAACCATTTTGCCACAACACCTTCTTCCATGGTGTCACTCAATCTGGGCATATTTACAACTGTAGCCATATCTTAACTTATAAAAGGATAATTTTTCTGTTCATAAACCATATCATACATTTGCTGTGTTTCAGGATATGGAGACTCTTCTGCAAATTTTTCACATTCTGCAACTAAATCTTTCACTTGCTTATCAATAGCTGCAATTTCTTCGTCAGTAGCGTATTTATTTTCGATAATAATATCCAAAACTTGTGTAATTGGATCTATTTTTTTGTATTCTTCAACTTCGTCTTTTGTTCTATAATGTTGTGCATCAGACATGGAATGACCTCTATATCTGTAGGTTTTCATTTCTAAAAATGTAGGTCCATCACCACGTCTTGCTCTTTGAATTGCTTCGTCAACAGCTTCTGCAACTTTCACAGGATTCATAGCGTCTACAGGTCCACAAGGCATTTCGTAGCCCAAACCAAGTTTCCAAATATCAGTGTGATTTGCAGTTCTTTCTACTGAAGTTCCCATGGCATAACCATTGTTTTCACAAATAAAAATAACGGGTAATTTCCATAACATTGCTAAGTTAAAAGCTTCATGCAGTGAACCTTGTCTTGCAGCACCATCACCAAAACAAGTTAAGGTAACAGCATCACTTCCTTTATATTTGTCTCCAAAAGCGATTCCTGCTCCTAAAGGAATTTGACCACCAACAATTCCATGACCACCATAAAAACCAAATTCTTTCGAAAAAATATGCATAGAACCTCCCATTCCTTTGGATGTTCCTGTTACTTTTCCATACAATTCAGCCATTACTTTTCTAGGATCTTCACCCATTCCAATTGGTTGCACGTGATTTCTATAAGCGGTAATCATTTTGTCTTTTGACAAATCCATGGCATGCAATGCGCCTGCTAAAATAGCTTCTTGGCCATTGTATAAATGCAAGAAACCTCTTACTTTTTGTTGGATGTAAACTGAAGCTAATTTATCTTCAAATTTGCGCCAAAAAAGCATGTCTTTGTACCAATCTAAATAGGTTTGTTTGGTGATTTTTTTCATTCTTAATAATTGTTGAAAGTAGTATAAATTAAAAAATGTACTTTTTAAAATCGAATTACAAAAATAGCTGTTTTATAAAGAATAAAAAAACTTGATTTTGTGAAATTTCTCGCAAACGATTTCGATGAATTTTTATTTGTCTTTAGCAATGATGAGTGTTGCTTTTGCGCCAGTTGCTAAATTCCATTCGTTGGAAGAAATAAGCATTCCTGCATCATTAAAAACTTTGAAAGCAGCAGTATTTGGACCAGAAGTACCTTGGTTTAAGGCTAAAATTTGAATTTTATTGATGCCAACTTCTAGGGGAATATTGAATTTTTGCCAACTTTCTTGCAAGGTAATGTTATAAACTACAGGAATATCATTCACAAAAATAGTGACTCTATCACCATCAGGATATTGATAATCTCTGCAAATAATATTTACGCTTTGAGATGAGGTTCTAAAACTGCCTAAGTCTTGGTCAATTTTTGGGATGATGTATTGCCCATTTATTTTTTGGAAAGATTTTAAAAAACGTTCTTCATTTAGTTTTGCCTGCGTTAAAATTCCTTTTTTGCTGAGATCTTCACTTTGTTGTTTTTTGAGTTTTTCCTGTTCCTTTTCAAATGCTTTTTTAAATCCGTTTTCGCCATTTAAATCAATTGCTTCGGGTTTTTTAACTTCTTTCGAATTGTTTAAAATAACTACTTTTTTCTTTTCTCCAGATTCATTTCCATTGTTTCCGTCAATTTGAGAAAAAGTTTGTATCGTAAAAAAAAAGAATAGAATTCCGAAGTTAGATTTTAAAAATAAGTTCATTATAAGGATGTGTTTTTCAATTTCTTACAAAGATAATGCCGATTTATAAAGACTATCTTTAAGATTTGTTAAAACTTTTATTCAATTGGAAAATTAAAATAGGTATCAGGAAAAGGTTCGTTTTTCAGTGTAAAATGCCACCATTCATTATCATAAGGGTTAAAACCATTTTCGAGCATGATTTTTCGCAAATACAATCGGTTTTCTTGTTGTTTTTTTGTGATTTTTTTATAAAAAGGATGAGATTCTTCTCCGAAAAAATCATAAGCACTTCCCATGTCTAATTCTTCTCCAGTATTGAGTTTTATCAATGTGATATCAACGGTACTTCCTCTTGTATGTCCTGATTTTGATGCAATAAATCCTTGTTGAAATAATTGCGATTTTGGAACATTGGGATAATATTCTTTTTTCATCAAAGTGTCATTCAAAACTCTTGCCCATCTCACAAAATGATTGACAGCTTGTTGTGGTCTGTAAGCATCAAAAACTTTCAAACCCAAACCTTCTTTTTTTAAGATTGTTTGTATTTTTTTTAAAGCTTCAGCAGATTGTTTTGTCAAAATCACACAGTCTTTTTTGTAACCATCAATGGGTTTTCCAATAAAATTTTGATTGGAAAAATAACGAAGTTCATTTTTAATACTTGCGTCAACATCACTCAAATACACAAAATCTTTGTGCATTTTTTGAGCGGAAATTCCGAAAGCACATCCAATAAAAAGGAATACTATTATTTTTTTCATGCTTCAAAAATACATAAAAAAAACAAGTGATGTTTTGTTAAAATTATGAGTAATTTTGCCAAATGGAAACACTTACTTTAACGACACCAGCCGTATTATTTTCGGCAATTTCTTTGATAATGTTGGCTTATACCAATCGATTTTTGGCGTATGCAGCTGTCATTAGAAACTTGCACGATAAGTATTTAGAGAAAAAAAATGATTCGTTATTGCGTCAAATTCAAAATCTAAAAAAAAGATTACAACTTACCAAATGGATGCAGATTGTCGGAATTTCGAGTTTGCTATTATGCGTATTAACGATGTTTTTGATTTATGTGAATGAGCATATTTTTGCCGCGTATATTTTTGGGCTAGCCCTGATTTTATTGATTTTATCTCTGGCTTTGTTGATCAAAGAAATTCACATTTCCAATCAAGCTTTGCAACATCACATTGCTGATATTGAAGAATATTTGACAAAAAAGTAAGCGCCGTTTTTTGCAAAACGACGACTTACCAAGTAAACTAATAAAACCAAGTATTAGTATTTTTATTCTGAAATGTTATTCAGTGTAAGGCAAATGGTTATAGCTCAATACTCTTTTAAGTTTCCATTGCTTGTTTTCTAAAATCCAAACGTGCGTAAAATTGGCAATTCCAACAGTTGTGAAAATTCCTTGTTGTTTTTCTTGAAACGTGTGTTTGCCAGTTTGAATTGCTCCATAAATCATTCCATTGTTTTGTAAAGGAAACACTTCCAAACTTCCTGCAACTAAGTTTCTTTTCATATTTCCAGGATTTTTACAAATGTTATTTTTTACAGCATTTACAAACGCTTCTTTGTTTTGAATGCCAACAATATCATGATAAAACTCAAAATCTTCAGCAATTATTGGATCCAATTTTTCAATTTCACAGTTGTTAAAAGTTCTTTCGAAAAGAATACTGTCTTTTGCTGCAATGATTTTGAAGAGTTCACTAGATTTTTCTACTTGTGCATTCATTATAAATGAATAAAAAAAGGCAATAATGGCAATGATTATTTTAAGCAATATAGATTCTTTGAAAGGTGCTAAAAATGAGTTCATGAATAAATGGTTCGTTGAATTTATCGTTTTCTTGAAATTGTAAAAATCTCAAGAAAACGATTTTTTTTGGTTAATTGATTTTTTTTGGATTGTTATTTGTTAGAAATACTTCCACCAGAAGTTGTTTTTTTAGTTGCTTTTTTGGGATTTCCAGCATAATCAATACCTCCACCACTTGTTGCTGTTGCGTTGATACTTTCTGATGCAAAAACATCAATATCAGCTCCACTTGTTACAGTGGCTGTGACATCCACACTTTCTAATGAAGTTGCTTTGATAGATGCACCACTTGTTGCTGTTGCATTGTGATTATTTGTTTTTCCAGAAATTTTTAGGTCAGCACCACTTGTTGCAACTGTAGTAATTGAATTTCCTTTTACAGCAAAATTAATATCGGCACCACTTGTTGCAATTACTAACAATGTATCTGATTTAAAAGTGCCATCATTTTTTACATAGGAACCACTTGTTGCGTTGATTTCATTAAGATTTTTCACAGTTACTAAAATCTTTTTTGATGTAGCTTTCCAGATATTTTTCTCAGAATAAATGCGCAAAACACCATTTTCTATTTCTGTAAAAATGAGTTCGTGTAAATTTTCATCAGCTTCTAAAATGATTTTATTTTCTTCACCTTGAAAAATTTCTACATCCAAGCCATTGCTTACTTTTATTTTTGAGAATTCAGCTGAAGATGATCTGTTTTTGGTGATTACATTGTTATTACCGCTAACGCCATTGAACATTTCTACGCCACAAGAGCTGAAAAATAGCGTGATAAAAAAGATGGATACAGTTTTGATAATTGATAGTTTCATGTTTTTGAGTTTTTATATTTGATGCTTCAAAGGTCTTTAATTGATGATTGATTTTTTAATAATAGTTACTGAATTGTTGATTTTTAGGGCTGAATTGTTTTAGATGTTTATCTCATTTTTATCTTCCAAAACAGCTTCACAATCAGTACATTTCAATGTTGTATTTGTCATGATAAAATGATGGTTTGCCATGTCAGTATCATAAATATCAGTTTCATTTTCTACGTCATATAAAAAGTTTTTCGAACTTTCATCAAAGTAAATAGTTGCATTTTCAGGCAAATAAATGGTAACGTCAATAGATTCATCTTTCCAGATATTTTTGAAATCGGTTAAATAAAATGCATCTAAAATCAATGTGTTATTTTCAATTGTAAAATGGTATTTGATCTGCTCTGCATTTGATTTTGCATTCATTTTATTTTTTCCTCTTGAACTTTTTGTGACAATAAAATAACTTTCATTGGTAGCACTTTTTTGAACATCCACCTTCACATAATTCGAATATGCCATTTTTTTGCCGTTAATAAACACTTCTTCTTTGTGCGAACTTCTTCTTAAATTGTGTCTAAAAAGGATGGTTTCGTCATTTTTTAGTTTTACAACAAGTGTATCATTTGCAGTGATTTGCAATGGTTTTTTTTCAGTTATTTCTCCATTTTGAACATAAGAAGTAGCGAAATCTAGTCCTGCAAAAATCATTGCTAATAGCGCTATAATCCATATTCCTAATAAGGTTAATTTGGCAGTTTTACCAATACTTTTGATATTGCTAGACAGCATTCGCAATCCTAAAATGAACAATAATAAAAATGGAATTCCAATTAAAATAAATCCAAGGATTGTCAATAACCAACTTGGGATTATTGAGTCATAGAAAAACGGTGGATAATGCAAGAAATTTTCATCAACATTCAGCCATTCTATACTTCCAATTGAGAACCCTCCAATGATCAATGATATAATTACTGAAGCTGCAGTAATAAGGATAAAAACGCCAATAATTTTTCCAATTATTTTAAAAAATGTTTGAATAATAGATACAATGACATCTAAAATTTCTTGAAATCCATTATTTTTTTTTTGCTTTCCCGAAAAAGCAGTATTGAATTTTTCAGAAATTTCATTGGCTCCTTCTTTGAATTTATCAGAAGCTTTGCTGGCAACATCTTTTAAATTTTCAGAAACATTATTGAATTCTTCTCTAATTTTTCTTTCAATATTGTCAATATTTACAGGAGTTCCTTCCATCTGCAATTTTTCGGCAGTTGTTTTTGCTTCTGGTAATAAAATCCAAAGAATAATGTATAATAAAAATCCAAAACCTCCAAAAACCGTAAATATAATAAATGCCAAACGTATCCAAATGGTATCTAAATTAAGGTAATACCCCAAACCTGATGCAACACCACCTAAAATTTTATCTTCACCATCTCTAAACAACTTTTTGGTTGAATTATAATTTGTTTGATAGGAATAATTAGTCTCTTTAAAGGTTTCTTCACCATCAGAATAATCTTCTGGTTGTCCCATAATTTTGATGATATCATCAATATCTTGGTCATTCACCACTTGTCTTGCATCCGTAATTTTTTCGGATAAAAGTTCACTAATTCTTGCTTCAATGTCAGCAATAATTTCGTTTTTTCCTTGAGGATCATCACTCAAAGATTTAGAAATTGATTCTAAATATTTTTTTAATTTTAGATAAGCAGATTCATCAATATGAAAGAAAAATCCGCCTAAATTAATGTTGATTGTCTTATTCATGAGTAGTTGGTTTTGAGCTAATTACTTGGTTTACAGCATTTACTAAATTATTCCACGTTTTGTCTAATTCTTTTAAAAACAGTGCGCCGTTTTCGGTTAAAACGTAGTATTTTCTTGGTGGTCCAGAGGTTGATTCTTCCCATCTGTAGGTTAACAACCCTGCGTTTTTAAGACGAGTTAACAATGGATAAATAGTACCTTCAACCACAATCATTTCCACACTTTTGAGTCCAGAAAGTATTTCGGAAGTATAAGCATCTCCATTTTTTAAGATGGCTAAAATGCATAATTCCAAAACCCCTTTTCGCATTTGTGCTTTTGCGTTTTCGATTTTCATTTTATATAATTTATTTTATAAATTTTATTGTAAAGGGATATTTGTAATTTTCTCCTTCTTTTGCTTTCATAGCGGCATTAATCGTCAATATAATTCTGATGATTACAAGAATTCCAACAAGTGATGCAAACCCGAAAAAATTAAAGAAACTAAAAGAATCTAAATCAAAATCGAATGAAAACCATTCGAAATTTCCCCAATTGTCCATGTTATTTAAAAATGTTCCAATAGCAAATGGTAAAAAAATAAGTCCAATGACATATTTATATAAAGAAAAGCTAATGTTAAAATTCACAGCTTCTTTTCCTTGTTCATCTAAAAAAGCACTTCTATTCTTTAATGTTTGCCAAGCTATTAATGGTGTGATTATGCTTCCAAAAGGATATATAAACCCAGCAAATCCGCATATATGGATTAAAAAAGCATTGGTGTTTTCGTTATTTGTTTTCATATTTTTTGATTGATATACTACTTTCTTATGCAAATATATGTATTAAGAAAGGTATATTGCAATACATAGTACCATAAATTAACATTTTATTAACAAAAAGAAGCGTTTTAAAAACTTTGAAAAATAGGTTGTTTATAAATTTTAGATGATATTATTGCTATTTTTTACTTGGAAAATAACTATATTCGTTAAGAACTTTATTCATTTTTATTCATGAAAATTACACCTAAAAATATCAATCGTTTTATGTTTTTCCAGCTTCCTTTGGGTTGGTTATCTGGAATGCGTGTTACATTTTTAGATACATCTTCCTGCGTTGTTAAAATAAAATATCAGTGGTTTAACCAAAATCCTTTTCAAAGTATGTTTTGGGCAGCTCAAGGAATGGCAGCTGAAATGAGTACTGGAGTCTTAGTGATGCAAGAAATTCAGAATTCGAATAGAAAAGTTTCGATGTTGGTAACACATCAAGAAGGAAATTTTTTAAAAAAAGCTACAGGAACTATTAAATATTCTTGCAATGAGGGTGATAAAATTCAAGAAGCAATACAAAAATCTATCAAAACTGGTGAAGGTCAAGTGATTGAGTTAAACTCAAAAGGCATTAATGAAAGTGGGGTAGAGGTGGCAAATTTTCAGTTTCAATGGAGCTTGAAAGTTAAGAATATTTAAAATTTTAGTTATTTTTTTATAAAATTCACAATTCATAACTTTTTTTAATTTTTTTATATCTTTATTAAAGTTGTTTACTATCTTTGCAGCAGATAATTGAAAAATTATGTAATTAATTGGGGGATTTTATTACATAGCAATTAAAAAAGTCGTGATGCAAATCACGACTTTTTATTTTCTAATTATATTATTTTTTACATTTCCATTGAATGGTATACATTCTGTACGTCATCATCTTCTTCCAAACGATCTAATAATTTTTCAACATCTGCTTGTTGTTCCTCTGTTAATTTGGTAGTATTTGCAGGAATTCTCTCAAACCCTGATGATAAAATTTCTATGTTGTTGTTTTCAAAATACGATTGTAAAGCGCCAAATTGCTCAAAAGGTGCATAAATGATAATGCCTTCTTCATCATTAAAAACTTCTTCCACTTCAAAATCAATTAATTCCAATTCTAAATCCTCTAAATCAAGAGTAATATCCTCTCTTTTTAATGTAAAACTACACACATGGTCAAACATAAAAACAACGGATCCTGAAGTTCCTAAATTTCCATCACATTTATTAAATGCGGCTCTAATATTAGCAACAGTTCTATTATTATTATCGGTTGCAGTTTCTATTACCAATGCAATTCCATGAGGTGCATATCCTTCAAAAAGGGTTTCTTTATAGTTGGCAGTGTCTTTGTCAGATGCTTTTTTGATGGCGCGTTCTACGTTGTCTTTGGGCATATTTGCAGCCTTTGCATTCTGAATTACAGCTCTTAATCGAGAATTTGTCTCAGCATTTGGACCACCTTCTTTTACAGCCATCACAATATCTTTCCCAATTCTGGTAAAGGTTTTTGCCATTGCTGACCAACGTTTCATTTTACGTCCTTTTCTAAGTTCAAATGCTCTTCCCATTATTTTTTCTATTTTTTAAAATGTATGCAAATGTAAAAATTAGGTTTTTCTTTACCAATTTTAAGTTGCATTTTGATGTATATATGTAATTTTTTTTTTGGACACGGATTTCACGAATTTTCACAGATTGGTAAAGAATACTTTTTGAAAGTTGTAATTTTTGTTCAAAAAGGCACTAATTTTTTATGTGAAAATTTGTGTAATTAGTGAAATTAGTGTCTAATTTAATTCAGTAATTGATATGCTTGTTTGGCAATTTCCAATTCTTCATTCGTTGGAATTACTAAAATTTTGACTTTTGCAGTCGACTTTTGAATTTCTCTCAATTCTTTGGATTTCAAATTATTTTTTTCATCGTCCAAATTTATTCCTAAAAAATCCAAATTTTCACACACCAATTTTCGCATTAAACTTGAATTTTCTCCTATTCCTGCTGTAAAAATAATGGCATCTAACCCATTTAAAATGGCAGTATAAGAACCAATATATTTTTTGATGCGATAACTTGACAAAGCCAACGCATTTTTACAATTTTCATCGTTATTGTTGGCAGCTTTTTCAATTTCTCTCAAATCTGAAAAGCCTGTTAAGCCCAGCATCCCACCTTCTTTTTGCAATAAATTGTTTACTTCTGATGCTGTTTTATTCAAAGAATTCATCAGATAAAAAATAACAGATTGATCAATATCTCCTGCACGAGTTCCCATGACCAAACCATTCATAGGACCAAAACCAAGTGAATGTTCCACACTTTTTCCATTTTCAATGGCAGTCATACTACACCCATTTCCTAAATGAATTGTAATGATTTTTTTTGAGTTTTCTTCACCTAAATATTCAATCGCTTTCTCAGAAACATATTTATGACTTGTGCCATGAAAACCATAAGCTCTTATATGGTGTTTTTCTAGAAATTCATTTTTAATGGCATATTGATACGCTTTTTTGGGCATTGTTTGATGAAAAGCAGTGTCAAAAATCGCAATTTGTGTTGCATCTGGAAAGATGGTTTCAGCAATTTCAATTCCAGTCAAATTGGCTGGATTGTGCAATGGAGCTAATTCAATTAAATTTCTGATACTGTTTTTTACATCATTATTGATGATCACAGTTTTACTGAATTTTTTGCCACCATGAACCACTCTATGACCCACAGCAACAATATCTGAAACAGATTGTAGAACACCAATTTTGGAATCTAATAATGCAGTTGCTATTTTTTTTAAACCAATTTCGTGATTTTTAATTGCTACAATTTCATTGGTTTTATGTTCCTCTTTTTGATGCGTAAAAATCGCATCATCCATGCCAATTCTTTCAATCAAACCAACACATTTTACTTTTTGTGAAGGCATTTCAATCACTTGATATTTCAGGGAAGATGAACCTGCATTGAGTACTAAAATATTCATATTTTATGCTTGATTTGCTTGAATGGCAGTTAATAAAACCGTGTTAAAAATATCGTCAACAGTGCAACCTCTGCTCAAATCGTTTACAGGTTTATTCAATCCTTGCAACATTGGACCAATTGCCAAAGCTCCAGTTTCTCTTTGAATCGCTTTGTAGGTATTGTTTCCTGTATTCAAATCAGGAAAAATCAAAACAGATGCTTGTCCTGCAACTTCAGAATTGGGTAATTTTGTTTTGGCAACAGACATGTCTACAGCTGCATCATATTGAATTGGACCTTCAATTTTTAGTTCAGGAAATTTATTTTTTACAATTTCTGTTGCTTTTCTCACTTTCTCAACTTCTTCTCCAATTCCTGAGGAACCAGAAGAATAAGACAACATGGCAATTTTAGCTTCAATTCCAAAAGCTTCTGCAGATGCAGCAGATGAAATGGCAATTTCGGCCAATTCTTCTGCATTTGGATTTGGATTTACAGCGCAATCTCCCATAACAGAAACTCGGTCAGACAAACACATAAAAAATACGGATGAAACTACTGAAACTCCTGGTTTTGTTTTGATGATTTGCAACGCTGGTTTAATCGTATGCATGGTGGTGTGAATTGCTCCAGAAACCATTCCATCAGCCAAACCATTATGAATCATTAGTGTCCCATAATATGAAACATCTCTGGTTAAATCTAAGGCAGTTGTCTCAGTCATTCCCTTATGTTTTCGACCTTCAAACAATGTTTTTGCAAAATTTTCATTGTGAATAGAGTCTTCAGGATTTAGAATCGTGATTTTTGATAAATCAATTTGCAATCCTTTTTGATCGCATTTTAGTTGGATGATTTTTGCATCACCTAACAACGTCAAATCAACAATATTTAATAATTGTAATCGAGCTGCAGCTTCCAAAATTCGTTCATCATCTCCTTCTGGCAATACAATATGTTTTCTGTTTGCTTTGGCTCTTTGTAATAAATTGTACTGAAACATACTAGGAGTCAGTTTATTAGAGCTAAAAGAAGATAGTATTTTCGATAATCTATTGACATCAACATAGGTATCAAAAGTATCCAAAGCCAATAATATTTTTTTTCGATTTGACTCGTAAATTTTTGGATTAACAGCGCCAATTCTGTTAGAAACATCAAAAGTGCCACCTTCAACAGCGATAATTGGAACAGTTGCTTGCACGCCATCAATCAATTTTAAAATGGAATCTTCTGGTAATAAATCACCAGTTAAAATGATTCCAGAGATTTTTGGATAATTGGTGGAAGCATTTGCTTGCAGCGCACCTAAAATAATATCAGCTCTATCACCAGGAGTAATTACGAGTGAATTTTCTTTAATTCGAGTTAAATAATTTCGAAGTTGCATTGCTCCTGTACTAAAACTTTCGATAGAATTATCTAAAAATTGATGTCCGAAAAGTACTTTTCCTTGCAAAACTTCCACAACTTCTTTTACTGTTGGACAAGCAAGAAAATTGATTTTTGGAATCACATCAATATGAACTTCTGATGGAATATTTTTCTTCAATTCTTGGCTAATGAAATCCAATTCATCAACTTCTATTTTATTGGCAATCAATCCAATAACAGCAACATCTTTTTTGATAAAAGATTTGTAGGTAAGTTGCATGGTATTGATAAAATCTTGTTTTTTCTTGCCATTTCCAGCACCTACAATCAATACAGGAACACCTAAATTTTTGGCAATCATCAAGTTTACATCTACTTCAGTAAAACCTCCATCTCCAGAAAAGTCAGTGCCTTCAATCAACACATAATCGAAGTTTGCCTCTAATTTTTTGTAATGATTGATGATTTTTTGAATGATTTCATCAGATTTTCCTTCACTCAATAAAGCTACAATTTCGCTTTGTTCATAGGTGTAACAATCTTCATATTTGATATTCAGATTGAAATATTTAATAGCAGTATTTGTATGATCGTCGAAATTACTGTTGTTGCTTTTATTGATAATTGGTCTAAAATAGCCAACTTTTGAAGATTTATTCAGCATCATTCTCAAAATCCCTAAAGAAACTAATGATTTTCCACTGTTTGACTCAATAGTTGTGATATAAATTGCTTTACTCATTGATTATAATTTTGTACAAAAATAGGGCATAAAAAAAAGACTAAAATTGACATAAGTCATGTTTTCATTTTTTTTCATTTACTTCTTAAACTTGTAAAACTCCCAAGTTAAATTTCTTTTCAATAGGTGCATGATTGGCAGCTTCAATTCCCATAGAAATCCATTTTCTGGTATCTAATGGATTGATAACAGCATCTGTCCAAATTCTTGCTGCTGCGTAATAAGGAGAGATTTGTTTATCATAGCGCGATTTAATTTTATTTAATAATTCTTGTTCTTTTTCAGGAGTGATGGTTTCGCCTTTCTTTTTTAGTGAAGCAGTTTCTATTTGCAATAACACTTGTGCAGCCGAATTTCCGCTCATCACAGCCAATTCAGCACTTGGCCAAGCTACAATCAATCTTGGATCATATGCTTTTCCACACATGGCATAATTTCCAGCTCCATAAGAATTTCCAATGATAATGGTGAATTTTGGGACAACAGAATTGCTAACAGCATTTACCATTTTTGCACCATCTTTGATGATTCCTCCATGTTCGGATTTGCTTCCAACCATAAAACCAGTAACGTCTTGTAAAAAAACCAATGGAATTTTTTTCTGATTGCAATTGGCAATAAAACGTGTTGCTTTGTCAGCAGAATCATTGTAAATAACGCCACCAAATTGCATTTCGCCACTTTTGGTTTTTACCAATTTTCGTTGATTGGCAACAATGCCAACTGCCCAACCATCAATTCGTGCATACCCTGTTAAAATGGTTTTTCCAAAGCCTTCTTTGTATTGTTCAAATTCCGAATTATCAACCAAACGTTTGATAATTTCCAACATGTCATATTGTTCATTTCTAGCTTTTGGTAAAATCCCAAAAATATCGTCCTGATTTTCAGTAGGTTCTGTTGGCGAAATTCTGTTGAAACCAGCTTTGTCAAAATCGCCAATTTTATCAATAATATTTCTGATTTTATCCAACGCATCTTTATCATCTTTTGCTTTGTAATCAGTTACTCCCGATATTTCACAATGCGTTGTTGCGCCACCCAACGTTTCATTGTCAATATTTTCGCCAATAGCCGCTTTTACCAAATAGCTTCCTGCTAAAAAAATACTTCCAGTTTTATCAACAATCAATGCTTCATCACTCATGATTGGTAAATACGCTCCACCAGCTACACAACTTCCCATAACCGCAGCAATTTGGGTAATTCCCAAACTACTCATGATGGCATTGTTTCTAAAAATGCGTCCAAAATGTTCTTTATCAGGAAAAATTTCATCTTGCATGGGCAAATAAACGCCAGCAGAATCCACCAAATAAATAATGGGGAGTTTGTTTTCAATCGCAATTTCTTGCGCTCTTAAATTCTTTTTTCCTGTGATTGGAAACCAAGCACCCGCTTTTACAGTAGCATCATTGGCAACTACAATACACTGTTTTCCTTTGATATAACCGATTTTTACAACTACACCTCCAGAAGGACAACCTCCATGTTCAGCATACATTTCATCACCAGCAAAAGCAGCAATTTCAATAGAATTAGAATTTTTATCTAATAAATATTCGATACGTTCTCTTGCAGTTAATTTTCCTTGTTCGTGCAATTTATCTATGCCTTTTTGACCTCCGCCCAATTTTATTTTTGACAATTTTACGCGTAAATCAGAAGCCAACAATTTATTATAATCTTCGTTTTTATTGAAGTTGAGATCCATAGAAATATTTCTTAATTTGTTGCTAAATTAAGAAATATTCCTGTGAAAGGTTTCATAAAGTTCGGGCGAAAATAATTCCTATTTTCTGAGCAATGAAAAATTCCCTTTTTTGTTGATGGTAGGTTTTGTGGTGTCTGCAGGAATCAACGTAATGTTGTACCAATAATCATCAGAAGGCAATAAAGTGCCATTGTAAGTTCCATTCCAGCCTTGGCTGTCAATAGGAACTTGCGCCACTAATTTTCCATATCTGTTGAAAATATTGATGCTCGCATTTGGATAAAATGTTCGATTGGCACCTTTTACCACCCAAGTATCATTTTCTCCATCACCATTTGGTGTAAAGAATTTTGGAAACTGAATTACAGAAACTAGCAATGTTGCATCAGGGGAACAGCCATTTTTGTCATTGACAATAATTTGATAAATGCCCCCTTCTAAGTTTTCGAAAAGTGGTTCATCTTGAAAACCAGCAAACGGAAAGCGTTCGTTGGTATCTGTATTTACAATCGCAAATTGATACTCTCCAGGACCTAAATCATTGCTGATGGTATCAATGGAAATTGATAAATTATTTTGACTTCCAATATTAGTAGATTCATCAATAATGGTTACAAAACTATTTTCAAGTACAGCAATATTTGATTCGTTAACTTCAATCATTGCTGTTCTTGAACATAATGTTCCGTTTGTTGAAGTTGCCGTTACAAAATATTTTCCTCCAGAGGTAACATTGAGGTTATCAAAAGTACCTAAAACAGTTCCACTTTCATTTGTCCATTCATATGTATACACATCCATTGGATTTTCTGCAGCAATATTTAAAGGCAAATCGTTTAGACACAAAATTTGAGGAGAGCTTACTCCAAAACTTGGTAGCGGATTTACAATGACATCAAAAAACGCATCATCATTTACACAACCCGTTCTTCTGTTTTGAATACGAACAAAAATAGTTTCTGTAGCATTTGTATTTGTGTAAGGAGAACTTATTGGAGCATTTCCTAAAGTGGCATTTGCTTGACTTGAATGAAAGGT
Organism: Polaribacter sp. BAL334; assembly: GCF_015767435.1. Classification (GTDB taxonomy): domain Bacteria; phylum Bacteroidota; class Bacteroidia; order Flavobacteriales; family Flavobacteriaceae; genus Polaribacter. The sequence continues at coordinate 39,391 of NZ_JADWOV010000230.1, forward strand.
AACTGTAAAATCAGTGGGGCTCTGTGTCGTTCCTAAAATTTCAGTTATTTTACTATCCAAGTCAATTGTTTGAATGACGCTATTGGTGTCATCACCATCATCTAAATTATCACAATATGCCAAGTTTGTAGGAACTTGAAAAATGGGTTCTGGATTTACAATTACATCAAAATTAGATATTCCGTTTGCGCATTGGGTATTGGCGTTATAAACACGCACAAAAATAGTTTCTCTATTTGGAGTGGTGCTAGAATAAGGAGAAATCAACGGATTATTCCCAATTTGAGCGTCTGCCAAAGAACGATGATAGGTTACCGTGTAAATTGATGCGTCTTGAGTTCCCAAAATTCCTGCAGTTTGACTCTCTAAATCGATAATTTGAGAAAAACCATTTCTTGCAGAACCATCAGAATTGTCATCACAGACTTCTAAATCAGCAACAAAATTAGCAATTGGTAATGGGTTTACAATCAAGTTAAAACGGGTATGATTGGTAAAACAACCAGTTGTATTGTTGGTTACCCTTATAAAAATAGTTTGTAAATCACGAGTTGTGTTTGCAAAAGGAGTCGTTTGAGGATTGTTTCCAGTTTCAGAATCAGCCAAAGAAAGATGATAAGTAACTGTAAAATCAGCAGGATTTTGACTGCCTAAAATTGTAGCGGTTTGAGATTCTAAATCAAAATTTTGTACAATTCCGTTTGTTCCATCACCATCATTGGCATCATCACACAATTCTAAGTCAGCAACAGCATTTGCAACAGGAACCGTATTTGTTTTTAAGTACAACTCACCAGTTCCACTACAATCGTTGTTGTTTTTATTGGTGATTTTAAAGTAAATCGTTTGTCTTGTAATATCTGATGGATAATTGGTATTTCTGTAATTAGAAATATCAATTATTTTATTAATAACAGCAGTTCTATCAGCAGAAGTTTCATAGTATGAAACCTCTAAATCTGGTTGTAAAGCAGTTGGGAAAAAGGCTAAAATTTCACTAGTTGCTATGCTAAAATCAAAATTTGTAATTCCGTCAGTATCATCATTTAAAGGTCCACTGGTACCATCAGCTTGTAAAAAGTCGTCACAAATAGCATCAAATTCTTTGTTATAAGCTACATCTGCAGCTGCTTCAACTTGTAAGTTGATTTTAGAAATTCGGTAACAACCATCTGAAGAAATTGTTCTAACCCAAGCTTCACCAATTTGATTTACAGGATAGCGCAATTTGTCTGCAACTTCTGGTGATCCAGCAATGGCATCAGCTTGCGTGGCAAAATATGTAAATGTTTCGTTTTGATAATTTGCAGAAATACTAATTTCGGCCTCTGTTAAATTTATGGTTGAAATTCGGTCTAAATCATCATCGCACTGTAATAAAAACACTTCATCTTGTGTAACAGGTTCAGGATTTACATCTAGAATAATAGAATTTGAAGGTTTTTGTACACAACTATTTCCTGTTCTGCTTAATAAAACGCGATATTGATAATTTTTAAATGAGATGGGTGTATTTGTAATTTGTAAATCTTTGGTTGTTGCCCCTGCATAAATAGCATTGTCGGTAATTGGATTCCAATTAACACCATTATCTGTTGAAACTTCCCATTGAAATTGATCAGCGTTAGAATCTATTGTGATAACATCAGAATTGTTTTCACAAAAAGTAACATTTTCGAAAGGAGTAATAATAACTATGGGAGCAGCCGTAATGTAATTTGCATTTGGGGCAGTGTAGCCATCAGCATTATTGGTTACTTTTCCGTTTGCATCAACTCCAAAAGGAGTTGCTAATAAAATTCCAGAGCCATTATCTGTAAAACCAGCTTCAATGACATCAAAACACTCATCATTATCAGAGTCCAATTCTAAAAAGTTAAAAATGTCATCAGCATCTGTATCAAAAATTGTATAATTTAAAGCAAGAATTTTAGTGTCAGCAGCAGTTTCTAAACTATTTAAAAGTCCGTTACTACCAACATTAGCTACAATTGCGTTGTCTAGAATTCCGTCGTTATTTGCATCAATTCCATTGTGACCAGCTTCCACTAAATCAAAAATTCCGTCGTTGTCAGAATCCACATCTAAATGATTTGGAAATCCGTCATTATCTGTGTCAATACCTGTTGTGATTCCGTTGAAAACGTCATCCAAACCGTCTTCATTTGCATCAACACCTGACAAGGTAATTTTTGGTGAAGAGCTTTCAAAAACATCAGGAATTCCGTCATTATCTGAATCAACATCAAACATATCTTCAATACCATCACCATCAGAGTCTTTACCAAAACAAGTTAATTGAATATTTCCTCTAAAAATAGTTGAAGATGAAATTCCAGATGATTGATGCTCAAAAACAAATTGATTGACTTGATTTGCAAAAAACTGGAAAGTAGTTGCAGAGCCAGCAGTATTAGATTTGTATTTAAATCGAATTTCTGAGGAAGAGAAAAATCGAGTATTAGATTCAAATTCACCATCAAAATTAGTATCTATTAACAATTGATCATCAGGATCTAATAAGGTGATGTTTTTGTTATTTGGACTAACTCTAACAATAAAGAATTCACCATCATTGATGGTGTGAGAGTCCAAATTACTTTGGCGAAACAAGAAATTTATATTTTGATTAAAGTTTAGTTCAAAAACTGAATTTGAATTATTTGCAGGGTTTACCGTTGAAACAAAATTTCCACTAGTATCTCCAATGATGGAATTAGTAGCTTCTGTTTTTGTAATGTTACTTGATGTTATGGTATTGTTTGTAGAACTATCTTGAAAAATAATAAAAGGATTTTCAATATCAGAGAGGTTCATGGTTGCATTGCCAAGAGATTCATCACAATTTGAAATTCCGTCATTATCTAAGTCAATATCTAAATTGTCAATAATTAAATCACCATCAAAATCATCAGGGCAAATACTTACTGTAATTTCAACCGATTCAAAAGTAGCTCCAGTACAATCAGCTGTTCCAATTAATTTATATTTTCCGGGTTCAGATTCTAAAGGTTTATAATTCGCATTTGAGCTTCTTTCTTCCCAATCTGAAGTATTTTCATTGAAATAGTACCACTTAAAACTATCAAATAAATCAGTATTTGCAGCTTCTAAAGTTACATTAGGAATACAGCTCCCTAATGTTGATACTGTAGTTTCAAAATTAATTTCAGGTGCAGAAGGAAAACCAGAGTAAAATGCACCAGTTGTAGCAGCCCCATTTCTATTAAAATAGGCACAATATAGCTCTTGGTCACTGTTTACTTTTACATTACCTGTTAATCCTGTTACAGTATACGTAACATAATTAGAATTTCCAGTAACATCAAATGGTCCTTGTGAATTAAAACTAGAAATATTTTGGTCATTAATGGTAATAGCAGCTCCTTTATTAGTAACAATCGTAACACCTCCAGAAAGCGTAAAGTTTCCAATTCTATCTATACTAGCAATATTATCAACATCTCCCTTATTTTCACAACTTAAAGGAGGCACAAAAAATAATCCTTGATTGGCTTTAGAGGTACTTCCTCCAATACCTTGATAAACAAAAACATCTTTAGTCGTTTCTACATACATATTGCCCAAAGAGCTAAATAAATTACCTTCTGCAACGTAGTACTGTCCTTTATTTATTGTGGTTACATTAGAGCCGTTTATTTTTACTTCTGTATTATCAAAATGAGCAATTAATAATACATTTTCAAATGAGTTTAATCCATTTCCTCTCACTAAAATATATTCGCTTCCAATTTTATCTGCACCTACGATTTGATCAAAACCATAGTCTTGGGTGGTTCCACCAGTTGATGGATTATCAGCAAAGCTACCTGAAGCAGATCCTGAATTAACCACAATTGGTTTGTCGCTTTTTATTAATTTTCCAATTAGTTTTCCTGGATCTTCATTGCCACCTAAAGCTATTATGTAGCTTTCGCCTTCATTTAAATTAATGTTTGCAGGTATTGTAACACCACTTGGAAAAAGTGTTCCATTGGGAAGGTCCGATAAATCAATAAGTGTATTGTTTTCAGTAGCCATTATACTTGCAAATGTTGTATGACTAAAAGGAACTAATGGTTCATTTACTAAGCCACCAACCCTAAATTCTGTTCCCAAAGCAGAGGCTCCTTTACTTACTAAAGCACCTCCATGTATCGGACCTGCAGCATTTTGATTTGAAGAATTAACTCTTATGGAGACATATACTAGATCACTGGCTTCAATTATAAGTCCTTTATTTGTTATTTTATTTCCATTTAAGTTTGTTCTATTAATATGGAGTTGAGTATCATTATCTAAATCAGGATTTCCGTTTTCATCCAAGATTATTTGTACAATCGGATTGCTATTTGACAAAAATCCTGAATATTCAGATAAATCTGGTCTACCAATAGCAGTAATTTTATAACTTACATTAGTTGTTTTTGGAGTAGAAATATAAATATACTGTTCGCCAAAATCATCTCCCGATGTTAATGGCGGAATAAAGTGTTTTTTACTTAATTGAGCTGATGAAAATTGTGCAAAAAAAATGAATGCGAGTAAGCTTAAAAATCGGAAGTAAGTTTTAAACATAATTAATTTTAAAAAATAGATTTGTAAAAGTAAAAAGAATTTATAAAAGATTCTAAGTAAAGCTATTTTTGATGTTGAATAAATTTTTACTTGAACCATTTCTTTTTTTTAGATAAAATGAATTTTTATAAATTGATAAAATAATTACCTTAGTTAAAAATTATAGAACGATTTAAAACCATGAATATTCCATCAAAAGTAAAAAATATAACCTCAAAAGTAATATCTAGCTTTTGGGGAACTCTTGAGCAAATTAATTTTGATTTTACTTTTAAAAACGGAAAATCAGTAAACCTAACCCATGAGGTTTATGGAAAAAGTGATGGTGTTGCCATTTTATTATACAATTCAATTACAAAAAAAGTAGTTTTATCCAAACAATTTAGAATGCCTGTTTTGGTGGCTGGTATCAATCAAGGATATTCTATTAAGGTAGTTGGTGGTGCAATTGATAAAAATGAAACTCCAGAAAACTGCGCCATTCGCGAAACTGAAGAAGAAGTAGGTTATAAAATTTCATCTGTAAAAAAAGTAACTACTTCCTTTTTATCTCCAGGAATTTTAAAAGAAAAAGTACATCTTTTTATTGGAGAATATTTTGATCAAAACAAAACTGAAAATGGAGGAGGAGTTGCCGCTGAAAATGAAGAAATTGAAATGTTAGAAATTTCTTTTAGTAAGGCTTTGCAAATGATTAAAAACCAAGAAATTATTGATGCTAGAACAATAATTTTACTTCAATATCTTAAAATTGAAGGCATTATGTGATTGCTATTTAAATTTCATTTTTAAATAATTCCTTGGATTTATTTTCCTTGGTAAATAAAATTTTATTTTGTAAATTTGCATCATAAAATAATTTAAGATGAAAAAAATACTAGCATTTGCAGGAAGTACAAGTTCAACATCTATCAATAAAAAATTGGCAACTTTTGCTGCTGAAAATTTAGAAAACACCCAGTTTGATATCATTGATTTACGCGATTTTCCGATGGAAATTTACAGTTCAGATGCAGAAAAAATAGGTTTTCCTGAAAACGCAAAAAAGTTTACATCATTACTTGATAATTACGATGGTTTTATCCTTTCATTAGCAGAACACAATGGTTCATATGCAGCAGCTTTTAAGAATATTTATGACTGGAGTTCAAGAATTCAAAATAAGGTTTTTAGAGATAAACCATTGTTATTAATGGCAACTTCACCAGGACCAAGAGGTGGCTTGACTGTTTTAGAAGCAGGAGCTGATCGTTTTGCAAGAATGGGAGCCAAGGAAGTAATTTCTTTTTCTCTACCGAGTTTTGGTGACAATTTTAAAGAAGGTAAAATCGTAAACGAATCATTATTTGCATCGTTAAAAGAAAAAATTAGTGAATTTGAAAATGCTGTAAATCAGTAATCTATGAAGATTATTCTATATGGTAAACAAGGTCACGCGTATACAGTTGCATTTAAGAATTTTTTAAATTCAACGGATCAGCTTTACGTTTACAAAGATGTCTCTAAAGATATTGAAGCAAGGGAACACAGTAAAAGATTGTATAAGGGCGTGGTTAAATTCCCCACATTATTTGTTGATGATCAAGTGTTTTTAACACCAACTACAGAAGAGTTTAACAAAATCATGCAAGATTTAAAATTGAGAGCATAATCATGGGAGATATTTCAAAAGACATAAAATCGAGTTTTAAAAATAATAAAGTTAAAGCATTAATCAATATCAAATATACCTCAAATTGGTTGAGTAGTATTGAAAATGAATATTTTAAGCCTTACGGAATTTCGCCTCAACAATACAATATTTTAAGTATTTTAAGAGGAGCAAAAGACCGTGTAAAAGTTCAAATTGTGAAAGATAGAATGATAGAACGTTCACCAAATGCCACTCGTTTGATGGACAAATTATGTGATAAAAAACTCATTGAAAGAACACGTTGTGAAGAAGATAGAAGAGTGGTGTATGTTAAAATTTCCAATGAAGGTTTGGAAATGTTAGCCACTATTGACGATACTAAAAGCATGTCTTTTTTAGAAAAATTATCGGAAGAAGAAGCTGCAATTTTGAGTAATCTGTTAGATAAAATTCGATAAAAAAATTTAAAAAAATAGTTTCCAAGGAAATTATTTTAATTGTAAAAAAAATGAAAATAATAAAAACAATTCAACATTTAGTTCCAAGTCCTTTTGTAAATATGGGACCTATAAAATTGCGTCAACCATTACCAACTGAAGGTATTGAAAATGTAGATCCTTTTTTGTTATTGCATCATTATGGGCCTTATGCAATTTCGGAATTTAACAATCCTTTTGATTTGGGGCCACATCCTCACAGAGGTTTTGAACCCATCACTTTGTTGTTTAAAGGAGAACAATTTCATAGAGATTCTCTAGGAAATGAAATGGTTGTCAAAGCAGGAGGTGTTCAATGGACAACTGCTGGACGTGGAATTATTCACGCAGAAGCACCAACCAAAGAGTTTGTGAAAAAAGGAGGTGATTTAGAAGGAATTCAGTTGTGGTTGAATTTGCCTTCAACTCATAAAATGATGCTTGCAAATTATCAACATTTGGAAGATGAACAAATTCCAAAACTATTTTCACAGGATAAAAAAGTGCAATTAAATATAGTTGCAGGAAACCAATCAATAAAATCTGGATTGATTAAAACCAAAACTGAAGTCAATGTTTTTACAGCAATTGCGCAAGAAAAAGGAGAAATGTCCATTGATATTCCTGAAAATCATCAATCATTGATTTATCTTCTTGAGGGTGAAATTTTAGTAAATGATAAAGAAATATTGAAAAAAGGAGAAAATCAGATGATTACCTTTCATCAAGATGGAAATTCTGTAAAATTTGAGGCGAAATCTCAAAGTACTATTTTGATTTTATCTGGAGCGCCAATCAATGAAAAAGTGACGCAATATGGACCTTTTGTGATGAATACGCAAACCGAAATTTTGGAAGCAATGCGTGACTACAATCAAGGAAAAATGGGGTATTTGTATTAATTCAGGGTCAAAATTCAAGATTTAAAATTCAAAAAATTAAAGAAAAAATATGAAAACAATAATTCACAAAGCAGCATCAAGAGGATTTGCCAATCATGGTTGGTTGCAGTCCTATCATACTTTTAGTTTTGCTGGATATCACAATCCTGAAAGAATGAATTTCGGAATGTTACGTGTGTTGAATGACGATATTGTAAAACCTAAAATGGGTTTTGGAACTCATCCTCACAACAATATGGAAATCATTTCGATTCCAATTTCTGGAGCACTTTCTCATAAAGATAGTATGAATAACCAACGTTCCATTGAAGTTGGAGAAGTGCAAGTGATGAGTGCAGGAACAGGTTTAACACATTCAGAATTTAACGATGGTAATTCAGATGTTAATTTTTTACAACTTTGGATTTTTCCAGAGCAACAAAATGTAACTCCTTTTTATGACCAAAAAAAGTTTGAAGCGTCAGAAAGGAAGAATAAATTTCAAGCTTTGATTTCACCAAGAACCAATCAAATCGAAGGTTCATTACCCGTAAATCAACAAGCTTATATTTTTATGATTGATATTACATCAGATTTTGAAATTGAGTATGAATTGAAAAATGGTGCGTATTTTTTTCTGATTGATGGTGAAATTTCTATTGCCAATGAAATTCTAGAAAAACGTGATGCAATTGGAATTCACGATATTGACAAAGTAACTGTAAAAGCAAAAAAGGAGAGTAAACTTCTAATAATTGATGTTCCAATGAGTTAAATTTCATTGAAATTTTCAAAATTTCCTTCAAGGTTTCAAGCCTTGTAGCTTTTATAATTCATCATATTTCTAGACTGAGTCAAAGAATAATTTTCTTTGGCTTTTTCTTTTCGAAAAATAAACATATATTGCGTATATATTATGCGTGCATAATAAATTTATTTTTTACCAAATGAAATACAAACATATTTTTGAGCCATTAGATTTGGGTTTTACAACCTTAAAAAACCGCATTTTAATGGGTTCAATGCACACGGGTTTAGAGGAAGAGAAAAACGGCATTGAACGAATTGCAACATATTATGCTGAACGTGCAAAAGGTGGAGTAGGGTTGATTGTTACAGGTGGAATTTCGCCAAATATTCAAGGTTGGACTGGACCTTTTGCTGCCAGAATGTCCAAAGAAAAACACGCGCTTGAGCATCAAAAAATCACAAAAGCTGTTCACAAAGAAGGAGGGAAAATCTGCATGCAAATTTTACATTCAGGACGTTATGGGTATCACCCATTGAATGTTGCTCCTTCAAAAATAAAAGCGCCAATCAATCCTTTTAAACCTTTTAAACTTACTCAATCTGGAATCAAAAGAACTATTAAAGATTTTGTAAACTCAGCAGAATTATCAAAATTAGCAGGCTATGATGGTGTTGAAATTATGGGTTCTGAAGGTTATTTAATCAATCAATTTATCGCAAAAAGAACCAACAAAAGAGCAGATGCTTGGGGTGGAAATTATGAAAATAGAATGCGTTTGCCAATTGAAATTGTGAAGCAAATTCGTGAATCTGTAGGACCTAATTTTATCATTATTTACAGATTGTCCATGTTGGATTTGGTCGAAAATGGAAGTTCATGGGAGGAAATTGTGCAGCTTGGTAAAGAAATTCAAAAAGCAGGAGCAACCATTATCAATACAGGAATTGGCTGGCATGAAGCGAGAATTCCCACGATTGCAACATCCGTTCCAAGAGCAGCATTTACTTGGGTTACTCAAAAAATGAAAGCTGAAATAAAGATTCCGTTGATTACATCCAACAGAATAAATATGCCTGAAACTGCTGAAAAAATTTTGGCAGAAGGCCATGCAGATATGATTTCGATGGCACGTCCATTTTTAGCTGATCCTGAATGGGTTAACAAAGCTTTGGCTGAGAAAGAGGATGAAATCAATACTTGTATTGGTTGCAATCAGGCGTGTTTGGATCATGTTTTTCAACGAAAAGTGGCGAGTTGTTTGGTGAATCCAAGAGCTTGTCATGAAACAGAATTGAATTATTTCCCCACAAAAAATAAAAAGAAAATTGCTGTAATTGGTGCAGGTCCTGCAGGTTTATCTGCTGCAACAATTGCTGCTCAAAGAGGACATTTCGTTACTCTTTTTGATGCTGATTCCGAAATTGGTGGTCAATTTAACATGGCAAAAAAAATTCCCGGAAAAGAAGAGTTTTATGAAACTTTGCGGTATTTTAAAAAACAAATCGAATTACATCAAGTTACCGTAAAATTAAATACCAAAGTTACCATTGAAAATTTGCAAAATTCAGATTTTGATGAAATTGTAATTGCAACAGGAATTCAACCTAGAGATTTAAAAATTGAAGGCATCAATCATCCAAAAGTTTTGAGTTATATTGATGTTTTAAAACATAAAAAAACGGTTGGAAAAAGAGTGGCTGTTATTGGTGCAGGCGGAATTGGTTTTGACGTTTCAGAATATTTATCTCATACAGGTGAGTCAACTTCACAAAATATTGATGCTTGGCTACAAGAATGGGGAATTGATAAAACGTTACAATCTAGAGCAGGAATTGAAGGAATGAAACCTAGTTTTGAGAAATCTCCTAGAGAAATTTTTATGTTCAAAAGAAGCAAAGGAAAGTTTGGGGAAAATCTTGGAAAAACTACAGGTTGGATTCACAGAGCCAATTTGAAAAAGAAAAATGTACAATTTATTGGGGAAGTTGACTATCAAAAAATTGATGATATTGGGTTGCATTATGCTCAAAATCAAGAAAATAAAGTTCTAGAAGTTGACAATATTATTATTTGTGCAGGTCAAATTCCTTTGAAAGAAATGTATCAACCTTTGGTGGATTTAGGAAAAAAAGTTCATGTAATTGGTGGCGCAGATGTTGCCTCAGAATTGGATGCCAAAAGAGCCATCAATCAAGGGGCAAGATTGGCGGCAAATTTGTAGAAAATTTCAAGAATTTTATGGATATTTGCTGTTCAACAAAATTTATTGATTTTATGGGTATGAATAAAAATACAGTCCTTGGTTGGGCTACTTTGATTATGATTATTGTTGGATTGGCTCTCATTGCTTTAGGAGCTTTCAGGTATGATGATGTTGCTGGTTGGGGTTTTGCTTCAGTTGGCATTGGTTTTTTTGCGATAGCTTGGGTATTTAATGCTTTGAAAGGTCGCGTTTAATTCTTTTTTTCAATTTAATTTTATAAGAAAATGTCAGACGATAAGAAAGTCATCTTTTCGATGAATAGGGTTTCTAAAACCTATCAATCAGCAGGAAAACAAGTTTTAAAAGATATTTATTTAAGTTTTTTTTATGGAGCTAAAATCGGAATTCTCGGTTTAAATGGTTCTGGAAAATCTACTTTGTTAAAAATTATTGCTGGAGTTGAAAAAAATTACCAAGGTGAAGTTACGTTTTCTCCAGGCTATAAAGTAGGATATTTAGAGCAAGAGCCTCAATTAGATCCTGAAAAAACGGTTTTAGAAATTGTGAGAGAAGGTGTTGCTGAAACAGTTGCCATTTTAGATGAATACAACAAAATCAACGATATGTTTGGTTTGGAAGAAGTATATTCTGATGCTGATAAAATGGATAAACTCATGGCAAAGCAAGCAGAATTACAAGATAAAATTGATGCTGCAAATGCTTGGGAATTAGACACTAAGCTTGAAATTGCCATGGACGCTTTGCGCACTCCAGATGCTGATAAAAAAATCGGAATTTTATCAGGTGGAGAAAAAAGACGAGTAGCTTTGTGTAGATTGTTATTGCAAGAACCCGAAATTTTATTACTTGATGAACCTACAAACCACTTGGATGCTGAATCTGTTCATTGGTTAGAACATCATTTAGCGGAATACAAAGGAACAGTGATTGCAGTGACTCATGACCGATATTTTTTAGATAATGTTGCTGGTTGGATTTTAGAATTGGATAGAGGAGAAGGCATTCCTTGGAAAGGAAATTATTCTTCTTGGCTTGACCAAAAATCTCAAAGAATGGCTTTAGAGAGTAAAGTGGCTTCTAAGCGTCAAAAAACCTTGGAACGTGAGCTTGAATGGGTTCGTCAAGGAGCAAAAGGACGTCAAACCAAACAAAAAGCGCGTTTACAAAACTATGACAAACTGTTAAGTCAAGACCAAAAACAAGTTGACGAAAAATTGGAAATTTATATTCCAAATGGTCCACGTTTAGGTACAAATGTAATTGAAGCATCCTCAGTTTCAAAAGCGTATGATGATAAATTGTTATATGAAAATCTAGAATTTAAACTTCCTCAAGCTGGAATTGTAGGAATTATTGGTCCAAATGGAGCTGGAAAAACCACTATTTTCAGAATGATTATGGGCGAAGAAAATCCGGATAATGGAAGTTTTAAAGTGGGCGAAACAGCTAAAATTGCCTATGTTGATCAAAGTCACTCAAATATTGATCCAGAAAAAACGATTTGGGAAAATTTTGCTGATGGACAAGATTTGGTGATGATGGGAGGAAGACAAGTAAATTCAAGAGCGTATTTGAGTAGATTTAATTTTTCTGGAAATGAGCAAAATAAAAAGGTTTCAACTTTGTCTGGAGGCGAAAGAAACCGCTTGCATTTGGCGATGACTTTGAAAGAAGAAGGAAACGTTTTGTTATTAGATGAGCCAACAAACGATTTGGATGTTAATACGTTACGTGCCTTAGAAGAAGGACTTGAAAACTTTGCTGGTTGTGCCGTTGTTATTTCTCACGATAGATGGTTTTTAGACAGAATTTGTACGCATATTTTGGCATTTGAAGGGGACAGTCAAGTGTATTTTTTTGAAGGTTCTTTCTCTGATTATGAGGAAAATAAGAAAAAACGTTTGGGCGGAGATTTAATGCCAAAGCGATTGAAATACAAAAAGTTAATTCGATAATTTTTACTAAAAAGATAATTGCTATTTCATGACTATTGTCATGTTTAAACTTCATAAATTAATATATATTTATGAAGTTTTTTTATGAAAATTAATTAACCTTTAAACACACAATAGAAATTATGAAATTTAATGTATTCAAGTTATTTTTATTACTTACTTTTTTTGCATACGGTCAATCTGGTCACATTATGCAAGGTATTGGTTCTGTTAATATGTCTATGGGAGGTGCAGCAACAGCACAGCCATTAGATATTTCAGGAGCTTTACAATGGAATCCAGCTTCAATCTCCACTTTTGATAGTAAAATACTTAAGTTAGATGTAGGATTGTTTTTTTCGTCACCAAAATTATATTCTACGGTTCCTGAGTTTAATAATTTAGGACAGCCAACAGGAAATGTCTTTTCAGGATCAACCGAAGATGATAGAGGTGCTTCTATGATGCCAGCAATTGCAATGGTATGGGGAAAAGAAGATAGCAAACATACCTTTGGAGTCTCTGCTTTTGGTATTAGTGGTTTTGGAGTTACTTTCCCAGAAAATATGACAAATCCAATAAACATGCCTCAAAATATGGGCGGTTTTGGTAGCATTAAATCAGATTATATGTTACTTCAAATTGGTTTTACTTGGGCTTATGAACTCTCTGATAAGTTATCAGTGGGAATTCAACCAACATTTAATTATTCAGCTTTAGAGTTAATGCCAAATCCAACTGCGAATCCAAGTCAAACAGCAGGTTACCCTTCAACAGATAAAGCAAGTGCAACTGGATTTGGAGCACAAGTAGGTGTTTTTTATGATTCACAAAAAGGAATAAAATTAGGAGTTTCCTATAAAACGAATCAAAGCTTTAGTGATTTCAAGTTTGATAATACTTATTTGGATGCATCTACAGGAACGAATTCGTTTAATATGGATTATCCAGCTATTTTTTCAGTAGGTTTAGGATACTCTAAAGGTGATTTTGATGTTGCATTAGATTACAGAAGCGTTGATTATGAGAACACAGACGGTTTTTCAACAACTGGTTGGACAAATACAGCTTCAGTATCTGGTTTTGGATGGAAAAATATTTCTATCATTTCAGCTGGACTACAATACAAAGGATTTGAAAAATTCCCTGTAAGAGTTGGCTATACATATAATTCAAATCCCATTAGTAGTGATGTGACATTTTTTAATATTCCTGCAACTGCTATTATTAAAAATGCATATCAAGTAGGTTTTAGTTACCTTTTAAAAGATAATTTATCTATAGATGCAGTGTATCATTATGGAACAAGTGATGGTAAAACATCAGGACAATTATTAAATCCAATGTTTGCCCAGCCCAATAATCCTTATGGAGCAATACCAGGAAGTGAGGTTGCTTATGAAATGAATACATCATTATTTATGATTGGATTAAGTTATAATTTTACTAAAAAATAGTTACAACCATGTAAAATAATTAATAAGAAAACCATCAGTAATGATTATGCCCCATAAAGATATACACTTTTTGGGGCATTTTTTATTAAGGAAAAATCCCATTTTTTAGTTTCTTTCAACTCTTCTTCTTTCTGATTTTTTTTCATCAGATTTTCTATTTCCTGTTTCATTTCTATCAGAAATTATCCTTCTGTTATTAGATTCTTCAAATTTTCTGTTTTCGTCATTGTTTCTTACAACTTCTCTTTTTGAATCATCTTTCATGTCTGATTTTCTATAACTGTTCAAATTTCTTGCAGTTTCTCTTCGATTATTAGCATCAAGAGTTGGTTTTCTTCTTTTTATGATCGAATTTTCATCAGCAATATTGTTATTCCTATTTGATTTGTAATAGTAAAAATCATGATCTTCTCTGAATCTTGTAAAATTTCTATCAAAATCTCTATTGTTGAAGAATGAATCATTGTAATTGTAAATTCTTCCAAAATTTATTGAAAAACGAACGCCATTATCATAGTAAAAATCATGAACATTTCCTCTAAAAACAGGATATCCATATCTGTCATAAAAAACACGTAAATCCCCAACACTAACCAATTGTCCACGATGATAATTGATGAAAACTGAACCAATTCGAGTTACATTTCCAAAACGATCATAGTTGATGAATACATTTCCTAAACTTCGAATTCTTCCTCTAAAATCTCTATCAATTCTGATGCCTCTTTGGTAACTATTGGAAGTGTCAAAATCAAAATCCCCATTGGTAAAAACGAAAAATTCGATTCCTCTTTCAAAGAAATTGACAGCATCGTTGTAATTGAAATTTATCTCAAAATTTCTAGAGTTTGTAGCCTCAGCTTTTGCAATGTTAGCAGAAAACATTCCTAAGATTCCTACTAAAATAAGTATATTTTTTTTCATGATTTGAGGTTTTTTTGATTTTGCTTACTCTATTTGCTTTTCAGCTTCCGCATTTAAAAATGAATTTTCAAATAGTGTGCCAAAAATGAAAAGTATGTTGTACCAAAATGTATATAATTTGAAAAAATTATTCAAAAAAGTGAATTAAATCTGTAAATAATGTATTTTTATGCGACTTAGTAATAAAATGATTTCATGATTGACGCCATTGAAAAAAACTTATTTAGAGGAATAAAATTATTGAATAATCTCTCTGAATCTGAGTATACAAACGAATCAATTCCACCATATTTTTCAAGTATTGGCTGTCATATTCGTCATGTTTTAGATGTATTTTCTTGTATAATTAATGGTTTTGAAAACAAAAAGATTGATTTGACAAATCGTGAAAGAAATCAATTAGTAGAACAAAAAATTGAGGTTGGAATTGCTTATTTTGAAGAAATTATCTTTAAAATAAATAATTTTTCTAAGGAAGATTTGCAAACTGAAATTATTCTTATTGATGATTTAGGATTGGGAAAAATGGAAGCCAAAACCACTTTGGGTGCAGTATTAATTCAAGCTCATAGCCATGCAATTCATCATTTTGCGAGTATTGGGTATAGTATTTATCAGTTAGGAATAGCATTGCCTGATGCTGATTTTGGGTATAATCCTACAACTCCTAAACATATTTTAAAATAAAATGTGTCTTTATTTTACAGAATCTAAAGCAGTTATTTTTTTTGAATACTTTTTTAATTCTCTAATTTCTTTCCAAAAAATAAGCGAATTTTTATAAGGAATTTTATTGATTTTGTGATTTGTCGTAGAGATTTCAAACAATATTTTCCAGTGATTTCTTATAGATTTCAATGCACTAAAATACGTTGATTTTTGTGCATCATATATGTGAGTAGGCTCTGAAATAATTCCGTTAATTTCTAGGATTTTAAATTTTTTTCCAATTTTTAATGCTTCAAAATCATCATATTTAATGTCAATTCTGCCATAAAACCAACCAGGAATTTTTGCATTTAATTCATCAAAAGTCATAGATAGTTCATTGGAAATTAAGTGATTTCCATTGATAAATTGTGTTCCTTTACAATGATTTCCAATTACAGAAAGCTGAAATTCTTTATTTTTTTCTAAAATTGTACCTAATAGTTCTTTGTGATTTTCAAAAATCAACTCTTTATACAAAAAGGCTCTTTTGTCTGAAATTATTAACTCTTTAACAGTTGAAATTCCATCTCCTGTGATTGTTAGAAATTTTTTTAAAGTTATCGAGGAAATAATTCCGTTTTTTTTAGTTGGATTTCTTGAATAAAAAATTCCACATTCGTTATTGTAGGTTATAAATTCTTGAATTATAAAATCGATTTTAAATTTTTGTAAATAATTTTTCAATTCAATTTCAGAATGGATTTTTTGTACAAGTAACCCTCGAAATCCAATATCAGGTTTTGCAATTAAAGGAAATTGAATATGTTGCTCTCGAATTTTTTTGATAGTATTTTCAAAATTTTCTCCTTTACCATGAAAAATACTTTTTGGTTTGAATTCATCAGGAATTAATGATAATGTTTGGAATTTACTTTCGGTTCCATTTCCTGAACTTTTTATTCCTGGGTTTGCTGCACTAAAAAAAACGAGATGTTTTGCTTTAACAGCTAAAAAAAATCCATAAGGTATATTTGGAATGTAAAAAAGGGAAGAAGGCCAATATTCCCAATGAAATACTTTGTATAAATATTTGTATTTCAGAGTATTAATTTTCATTGAAAAAAGCTTTCCTCAATATTGAAAAAGCCTTGAAAGCAAAATATATCGTAAAAATAATTCCTGAAAAACCAAGAAAAATAAGAAAATACGCCATATATATTTTGGGGGTTTCAGTAAACTTTTCAATGCCTTTAAATCCCATAGTTGTAATTATAGGGGTTACAATAAATAGAATTATTAAAATTGCTAAACGAATCAATCCTTTTCTTAATAAATTTATATTTATGCTCATTTTTTAAAGTTTAAGAGTGCATTTCTAACATTTCCGTATTTTTTCAATAATTCTTTTGCTTCTTTTTGGTCGATATTTAGTTCATTTATTAACATTTTTTCGCCTCTTTCTACCAATTTATTGTTGGAAAGTTGCATATCAACCATTTTATTTCCTTTCACTTTACCAAGTTGAATCATGGTTGAAGTTGAAATCATGTTTAAAACTAATTTTTGTGCAGTGCCAGCTTTCATTCGTGAACTTCCTGTAACAAATTCTGGACCAACAATCACTTCAATTGGAAACTGAGAAACTGCAGCTAATGGACTGTTTTTATTGCAAGTAATGCAACCAGTTGTGATGTTATTTTGATTACATTTTTCCAATGCTGAAATGACATAAGGTGTTGTTCCTGAAGCTGCTAAACCAATAACAACATCCTCTTTTGAGATAGAAAATTTTTGTAAATCTTCCCAACCTTGAGTAGTTGAATCTTCAGCAAATTCTACTGCTTTTCTGATAGCAGTATCACCTCCAGCAATCAAACCAACTACTAATTCATGAGGCACACCAAAAGTTGGAGGACATTCTGAAGCATCTACAATGCCTAATCTCCCTGAGGTTCCTGCACCCAAATAGAAAATTCTTCCTCCGTTTTTTAATTTTTCAACAATTTGCAGTACCAATTTTTCTATCTGAGGTATTGATTTTTGAACAGCAAAAGCCACTGTTTGATCTTCATTGTTGATATTTGTCAACAATTCATTTACACTCATCTTTTCTAGATGATTGTAAGAAGAATCCTGTTCTGTAATTTTGATGAAAGTCATTCCTCAAAAATACATTTTTTATGAATTGAAAAGGAATATTTTTTAGTTCTTTTCAACTAAATTTAACGTTGCAGTATCCGTCTCAGAAATATGAAAATAGCCTAATGGAAATTTAGATTCATCAGTAATATTAATCATGTTTCCTAATAATGAGGAAGGAATTGTTTCAAATGGGCCTCCTGCATTTTGTCCACTTTGATCGATTAATACTCTGTAATAGGTATAAAATTCTTTTGAAATTCCTGACATTTTTATATTTACAGTTGTTGGCAACGTAATGTCTTCTTCATCATAAAAATAAGAGAAATTATAATCAGAACCATTAAAAAAGCGATCTTCTATGGTTAAAAATAATTTTTTTGAAAAATCAAATAAGTAGAAATTTTCTTGAGTTCCATCATCTGTAAATTCTACTTTTACTTCTGTTTCTGTTCCAGCAAATAAGGTTTCATCACCTTGAGTAACACTAGTTAAAGGTGTTGATTTTATTCGAGTTGCTGTCCCTTTATACGTGTAGTTTTCGTGAATTATCGTCAATTCATATACTACATTTTCAGCAGGAATAAATGAAATCGTTGGTTCATAATTTCCATCAGCATTCACATCCGAAAAATTAATGATGGAATTGTCAGTTAAATTCGTTAAAAAAACGGTTGCATTCGTTACAGGTGGAATCGTTTCATCAAAATAATCTACTGATTTACTTAGTTTTACAACAGTATTTGCGCGAACAGGAGTTTCATCAAAATAGACTTCAAAAACAGCATCAATAATGAGTTTTGGCGCTGTTGAAGGAACTTCAATTTCTACAACTTTTTCGCAACTTGCAAAAAATAAAATCAATAAAACAGGAAGTATATAGCTCTTTTTCATCATGTTAAAATTTAAAATTGTAAGTAACAGAAGGAACTAAACCAAAAATGGATGTTTGAATTGCTTCATTTCTAAAAGTTTCTCTATTTTGTCTGAAGTTGATGGAAGCAGCATTCATTCTTCCGTATAAATTATACAAACCAAAAACCCATTCTGCTTGCCATTTTCGATTGTTATTTGTTGTAGGTGTCAATGTTGCTGAAATATCCAATCTGTGATACGCAGGCAATCTGTCAGCATTTCTTCTGTTATCATCAAATATAGGAACGTTTAATCCTTGAACTTCATATTGTCCAACCGGATAATTGGTTGGCTGTCCTGTTTGAAATAGAAAATTGGCGTTGAATTTCCATTTTTTATTCAATTCATAACTTCCATTCAAAGAGATATCGTGCGTTTTATCAAAAGGAGAACTGTACCAATTTCCTTGATTTATGCCAGGTTCATTAGCATTTCTTCCTGGAGTTTGTTGTTCAGAGCGAGACAATGTATAGGCTAACCAACCTTTAAAATCTCCTTCATTTTTTCTAAATAAAACCTCTAAACCGTAAGCTCTTGCATGGCCATTTAAAATTACGGTTTCAATTTCGTTGTTGGCAATTAAATTGGCACCATTAATATAGTCAATTCTGTTTTGAATGTCTTTGTAAAATGCTTCAGTTTCTAGTGAATATGCTCCATTATTTAGCGTTTTGAAATATCCAATAGCAAATTGATCTAACAATTGAGGTCGAATATATCTGCCACTTGGCGCCCAAACATCTAATGGAGTTGGAGAGGCAGTATTGGAAAGCAAGTGTAAATACTGAGCCATTCTATTGTAGCTAGCTTTGATAGACTCATTATCATTTAAAACATATGATAATGAAAATCGAGGTTCAAAATTGTTAAAACTACTGATAACATCGCTTCTTTTAAAATTTTCAACGCCTGTTGCAACAGCAGATTCATATTTTTTAAACTGTTCGTTATAAACTACAGGTTGATTGTTTGCATATACATTCAATTCGTCTTGTCCTAAGCGTAAAAAATTACTAAAACGAGCGCCATATTGCAGCGTTAATTTTTCATTGATTTTATGCTCAGCATCTATATATGCAGCAAATTCGTTGGCATATTTATCAGTTAATTTTTCTGCAACAATTCCTGATGATGTTCTATTTGGAATAATTTCACCGGGATTAAATTTGATGTAAATAGTATTGATTCCATAACTAAGTTTTATATTCTCATTAATATAATGCTTAAAATCGTATTTTAAATTGAAATTTGTGATTCCAGAATCCCATTCAAAACCAACAAAATCAAGGATTAAACCATAAAAATAATCTGAATAAATTAAAGATAAATTGGAGAAAATTTTATCGGAAAATAAGTGATTCCATCTAAGATTCACTACGTTATTTCCGTATTTATTCACAAAATTATCACTAACTCCAAAAATATCTTTTCCAAAATAAGTTGATAAAAACAAGTTGTTTCGATCATTGAAGCGATAATTGACTTTGGTATTTACATCATAAAAATACGCCTTGTTATCGTTGTCAAATAAAGGTAAAAATAAGTGTGCATAAGAAGCTCTTCCTCCAATCAAAAAAGAACTTTTTTCTTTTTCAATGGGTCCTTCAGCTAATAATCTGCTAGAAACCAATCCAATACCACCAGTTAAATTAAAATCTTTGCTATTCCCTTCTTTTTGATAAATATCTAAAACAGAAGATAATCTTCCTCCAAAACGCGCAGGAATTCCACCTTTATATAATTTTACATCTTTGATAACATCAGGATTAAAAACGGAGAAAAATCCAAATAAATGCGAAGAATTAAAAACAATGGCTTCATCTAAAAGTATCAAATTTTGATCTGCTGCACCACCTCTTACATTAAATCCTGAGGCACCTTCACCTGCACTTGTTACTCCTGGTAAAAGAATTAAAGATTTGATAATGTCTGCTTCGCCAAGTACAACAGGAATTTGTTTGATGGTTGCTGAAGTGAGTTTATTAACACTCATTTGAGGCGTTCTAACATTCAGTTTTTCAATATCTGCTTCAATAATTATCTCATCTAAACTTTCAGCAGCTTCTTTCAATTTGAAGTCTTTTGTAAGTTTTTCTAATAAATTGATGGTTTCAACAATTGTTGTATAACCAACATAACTTACTTGAATTTTATAAGTTCCTTTGGGAATAGTTATGGAATAAAAACCATACTCATTAGTGGAAGTACCTGCATTTAATTCAGGAATAAAAACAGAAACACCAATTAAGGTTTCATTGTTTGCATTGTCGTAAACTGTTCCACTTAAGGTGATTTTTTCTTGCCCAAAAACGATTGTAGACGTAATAAAAAGAACGAATAATATCTTTTTAAAGTGTAGCATTTTTTGTTTATTGAATTGATTTATTGACTCAACAAAAGTATGGCTAAAAAATGATAATAGTTTGTTAAAAAATGGGTTTAATCATAAATAATATCAGCTACTTCTATTTTTTTATTTTCAATAAAATCGAACAAAGTAAGCCTTCTTAATGTGTAATAATCTAACCAAAATTTTTCTAATGAATTTAAATATTGTAGAATAGATCTGTCTTGTTCTTGCAAAGCGATATTCAAATCTGTTATGGTAATTTTGCCTAAAACCAATCTTTTTTTAGTGATTTCATATCTTTTTACTGCAATTTCTTGTGCTTTTTTGGCAGTTTCTAAAAAGTTACGTTGGTTTTGCCAATTCAATACATGTAAATAAATTTCTTGTTCAAACTCTTGTTCATCTTGCTCAACGTTTGTATTGATTAAATCTTTATTTGCTTCTACTAATTTTCTTCTTGATTTAGAAACTCCCCAATCTAAAATAGGAATTCCAAGAAATAAAGAAACATTTTGTTGTTGATTAAAATTTTGAAAAAGATTATCGAAAATTGGACCTTGTTGAGAAATTCCGAAGTTTGCATTCAAACTCATTTGTAGGCGATTACTTCCTTTAACTTCCGCCAAATCTCTTTCTGCTTGCAAGCGTTTTCTTCTAAATTCAATGACTGCTTTTCTATTTGATTTTGCTTCTTCCAACGCTTTTTCAACAGTAACCGTAAATATGGAAAGTTCTTTTGGAACTTCTAGTAAAATATTTTCCGTATCAAGATTCAAATATCTAGATAAGTTTTGTGATGAACCTTTAAAATTAATTTCATTGGTAGTCACATCATTTTTTGAATTTAAAACAGACAACTCAATTTGCAATAAATCATTTTCTGCAATTTTCCCCATTTCAAATCTTCCTTTAGAAATTTGAAATAATGTATCTTGGTTTGATAAATTGGATTTCGCAATTCTTGTTTGAACTTGCGCTTTTAATAGTGCAAAATATCTTCTTGCAGTGTTTAAAGAAATTTGCTCCATACTTTCAATAAATCCTCTTCTTGCTTCTTCAAAAAGAAGTGGTTCAATGCGTTTATCCCATTTAAATTGATTGTAGAATAGTGAATTTTGTCGATAATTTATAGAAAAAGGAATAACTGCAAATCCTGTTGTTGGATTGTCACCAAAAACATCCACTCTTTCCAATTGTGAGCTCAATGAAATTGTTCCTCCAGTCAAAGCTATATTTTGATTTAAAGATAAATTTCCCTCTAATCTTGATTGATTTGACCTAACAAAAATATCTTGTCCAGCATCATTTGTCAATCTATTTACAGAATTTAGATATTGTGGTAAAGTAGCATCTAATCGTAATTGTGGTAAAAAACCTGCTTTAAAATTTCGGAATCTCCAATAACTTCCTTGGTTTTGATTCAATAATGCTTTATAATCTGGAGAGTTTTTTTGCGAAATTTTTATAGCTTCTTCTAATGTAATTTCTTGTTGGCAAACTACAGTGAGTGTGCAAAACAAAAATGCAATGTGAATGATTTTTTTCATAGTTATTCGTGTCTAATAGCTTCAATTGGACTTTTATTAGCAGCAGCTTTTGCAGGAGCAATTCCAAAAATTAATCCAATAAAAGTGGCAACAAAAAATGATAATAAAATGGAACTTAGGGTTAGGATTGTTTCAATTCCTGTAGCAATTTCTAAAACATAGGAAGCGAAAATCCCTAAAAAAATTCCAATAATTCCTCCTCCAACACTTACCAAAACAGATTCAGTTAAAAATTGCAAAATAACATCTTCTTGTGTAGCTCCAATGGCTCTTATAATTCCAATTTCTTTAGTTCGCTCTAAAACAGAAGCTAGCATGATATTCATAATACCAATTCCACCAATCAACAATGAAATTCCTGCAATGATACTTAAAACTATGTTGAAAATTTGTTTGGTTTTTTGTTGTTGTTTTAACAATTGAATGGGAATAGAAATTTCAAAATCAATCATATCATTGTGTCTTCTTTTGAGCATTCTGCTTAAAATCTCAGCTGTTGAACTTAGTTCAGATGAATTCTGAACCTGAACAACCATTTTATCTATTTGATGATAATTTCCTCTTGGAATTCTTTTTTTTGGACCTTGTTGATTTCCAATAATAACTATTCCTTCACTAAAATCGATTGGTTTATCATTAATGATTTTTCGGTCTTTGTAGCGAACTAAAAAAGTTTTTATGGGGATATAAATATCTTGATTCATATCTCTAATCCCCAAGTTTTCTTGTGCATTATCAGAAATAAATTTTTCTTCGATTACACCAATAACCTGAAGCCACACATCTTTTACTTTGATTTGTTTTCCGATGGCACTTTCGCCAGTAAATATCTTTTTCTCAATTTTTTTACCAATAATACAAACAGGTAATGCATTTATCAACTGTGGATTAGAAAAATTTTTACCACTTTCTATTTGGATGTTCATTGTTGAAAAATAAGAAGCATCCACTCCAATTAATTTTACAGAATTTTGACGACCATTATTGATAACATAGGTATCTAAAATAATTTCAGGGCTGATAGCTTTTATAGAAGGAATATTTTTTTCAATACTTTGAACATCTAACAAATCTAATCCTTTCGAAAATCGTTTTGATTCATTAGCACCATCATCAGTTTCTTCATCACTTTTGTTATCCTCCTCATCAGGAATTGGTGTAATTACAATATTATTGACACCAATTAATTCTAGTTGAGCTAGAATTTCTTTTTCTGCACCTTTTCCGATTGCAAGCATTGTAATTACAGCAGCAACTCCAAAAATAATTCCAAGAGAAGTTAAAAGTGTTCTAATTTTATTGGCTAAAATGACACGAATTGCTTCACTAAAGTTAGATTTTAGTTTTTCAATATAAAATTTATCAAACATAAAATCTATTTTAAAACGGCTATTTGTGAAGTTTCATATCCTTTTGGTTTGTTGAGATAAACTACATCATTTGCTGATAATCCTTCAACTATTATCACAGAATCGTTATTAGAAGCACCGATTTTCACCTGTTTTTTCTCGATTGAAAATCCTGATTTTTTATAAACGTAAGTAATTGAATCTTTTGAGAAAATTGCTTCTAGAGGAACGCTTAAAACATTTTTTTTATCGAAAGTTAAAATTCTGTTTGAAGTTGTCATTCCTGGACGAATATTGTCATTACTGCCATTTAATTTCACAGTTACTTGAAATACTTTGATATCTGAACCACGTTTTGTTTCACCAACATTGGCAACATCAGTTACAATTCCTTCCATTTCAACATCAGGAAACGCATCAAATCCAACTTTTACAGGCAATCCTTTTTTTATTTTTCGGATATCAACTTCATTTGCATAGGTTTTAGACTCCATTTTTGTTAAATCGGGTAAACTTGCAATGGATGGATCCCAAGGGCTGATTGATGAGCCTACATTTTTTTTGCTTCCGTCCCAATTTCTATCATAAGTTATCATTCCATTTGAGTCAGAATAAATCGTAAAAGATTCTAATAATTTTAATAAATCATCCAATTCTTTTTTGATTTTAGAAACTTCTGTTCCAACTTCAATCATTTTAGCATTTGCTTGACTTTTTTTAATGCTATAATTTTCTTTTTTCTCGTTCAAATCTCTTTCAAGTTTATCGAGATTTATTTCTAATTTTTTGATGACTGCAGGTGGTTCATAAATAGATTGTTTCAATTCAAGTCTGGTTTCTTCCATATTGAAAACCAAATCTTTAATTGCATTTCGTTCTTGTTTTAAAGTAAGAGTTGTGTCTAATTTTTGCTGCGTAAATTTTGATTGAGCAGCATCTAAATTTAATCTGGCATCAATTATTTGTTCATTTACTCCAGTAGGATCTAGTCTTCCAATATAATCTCCAACTTTTACAATGGTGCCTTCTGGAACTAAATCTTGAATTTTGATATCTCTTAATTTGAATTTTTGAAGATTGTCAGGGCCATTTATTTTTTTTAAGCTTGTAGAAAGGGCTTCACCTGAGGTTACAACTTCACTCACAAAATCTCCATAAGTTACTTTTGTAGTGATATAAGTTTCTTCTTCAGAAGAGGGTGAAAAATAACTATAAATAATGAATATTAAAACTAATGAAATAATTGCAATTATCCATTTTTTTTTCTTTTTCATAGGATTTATTTTTTTATAAATCCAAATCTAACAAAAATGAATGCTATCAAGCACTCATTTTTGTTAATGTTTTAAAAAAAAAGTTTTTATCCTAAAATTTCATTAAAAACTTTGCTAGGTCTCATAGCAATAGTTGCCAAATCTTCATTTGGTTTATAATATCCTCCAATATTTACAGAATTTCCTTGAATATTATTTAATTCCAAAATGATTTGTTCTTCATTTTCTTTCATCAATTTTGCAATTGATGAAAACTCAGCTTTCAAGTCAGTGTCTTTAGTTTGTTTTGCCAAAGCTTCTGCCCAATACAAAGCCAAATAAAAATGCGAACCTCTAACATCTAATTCGCCAACTTCTCTTGAGGGAGATTTATCATTATCTAAAAACACATCTGTAGCTTCGTCTAAAGTTTCAGCTAAAATTAATGCTTTTGGATTGTTATTTGTGATGCTCAAATGTTCCAACGAAACTGCCAATGCTAAAAATTCTCCTAATGAATCCCAGCGCAAATGATTTTCCTCTAAAAATTGTTCTACGTGTTTTGGAGCTGAACCACCAGCACCAGTTTCAAACAATCCTCCACCATTCATCAAAGGAACAATTGATAACATTTTTGCAGAAGTTCCCACTTCTAAAATTGGGAATAAATCTGTTAAATAATCACGTAAAACATTTCCAGAAACAGAAATAGTATCTATTCCTTTTACCAATCTTTCTAAAGTTAAATTAGTCGCTTCAAAAGGAGCTAAAATTCTGATATCTAATCCTGTAGTGTCATGATTTTGTAAATAGTTCTCCACTTTTTTGATGATTTCTGCATCATGAGCTCTGTTTTTATCCAACCAAAAAACAGCAGGAGTTTCAGAGAGTCTTGCTCTTGTTACGGCTAATTTTACCCAATCTTGAATTGGTAAATCTTTGGTTTGACACATTCTCCAAATGTCACCTTTTTCAACATTGTGATCTATTAATAGGTTGTCGTTTTCATCTAAAACTGCCACTTTTCCATCAGCTGAAATTTCGAAAGTTTTATCATGAGAACCATATTCTTCAGCTTGTTGAGCCATCAATCCAACATTAGGAACTGTTCCCATAGTTGTTGGGTCTAATGCACCATTTTTTTTGCAAAAATCAATTGTTGCTGAATAAATTCCAGCGTAAGAACTGTCAGGAATGATTGCTTTTGTATCTTGGAGTTTTCCTTCTTTGTTATACATTTTTCCAGAAGTTCTTATCATTGCAGGCATTGAAGCATCAATAATAATATCAGAAGGGACATGTAAGTTTGTAATTCCTTTTTCAGAATTAACCATGGCAACTGCAGCATTTTGATTAAATATAGTTTCAATATCTGCTAAAATTTTTGATTTTTCTGATGATGAAAGTTGGTCAAGATTTGTTAATAATTGCCCAAAACCATTGTTAGGATTGATACCTATTTTTTCAAAAGTTTGACCATGTTTTTCAAATAATTCTTTAAAATATGTTTTTACGATATGACCAAAAATAATGGGATCAGAAACTTTCATCATGGTTGCTTTCATGTGGAAAGACAATAGTAATCCTTGTTTTTTTGCATCTGAAATTTCACTTTCTAGGAAATCAAGCAAGGCTTTTTTGCTCATTACAGTTGCATCAATAATTTCTCCTTTTAGTAAAGAAAGTTCTTTTCTTAAAGGAGTTTTTGTTCCGTCATTTGCTGTATGAATTATTTTGATAGTTGTAGGATTTTCAACGGTTACTGATTTTTCATTATTGAAAAAGTCCCCTTTTTTCATGGTAGCAACTTGTGTTTTTGAATCTGAAGTCCAAGCTCCCATTGAATGTGGGTTTTTACGAGCGTAATTTTTAATGGCTTTTGGAGCTCTTCTATCAGAATTTCCTTCACGCAAAACAGGGTTTACTGCAGAACCTTTTACTTTATTATACAAAGCTAAAACTGCTTTGTCTTCTTCGGTTTTTATTTCATCAGGATAATTTGGCAATGCATATCCTAATTTTTGTAACTCAGTAATTGCTTCTTTTAATTGAGGAACTGAAGCGCTAATATTTGGTAATTTTATAATATTTGCTTCAGGTTTTGTAGCTAAATCACCCAAAAAAGACAATGCATCTTCCACTTTTTGTTCTTCATTCAAATAATCAGCAAAATTTGCTAAAATTCTACCAGCCAATGAAATATCTTTTGTTTCAATTTCTATTCCCGAAGATTTTGTAAATGCTTGTACAATTGGTAAAAAAGAACGAGTTGCCAGAGCAGGAGCTTCATCGGTTTTGGTGTAAATAATTTTAGCCATTATGAATTGGTTTATAAAAGTGTACTACTTAAAATTAAAAATGATTGTATTTGCTAATGATTTTAGTGGTGCAAATTTAACGATTTACAATGACATTATTATTGTTATAAACCTTCAATTTTAGTTAAAATGGTGAGAATAATTTAAAAAAAACAACTTTTTTAAATATGTTTAAAATATAAAAGCCATATCATTACTAATAATGATATGGCTTCTTGAAATAGTCTTTTACACTGCTTTGTATTGCTACTTTGCAAATAAGAGTGAACCTCTTATATTTCTTTTTTCAAAGAAATTATAGTTTACTATTTCTGATTTGAAACATCATTTTTAGTTTTCTTTTTCCAAAGAGAATTTTTTCTGATGTTTCAGTTTGTTGTTTTTCTTACTTACAATAATTATAATTCGATAATTACACAATAAACTGACTTTTAATCGCTTGTCTTTTAAAACAAACTTTCATTGCACTAAAATTAATTCTATAATCTTGAAATATTCCAAACAACTATATAAAGAACGTTACTTTATAATTTACGAGTACTTGAGCTTGTTCAAAAGAAAAACCAAAATTACTTTGTAAATGATGATGTAAAAGTAGCGCTGATTTTAAGTTTTGCAAATTTTTTAAGCAATTAAAAATCAACAAGATATCAACCATAGTTATGAACATTTGTTCATAAAAAAAGCGCTGTAAAAATTACAGCGCTTTTTAAGTTTTTATTGGAAGAAAAATTATCTTCTTTTTTCAGTAATTCTAGCTTTTTTACCAGTAAGATCTCTGAAGTAAAAAATACGAGCTCTACGAACTTTACCTTTTTTGTTTACTTCAATTTTTTGAATTGATGGTAAGTTTACTGGGAAAATTCTTTCAACTCCAACAGTTCCTGACATTTTTCTGATGGTAAAAGTTTCAGAAGCTCCAGTTCCTCTTTTTTGGATAACTACACCTCTAAAAAACTGAGTACGAGTTTTAGCTCCCTCTTTAATTTCGTAATACACAGTAATTGTATCACCAGCTGCAAAATCAGCAAATTCTTTTTTTGTTACAAATTCGTCTTGAACAAATTTTATTAAAGATTCCATATCTTAAATTTTTATGATTTTCTAAAACAACATTCACGATTTTCGTCAGAGGTTAAATTAGCGAGTGCAAATTTATATTTTTTTTTTGAATTATAATTATCAACACAATTAATTTTATATATCAATTTTTCTTAAAAGTAATTTATTTTTTGAATTTAAAAGTTTGATAAATAAATAATCATGATTTATTAATTTTAAGTTAAGATTAGAGCTAAATTGTATCAATAGATTTGCAAAAAATTATAATATGCTTGTATCAGTCATTACACAAAACAACAACAAAAATCTTTTATTTGATCGATTTTTGTTAAAAATAGAAGGTTTATCCAGAAAAATAAGGAAAGAAACAGGTATTATTTTTTTGATATTTATTTTAATTTCAGTACTTTTTGTTTCCTTGTATAACAAACATGAATTACACTTAATTTTAAATAAGTTTCACACGCCTTTTTTTGATATTTTCTTTAAATATATTACCTTTTTAGGAGATGGAGTCATGTTTGGTTTTGTGGCAATCTTTTTTTTATTCTTCAAAAAAAGGGTAGCTTATGCAATCATGGTTAGTGGAATTTTAACATTATTGGTTGTTCATCTTTTTAAAAAAGTGTTTTTTCTTGGAATATTAAGACCTGCAGGTTTTTTTGGTGAAGAAAATATGCATCTGGTTGAAGGTGTTAAAATGGCATATACAAATTCATTTCCTTCAGGGCATACAGCCACTGCATTTGCAATTTTTACCATTGTTTGTTTTTATTTTTCTAAAAGTAAATCACAATATTTTTGGATTACTTTATCTATTCTTATTGGAATATCTAGGGTTTATTTATCACAACATTATTGGATAGATATTTTTGTTGGGTCAATTTTAGGAATCTTTATTGGATTCTTGAGCATGAGTTTTTTTTATAAAATTAAAAAGATCCATAAGTGCTGATTTCTTACAGAAAAGTTACAATTTTATTTATTGTTGTAAGTACATGTATTAGGTTATTATTAGCTAATTTTTTAGAATTAGGAAATGATGAAGTTTATTATTGGTTATATGCAAAATATCCTGCGTTAAGTCACTTTGACCATCCACCAATGGTTGGTTTTTTTATTCAATTTTTTACTGGGAATCTCTTTTTAGACAGTACCTTTTTTATTAGACTTGCTGCAATATTACCTGCAAGTTTAAGCATGTATTTTATTTATTTAATAGGTACCTATTATAAAAATTCAGCTACAGGTTTTTTAAGTGTTATCCTTTATAATTTAAACTTTTATGGATTTATAATTTCAGGAACTTTTATTTTACCTGATTCCCCTATGGTTCTTTTTTGGTTGATAAGTTTTTTCCTTTTTTTACAATCTTTACCAAAAAATCCTGACGAAATTGAAAATAAAATCAAATTATTTTTTGCCTTCTTTTTTTTAGGATGTGCCATTTATTCAAAATATCAAGCGGTTTATTTACTTTTTGCAGTAGTGCTTTTTGTTATCTTTTTTAATTCAAAATGGGTAAAAAACAGCACTTTTTATCTCGGGTTTATATTTCCAATAATGGCTATTTTTTTAATTTTTTACTGGAATTATTCTAATGATTTCATCAGTTTTAAATTTCATAACGATAGGGTTTCCATCTTTAGCTTGAATTTTAATAAAGATTCTTTTTTTAGAGAAATTTTGGGTCAAATAGTTTACACAAATCCATATGTCTTTTTTATAATTATAGTTGCTTTATTAAAAATTAGAGAGAGAAAATTTGAATTTGATTCTAAAAATAATGCCTTCTTTATATTAGCTTCAATTCCTCTGATTTTAACAACAATATACTTATCATTATCTAAAAACACATTACCTCATTGGTCAGGAATTTCATATATCACTTTAATTCCTTTAGGTGCTGCACACCTTGTGAATAAAAAAAACATAGAAAAAAAATTATTGATTTTTTTCGCTTTTTTAAGCATTATTTTTGTTGTTGGATTATTAGTTATTAATTTGGGTTTATTCATTCCTAAGAATACTTCTTTAAAGATTGAAGATCAAGGACGAAAAGATGTTTTGATGGATTTATATGGTTGGAAACAAGCTTCAGAAAAGGTAAATAATATTTTGGAAAAGGAAAATTTAACACATTTGCCAATCGTTTCTAAAGGATGGTTTCCAACTTCTCATATTGATTATTACATTGCAAAACCCAATAAAATGACCGTTTTTGCCCATGGTAATTTGCAAGAAATTCACAAATATTATTGGATTCATAAATCCAGATTTGATAAAGATTTCAAAGAAGCTCTTTACATTACAGATAGTAGAAATTTTGCGAATCCAAAAGAAATTTTAACTGATTTTGGTAATCAAAAAGCAATAGATACCATTCCAATAATTAGAGGAAAAGATACTGTGAAATTTGTGTTTTTATATCTGATTAAAAAGGATTAGCATTGTAGTTTTCGCAATAAAAAACCCAAAATTTCCGAACTTCTTTTCCGTTAATTGAAATGATAATAGGTTCTATTTCAGTTACTTTTTTGAAATATTTTTTTAATTCAGGGTGAATTTCTTCCTTCTTTTTTTTGTCAATAAATCGTTTGTCTGAATCAATAAATAAGGCGTTTTTTGAATCTAGATTTGATAAATCATCTCCCAAATAATCAAAATGCAATGCAGGCAACCCAATAATATTTTGAGCATATACTTTTTGATTCATGTAAAAATTCAAACAGGCACTTGTTTTATAAAAGTCATCAGAAAAAACGAATGTATTGGGAAATTTTTTCTGCAAATTTGCTGTTTCAAGCGCTAATTTTTTCCAACCAATCCAAGTATCATCACTTTTTATTGGAAATACGTAAAAAAGTATTTGAACCATCACTAATAAATGAAATATTACTGAAAATACAATTTGAGTTTTTACTAATTTTTTGCTGATAAACATGCCAGCTAAAATAATTCCAGAGATGTATGATGGCATCAACCAGTTGAGTTTTACCCAATAAATGGGTGTAATTGAGAAAAATCCCACAAAAGTTGGAATGAAAAATGCTAATAGAAATAAGGTTTTTGCCTGTGGAATTTTAAATTTTGTCAGTGCTTTTTTGAAGTATTTGAAGGTGAAAGTAATCATCACTAAAAATAAAACCGGTAATAACAACAATAATTGATGTGCAATAGCTCCTAAAAAATTGGTGGGTGAAATTTCAAATTCGGAAATTGAACTCGTTCTTTCCGAAGATTGAAATGCAAAAGAAGCGAAGTCATGTTGATAATTCCACCAGAAAACTGGAAACATCACCAAAATCGAAATTAAAATTGAAAACCAAAGCCAAGGAGAAAGTAATAGTTTTCGGTATTTGTTTGAAAAAATCAAAAAAGCAATCAATCCTAATTGCAGTAAAACGGCTGTGTATTTACTGTTGAAAGCCAATCCCATGGCTATTCCTGCAAAAATCCAATACCATTTTTTTTCTTCAAAAATGGCTTTGTATACACAAATCAAACTCAATGTCCAAAAAAGTAAAAGAGGCACATCAGGAGTTGAATTGAATGATAAAATCGAAATAAATAGGGTGGAAGTGATTAAGATGAGTGCTCTTTCTGTTTTTCTTTTAGATAAAAAATAAGAGGCTAATTTGTAAAAGGCGAGAATTGTAAATGTTGTAATTGTAAAATCAGTGAATTTGATGACAAAAACCGATTTCCCAAAAATTTCAGAAAACAATCTTAGCAAATACCCAATCATTCCAGGATGATCAAAATAGGAAAGTGATAAGTTTTGACCGTATAAAAAATAGTAGGCATCTTGAGGCATTAATCCCATAAAAGGGAGTGTCAAAAAACGAAAGATTTGAAATCCTATAACCCAACAAATCAAGGTGTTATTTTGAATAAAAGATTTCAAATTATGCATCTTTCAGTAAATCTGGTCGTATTGATTTTGTTCTTTCAAACGCTTTTTCCATTCTCCAATCTTCAATTTTCGGAAAATTTCCTGATAATAATATTTCAGGAACTTTCATTCCTTCAAATTCTGCAGGATGTGTATAAATGGGAGGTGATAATAAATTGTCTTGAAAAGAATCTGTCAAAGCAGATTGTTCATCGCCAATGGCACCTGGAATCAAACGAACAATGGCATCAACCAAAACAGCTGAAGCCAATTCTCCACCTGTAATTACATAATCGCCAATAGAAATTTCTTTAGTGATGTATTTATCTCTAATTCGTTGATCTACACCTTTATAATGCCCCACTAAAATCAGTAAATTTTCTTTCAAAGAAAGTGAATTTGCAATGGATTGATTCAATATGGGTGCATCAGGAGTCATGTAAATAAGTTCATCATAATTTCTTTCTGATTGTAATTTTTTGATGCAATTCACAATGGGTTCCAACATTAAAACCATTCCTGCACCACCTCCAAATTGAGTATCATCAATTTGTTTGTATTTGCCTAAACCATATTCACGCAAATCATGAATCACAATATCAGCAATGCCACTTTGTTGCGCTCTTTTAATGATAGAATGATTAAAAGGGCTTTCAAGAAGATGAGGAACTGCTGAGATGATATCTATACGCATTGGTTAAAATTTAATTTTCTATTTCAATTTTTGAGTTACTTTCTTTGAAAAGCGGCAAATAATCATCAACTTTAAAAGTATTTCTATCAAAACGAGAAGTTCTATTTTTTGCTTCTTCTTGTCTTACAATACTCCTTGCAAATCGTCTAATTTCTGCTTTTGATGTTAAAATCAATCCTGGAACTGGAGTGCTTTTTCCTTCTGAATCTTTGGCAACCATTGTAAAATAAGAAGAATTACAATGTTTGGTTTCACCAGTTCTGATGTTTTCAGAATCTACTCGCAAACCAATCACCATCGAAGTTCGGCCAGTATAATTTACTGAAGCTTTTAAAGTAACCAATTCTCCCACTTCAATAGGGTTTACAAAATCAACTTTATTGACAGATGCTGTTACGCAATACTGGCCAGAATGTTTTGAAGCGCATGCAAAAGCGATTTGATCCATCAAATTTAAAATGTGACCTCCATGGATTTTACCACTAAAATTGGAATGAGAAGGTAACATCAATTGAGTTATAAGCACTTGTGAATCTTTCACATATTTAAAATCACTCATTTTTGATGGTTTTTGTTCTAAAATGTGGTGAATCTTCTTGAGTTACTTTTGTGATGAAATATTTAGTATCTCCCAACCAAAACAAGGTTTTGTAGCGTTCAATATAATCCACTTTCACATAATGTCCTTGAAAATTTTTGAGGTCTTCAATCACTTGTTTGTTTTTCTTTTCAACTGAAAATGAAAAAATTTGAGCCCCAGAAATCCCTTGACTGATTTCACCTTCCCAAGTTTTTACTAAAACACCTTTTTTACTGATTTTAATCAATTCGCCAGAACGAACTCCTTCACTAAAAGTGGCAAAATAAATAAAGCTAAAGTATATAACCGCAATTAAAACAACTGCCGAAATGAATATAGTTAGAAATTTTTTCATGAGTCAAAAATACAATTAAGTTTTATTTTATTGATTTTTTTTGATTCAAATACGTGTTTGGATTATAATTTATTTTTCCTTGTGTGTAAAATAAATGTTGCATTGAAACCAAAATGTAAATTTCCATCTTTGAAATTAAAATTATTGGTTGTCCTTGTTATAAAAGTATCTTCTGCAAAATTTCTAGCATTTGTCAAATGAAATTGTAACATCAAATCACTAACTTCCCAATTGATTCCAATCATAAAAGCATTGTAGGTTTCTATTGATTTTAAAGGGTTTGCAACATAGAAATATTCAGAAACAACAGCAGTATGTTCATTGATTTTATGCCTTCCTCCAAATGCAATTGCAAATTGATTTTTTGATTCATTCAAAAAACGATTAGATTGAGAATGTAAAAATGTTGGACTTACTTGTAGAGACAGATTTTGATTTATTTTTCTTGCAATTAAAAGCTGACTTACAAAAGCATATCCATCAGAAGTTGTTGGTTGATAAATAGTTGGACTTGTTATTTTTTTGTGAGAAATTGTTTGCAAAAGCGTGAGGCTTATAAAACCTGTTTTTGAGTTTTGTTGCTGTTTTAGCAGTTTGTATTTTAGATATCCATCACTTATTTTGTCATAATTGGTGTACCCAGCACCAAAAGTGAAATCATCAGTAATAGAGTATTCTAAGCCATAGCGAGTGCTTACTACATCTGCCAAAAAACGCTGTCCTTTAAAATCGGGAATGTCCCAATATCTGT
This sequence comes from Polaribacter sp. BAL334, assembly GCF_015767435.1. Taxonomy (GTDB): domain Bacteria; phylum Bacteroidota; class Bacteroidia; order Flavobacteriales; family Flavobacteriaceae; genus Polaribacter. The sequence continues at coordinate 74,108 of NZ_JADWOV010000230.1, forward strand.
TGTATAGAGAAATTTGCAAAGCGCCTTTTTTACGAGTTTCAATAGAATGCCCAAGACCTAATCTAGTTGTTTTGAAAGTTGCAATTTCTTCTATTTTTTCATCTGAAAGTTCAGCATCTAGTTTTTTTAGCAAATCTTGAGCTTGCAATTTGAAATTTGCAAAAAAACAAAAACATATAATGAAAATGATGAGACGATTATTCTTCATAAGGTTGGAATTGAAATCTAAATTTTACTGAAATTGTTTTGGCAATATTACTCGCTAAAATTGGTGGAATTTTAATTTGAAAATCACTTACAGCAACAATAAATTCCCCAGTCATAGAGTAAGAATCTTTACTTTTTTCAATGTTAGTTTTAATATCAATTTGTTTTGAAATTCCATGAATTGTTAATTTTCCACGAATAATTTTAGTTTGTAATTGGTTATTATTTTTTTCGAAATCGAGTATTTTTCCTTCAAAAGTGGCTTTTGGGTACAAATCAGATTCTATATAACTTTCATTAAAATGTTCATACATCAAATCTTTTTTAAACACAAAAGCTCTCATTAACATGTTTACCGCAATTTCGTTTGTTTCTGTGTCAAAAATGCTTAAAACTTGATTGTTATTTGCTTCAATATTTTCTACTGAAGTGTATGAGAAAAATGATATTTGTCCTTGTCTGGCAATAAATTGTTTTGAATTTTTTTGCGGACTTGATAAGGTAAATATCAATAAAAAGAAGGGTATTATTTTATTCATTGGCGGAAAAATCTATAAAGCAATCTAGTAAAATGACATCTTTCAAAAAACCTTTACAAATACCTTTCACAGTTATTTTTTGATTTATGGATAGTTTTTTAATTTTTTCTTTTTGATTCGGATTCATATCGCAAATTACACCAAAAGTTTTATTATTGCTTGTCAAAATAACAGTAATTCTTTGGTTTATGAATGAAATTTCTTTAATTTTTCCTGTAACTTCAATGATTTTCCCTTCATATAATGCATTTGACTTTTTTTCATCCAATGTAAATGAATTTACTAATTCATCAGAATTCAGCGTTGCAATTGCTGTTTGATTTGCTATACTTTTTTCTGAATTTTTAAAAATAGTAAATTTCACTACAAATCCTACAAAAAGGAAAAGTAGCAATAAGAAAACTGTTAATTTGTTTATTTTTAGTTTCATTTGACATCAAATAAAGCTAAAAGTATTCAATTAAAGAAAAAAATATTGTTAAGGAGGAAAAAATAATCCTAAATAGCCCTAATTTTACCGCAAAATAATGGCAGATAATTTCAAACCAAACTTCTAAAATGAAAAAAGATAGATTGTATTTTTTGACATTTATTGCAATAACAATTGTTTTTCTGTTTGTGGCAATTATTGCCTCTCAATACTTTATTAAATTAAGTGCCAATCAATTGATTGAAGCGCAAGTAGAATCTAGTAAAAGAGAAGCTAATGAAATTGCAAAAATGCTTGATTTTCAATTAGAATCGGAAATAAGTAAAGAAAAAATTATAGAAAATTTACAGCAAATTATAGATAAAACAGATAATAATTCTTGGTTTATTAGTGTATTTGATTGGGGAGGAAAAGAAGTTTGTAATCCAGATAAAACGAAGGTTGGTCAGCTTGTAAATTCAGATCAATCCTTATTATTATCACTCAATGAAAAAAACAATTCTGATAATTTATATGATTTATTGACGCATGCAAATATCAATGCAACTTCAGAAATTATTTACATTGTTCCATTGAAAAAAACGGATTTAATTGTTGCAGCAAATGTTCAAATTAAAAGCATCAACAATCAATTAAAAGCACTAAAAATCAATTTTCACTTGATTTTTTTAATTATGGGTTTGACAGTTATTGTTCTGTCTTTCTTTTTAGTTAGAATAATTGGAAGTGCTTATGAAAAGGAATTGGAACAACAAAATTCGAGTTTAACTACTGAAGTGGTGAATCTTTCAAAATTGAATTCAGATTTATTTTCATACAAAGAAAAAGTTGCGATAAGTGACATAAAAAATACTTCTGATGATTCTCAAGACAAAGAAAAAAAGCGACTCTTGACATATATCAGAAATGAATTAGTTCCTATTTTGATTGATGATATTGCGTATGTATATACTGAAAATTCCATCACTTTTGTAGTCAGTTTTGATGGAAATAAATCCATTTCTAATGCAAGTTTGGATGAAGTTTTCACGCAGCTTAATCCTTCATTGTTTTTTAGAGCCAACAGACAGTTTATCATCAGTATTTCTGCAATTGATAAAATTCTAAAATATGGAAATAGCCAATTGAAAATTGTGTTGCACACAAAAACTACTGAAGATATTATCATCAGTAAAAACAAAGCTGCTGAGTTTAAACAATGGTTAAATATGTAATTTGAAACAAATTATTTCAACTTGCTAAAATTACTTTTAACAGTTTATTTTCCCTTTCACAATCTTTTCTTTCCCTTTCAGTTTAGTTAAATTGTATATTAAATATAATACTTGCATTTTTGTATTAAAATCCAAAACAAACCTCAACCATGAAAAATGTATTTCAATCACTAAAAATTTTTCTTTTGATTTTTTTAATTGTATCAACTCATAGTTCCTGTTTAAACAATGTAGAAGAGGTAATTGAAGAAAATCCAATAGAAGATTTTTGCAAAACAAGAAGCTTTTCTCTGCATGTAAAAACAATCATTGATAACAATTGTATTCAATGTCATGGACAAGGAGGCAATTCACCAAATTTGACAACTTACAATGGAGTAAGCAGTAATGCAAACTCAATAAAATCAGAAGTGGTAAGCAGAAGAATGCCACAAGGAAGTTCATTAACAAATGAAGAAATCCAAGCGATTAGTTGTTGGGTTGATGAAGGAGCTTTAAATAATTAAGAAAATGAAACTACTATCAAAAAAAGGAATTCTATTCATTTTCCTAATTATAGCAATAATTGGAGGAGTTATTGGCTTCAAAATGGCGAACAAATCACATCTTGATATTTCTTCTTCAGCACCCAAAATTACCATTCAAGCAACACAACTTATTGATGAATTTTTAATAAATGAAACTACTGCAAATGCCAATTATCTTGATAAATTAATTGCAGTCAATGGAACTATTTCATCCATAAAAACAGAGGATGAGAATGGCATAATTTCACTAAAAACAGCCGATGATTTTGGAAGCGTATTGTGTCATTTATCCAAAGAAGCAACTCAAATTTTACCACAAATAAAAATCGGACAAAACATTCAGATAAAAGGAATTTGCACAGGATTCTTAATGGATGTAATACTTGTTAGATGTGAAATAATCAATCAATAAAGCAACCAATTATGAACTATTTTTTATCAACACTCTTTTTATTTTTCTGTTTGCAATTGGTTCAATCGCAAGAACGATATCTTACAAAAAATGGAACAATTACTTTTTTTTCAAAAGCGCCAATAGAAAATATTGAGGCAAAAAACCAACAAGTTTTAAGCATTATTGATACAAATAATGGATCAATGGCAATTTCAATTTTGATGAAATCTTTTTTGTTCGAAAAAGCGTTAATGCAAGAACATTTTAATGAAAATTATGTTGAATCGGACAAATTTCCGAAGGCAACTTTTAAAGGAACTATTTTAAATTTTTCAAACATTTCTAGTTCTCCATCAAAATTTCAAGTGAAAGGAACCATCACAATTCACGGAGAATCAAAGGAGATAACAATTGAAGGTTTGTTTTCAAAAACAGCATCAGAAATTACTGCTATTGGCGATTTTACAATAAATCTTGACGATTTTAAAGTGAAAATTCCTGCAGTAGTTGCCAAAAACATTGCCAAAAACATCAAAATAAGCTTTGACTTCAACCATCAACCATTTCAAAAACAATAAATATGAAATCATTTGTATTCATTTTACTCACTTTTTTTTCAATAACATTTAGTTATTCTCAGGAAGATTTATTAGATATTTTAGAAGAGGAAACTACAAAGAAAGTGCCTTCTGAAATTGAAAATTCCATTTTTAAAGGGACACGAATTTTAAACGGGCATTCTGTTAAAAACAGAAAAGACAAAGAATTAGAATTTATTATTTCGCACAGATTTGGTAGAATAAATTTAGGATTTGATGAATTGTTTGGCTTAGATCAATCAAACATTCGTTTTGCTTTTGAATATGGATTGAATGACAATATCACCCTTGGAATTGGAAGAAGCAGTTACGAAAAAACGTATGATTCCTTTATAAAATATTCATTATTTCATCAAAAATCAGGCGAAAATTCATTTCCCTTAGCCATTTCATTATTTGGTAGTGTTGCCGTAAAAACTTTAAAGGATTATCCTCCAACAGATAAAAGATCTTTTGCAGAAAGTCTTTCTTATGTGGGGCAAGTTTTAATTGCCAGAAAAATAAATTCAGGGTTATCATTACAATTAACACCTACCTATATTCACAGAAATACAGTGAAAATCGCAGAAGATCCTCATGATATTTTTGCCTTGGGTTTTGGTAGTAGAGTAAAATTATCAAATAGAGTTTCTTTCAATTCTGAATATTTCCATTCTTTTAATGAATCTGTTTCTATCAATGCAAGAAATTCATTGGCAATAGGATTTGATATTGAAACTGGAGGACATGTATTTCAATTGATATTGTCAAATTCCATTACTATGATTGAAAAAAGTTTTATAGCTGAAACGACTGGAAACTTTTTTGGAGGAGATATTCACTTTGGATTTAATATTTCGAGAACTTTTTAATAACAATTTCAACTGAATTTTTTCACTTTTAAAATAGGATTCTTCGGCTTTACATAGAAATAATTGTCAGGAAAGTTAATTTTAAGTTGATTTGTAATCATTTAAAATAAAAGTATTATCATCAAACAAACCAATAAAAACTAAAACCATGAAAAAAAATTACATCTTTAAATCTATTTTATTATTAATTCCGATTTCTGCAATTTTCCTACTTTCTTTCTCTTCAGGAAATGGAAGTGCGCTTTCTGGTTCTCCAGGTGATGGAGGAAATAATTGTACACAATGTCATTCAGGAACTGCAAATAATAGTAATATTACAATTACTACAAACATTCCAGTTACGGGATATCATTTCAATACAGAATATGATATTACGATCACAAATTCTGGTGGAGGAACTAGAAATGGTTTTCAAGTAACTGCAGAAAAAGACAATAATAATTCAAAAGTGGGAACATTTCGTTCTGTAAATTCGGCCACTCAAACTGCTGATAATAATAAAAGAATCATCCATACAAGTTCAGGAAATGGACAAAACTCTTGGTCTTTTAAATGGACTTCACCTTCTTCAGAACAAGGAAAAATTACATTTTATGGGGCTTCAGTTTCAGGAAATGGTAATTTTTCTAATTCAGGAGATCAAGTTTTTTTAGGAAAATCGAATTCAGTACCTTCCTTAAGTGTTGATGCGTTATCTAAATTGGAATTTGAAATGTTTCCAAATCCATCATCTAACAATTTATTTATTCGTTTTTCAGATAATGAAGAAAATGCAATGGTAACATTTTATGATTATTCAGGAAAAAAAGTTTACAATCAAGAAGTAACAAGAAGTAATACTAAAATAAATGTATCTAACTTATCTTCAGGTGTTTATTTTGTAAAAGTTATTTCTGATGGAAAAACAGGTTTGAAAAAATTCATCAAACAATAATGAAAAAGTAAAGTCACTTATTTTAAACCGATTGTAATTTAAACAATCGGTTTTTTTTGTTGTTGATTTAAAGTAAATTTGTAAAGTATCTAAAGAATGCTGCCATGAACTATATTTTATTTGATAGCGATGTTCGAAACTCGTTATTACCTTTTACATTTACAAAACCTGTTGCTGATTTAAGAATTGGTATTTTAACAATTCGTGAAAAATGGGAACATTATTTAGGTTTTACAACATCGACAATCACTGAGGATTATTTGGAGGAAAAATATCCAATGATTGAATTGGAAGAAAACATTTTAATCAACGCTTCTTTTTGCCCAACAAAAAAATTGGTAAAAAAAATAAAAAATCTTTCAAAAAATGAAGCCATTTTTAAAGGAGATGATGTAATTGCATTTTACACTTCAGATTCTCAAGAAGAAGTTGATTTTGATTCGTATCATCAAATTGAATTTGAGGATGAATTACTTCGTGTAAAAAATACGTGGGATATTTTTTCGCTAAATGACAAAGCAATTCAGCAAGATTTTGAACTGTTGACAAAAGAGAGAACATCACAACCAATTCCCAAAACGGTTCAAGTAATCAATCCTGAAAAAATCTTTATTGAAGATGGCGCAAAAATCACATTTGCCTTTTTAAACGCATCTTCAGGGCCAATTTATATTGGAAAAGATGCAGAAATTATGGAAGGTTGTGTTGTAAGAGGTCCTTTAGCAATGTGCGAACATTCAGCTTTAAAAATGGGCGCAAAAATTTATGGTGCAACTACATTAGGGCCACATTGCAAAGTAGGAGGAGAGGTTAATAACTCCGTTTTAATGGGATATTCTAACAAAGGTCATGATGGTTTTTTAGGAAATTCTGTTTTGGGTGAATGGTGTAATTTGGGTGCTGACACCAATAATTCTAACTTAAAAAACAATTATGCAGAAGTAAAATTATGGGATTATAACACTGGAAGATTTGCAAAAACTGGCTTACAATTTTGTGGGTTGATGATGGGTGATCATTCTAAATGCGGTATCAATACTATGTTTAATACAGGAACTGTGGTTGGTGTGAGTGCCAATATTTTTGGAAGTGGATTTCCAAGAAACTTTGTTCCTTCTTTTAGTTGGGGAGGAGCTTCAGGTTTTACAGAATATAAAACTGACAAAGTTTTTGAAGTGGCAAAAGTGGTGATGAGTCGCAGAAATATGGAGTTTGATGAGCAAGATGAACGAATTTTAGAACACATTTTTGAAATCACAAAACAATATCGAAATTTTTAATGTAAAATTTATATCATAAAAAAAGCCCTTAAATTCATTTTTAAGGGCTTTTTTACAAGTATTTATTTCTACTAATTTTGATGAATTATTTTTCCAGAACCTACAGATTTTACATCTTTTTCAGCAGGATTTCCACTGTAGTAGATATTTCCTGAACCTACAACTTTAGCTTTTATTTTTTTAGTTACGGTAGTTTTAATGTTTCCAGAACCCGCAATTGTAGCATTTGTTACTTCAGCATTTAAATCAAAAGCATTCACATTTCCAGAGCCAGCAACAGAACATTCAAACTCATTTGTTTTTCCAGACAATTCAATATTTCCTGAACCACCAATATTTACGCTCATTGAACTTGTTTCAATTGTTAATTTGATATTTCCAGAACCTCCTAATGAAGCTGAAAAATCGGCTGTTTTGATGACATTTTCATTAGTAATACTACCTGAACCACCTAAAGAAACTTTGCTAATTTTTGTAAAAGGAACAGTAATTGTCATTTTTTTTGTAGTACTAATATTAGCATTTCTTTTATATTTGATTTGTAGATTCCCATTTTTTACTTCTATTTCAATATATGGAATGATGTTTTCTTCACCCTCAATTTTGATGCTTCCTTCTTTGCCTTTTACCAAAACCACATCAAATGATCCTCCAGCACTAATTTCATCATATTCAGAAGTTGTTCTTGTTTCGGTAATGATATTTCCATTTCCTTTCACTTTTTCTCCATTTCCCCAGTTTTGAGAGTTTATTGCAAATGAGGATAGAAAAAGGACGATTGATAATTTTAAATTTTTATTCATAATTTTTAGTTGTTTGATTACTATTTTTAATTTTCATTGATTGACACACTTCCATATTGAGATTTTACAACCAATTTTGAATTTGAATTTCCTTTTCCAAATTTCCCTTCGTAATATTTTTTGGTTGATTTTTCAATTTTTGTTTGGAATGCAATTTTATCATTATTTTCTTTAAAACCTGTATATTCTAAATCTAGAATAATGTTAAAATTTGCTTCAGGCGAAACTGCTATTTTTATGGTTGTAAATTCTCCATTTATGAGTACAGACTCAAAATCTTTTTTTAAATCTTTCACAAAAATTGAGCCATAATCTGTTTCAATTTGTAGTTTTTTACTGATAGAACCAAAACGCAATCCAGTATAATCAGAACTTCCAACTATCATTTCTGCATCTTCAATTTTTAAAGAACCATAACCAGCATTGAAATTAATTTCTTTTACTTTATTGATTTCCAATGTGGTGTAATCAGAATTTGATTTTATTTTTTCTGAATTTTCTATCGATAATTTTGAATAATCCAAATTTAAAATCCCATTTTTTACATAAGAAATACTTGATGATGAGCAATAATCCAAATTGATGGTATTACTTTCTCCCCACAATTCGCCCAAAATAATTTTACCATATTCGCATTTTATATTTGCATTTCCTGACAAAGCGTCCAAGAAAATACTTCCATATTCGTTTTTTACATCAATAGAATTGGTTTTTGGCATTTTCACAAAGTAATCAATTTTATAATTTAAATTGTCACTTTTTTTCCACCAATTCCAGTTTTTCTCACCACTTTCTAAAATTGTTTTTGCAATAACCATATCAGCACTTGCTTTAAATTCAACTTGAATATTTTCAATTCTATCTTCAACTCTTCCTAAATCATTGCCTTTAACTGTAATTACAACTTCAATAACCACTTTATTTTCGTTCCAAGAAGTTATGGTTACGTTTCCGTATTTATTGAGTAACTGTAGATTTGCATTTTTAGAAACAGTAAATTCTCTGTTGATTTTTTTAATTTTTTCGTGTTTTACATCATCAATTGTTGCAAAAAGTATTGATGGAATTAGCAGTAATAAAAGAGTAATTTTATACATAAATTTCATTTTTAAATTTTTTAATTTGATTTATTTTTTTCAACATATTTTCTAAAATTTCCAATCGTAATTGGTAGTTTTCAATCATAAAATTGATGATTTTTTGTTGGTTTCCTTCTTTGTTTAATTCTTTTAACAACTGTTGATATTCTTTTTCTAAACCTTCTAATTGCATCAAGGTTTGTTTGATAATTAGTTCATTTTCAGGAGTTTTGTTTTTTTCTAATAGGTTGGTTTTTTGATGAATTGTGGAAACAAAATACCCTTGAACTTCTTCCATTTTTGGTGAAATATCAGCCAAATCAATAGTAGATTTTTGTTGCATTTTTCCAAGTCCAAAACCAATCATTACTAATATTGATGCTGCTACTGAAAGCCATTTCCAAGAAATTGCATCCTTTTTTTTTGAGGATTTTAGCTTGCTTTCAAATCGCTCAAAATGGCCACTTTCAGGTTCTTGAAAATCAAAATCAGTTTCAGAAAAATAGTTTTCAAAATTGTTTTTCATAATAGTTATATCATATCAGCGAGTAATACTTGCTTTAGTTTGTTTTTTGCTCTCAAAATGGTAGTTCTTACATTTTCATTCGTATAATTCAAAATTTGTTGAATCTCTTCATAATCAAATCCTTCAATCAAGTATAACGTAAGAATTATTCTATAATTTTCCTTCAAGCTCTGTATTGTATTTAAAATTATTTTAGGGTCTAATTTGTTGGTTTCAAAGGACTCTTCTTCAATTTCATCATTAGGAATAATTTCCATTTTTGCCATTTCATACCGATTATTTTTTCTCAATTGATTGATGCTTTTATTCACTACGATTCTTTTCAACCAAGCTCCAAAAGTAACTTCACCTTTGTATGAATCCATTTTTGTAAAAGCTGTTAAAAAAGCCTCTTGCATGATATCTTCAGCTTCAAAACTATCTTTCAAAATTCGAATTGCAGTATTATACATTGCCTTATAATAGGCTTTGTACAGTTGCAATTGAGCATTTTTATCCGACTTTTTACAGTGCTCAATCAAATGGATGATATGTGGTTGGTTAGCTTCCAATAAAACGTTTCTAATTTAAAGACCTAGTATTTTAAAACTTGTGACACTTTTTTAAAATTAAATGTAATAATTTTAAAACTTTTGTGACTTTATTTGGCATAACAATTGAACTTATTCATAAAAATAATTGTATTATCTTGTTTAATATGTTGATAATGATTATTTTAGATATAAATGAAAGATGTTGGTTGATTTTCAAATAATAAATCAATGTCAGAATGACAGAAAAAAAACAAATGAGCAAAACAAAAATTATAAAATTAGACAGTTTGTCGTTTCAAAACATCATGAACGAAGATTCTGAATTAATTCCGTTAATGACACCTGAGGATGAAGAGATTATAAATAACGAAAGTATTCCTGAAATTTTACCCATTCTTCCATTAAGAAATACAGTGCTATTTCCAGGAGTTGTAATTCCAATTACTGCTGGAAGAGACAAATCCATTCAGTTGATAAAAGACGCCAATAAAGGCAATAAAATTATTGGAGTTGTAGCACAACGTAATGAAGATGTTGAAGAACCAACGTTGAAAGACATTCATACAACTGGAGTTGTTGCCCAAATTTTACGTGTTTTGAAAATGCCTGATGGAAATACAACCATCATTATTCAAGGAAAAAAACGTTTTGAAATTGAACAAATTATTGAGGAAAAACCGTATTTAAAAGCGACTGTTAGAGAGGCAATTGAAGAGAGAACAATTGATGATGCAAAAGAATTTGAAGCAATTATTGATTCTATAAAAGAATTGGCATTGGAGATTATCAAAGAAAATCCGATGTTGCCTTCTGAAGCTTCTTTTGCGATTAAAAATATTCATTCGAATTCATTTTTAGTCAATTTTATTGCCTCTAATATGGATTTAAGTGTGATGCAAAAACAAGTAATTTTAGAAAAAGACAATCTAAAAGAGCGTGCATTATTGACACTTAAAAACCTGAATAAAGAGCTTCAAAAATTACAATTGAAAAATGATATTCAGTCAAAAACACGTGAAGATTTAGACCAACAACAACGTGAATATTATTTACATCAACAATTAAAAACCATTCAAGAAGAATTAGGAGGAGTTTCTTACGATCAAGAATTGGAGGAAATGCAGCATCAAGCAAAATCAAAAAAATGGTCTAAAGAAGTTGGGGAAACTTTTGGTAAAGAATTGAATCGATTAAAACGAATGAATTCGCAAGCAGCTGAATATGGTTTGCAAAGAAGTTATTTAGAATTATTGTTAGAGTTGCCTTGGGGAGAATTTTCTGAAGATAAATTTGATTTGAAAAAAGCGACCAGAATTTTGGATAGAGATCATTTTGGGTTGGAAAAAGTGAAAGAGAGAATAATTGAACATTTGGCTGTTTTAAAACTAAAAGGAGATATGAAATCGCCCATTTTGTGTTTGTATGGACCTCCAGGAGTTGGAAAAACATCTCTTGGAAAATCGGTTGCAGAATCTTTAGGACGAAAATATGTGCGCATGTCTTTAGGAGGTTTGCGCGATGAAGCAGAAATTCGTGGTCACAGAAAAACCTATATTGGAGCAATGCCTGGACGTTTGATTCAAAATTTGAAAAAAGCAGGTACTTCAAATCCTGTTTTTGTGTTGGATGAAATTGATAAATTGGGACAAAGTCATCAAGGAGATCCATCTTCAGCCATGTTAGAAGTGCTAGATCCTGAACAAAATACCGCTTTTTATGATAATTATTTGGAAGTTGGCTATGATTTATCCAAAGTTTTATTCATTGCAACTGCCAATAATTTAAATCAAATTCCTTGGGCTTTGCGAGATAGAATGGAAATCATCAATGTTACAGGATATACACTTGAAGAAAAAGTTGAAATAGCAAAGAAACATTTATTACCAAAACAACTCAAAGAACACGGTTTAACTGCGAAAGATTTAAAGTTAGGAAAACCACAGATTGAGCAAATTGTTGAAGGATATACACGCGAATCTGGTGTTCGTAGTTTAGAAAAACACATTGCGAAAGTAGTTCGTTTTGCTGCAAAATCAGTGGCTTTAGAAGAAGCATATGACGTGGTTTTATCTTCTGAAAAAGTAGAAGAAATTTTAGGAGCACCAAGAAATAGAGATAAATATGAAACCAATGATGTTGCTGGTGTGGTTACAGGTTTAGCTTGGACAAGTGTAGGAGGGGATATTTTATTCATAGAATCTATATTATCCAAAGGAAAAGGAGTGCTTTCAATTACAGGAAATTTAGGAACTGTAATGAAAGAATCTGCTACTATTGCAATGCAATATATCAAATCGAACGCTGAGGAATTTGGCATCAATCAAGATATTATAGATAAATATAATGTTCATATTCACGTTCCAGAAGGAGCTACTCCAAAAGATGGTCCAAGTGCAGGAATTACCATGCTGACATCTTTAGTTTCGTCTTTTACGCAACGAAAAGTGAAAAATAAATTAGCCATGACTGGCGAAATTACGTTGCGTGGAAAAGTATTGCCTGTTGGCGGAATCAAAGAAAAAATATTGGCTGCGAAAAGAGCAAATATCAAAGAAATAATTTTGTGTAAAGACAATGAAAAAGACATTCTTGAAATTAAAGAAAGTTATTTAAAAGGCTTAACCTTTCATTATGTTTCGGATATGAAACAAGTAATAGAACTTGCACTTACGAAACAAAAAGTAGCAAATGCTAAGAAATTAATATAAATTAAAAAAACCTCTGAAATTCAGAGGTTTTTTTATGAGTTTATAAATTGTCTTTGGAATAAATCAACCATTAATTTTACGTAAATTATTGTAATTATAATTACAAATATCAGCAAAAAAAGTTTCGTTCTTTTTTTCATAAAAAGACTAAAATTGTAATTTTCTATCTAAAAAATTCTTTTGATTTTTCCCAAATCACATCCATTTCAGTCAAAGACATTTCAGCTAATTTTTTTCCTTCTTTTGAGGCAGTTTCCTCTAAAAACTGAAAACGATTGATGAATTTTTTATTCGTTTTTTCCAACGCATTTTCTGGATTTACGCCAATAAATCGTGCATAATTTATCATTGAAAATAACACATCACCAAACTCTTTTTCGATATTTGCGTTGTTTCCATTTTTAATTTCTTCGTTTAATTCAGCCAATTCTTCTTGCACTTTTTCCCAAACTTGTTCAGGTTTTTCCCAGTCAAAACCAACTCCAGCTACTTTTTCTTGAATTCTGCTCGCTTTTACAACTGCAGGTAAACTTTTTGGAACGCCTTCTAACACTGATTTTTTACCTTCTTTCAGTTTTAATTGCTCCCAATTTCGTTTTACATCAGCTTCATTTTCAACAATTACATCACCGTAAATATGAGGATGTCTGTCAATCAATTTATCGGAAATTGCGTTCGCAACATCAGCAATGTCAAAAGCATTTTTTTCACTTCCGATTTTTGCATAAAAAACGATGTGTAACAAAACATCTCCCAACTCTTTTTTGATTTCCTGCAAATCATTCTCTAAAATAGCATCTGCCAATTCATAGGTTTCCTCAATTGTCAAATGACGCAAAGTTTCAAAAGTCTGTTTTTGATCCCAAGGACATTTTTCGCGCAAATCGTCCATGATATCCAACAATCTATTGAATGCTTCTAATTGCCATTTTCTTGAATTCATTTATAGAGTTTAAAAGTTTTAAAGATTCAAAGTTCCAAAGATGCAAAGTTTCAACTAATAACTAAAAACCAACAACTAAAAACTAACCTAGGCTTCCTGTTTTTTTTCTTCAATCGCTGAAAAATCCATTCCAGTATTTACTAAAATGTTAAACCATTGAATCACCTTTTTAATGTTGGAAACATACACTCTTTCAGCATCGTAATTTGGCATTGCATCAGCGAAAAAAGAAATTAAATTTTTATCATTTTCTTTGTGTGAAATCGCTTCTTTACCAGTTGTTTTTTCAGCAATTGCTTTGAAAACATTCAATAAAGGCATGTCTTCTTCATAGGTGTAAATAGCAATATTTTCCAATAAACTTACATTTTGAGTTGCATTGATTGCCACTCTTTTTTTGTCTAAAAGCGATTCTACAATGATGGCACTTTTTGATTGAGAAATTACTTGAAATAATCCTGGTTTGCCAGTAACTGAAATAATTTTATTGAATTCCATGTAGGTGTATGTTGTTTTAATTTTTTTAAATTAAGTGAATTTTAATTAGGAAAACGCATTCTATAATCTGCTTTTATTTTTCCTTTTGAAATATTTTCTAATTTTCTTTTTAGTAATCTTTTTTTAAGGGAAGAAATTTTATCAGTAAACAAGATTCCTTCAATATGATCATATTCATGTTGAAAAATTCGAGCTGCTAATCCAGTTAAAATTTCAGTATGTTTTTCAAAATTTTCATCTTGATATTCAATCGTAATTGTTGGATGACGCCACACATCTTCGCGAACATCAGGAATGCTCAAACATCCTTCATTAAAAGCCCATTCTTCACCTTCTTCTTTTAAAATTTGTGGATTGACAAAAACACGATTGAAGTTTTTTAACAGTTCATTTTCTTCATTGTTCAAGTCCTCATCATCTGCAAAAGGCGATGCATCAATCACAAACAAACGAATTGCTTTTCCTATTTGAGGAGCTGCCAATCCAACACCAGAAGCATTGTACATGGTTTCTTTCATATTGGCAATCAATGTGTTTAAATCAGGATAATCTTTGGAAATTTCAACGCTTTTTTTTCTTAAAACAGGATCTCCGTAAGCAACTATGGGTAAAATCATTTTTCTTTTTTTACGCGGCAAAAATACAATTAGAATTTTGAAATACCAATTTTAAACGCTTTTTAGGAACTATATAAATAAGATTGTAAAATAATGGTCGCACTAATTTCATCAACCAAAGCTTTGTTGCTTCGTTGTTTTTTCTTTAAACCTCCTGCAATCATCGTTTGAACTGCCATTTTTGATGTAAAGCGTTCGTCAACTCTTTTGATAGGAATTGAAGGAATTTCTTTAGATAATTTTTCCAAAAAAGGGATAATGAGAGCTTCACTTTCGCTATCAGTATTGTTCATTTGTTTGGGTTTTCCAACAATAAAAATAGCTACTTTTTCTTTGGCACAATAATTTTTTAAAAAAGGAATTAATTCTTCCGTTTTTACGGTAGTCAAACCAGATGCAATAATTTGCAATTCATCAGTAACAGCAATTCCTGTGCGTACTTTCCCAAAATCGATGGCTAAAATGCGTCCCAAATTTTTTTATTTTTTGCAAAAATACGAAATTAAACAAGCCTTTTGAATCTGTTTAAAAAGTGTATCTTCGCTTTTCATTTTTAAGAATCAATTTATATTTGCAAAAATATTTAAAACAATGAACGAAATTAGAGAAATTATTGAGGCTGCTTGGGAAAATAGAGAATTATTGAAAGACGAAAAAACGATTAAAACCATCAGACAAGTCGTTGATTTATTGGACAAAGGCGAACTCAGAGTTGCTGAGCCAATTCATGAAGGATGGCAAGTGAATGAATGGGTAAAAAAAGCAGTGGTTTTGTATTTTCCGATTCAAAAAATGGAAACTTTAGAAGCGGGTATTTTTGAATATCATGATAAAATTCCTCTAAAAAGAAATTTTGCTGAAAGAGGTATCAGAGTTGTTCCAAATGCAGTTGCAAGACATGGAGCTTTTATTGCAGCTGGCACAATATTAATGCCAAGTTACGTTAATATAGGAGCTTATGTTGATGAAGGAACCATGGTTGATACTTGGGCTACAGTGGGTTCTTGTGCTCAAATTGGTAAAAATGTGCATTTGTCTGGTGGAGTTGGAATTGGTGGTGTTTTAGAACCTTTGCAAGCTGCTCCAGTGATTATTGAAGATGGTGCTTTTATCGGTTCAAGATGTATTGTGGTTGAGGGAGTAAGAGTTGGAAAAGAAGCTGTTTTGGGCGCTAATGTTGTGTTGACCATGAGTACAAAAATTATTGATGTTACTGGTGATGAGCCCATTGAAATGAAAGGAGTTGTTCCTGCAAGATCTGTGGTGATTCCAGGAAGTTATACTAAAAAATTTGCAGCAGGAGAATATCAAGTTCCTTGTGCATTAATTATCGGAAAAAGAAAAGAAAGTACCAATCAAAAGACCTCATTAAACGACGCTTTACGCGAATATGATGTGGCTGTTTAATACCTAATAATGACTAAAATAACTGCAATTATTCCAACGCTCAATGAAGAAATTCATATTGCGGAGGCTATAAAATCTGTCAGTTTTGCTGATGAAATCATTGTAATAGATTCACTTAGTTCAGATAAAACGCTGGAAATTGCAGCACAATTTGATGTAAAAATCATCAAACGAACGTTTGATGATTTTTCTTCTCAAAAAAACTTTGCGATTGAACAAGCTCTTCATTCTTGGATTTATATTTTAGATGCTGATGAACGTGTAACACCAGAGGTTGAAAAAGAAATTTTGGAAGCAGTAAAAAATCCACAAGATTTTGTTGGTTTTTATGTGAGAAGAAGTTTTTATTTCTGTGGTAAAAAAATCAATTATGGTGGATGTCAAAGAGATAAAGTGGTTCGTTTGTTTTTAAAAGAATTTTGTAGGTACAATGGCAGTCCAGTACATGAAACTATTGAAACGAAAGGTAAATTAGGCTTTTTTAAAAATAAAATTGAACATTATTCATATAAATCGTATGACCACTATATCTCTAAAATGAATCATTATGGTGCTTTAAGAGGGAAAGAATTTTTTGAAAAAGGCAAGAAAGTCAATTTATATCATTTTTTGATAAAACCTCCTGCAAGATTTGTGATACATTATTTTATAAGATTGGGTTTTTTAGACGGATTTCCAGGATATATTTTCGCTAAAACGCAAGCTTACGGAGTTTATACCAAATATTTAAAACTTTGGTTATTGAAAAAAGGGATTAAAGAAAATTAAGCCTTTTTATAAAATATATAATTCCTAATAAATCTTTGTAATTTATAAGTAAATAACGCTAAAATTTGCCAAAAAGGACGAATTATTTCTCTGAAAATCTTCTTTAGTTTTGGTAAATTCTTTTGCTGAATAGTTGTTCCTCCTATATTTTTATCGTTACTAGAAACATAATTTTTATTTGTGGTAAAAATTCTTATTTTGTGTTTGAAAATATCTTGTTTAATAACATCAATTGGAGAGTAAAAAACATTTATATTTTCAGAAAGTTTTTTAGCAGCTTCTTTACCAATGATTTGACCTGTAGTTTGCAAAGCTGGAATTGTAAATTTAGTTAGATACGTATTTTTTTCTAATGTAAAAAAACCTTTCCTTCCTGAAATATCTATAAAATCATCAGAACTAACAGCGTCTAACAATATTTCCAAATCTTTAAAAAAATCATTCGAAATTAAAGCATCATCCTCTAAAACTATAGAAAAATCCTCTTCTTGATTCGAAATAATTTTCCACAACTCAAAATAGGTTTTTGTCAATCCAATTTCTCCATCATTAAGATAAGGAAAATGGGTAAGAATTTGATGTTGTTTTTTTGCTTTTTTTAAAAATTCATAAGGCAATTCTTTGCCATAAATAGCTGGCATTCTTGTAATTGGAATATTCAGTTTTTGAAACTGATTTTCCATAAAAGTCTTACGTTCAATACTTTTATCTAAGTTTATGTAATATACTTTGTAAGTTTTCATAGTTTGATCCAATTGTCACAAGCAACTTCATTTTCTTTGTTCACAAACCATTGTTTTGGCGCAATTACAATTTTATTTTTATGTTGATTTAACCAAGCTGCCCACCAAGAAAAGCTGCTATTTGCAGTAATATTATGTTTGCACAAACTCATTAAATGTAGGTCTTCATGCGGAATTACCTCATGCTCGACATACACTGAATTTTTAATTTTTAGATTTTTTTTTACCCAATTTATATCATCAGAAAACACAAAAAAATGAACTTCACCACATTTTTCACGCATCAATTTGATGGCTTCTTTGTAATAATTGAGGTCGCAAACTCCGTGAACTTTATTTGCTTTTTCATCCAAAATATAATCACCTCTTCTGATGTGAATAGCACAGGTGTTTTTTTTGATGGTAATTTCTTCTAAATACTGAATTGTAGAACTCGCTAGTTGTTTTTTTACAACCAATTGTTTTAGTAAAATGGGTCTAATATCTTCAAAATATTTTTCAGTTTGAAAATATCCTTTTATGTATTTGTATCTGAAAGGAGTTAAAAAATCCTCTTGAAAAAGTAAGGTTTTTTCCTTTTTAGGGAAATTAAAAAAATATTTTGTAAACAAATTTTCTGTTGAAGAACTCGTTTCTAAATCAATTTTAAATTGATCCAAATGATACCCTCCATGAAGTTTGTAGTTTTTAAAAGCTGAAACATCAATTTTTACATGGTATCCTTTTTCTGCCAGAGATTTAGCATAGGCATATTGAAATAGTTGATTTCCCAAACCACCAAGAATTCTTACAATAATCATTCTTTATTCATAAATTGCATTTCGACAAAAGTACAAATGTAAATACAATTTTCTCTATCAAATTGATGCTTAAAAGAACTTAAAACAATAAATTTGCGCTTTCTTTTTAAAAATATGACACACAAAGAGGCTATTTCTCAAGAAATTTTTAGCATTATTTCACAAGCATCTAAAAAACTAGATATCAAAAGTTATGTTATTGGAGGTTTTGTACGTGATTATTTTTTGAAAAGAGATACTGCAAAAGATATTGATATTGTAACTGTTGGTAGTGGAATAGATCTCGCAAATCAAGTTTCTAAATTATTGCCAAACAAGCCTAAAGTTCAAGTTTTTAAAACGTATGGAACAGCCATGTTGCGTTTTCAAGACATTGAAATTGAGTTTGTTGGCGCTAGAAAAGAATCGTATGTTGAAGAAAGTAGAAACCCTGAAGTTTCAGAGGGAACTTTAGAAGATGACCAAAACAGACGCGATTTTACGATTAATGCGCTTGCATTGAGTTTAAATGAAGAAGATTTTGGCGAATTAGTAGATCCTTTTGAAGGAATGAAAGATTTGCATAATCAAGTGATTAAAACACCATTAAATCCTGACATTACGTATTCTGATGATCCTTTACGAATGATGCGTGCCATTCGTTTTGCTACACAATTGGGATTTGAAATTGAAGAAAATTCATTGGCTGCAATTACCAAAAATGCTGAACGTTTAGAAATCATTACTCGTGAGCGAATTGTGGATGAATTGCATAAAATTTTAGCATCAAAAAAACCATCCATCGGATTTTTATTACTAGAAAAAACCAATTTATTGCCTCAGATTTTGCCTGAATTGATTGCCTTAAAAGGAGTAGAAGAGGTTGAAGGTCAAAAACATAAAGATAATTTTTACCATACTTTAGAGGTTGTTGATAATATTGCTCAAAATACGGAAGATGTTTGGTTGCGATGGTCAGCTTTGTTGCACGATATTGGAAAAGCACCCACTAAAAAGTTTAGTAAAAAAGTAGGTTGGACGTTTCATGGGCACGAATTTGTGGGTTCAAAAATGGTGTATAAATTATTTACTCGCTTAAAAATGCCTTTGAATACTAAAATGAAATTTGTTCAAAAAATGGTGTTATTAAGCTCAAGACCCATTGTTTTAGCTTCGGAAGTTACTGATTCTGCTGTAAGACGTTTGATTTTTGATGCTGGAGAAGATATTCATTCCTTGATGACTTTATGTGAAGCTGATATTACCACCAAAAATCCTTCAAAATTTAAAAAATACCATCAAAATTTCGAATTGGTAAGAACCAAAATTAAAGAAGTAGAAGAGCGTGATCATGTTCGTAATTTTCAACCGCCAATTTCTGGGGAAGAGATCATGAACGCTTTTAATTTGCAACCTTGTAAAGAAATTGGTATTATCAAAGAAGCTATCAAAGAAGCCATTTTAGAAGGAGAAATTCCTAATGAACATGAAGCTTCATATCAATTTATGATTCAAAAAGGGAAATCTTTAGGATTAAAAAAACACTGAATGAACTCACATCTTGAAACTTGGCACGAGATTATTTTTAATCAAAATAAGGCAAAATTATCAGCCATATTAGCGGAAGAAGTGATTTTTTACTCGCCAATTGTGCACACACCACAAAAAGGAAAACAACTTACTTTGATGTATTTATCTGCGGCATTTGAAATTTTGTTTAATGATTCTTTTCAATATGTAAGAGAAGTAGCTAATGATTCAGAAACTATCTTAGAATTCGAAGTTGAAGTTGATGGAATTTTAATCAATGGAATTGACATGATCTCTTGGAATGATGAAGGAAAAATAGTGAGTTTTAAAGTGATGCTAAGACCTTTGAAAGCCATGAATTTAATTCATCAAAAAATGGGTGAATTATTACTAAAATATCAAGATAAAAATAACAATTGAAAAAGTTTTAGCTTAAACTTTGCATTGTAACTAACTTAAAATATTCGCCTTTTTTGGCCAATAATTCCTCATGCTTTCCTTGTTCTACGATTTTACCTTTTTTCATCACTACAATTAAATCAGCTTTTTGAATCGTAGATAGTCTATGTGCAATCACTAAAGAGGTTCTATTTTGCATCATTTTTTCGAGCGCTTGTTGCACTAATTGTTCAGATTCTGTGTCTAAAGCAGAAGTTGCTTCGTCCAAAATCATGATGGGTGGATTCTTCAAAACGGCTCTTGCAATGGACAAACGTTGTTTTTGGCCTCCAGAAAGTGTATTGCCACTATCACCAATATTCGTATCAAATTTTTGAGGTAAATTTTCAATAAATTCCAGCGCATTTGCAATTTTTGAGGCTTCTAAAATGGCTTCTTCAGAAGCTTCTTGCGCACCTAATTTGATGTTGTTTGCAATTGTGTCATTAAACAAAATAGATTCTTGCGATACAATTCCCATTAATCCACGTAACGATTTGACAGTCATTTGTTTAATATCAATACCATCTATCAAAACAGTTCCTTTGTCAACATCATAAAAACGGGTAATCAAGTTGGCTAATGTCGATTTTCCACTTCCTGATTGTCCAACCAAAGCAACAGTTTGACCTTTTTTGATGGTCAAAGAAAAATCTTGCAAAACGTATTCTTTCTTGTATTTAAAAGAAATATTTTGAAAAGATATTTCGTCAGTAAAATCAACTTTATGAATGGCATTTGGCAAATCTTTAATACTGTTTTCAGTGTGTAAAATTTGCATAATTCGTTCAGCAGAAGCTTCTCCTTTTTGTATGCTATAATAGGAAGTTGTGATGAGTTTTATCGGATTTAAAACGGTGTAAAATAATACGATATATCCAAAAAATTCTTCTGATTGCAATGAACTTGTTTTCGATAAAACTTCAGAACCTCCAACCCAAAGAATTGCAATAATTGTTGCAGATCCCAAAAATTCACTCATGGGCGAGGCCAATGTTTGTCTATGAAAAACGCTGGTCATCAAGTTTTTAAAATGTTGTGTAGACGTATTGAATTTTTTTTCAATCACATTTTCAGCATTAAAACCTTTGATGATTCGTAAACCTGTCAACGTTTCTTCAATAAATGACAAAAAAGTACCTGTTTCTTGTTGCGCTTTTGCCGAATTTGCTTTCAATTTTTTACTGATTGATGAAATGATAAATCCTGAAACTGGTAAAAGTATAAAGACAAATAACGTCAATTTTACACTCATAAAAAACATAATTACAATCGCAATTACTACTGTAAGTGGTTCTCTTACAATGGTTTCAATAGAAGTTAGAATAGAAGATTCTACTTCTTGAACATCAGCAGTCATTCTTGCAATGATGTCTCCTTTTCTTTTTTCTGTAAAATAAGAAATAGGTAATTCTATGATTTTATGATACAATTTATCACGCAAATCTTTGACAATTCCTGTTCTTAAAAAAGTAATGGAATAGGAAGCTAAATATCGAAAAAGATTCTTGAAAAAGAATAATGAAAGTGTCAATAAACAAATAAAAAGCAATGTTTTTAGTTCGCCTTCATTCGCTATTTTTTGAGCTATAAAATGATAAAAACTATCTTTTAAATAGTCACCAATGGTTGTAATTCCCTCATAAACAGGAATTTTAGTAACTTTTTCATTTTTTTCAAAAAGGATACTTAAAACTGGGATAAAAGCCAACACAGAAAGTACGTTGAAAATCGCATAAAAAACGTTGAAAACAATGTTTAATAATGTAAACTTTCGATACTTTTTCTCGTATTTTAGAATATCCTTAAAGTGCTTCATTAAATAAGATTCATCTCTTTAATGATTCGTTGAATTTTTGCATCCAAAGCTGCTTCCACAGTTTTTGCATTTTCTTTTGAATCTAAAGGAGCATTTACACTGAAATAAAACTTGATTTTTGGCTCAGTCCCACTTGGTCTTGCTGCAATTCTTGTCCCATTTTCAGTTTGATAAATCAATACATTTGAAGTTGGCAAATCAATTTTTGTCTCTTTTCCTGTTCTGATATCTTTCAAAATAGCTTTGTCATAATCTGCCAAAGTTGCCACCTTTTCACCATCAATCATTGATAAAGGATTGTTTCGCATATCACTCAACATTTTCTGAATTTCTGCAGCACCTTCCATTCCTTTTTTAGTTAATGAAATCAAGTGTTCTTTATAGAAATTATTCTCTACATAAATGTTCAATAATTCATCATAAAATGAACTTCCATGTTGTTTTGCATACGCAGCCACTTCACAAGCTAACAATGTTGCAGTTACAGCATCTTTGTCGCGAACAAAATCGCCCACCATATATCCAAAACTTTCTTCTCCACCACCAATAAATTGCATTTCAGGAAAATCAACTACCATTTTTGCAATCCATTTGAAACCTGTCAAACCGACTTTGGTTTCAATACCAAATTTTGCAGCAACTTCGTTTACCAATTCTGTAGAAACAATTGTAGAACCCACAAATTGTTTTCCATTGATTCTGCCTTCCTCTTTCCATTTTTTTAATAAGAAATTGGTCATCACAACCATGGTTTGATTTCCATTCATCAATTTCATATTTCCTTCAGCATCACGTACTGCAACACCTAATCTATCACAATCAGGGTCTGTTCCAATAACGATATCAGCACCAATTTTATTCGCCAAATCTGTTGCCATTTTCAACGCTTCAGGTTCTTCAGGATTTGGAGATTTTACAGTTGGAAAATCACCATTTGGAATTCGTTGTTCTTCCACAATATGAACATCAGTATAACCTGCTTTTTTCAATGCATCAGGAACAGAAACGATAGAAGTTCCATGAATAGAAGTGAAGACAATTTTTAAATCTTTTCTATTGATTTTATCAGACAAACTTGCATTTTTTACGGATTCTTCAATAAAAACATCATCCACATTTTTACCAATCATTTCAATCAAATTCTCATTTGCTTTGAAATTAATTTCAGAAAAATCAATGGCATATACTTCATCAATAATTCCTGAATCATGGGGAGGAACAATTTGTCCACCATCAGCCCAATACACTTTATATCCATTGTATTCTGGTGGATTGTGAGAGGCTGTCAATACTATTCCTGCATCACAATTCAAGTGACGAACTGTGAAAGATAAAACTGGAGTTGGACGTAAATCTTCAAACAAAAAAACTTTGATATTGTTTGCTGATAAAACATCTGCTACAATTTTTGCGAATTTTTTACTATTATGTCTGCAATCGTAAGCAATTGCTACTTTTATTTCTGATTTTTTTACATTTTTGTTGAGGTAATTTGATAAGCCTTGAGTAGCTCTTCCTAAAGTATATTTGTTAATTCTATTGGTTCCTGCACCCATAGTTCCACGCATTCCACCAGTTCCAAATTCCAAATCTTTGTAAAAACGATCAGCTAAATCAGTAGGGTTATTGTTCAAAATTTGTTGAACCTCAGCTTGTGTTTCAGCATCAAAAGTTTGCGTTAACCAAGCCATTGCTTTTTGTTGTATTGCGTCCATTAGATAATTTTTTTACAAAGATAAAATTTAGTAATTAAGTTGCTCTTTTATTTTATAATGTTTTTCGTCATTTTTTGATTTGATGATCAGTTCACCAATAAAGCCAGCTAAAAATAGTAAAGTCCCTAAAATCATGGAAGTTAACGCGATATAAAACCAAGGATTGTCAGTTACTAAAATCGTTTTAATACCATTATATAATTTGTAAAGTTTGGAAATTCCGATATAAATCGCTGCTGAAAATCCAAAAATAAAGACGATTGTACCCCAAAGTCCAAAAAAATGCATGGGTCTTTTTCCAAATTTTGACAAGAAAGAAATCGTGATTAAATCCAAATAACCATTGATAAATCTACTCATTCCAAATTTGGTAACTCCGTATTTTCGAGCTTGATGCTGTACTATTTTTTCATCAATTTTTGTAAATCCTTCGTTTTTTGCTAAAATCGGGATGTATCTGTGCATTTCACCACTCACTTTTATGGCTTTTACAACGTCTTTTTTGTACGCTTTTAAACCGCAATTAAAATCGTGCAATTGCAATCCTGATGTTTTTCGAGCAATGGAATTGAATAGTTTTGAAGGAATGTTTTTTGTAAAAACATTGTCATAACGTTTCTTTTTCCAACCTGAAATCAAATCAAAATCGCCATTGATAATCAAGTTGTACAACTCAGGAATTTCCTCAGGATTGTCTTGTAAATCAGCATCCATGGTAATAATTACATTTCCTTGCGCTTTTTCAAAACCAGCATCTAACGCTTGAGATTTTCCATAATTTTTTTGAAAACGAATGCCTTTTACGGCGTTGTTTTTTTGTGATAATTGTTTAATAATTTTCCAAGAATTGTCTGTACTTCCATCATCAATAAAAATGATTTCATATAAATAACGATTGGATTGCATGACATTTGCAATCCAATCGTGTAATTCTAGTAAAGATTCTTCTTCGTTGAGAAGTGGAATGACCACTGAAATATCCATTTCTAAATGTGGTTTTCGGGTTTAAAGTTTAAATTTCAAAGTTATAAAAAACCTTGAACTTTGAATTCTGAATTTTGAACTAATACGTTTCTTCTTCAGATTTTTTCATAATTGCAGCAGCAATTGCTGAAATTACAAAACCAATAAAAGCAGAAAACGCTAAAATAACTGCTGAAACAATTACTGGTGATTGGAATTTTTCTGACATAGAAGTAGCTGCATTAATTTGTTCTTCAGTCATTCCTGAATCTAACCATTTTTGTTGCTGAAATTCCATGGCTTGTTGTTGGAAATCTGGGTCAATTACGTATGTAAAAAGTAATGTGTAAATTACAGTTATTACTGCACTTACCATAACAATACCAAGACCAATTTTAACACCTTGTCCCCAAGACATAAAACCTCTGTTGCTTGATTTATAATATTTTAAACCCATAACAACGAAGGCGATTGTTGCAATAAAACCTACAACAGAACCAACCCATTGCAATTCCAAGGATTTACCCATTGCATATAAAACTAGCGCTACAACTACACCTACTAATCCTAGATATATACCGTTATTTACAATTATACTTTTACTGTTTACTTGATTTTCCATTGTTTAAAAATTTAGTTAGTGATACAAATATATTGATTTTCAAGTTAGTGATAATTGAGTTTTTGATATTAATCCTCAATTTAATCTAGTTAGTAAACTTTTTAATAAAAATGTTACAGAAAATTTAGGTTTTTTTTAATTGGTAAAATAAAAATAGATTGTAAATTTGCAGCGGCAAGTCCTACACAACTAGCTCCCTTTGAATCCTCCAGGGTGGGAACACAGCAAAGGTATTAGGTTGTAGCAGTGTGATGTAGATAGCTTGCCATTTTTTCTTTTCCTATCCTAAATCCTTTCCAAAGGAAAGGACTTTTAAGTGTCGAATTTATAAATAATCCTTATTTAATTTTTTTTTCGATTTTTGTATACTCATAACTCAAAATTCAAAACTTTGAACCATCAACCACAAACCCAAAACCAAACAACATCAACAAAAAAAGTTGTTTTAATTACTGGTGCTTCCTCTGGCATTGGAAAATCGATGGCTGTTTTTTTATCAGAAAAAGGATTTAACGTTTATGGGACAAGTAGAAATCCTCAAAAAACGGAAGTTTTACCTTTTACAATGATTGCTTTGGATGTGTTAAAAAAGGATACTATTCAAATTGCAATTGAACAAATTATTCAACAAGAAGGCAAAATTGATGTATTGATAAACAATGCAGGGATGGGAATTACAGGGCCAATTGAAGATACTCCAACAGATGAAATGAGACGCGTTTTTGATACCAATTTTTTTGGTGCTATTGATGTGATGAAAGCAGTTTTGCCAACAATGCGTGCTCAAAAATCAGGGTTGATTATCAATATTACCTCCATTGCTGGCTATATGGGTTTGCCTTTTAGAGGGGTGTATTCTGCTACAAAAGGTGCTTTGGAATTGATTTCAGAAGCCACAAACATGGAAGTTCATCAATTTGGGATTAAAGTTGTGACTATTGCTCCTGGAGATTTTGCAACGAATATTGCAGCTGGAAGATATCATACCCCAGTTTTTGAAAATTCTGAGTATAAAAAATCGTATCAGCAAAACTTAAATTTGATGAATTCACACGTTGATAGTGGCATGAATCCGTTAGCAATGGCTGAGCAAGTGTATAAAATTATCAACAATCCAACCCCAAAAATTCATTATAAAGTGGGGAAATTTATGGAGAAATTTTCAATTGTCTTAAAACGAATTTTGCCTGATAAAGTTTATCAAAAATTGTTGATGAATCATTATAAATTGTAAATCAATTTACAAAAACAGCTTCATTTGGAATTGTGTTTAGGAATGTTTCTACAATTTCTACTTTACAAGAAGCAGTATCTAATTGAAATTGAATCCATCCAAAATAGGTTTTTCCGTCAATAATTAAACTAATTACAAAATAATCTTTTAAATTATTTGATAGTATTTCCTGGTATGTCAAAGTATTACTTAAAAAATAATTGTATTTTTCGTAAGGGGTTTTAAATTCATAAAAAACATCCAATTCATTTTTTACGCCATCAAAATATTGTTTGGTGTTTTCTGAACTAAAAGGTGGTTCAAAAATTACGATATAAGGACTATTGCTTCTAATTGGCGATAAAATTTGATTTGTTATCACATTTGTGGATACTAATTTAATCTTGAAAAATGAGAAATTTGGTTTGTTTCCAGTGTCTTTTATTTCTTCGAAAGTCAAACTAAAATCCGAACTATTATCTTTATTTACATCAATATTTATAGGCAATTTACTTCCATAACAATCTGAAAAAAATAGTTTTTTTAAAGGTTCATTCTCGATAGTTTTTGGAGTTAATTTCACCCAAAATTTTCTTGTATACGTTTTCTTGTCATGAGAATCTATATAGGTTATATTTCCTTGAAGAAGGTTGTCAATTTCCCAACTTTTTATTGAAAAATCAATAATTTTAGATTCAGTAATAGCAGAAATATCTACTTGTTTTCCGTTGTAAAATTCATAAGCTCTTTCTATTTTTAAGCAAGTTCCAATCTTAGAAAAAACAGTTGTAAATGTTTCAGTTTCTCCATCAGAACCAACATTTTTTGTGAAGTAAATTTCTACTGAATTTGAATCGTAAAATCCTTTCCAAATTATTGGATTTGAGGTGTTTGAAATTGCTATAGAATCATTTTCTGAAATTTGTAAACTACTGTCATTGCATTTGATTGAAGTATCAATTTCTTCAAGAATATTCTTGTTCGCACATGAAAAAAGTATTCCAAAGGATATGATTAAAAAAAGTGTTCTAAAAAATAGGAAATGTTTCATAAATTATTTTACAAAAATATGTTTTTCCAATTTACATTCCTCCGTAAAATTGTAACTTTGCAAAACATTTACAAACAACTCAATTTAATAAGATGAAATTTTTTATAGATACTGCAAATTTAGCGCAAATCAAAGAAGCTCAGGCTTTAGGAATTTTGGATGGTGTAACCACAAATCCATCTTTAATGGCAAAAGAAGGAATTACGGGTGAAACAAATATTATCAATCATTACAAAGCAATTTGCGAATTGGTGGATGGTGACGTTTCTGCGGAAGTTATTGCAACAGATTTTGATGGAATGGTGAAAGAAGGGGAGGTTTTAGCTGCTTTACATCCACAAATTGTGGTAAAATTACCGATGATAAAAGATGGTATCAAAGCATGTAAATATTTTTCATCAAAAGGAATTAAAACGAATGTAACGTTGGTTTTTTCTGCTGGGCAAGCGTTGTTGGCTGCCAAAGCAGGCGCAACGTATGTTTCTCCTTTTATTGGACGTTTGGATGATATTTCAACAGATGGTTTGAATTTAATTGCCGAAATCAGAACAATTTATGATAACTACGGATTTGAAACTGAAATTTTAGCAGCTTCTGTTCGTCACACAATGCACATTATTGATTGTGCAAAAATTGGTGCTGACGTAATGACGGGTCCTTTGAGTGCCATTGAAGGATTGTTGAAACATCCTTTAACTGATATTGGATTAGCGCAATTTTTAAAAGATTATCAAAAAGGGAATTAAAAAAAGTTATTAGTTGTTGGTTATTAGTTATCAGTTAAATTTCTGATAAATAATGATTTATAGCTTGTAAACTTTTTAAATCTTTATAAGAGATTTAAGAAAATGTATCCTAAAAAAGAGCTTGCTCAATTAGTTATTTCTGGGTGTTATCAATTTGGTATTGAGACTGTTGTGATTTCTCCAGGGTCTAGAAATGCGCCTTTAACAATTGGTTTTGTAAATCATCCAAAAATTAAAACTCTCAGCGTTGTTGATGAACGCTGTGCCGCTTTTTTTGCACTCGGAATTGCACAACAAACTCAAAGACCAGTAGCAATTTTATGCACTTCTGGATCTGCATTATTGAATTATTATCCAGCAATTGCAGAAGCTTTTTATAGCAATATTCCACTAATTGTACTTTCCACTGATAGACCAAAACATTTGATTGATATTGGTGATGGACAAACGATTCGTCAAGAAAATGTGTTTGAAAATCATGTGCTTTTTTCAGCAAATTTGGTTGAAAGTGTTCATTTTAAAACCAAAAATGCTCAATTATTTGGAGAAGCGTTGCAATTGGCCATTACACAAAAAGGACCTGTGCATGTAAATATTCCGTTTGATGAGCCACTTTATGAGGTTGTTGATGAGTTAAAAACATTTCATTTTCCTCATATTTCTATGAGTTCTTTGGACAATAGTCATATTGATTATGAGTTTTTATCGAAAACTTGGAATGCTGCTTCAAAGAAAATGATTGTGGTAGGTGTCAATTATCCTGATGAACAGTTACATCATTTGATGGATGTGTATGCAGAAGATGAAAGTGTGCTTATTTTAACAGAAACTACGTCCAATTTGCATCACGAAAAAGCTGTAAATTCAATTGACCAACTGATTTTTTCATTGAATAATGAGGAGTTTGAGGATTTGCGACCAGAAATTCTGATCACTTTTGGAGGAATGATTGTTTCCAAAAAAATAAAATCATTTTTACGAAAATATGCTCCCAATCATCATTGGAATATTGATGAGAAAAAGGCAACCAATACTTTTTTCTGTTTGTCAGAGTTTATTCAAATCAATCCAACCAATTTTTTTGCACATTTCAATAATCTTGTTGTTCATAAAACAGCTGATTATCAATCAAAATGGCTGAAAATTAGAGATGAAAAAAGGATAAAACATGCTGAATATTTAGCAACTTTAAATCATTCTGATTTTAAGGTTTTTGAGCAAGTTTTGGCAAGTATTCCTGAAAATTCACAATTGCAAATTAGCAATAGTGCCATTATTAGATATGCGCAATTATTTACGATTTCAAAAACGCTGAATGTTTTTTGCAACAGAGGAACAAGTGGCATTGATGGTAGTACAAGTACTGCAATTGGAGCTGCTTTTGCGAGTGAAAAGCAAACCGTTTTTATCACAGGTGATTTGAGTTTTTTTTACGATAGCAATGCTTTATGGAACAAAAATATTCCATCAAACTTTAGAATTATCATCATTAATAATTCAGGAGGAGGAATTTTTAAAATCATTCCAGGTCCAAAAAGTACGAATGTGTTGGATTATTTTGAAACTCCTCATTGCTTGACAGCAGTACATTTGGCAAAAATGTTTGAATTCGAATATTTGAATGCTTTTTCTACAGAAACTGTTCAAGAATCCTTAAGGTTGTTTTATAATTCCTCAGAAAAACCAAAAATTTTGGAAATTTTCACCCCAAGTAATGAAAACAGTGATATTTTAAATCAATATTTTAAATTTATACAATAATGGATTTGCAAATAGGAGATCAAGTACAATTGGTAATTGAAACAGAAACTGCTTTAGGTTTCATAGTTTTGATTGATGAAGAATTTGAAGGATTGTTATTTAGAAGTGAAATTTTCACAGAAATTGAAGAAGGAATGGAAGTGACAGGGTACATCAAAAATATTCGTGAAGATGGAAAAATTGATGTTTCATTAAGACCTCAAGGTTTCAGAAATGTCATTGATTTGGATGTTGAAAAAATCCTTACAAAACTGAAAAATAGCAAAGAAGGTTTTTTATTATTGACGGATAAAAGTTCTCCAGAATCCATCAAGTTTCATCTAAATATGAGTAAAAAAGCATTTAAAAAAGCCATTGGAAATTTGTACAAACAAAAATTGATTCTTTTAAAAGACGACAGAATTGAGTTGATATAGAAGTTTAAGGGTTTAAGAGTTTCTGACTTTGCCAACTTTGAATATTGAATCTTAAATTTTGAACATTTTTAATTCCCCCCAAGTCGTAAAATATTCTCATAAAAAGCATCTGCATTTGGGTCTGCAGGATCCATTTTTCCATAACCTATTTTATAATGCGTAATTGCTTTTTTGAACATTTTTCCAGTTTCGTAATATTTTCCAATATAATAATCGCCCAAATGTGAACTTGGATAGATTTTTAAAATCATTTTACCAAAATCTAACAAACGATCTCCATTTTCTTTTTCAATAATGATTTTTTCGATGGCATAAATATCTCTTTCTCTGATTCCCAAACTGCTTCCAAACAAAAATTCAATCTCTAAATATTTATTTTCCAAATAAGCAATCGCATCTAAAGGAGATAATTCTTTGATACTTTTATTGAATTCTTCTTCGGAAATTGCAGCATAAATTTCAAAAATATTACTGAACGCTCTCGGAATTGCCTCACCAATTGCAGCAATCGCATTTGAAGTTGTAATTGCATCAGAAATCACCTTAAAATTCTTAATTTCTAGTGATGATAATCCTTTTTGAACCTGTTCAATTTGCGCTTGTTTAGCACTTGAAAGGGTATTAGAAGTATTCAAATAATAATAAAAAACAGAGTCTTCCTTTGCGATTTTCGCCCAATTAAACGATTGCAATTGAGTTCCAATAAAATCAGAAAAACTAGTATTGATGCATATATATGCGTTGAAAATCGGATTTTCTTCTTGTAAAAAATGAGTAATTAAATTGGCTGAATATCCATGACCCACCAATGTAATAAAAGGCGAAGTTCTATAGGTACTTTCCATATAAAACAGCACTTCATCTCTTATGAATTCATAAAAATTTGTTGCAGTTGTTGTTAATTTTCCAGTATTTCTATCAAAAGAAACATCCGTATTTTTAGATTTTTCCATTGAAATTCCAACAATAATTTGTCTAGGAGCTTTGTCATTTTTTGAGAATAAAACTGAATTTCCAACATAAATATCAAACATTGATTCTTCATCCAAAACAATCGCTAATGGAAAATTTTTGATACTATCTTTTTCATAACCTTCTGGAATGTATATTCGCAAATTTCGAGTTGTTTCTAAAAAAGTAGATTCCAGTTGTTTTTCAATGATTTTTTGAGAAAATCCAACAAAACTGAAAAAAATAAATATTAATGAAAGTGATTTCTGATACATGAATAAGAATGTTTATTTTTGCAAGCAATGATTTTTTGTTATCTAAACAACGCACAAAATACAAAATTATGATACAACCTGAATGGAAAACTGCAAAAGAATACGAAGATATTACGTATAAAAAATGCAATGGTGTTGCTAGAATTGCATTTAACAGACCTGATGTTAGGAACGCTTTTCGCCCAAAAACAACCAAAGAATTGTATGATGCATTTTATGATGCAGGTGAAGATACCTCAATTGGGGTCGTTTTATTATCTGCTGAAGGTCCAAGTTCTAAAGATGGTGTGTATTCATTTTGTTCAGGTGGTGACCAAAAAGCAAGAGGTCATCAAGGTTATGTTGGCGAAGATGGTTATCACAGATTGAATATTTTAGAAGTTCAAAGATTGATTCGTTTCATGCCAAAAGCAGTTATAGCAGTTGTTCCAGGATGGGCAGTTGGAGGTGGACACAGTTTGCATGTGGTTTGCGATTTAACATTGGCATCCAAAGAACATGCTATTTTTAAACAAACAGATGCTGATGTCACTTCTTTTGATGGAGGTTATGGTTCAGCCTATTTAGCAAAAATGGTGGGTCAAAAAAGAGCGCGTGAAATTTTCTTTTTAGGAAGAAATTATTCTGCTCAAGAAGCTTTTGACATGGGAATGGTAAACGCAGTAATTCCTCATGATGAATTGGAAAATACGGCTTATGAATGGGCGCAAGAAATTTTAGCAAAAAGTCCAACATCTATAAAAATGCTCAAATTTGCAATGAATTTGACAGATGATGGCATGGTTGGTCAGCAAGTTTTTGCGGGCGAAGCAACACGTTTAGCATACATGACAGATGAAGCAAAAGAAGGAAGAGATGCTTTTTTGGAAAAAAGAAAACCAAACTTTCCAAAAAAGTGGATACCATAATGCCCATCCTAACCTTCCCAAAGGGAAGGAATTGTAGCATGGATAAAATCAAAAGTATGTATAAAAATTGAGGTTGATTTTTAAATTCAATCAAGATAGAATAAAGTGTAATAACTGAAAACTATAAATTACCCAGTTTGTAGTTCCTTCCCTTTCGGAAGGTTAGGATGGGCTTTTTATGAAATCACAAATCGTTACTTTTTTAATTCAGTGTCCAGATCAAAAAGGATTGGTGGCAAAAATCACTAGTTTCTTTTTCGAAAAAGGCTTCAATATTTTGAGTTGTCAGCAATATGTAAATTCGATTGAAAACACCTATTTCATGAGAATTCGTTTGAATGCAGAGGGTACTATTTTGTCAAAAAAAGAATTAGAAACTAATTTTTTAGAATTGGCAACTCCATTGAAATTCAAATGGTCAGTTCATTATGGAGACAAAAAACAGCAAGTTGCCATTTTGGTTTCTCATACAAGCCATAATTTGTATGATTTATTAGAACGATACAAAGAAGGAAATTTGAATTGTACCGTGAAAATGATTATCAGTAATCATGAAAAGTTGAGGCCTGTTGCGGAAATGTTTCAAGTCCCTTTTTACTATTTGCCTGTGGATAAAAATGACAAATTGTTGCAAGAAACTCAGCTCATTCAATTGCTTAATAAACATCAGATTGATTTAATTATCTTGGCAAGGTATATGCAAATATTGTCTGCGGATTTTATCAATACATATCCTGAAAAAATCATCAATATTCATCATTCTTTTTTACCCGCATTTCAGGGTGCAAATCCGTATTTGCGAGCTTATGAAAGAGGCGTAAAGTTGATTGGAGCAACAGCGCATTATGCCACAGAAGATTTGGATGAAGGTCCAATTATTGAGCAAGATGTAAAACCTGTTACGCACGAAAGTACGCCAACAACCTTGAAAAAAATTGGAGCAGATATCGAAAAATTGGTGTTGGCAAGAGCTGTAAATAACCATTTGAATCATCAAATAATTGTATCAGGAAATAGAGCGATTGTTTTTCCTGAAACAGGAGAATAAAGAAGTTTTTGGTTTTTAGTGTTTAGTTTTTAGTTTATAAAGTTCATGAAGATAATCTGTATTGGGCGCAATTACGCAAAACATATTGAAGAATTAGCGAATGAAAAACCAACAAGTCCCGTTGTTTTTTTAAAGCCAGATTCTGCAATCTTACCAAAAAACAATCCATTTTTTATTCCGCCATTTTCCAATGATGTTCACTATGAAGTAGAGATTTTAGTAAAAATCAATAAAGTAGGTAAATTTATTGATGCAAAATTCGCTCATAAATATTATGACGAAATAGGTTTAGGAATTGATTTTACAGCAAGAGACGTTCAGGATGAATGCAAAGCAAAAGGCCTGCCTTGGGAAAAAGCAAAAGCATTTGACGGTAGCGCAATAATTGGAGAATTTTATCCAAAAGAACAATTTGATTTAGAAAAAATAACATTCCAATTATATAAAAATAACGAACTAGTTCAAGATGGAAATTCAAACGCAATGTTGTGGAAAATAGATGAATTGATAGCCTATGTTTCTCAATATTTTACCTTGAAAAAAGGAGATATTATTTTTACTGGAACTCCAGAAGGTGTTGGAAAAGTTTCTGAAAATGATGTTTTGAAAGGTGTTTTGGAAGGAAGAGAAGCTTTTCAAATAAAGGTAAAATAGTTAATGTAGCAATGTTACAATGTAACCATAAAGCAATACAATAGCTTAGCAATAACTTATTGAACTTGAAACCCTTAGATAAGAAACCCTTAAATTTTTTAAAAAGATGAAAGCAGAAATCATAACAATTGGCGATGAAATTCTCATAGGTCAAATAGTAGATACCAATTCGCAATTTATAAGTCAAGAATTGAATAAGGTAGGTGTTTCTGTTTATCAAATTACGTCAATCCAGGATGATCAGCAACACATTTTAAATGCGTTAAAAGAAGCGCAAGAAAGAGTTGATATTGTTATTATTACAGGAGGTTTAGGCCCAACAAAAGACGATATTACAAAAAAAACAATTGCTCAATTTTTTAACAACACTGAGTTTATTGAATACCCAGAAGTCATTGAGCATATCCAAAAATTGTTTGCTAAAATCAATCATCCTTTTAAAGAAATTCAACGTTATCAAGCGCAATTGCCCTCAAAAGCAACTTTGTTAATGAATCATTTTGGAACAGCTCCTGGAATGTGGTTTTTTGAAAAAAATACCGTTTTTATTTCCTTACCTGGTGTGCCTTATGAAATGAAAGGATTAATGATCACAGAAGTGTTGCCAAGAATTCAAAAGCAATTCAAATTGTCTTTTATTCTGCATAAAACCATCATGACCTATGGTCAAGGAGAAAGCACGATTGCTGAAATTATTGAAGATTTTGAAAACAATTTGCCATCACATATCAAGCTTGCTTATCTACCATCTTTTGGAAGAGTTCGTTTGAGATTGTCTGCAAAAGGCGAAAATAAAGAACAACTTGAAAATGAGCTTACAACTAAAATCGAAGAAATTTATCAATTAATTCCTGATATCATTACAGGTTTGGATGATGAAAGTTCTTTAGAAAAAACCATTGGAGATTTATTAATCAAAAATGGAAAAACCATTTGCACTGCTGAAAGTTTGACAGGAGGAAAAATTGCAGCGACTTTAGTATCTATTGCAGGTTCATCTGCTTATTATAAAGGGAGTTTTGTAACCTATTCAGCTGAAACCAAAATAAATTTATTAGGAGTTTTGCCAGAAACTATTCAGAAAAATACAGTGGTTAGCAAAGAAGTTGCTTTAGAAATGGCAACAAATGCCAGAGAAAAATTCAAAACAAACTATGCAATCGCAGTTACTGGAAATGCAGGACCAACAATCGATCATAATGATAAGAGTGTTGGTTTGGTTTTTATTGCCCTAGTTTCGGATGAAAAAGAGATTGTAGAGGAATTTAATTTCGGAGAACCAAGAGAAAAAGTCATCAATAGAACAGTCAGTAAATCCCTAGAAATTTTAAGAAAAGAATTATTTTAAAATTTTGTAAAATTATTTTGTTCAGAATTAGATTTATATGTAAATTTGCACCTCGTTTAGAGATAATACTTAAAAACTGTCAAGAAGATGTCTAGAGTTTGTGAATTAACAGGGAAAAAAGCAATGGTTGGGAACAATGTTTCTCACGCTATGAATAGAACAAAAAGAAAGTTTGACGCTAATTTAATGACGAAGCGTTTTTACATTCCAGAAGAAGATAAATGGATTACGTTGAAAATATCTGCTTCTGCTTTGAAAAACATCAACAAGAAAGGAATTTCTGCAGTTATTAAGGACGCTAGAGCAAACGGATTTTTAACAAAATAAATATTAGCAGCAGTTTTTAGTTTACAGTTACAGTTTATAGTTGCAAAACCTTTAAACTTTTAAACCTTTAAACTTTTAAACTTTTTAAACTCGAATAGAGATGGCAAAAAAAGGAAACAGAGTTCAAGTTATTTTAGAATGTACAGAGCACAAAACTTCTGGACAACCAGGTACTTCTAGATACGTTACAACCAAAAACAAAAAGAACACTCCAGATAGAATGGAAATTAAAAAATTCAATCCTATCTTGAAAAAAGTGACTGTTCACAAAGAAATTAAATAATTAATTCGTCTAGAACTCAGCATAGAGCACATAGATTAAAAAAGACACAAAATGGCAAAAAAAACAGTTGCATCGTTACAAACAGCATCCAAAAGATTAAGCAAAGCAATCAAAATGGTAAAATCTCCAAAATCAGGAGCATATACTTTTGTTGAAGCGGTTATGGATCCTGCTGATGTAGATAAGTTTTTATCTAAAAAATAAAAACATTCTTATAAAATTTATGAAGCTACTTTCTATTTCAGAAAGTAGCTTTTTTTATGGATTTTAATTGTGTATTTTTGAGGATTCATTGACGGTTTTTAAGTTTAAAAACCAATCAAATGAATCAAGTTTTTATTTAAAAATAAATTACCGTTTTATAAAAGTTGTTATTCAGTATTTAAAATATCATGAGTTTTTTTAAAAATATATTTTCAAAGGAAAAAAAGGAAACTTTAGACAAAGGTTTAGAGAAAACGAAAGAAAATTTTTTTGATAAATTATCGAAGGCAGTTGTTGGAAAATCAAAAGTTGATGACGAGGTTTTAGATAATTTAGAAGAGGTGTTGGTTGCTTCGGATGTTGGTGTTAATACGACATTAAAAATTATTGAACGAATTGAAGAGCGTGTTGCAAAGGATAAATATGTCAGCACTAACGAATTAAATAAAATTTTAAGAGAGGAAATTGCCAATCTTTTAGCTGAAACCAACACAGGCAATGATATTGATTTTACCATTCCTGAAAATAAAAAACCTTATGTAATTATGGTTGTTGGTGTCAATGGTGTTGGAAAAACAACCACCATTGGAAAATTAGCAGCTCAATTTAAAAAACGAGGTTTTAAAGTCGTTTTAGGAGCTGCAGATACTTTTAGAGCGGCTGCAATTGACCAATTACAAATTTGGGCTGATAGAACAGGTGTGCCAATTGTGCGTCAAGAAATGGGTTCTGATCCTGCATCTGTAGCTTTTGATACGTTGAAATCTGCAGTTTCTCAAAATGCAGATGTTGTGATTATTGATA
The DNA here is from genome assembly GCF_015767435.1 of Polaribacter sp. BAL334. Classification (GTDB taxonomy): domain Bacteria; phylum Bacteroidota; class Bacteroidia; order Flavobacteriales; family Flavobacteriaceae; genus Polaribacter. Next base: position 111,563 of record NZ_JADWOV010000230.1, read on the forward strand.
CTGCAGGAAGATTGCATAACAAAGTGAATTTAATGAATGAATTGACCAAAATAAAACGCGTCATGCAAAAAGTGGTTGGGGATGCTCCTCATGATGTGTTGTTGGTTTTGGATGGTTCTACAGGGCAAAATGCTTTTGAACAAGCAAAACAATTCACGAAAGCAACTGAAGTTAGTTGTTTGGCAGTCACAAAATTAGATGGAACTGCAAAAGGTGGAGTTGTGATTGGAATCTCAGACCAATTTCAAATTCCGGTGAAATATATTGGAGTAGGAGAAGGGATTGATGATTTGCAAGTGTTCAATAAAATTGAATTTGTGGATTCTTTTTTTAAGTAAAAATTCAATTTATTAATAGATTTATTTTTCCCCATAAATCTTCATCAAAAGTAGAAAGAGCAAAGTTACTGCTGCTTGCAGCATCTCCCATTCTGATAATTACCAATTTTTTACTAGGAATTATATATATCTTCTGATCGTTTTTTCCAAGCGCAGCAAACATTTCAATAGGAGCATTTTTGATTAATGTACCTTGAAATTCAAATTGACTTTGTGGTAAATGATAACTAGATTTTCCATTCAACCACCATAAATAACCATAGGATTTATTGATTTGTTGAGATGTATTTGTGGCTTCATTTAAAAAGTTTTTTGAAACTATTTGCGTTTCATTCCATTTTCCTTCAGCTAAAATCATCAATCCAAAACGCGCCATACTTCGTGAATTACTCCAATAAACACTCAAATCTCCAGTATTTCTCCATAATCCTGTCATGCCAATTTTATCTCTCAATTTCAAATTAAAATAGGATGTAAAGGATTGATTTGTAGATTTTTCAATAACATCTTGCAATTTTACATACACATTGTGATATGCCCATCTTTCTCCAGCATCAGCAATATATTTCAAGTTTGAAGGCGAAACATCATCTCCCAAATTGTCATCCAAACCCGAATTCATCGAAAGTAAATTTTTAGAGGAAATTAAATTTTCTTTTAATAATGGCGCAGTAGTCCAACCATTTCCTAAATAATCTGACACTTTGTTTGAAATGTCTAACAAATTTTCATCTTGAGCAATACCAACTACTGTTGAGGTGAGTGTTTTTCCTGCACTTGCCCAATACCAAACTGAATTGCTGTTATGATTATTGAAATATTTTTCGACGACAATTTTACCATTATAAAGGATTATAAAACTTTTGGTATTTTTCTCTTCAAGAAAAGTAAATAATGGGTTTAATTGAGTTTCATTCCAGCCCAATTTGGAGATACTTTCAGTTTCCCATGCATTTGAATTTATGGGTGGAAAATATATCTTGTTATTATTTTCATTGATGATTTCCTCTTCAATAATTGTTTCTTTTGAACAAGAAAATACAATGAAAATTGAAATCAAAATAATGAAAATAGGATTCTTAGGCTTCATAAAAAAATCAAATTACCAATAAGACATTTATTTAAAAAAAAGGTTTAAAGTAGTATCTTTGAGAATAAAATCAAATGTAATGAAAAAAGCTTTCCTGATTACTGTATCATTTTTCTTGTTTCTTTCTTGTCAACAAAAAGAAAATCCTGTTTTTTTTAAAAAATATGATGAAACAATTGCTCTTAAAAAACAGCAAAATCATCAAAATGGAAGAATGAAATTCAAATTATTTCAGTCTAAATTTATAGATATGAATGAAGTTTTCAAACCATTTAATGATGACTTAGCCAAATTTTCTGAAGAAGATTATCAAGCTTTAAAACCAATCATTTTAGAGCAGAATATTCCAACTATTCAAAAGAGTATCAAAGATGGAAATTTGACGTATGAAAAATTGACTTTGTTTTATTTATATAGAATCCGAAAATTCGAAAGCGACTCAACATTATCATTAAATAGTATCATTTCGTTGAATCCTGATGTGGTAAAACAAGCCAAAGAAAAAGATAAAAATGCAAAAAATATTCCCGATTTTTCAGTGTATGGAATGCCAATTTTGTTGAAAGATAATATCAATACCAATAATATGCCAACCACAGCTGGTGCAGTAGCTTTGAAAGATAATCAAACAAAAAATGATGCTTTTATAGTTGAAAAATTAAAGGAAAGTGGCGCATTGATTTTAGGAAAAGTCAATTTAAGTGAATGGGCTTATTTTTTCTGTTCAGGATGTCCTTTAGGATATTCAGCCATTGGAGGTCAAACGTTAAATCCTTATGGAAGAGGCGAATTTGAAACAGGAGGAAGTTCAGCAGGAAGTGGAGTTACAGTTGCTGCCAATTTTGCAGTTGCTGCAATTGGTACAGAAACCTCAGGATCAATTACTTCGCCATCAAGTATGAATTCGGTTGTAGGATTAAAACCAACAATAGGTATGTTAAGTAGAACTGGAATTGTACCAATTTCAAGTACGTTAGATACTCCTGGACCAATGACTAAAAATGTGATTGATAATGCAATTTTGGCACAAGCAATGTTGGGAAAAGACAATGCAGATGAATCATCTTTTGAAGTTGAAAAAGATGATTTTAATGCTGATATAATTTCTAAAGGAAGTTTAAAAGGAAAAAGATTGGGTGTTTTACAATCACTTTTAACAGATACAATTTATGCAGCAACTATCGAAAAACTAAAAAATGCAGGCGCAGAATTGGTTGAACTCAATCCTCAACAACCCTCTTTTAATGGATTTATTACGCTGTTAAATATTGATATGAAACACGATTTACCCAAATATTTAGCAAATAATGCTGATAAATCACTTTTTATTAAAAATGTAAAAAGTGTAGTTGAATTTAATAAAAAAGACAGTCTTTTAAGAGCTCCTTATGGACAACAATTATTTGAAGGAATTGTAAAAGACACCACCACTTTAGCTCAATTAGAGGTTGTAAAACAAAATCTAAAATTGGATGGAGAAAACTATTTAAAGGCATTAAAAGAGCAAAATTTAGATGCTATTTTATCTATAAATAATTATCATTCTGGTATTGCAGCTGTCTCTTTTCATCCAACATTGACAGTTCCTATGGGGTATAAAAAATCCGGAGAACCAATTAGTTTGACATTTGTGGGACTTCCATTTTCAGAGAGTAATTTACTGAAAATTGGTTATGCTTTTGAGCAACTATCAAAAGCTAGAAAAATGCCTAAAAACTATCAATAAGAAAATTTTAAATCAATCAAAATGACTTATTTTTGCAAACTTTTAAAAGTGAAAAATTAAGTTTCATAATCTAATAGCCAAAAGCTAATAAAATGCGTACAAAAACCATCAAAAAAAATAAAATCAATGTGGTAACTTTAGGTTGCTCAAAAAACATTTACGATAGCGAAGTGTTAATGGGACAATTAAAAGCTAATGGTAAAAATGTAGTTCACGAAGATGAAAACGATGATGGAAATATTGTAGTAATTAATACCTGCGGATTTATTGGTAAAGCCAAAGAAGAAAGTATTGATACTATTTTGCATTATGCACAAAGAAAAGAAGCTGGAGAAATTGATAAGGTTTTTGTAACAGGTTGTTTAAGCGAACGTTACAAGCCTGATTTAGAGAAAGAAATTCCGAATGTAGATCAATATTTTGGCACTCATGATTTGCCAAACTTGCTAAAAGTTTTAGAAGCAGATTACAAACACGAATTGATAGGTGAGCGTTTAACAACAACACCAAAACACTATGCATACTTAAAAATTGCGGAAGGTTGTGACAGACCTTGTTCGTTTTGCGCTATTCCTTTAATGCGTGGCAAACACAAATCAACACCCATTGAAGATATCATTAAAGAAGCTACAAAATTGGCTGAAAAAGGCATCAAAGAAATCATGTTGATTGCACAAGATTTAACCTATTATGGCTTAGATATTTACAAAAAAAGAGCTTTGGCAGATTTATTAGAAGCACTTGTAAAAGTTGACGGAATTGAATGGATTCGTTTGCATTATGCTTTTCCAGCAGGTTTTCCAATGGATGTAATTGAAGTCATGAAACGCGAGCCAAAAGTGTGTAATTATTTGGATATTCCTTTGCAGCACATCAATTCTGAGATTTTAAAATCGATGAAAAGAGGAACAACGCATGAAAAAACGACTGATTTAATCAAAAAATTCAGAGAGGCAATTCCTGAAATGGCAATCAGAACTACGCTGATTGTGGGTTATCCTGGCGAAACTGAAGAACAATTTGAGGAGCTGAAAGATTGGGTGGAAGAAATGCGTTTTGAACGTTTGGGCGTTTTTGAATATTCTCATGAAGAAAACACAGGTGCCTATGTTTTGGAAGACGATGTTCCTGCAGATGTAAAATTCAGACGAGTTAATGAAATCATGGAATTGCAATCTCAAATTTCCTGGGAACTGAATCAGGAAAAAATCGGAAAGACTTTTAGATGCTTGTTTGATAGAAAAGATGGCGAATTTTTTTATGGAAGAACAGAATTTGATTCACCTGATGTTGATAACGACGTTTTGGTTGATGCAACTGAGCATTATATTAAAATTGGAGAGTTTATTGATGTAACTATTTATGATGCAGGAGATTATGATTTGTATGGAACTCCTGTAAAATCATAAAAATCAATATTTTATTCTGTTTGATTGACCATATCAGGTGTTAAACCCAATTCATCATCAATTTTTTGGACTAAATCTCTACCCATTTCTATAGTATCATCTATCATTTCTAGTTGTAATTTATAGATAAGAATTAAAGATTTTAAGGCATTTAAGAATTTCATTTTTGTATCATCAATTTCTAATTTCTTTATTAAAATAATGTCAATTTCTGAATCAGTTTCAAACAACCCATCTTTATCTTCATACAATTCTTTATCAATCATTACAATTTGAGCTAAATCGTAAAAAACAGGATGTAATTCTCGGTAAAATACATTATCATTATTGTTTTTGACATCAATATAATTGTCTTCCGAATACAAATAATAGTCAATAATATTGACACTTAATTCTTTATTTTTAATCAATGCTTGTTGTCCAGATGAAATCAATTCTTGATAGGTATTATTGATATTCGGGAAATTATCAGTCTCCATTAATAAATTTAATTTCTCATTTAAACTATCAATATTCTGAAAATTCTTAGTTTCTTTATAGCTTTTAAGGATTGATTCTGAAGTTTTTATACAATTTTCGTAATGTTCTTTCATGTATTTTAAAACATCCCTTTGATATTCAATATCCTCAACCATATTGATCAAATACCATTTTTCTTTTACTTTATTTACGTTTTCTATGCTCCAATTATTGAATTGTAGCGCCAATAAAATTCCCACAACCACCAAAAAAATTTCACCAATTGCATACATTACATATTTTTGAAAATTGTTTTGTGCTAGTAATTTTTGGCGAATTTTTCTATATACTTGAATCATAGACTTTTGTTTGATTTGTGAAAGGTATAAAAAAATGATTTAAAATGAATCTTCTCAATATTTTAATTCCAACTTATTTTACAATAGACTTGCTTTTTAAGGAAAAAAAGTATCTTTGTTTCAAATTTTTTTATAATGACTTTAATCAAATCAATCTCAGGAATTAGAGGTACAATTGGAGGAAAAACTTCAGATAATTTAACTCCAATTGATGCTGTAAAATTTGCAGCTGCATATGGTGCATTTCTAAAACTAAGAAATCCCCAAAAAGAAAATTTATTGGTTGTTATTGGAAGAGATGCTCGAATTTCTGGAAATATGATTAGCAGTTTGGTGGCAAATACTTTAGTTGGTTTGGGAATTCATGTGGTTGATTTGGGATTGTCAACAACTCCAACAGTTGAAGTTGCAGTTCCTCTTGAAAAAGCAGATGGAGGTATTATTTTGACAGCCTCTCACAATCCAAAACAATGGAATGCTTTAAAACTATTAAACGAAAAAGGCGAGTTTTTAAATGCTGCTGATGGTGAAAAAATTCTAGAGTTGGCAGAAAATGAATCTTTTGATTTTGCTGAAGTTGATGATTTAGGAACGTATACAATTGATAATTCATATTTACAAAAACATATCAAAGAAGTTTTAAACCTTGATTTGGTAGATGTTGAAGCTATAAAAAAGGCCAATTTTAAAGTGGTTGTTGATGCAGTAAATTCAACTGGAGGAATTTTTATTCCAGCGTTATTAAAAGAACTAAATGTGGAATGTGTTGAATTATATTGCACACCAAATGGACAATTTCCTCACAATCCTGAACCTTTAAAAGAGCATTTAACAGATATTTCTGAACTAGTTGTGAAAGAAAAAGCGGATTTGGGAATTGTAGTTGACCCTGATGTTGATAGGCTTGCTTTAATTTGTGAAGATGGTTCTATGTTTGGTGAAGAATACACATTGGTTGCCTGTGCTGATTATGTTTTAGGACGTTTAGGTGGAGGAAATACAGTTTCTAATTTATCATCTTCAAGAGCGTTAAGAGATGTTACAACTCAACATGGAGGAACATATACAGCAAGTGCTGTTGGAGAAGTGAATGTGGTTCAGAAAATGAAAGATACAAATACCGTTATTGGAGGTGAAGGAAATGGCGGAATTATTTATCCTGCTTCTCATTATGGACGTGATTCTTTGGTAGGAGTTGCCTTGTTTTTATCGCATTTAGCGCACAAGAGAATGTCTTGCAAACAATTAAGAGATTCGTATCCAAGTTATTTTATGAGTAAAAATAAAATTGAACTAACACCTGAGATAGATGTTGATAAAATACTGGTTATCATGGCTTCAACATATAAAGATGAAGAAGTAAATACAATTGATGGTGTAAAAATTGACTTTGAAAATGAATGGATTCACTTAAGAAAATCAAACACAGAACCTATTATCAGAATCTACACAGAAGCGAAATCACAAAAAGCAGCTGATGATTTAGCAGTTCGTTTTATTGATGAAATCAGAGAAATTATCAAGTAATTTTTTATGAATTTAGAACAATTTTTTTCGCAATTTAGAGAGCATATTATTGGCATCAATCAAACTTTTGATTCTCCTTATGGAGTACAAAAAGTGGTATATGCTGATTGGACTGCGAGTGGTCGATTATACAGACCAATTGAAGAAAAAATTTGCAATGAATTGGGACCTTTTGTAGCAAATACTCATACCGAAACTTCTACAACTGGTGCAACAATGACACTTGCTTATCATGAGGCAAGAAAAATTATAAAACGTCATGTGAATGCCAATGAAAATGATGTTTTGATTACTTCAGGTTCTGGAATGACTGGAGTTGTGAATAAATTTCAGCGTATTTTAGGCTTAAAAATCAATGAGAATTTAAAAAATTACACAACAATTCCTGATGATTTAAAACCCATCATTTTTATTTCACACATGGAACATCATTCCAATCAAACTTCTTGGTTGGAGACAATTGCTGATGTTGAAGTGGTTCCTGCTGACGAAAACGGATTGGTTTCTGTAGAAAATTTTGAAAGTTGTATCAAAAAACATCTCCATAGAGAAATTAAAATTGTCGCAATTACTTCCTGTTCTAATGTTACAGGAATCAAAACGCCATATCATAAAATCGCCAAACTCATTCATCAATACAATGGATTGTGTTTTGTGGATTTTGCTTGTTGTGCGCCTTATGTTGACATCAATATGCATCCTGAAAATGAGGAAGAATATTTGGATGCCATTTTCTTTTCTCCGCATAAATTTTTAGGTGGTCCTGGAAGTGCAGGAGTGTTAGTTTTTAATAAAAAATTATATAAAAATATTGTACCTGATAATCCTGGTGGAGGTACAGTAAGTTACACAAATCCTTGGGGTCAACATGATTATTTTGATGATGTTGAAACTCGTGAAGATGGTGGAACTCCAGCTTTTTTGCAAACAATTAAAATTGCATTTGCCATTCAATTAAAGGAAAAAATGGGCGTTTCAAATATTGAAAATCGAGAAAACGAAATCAATAAACGAATGTTTGAAACCCTTGAAAAACTGAAAGGAGTTCAAATTTTAGCTCCAAATCAGAAAAAAAGATTGAGTATTTTTTCATTTTATTTTGAAAAATATCACTTCAATTTGGTGGTAAAATTATTGAATGATCGTTTTGGAATTCAGACTAGAGGAGGTTGTTCTTGCGCAGGAACGTATGGACATTTTTTATTAAATGTGGATCAAGAAACATCTACAAAAATCAAAAACCAAATTTTACAAGGTTGTAATACTGAAAAACCAGGTTGGGTTCGTTTGTCTTTGCATCCAACAATAACAAATCAAGAATTGGAATTTATTTGTGATGCTTTGAAAGAACTTTCAGAGAAAATTGAAGTTTGGTCAAAAGACTATGTGTATGACATTTCTAAAAATGATTTTTCATACAAGGATAATCAATCATTTGAAAAAGAGTTGGTTACCTATTGGTTTTCTTAGAAGAGTAATTGTTTGTCCATTCTTCAAACCTGTCTTTATGTTTAAATCTGTTATGTGACCAAAGATAATTTTCAGGACTTTGTATGATGTTTTTTTCGGTAATATTGAGGTATTTTTCTGTCAATTCATAGTTTTCAAAACTTTTAGGGTTTTCAGTAACTAATTCAAATTCAGTTTCATAATATCCTCTTTTGATTTTTTTTGTATGATGATTAATGACAACTAAATCAAACTTTTTTGATAACATTTCTAATCCTGTATGAACAGGAACTTTCACACCGAAAAATTTAGTCCAATACAATGTTTTCTCAACCAAAGGCGATTGATCACTCAATAAAATATACAATCCCTGATGCTGTTTTTGGTAATTTAACATCATTATTTTTACAGTTTCAAAGGTTTTGATGCCAATAAATCCAAAACGCTCTCTTGATTTTTTCAACGCTTTTTCAAAATAAGGATTTTTTAATTGATTGTAAGAGCCATAAATAGGAATTTTAGTAATCAAAGGTAAATTCACACACCATTCCCAATTAGCCAAATGCGCGCCAACCAAGGCAATGCTTTTTTCTTCGTTAACAAATGAATTTAATAACTCAGGATTTTTGTATGCATAACGTTTAAAAATCTCCTTTTCTCCCATTGAAAATGCTTTGACACTTTCCATTAGAATATCAGTAAAGTGTTTGAAAAATTCTTTGGATAATTGTTCTTTTTCTGTAAGGGTTTTCTCAGGAAATGCGTAAGAAATATTTTTCATAACCACCTCTTTTCTATATCCAAAAACATGATAAATCAGGAAAAACAAAACGTCAGAAATCAGATATAATATTCTCATGGGCAATCTTGAAAAAAGCCATGCAAATGGATAAACGATTCCGAAAAGTAGGAGTTGCATATTTTGAAATTATGATGCAAATATCTACATTTAATATGAAACTTTCTTGCTTAAAACTTTTCAATTTTCTTATGTTTGTAGGATGTTAGAAAATCCGAATTTAGTAGTTATCCTTATGATCATTGCGAATGTATTGTTTTCGATGAAAGGATTTGACAATTTTCATTTTTTTGAAAAATATAAATTTCAAATCAATAAGATTTCAAATGGTGAAAAAATAAGAATGATAAGTGCTGGTTTTTTGCATGCAGATTGGATGCATTTAGGGTTCAATATGTATGCATTGTATCTTTTTGGCGGAATTGTTTCTTCAATGCTTGGCATTTTCAGTTTCTTAATGATTTACTTTGGAAGCTTACTTGCAGGCAATTTATATACCTATTTTTATCATAAAGATGAACCATATTACAGTGCAATAGGTGCATCTGGAGCTGTATCAGGAATTGTGTATGCTTCTATTTTATTATTTCCGGATATGAAATTGTTATTGTTTTTTGCTATTCCAATGACAGGATATGTTTTTGGAATTGGTTACTTATTATATTCTATTTATGGGATGAAAAAACAGTTAGGAAATATTGGTCATGCAGCACATTTAGGAGGTACCATTGGAGGTTTTGCAATCACACTTTTGTTAGTTCCTTCACTTTTTTTAACAAATACAATTTTTGTTGTTTTATTAGCAATACCAATAGTTTTTTTATTGCTTTTTGGAAGTAAATTGAAAAGTTTATAATAAAAAAAACGTTGCAAATTTGCAACGTTTTTGAGCGAGAGACCGGGCTCGAACCGGCGACATTTAGCTTGGAAGGCTAAAGCTCTACCAACTGAGCTACTCTCGCAGTAAAGCACTGCAAATATAAACTCATTTTTTATTTCTGCAATTTTTTCTTTCAAAAAAATTACTGAATTGCTGCTTTTATCATTCTATCATTTCCGAAAATGTCTTTTCGCAATTCAATGTTTTTAAATCCTTTATTGGATAACATCTCAACTGTTTGATTTCCTAAATATTGATTGATTTCAAAAAATAACAATCCATTTTCTGACAAATGTTGCATTGCTAAATCAGCTATTTTAGTATAAAAAATCAATGGATTTTCATCGGAAACAAACAATGCTTGATGTGGTTCGTTTTCTAAAACATTTTTTTGCATTTCAGCTTTCTCTAATTCCCGAACATAAGGAGGATTTGAAACAATTATATCAAAGTTTATTGGAGTTTTGTCCTTTGAAAGTAAATTCAAATTTGATGTTTTCAAGATATCCATTTCAAAAAAAGAAATATAAACTTTATGAAGTTCAGCATTTTTAAGGGCAACTTCCAACGCTTTTGCTGAAATGTCAATGGCAGAAATAGTAGCGAAATCTATATTTTTTGCAAGCGAAATAGGAATACAGCCTGTTCCTGTTCCAATATCCAAAATAGTTAATTTTGGGGTTTCTTTTTTTTCTAAAATTGTAATTTCATCTAAAATCCATGCAACCAATTCTTCAGTTTCGGGTCTTGGAATCAAAGTGTTTTTATTCACCAAAAAAGGCAAACCAAAAAATTCAGTTTTCCCTAAAATATATTGAATTGGTTCATGATTTTTTAATTTTTCTAAGGCGATATTTAATTGATTATGAGTAGTTTTATCAATCAAAAAATCAGGATTTAAAACAACATCAATTCTTTTAAAATTTAAATATTCTTCTATTAGAAATGAAAAAAAAGTATCAATTTCTGTGGTTGGAAAATCGTTTTCTAAAGCTTGAAAAAAATCTTTTTTGTACTCTTTTATTGTAATCAAAATAAGGTTATAAATCTTTAATCATCCAAAAATCACAAGAATAATGGCAAGTGTTTCCCATAGGTTTCTCTAAATTTTGAAACCCATTTTTTTTGTACAATTTTACTGCATCTTTCATGTAGGGTAAGGTTTCTAAATAACAACTTTCAAAACCAAATTCTTTGGCTTTTTCAAGACAAATAGCAATCATTTTTGAACCCAAACCTTTTCCTCTTGCTTCTGGCAAAAAATACATTTTTTGCAATTCGCACACATTTCCATCAAAATTATCCAGTTGCGCAATTCCTGCTCCACCAACTACTTTTTTACCAATTTCCAAAACAAAATAAATAGCTTTTTCTTTTTGATAGGTTTCAAAAAGTTGGTCTGTTGCTTTGTCTTCATAAGCTGTCCCAATTGTTGGAGCGCCCATTTCTACAATCACACTTCGAACAATTTTAGCTAATTCTGCATTGTCATTTTGTTGTATTTCTCTTATAATAAAGTCTGTATTTGACATTTAATACTGTATTTTTGCGAGGGCAATTTACCTATTTTAATTTAAATTTTTTGATGAAAAAAGCGCTCATTTTAGTTGGTTTTTTAGTTGTCTTTTTTAGTTGTTCTGTCAAAAAAGCACCTGTTTTTTTAAAGGTTGACGACATTACATTTGTCAATATTGTCAAAGATACCATACATTTAGGTGCAAATGCTTATTTCAATAATCCAAATTATGTTGGAGGAAAAATGTATACTGACCAAATTAAAGTGATTATTAATGATGCAGCTATTGCGCAGGTTTCGTCAGATGTTTTTAAAATTCCTTCTCGAAAAGATTTTACAATTCCTTTAAAAATTGCCATTCCATCAAAGCAAATTTTTGAAAATACAAAAAACGGAATTTTAGGAGGATTGCTCAATGTATTGACAAATAAACCTGTAAAAGTGCAGTTGAAAGGAAATTTGAATTACGTGGTTTTGGGTTTCAAAAAAGAATTTATCATCGATACAACAGAAGAAATAATTATAAAATTTTAGTTTATCAATCACGAATTTTACATAAAACGTTGCTTGCAAATTGCTAAAAATGCGATTGGAATTTCGCGCCCAAATCCTTCTGTAGGTGCAGTAATTGTGCATGAAAATAAAATTATAGGTGAAGGGTTTACATCTGTTTATGGTGAAAATCATGCAGAAGTAAATGCAGTAAATTCAGTAAAAAATGTTGCTGTTTTGAAAGAATCAACCATTTATGTGACGCTTGAACCTTGCTCACATTTTGGAAAAACGCCTCCTTGTGCGGATTTGTTGGTAAAGCATCAGTTTAAAAAAGTAGTGATTGGTTGTGTTGATTCTAATAGTTTGGTTGCCGGAAAAGGAATAGAACGTTTAAAAAATGCTGGAATTGAAGTAATTGTAGGTGTTTTGGAGAAAGAATGTAGAGAACATCACAAGCGATTTTTCACGGTTCAAGAAAAAAAACGTCCTTATATCATTTTAAAATGGGCGCAAACGAAAGATGGTTTTATGGCTCCAGAAACTAATATTGAGCAAAAACCCATTTGGATTTCTAATCAATATTCGCAGCAATTGGTTCATAAATTTCGGGCGCAAGAACATGCAATTTTGGTTGGAACGAATACAGTTTTGTCTGACAATCCAAAATTAAATGTCAGAAATTGGTTTGGAGAAAATCCAATCAGAATTGTAATTGATAAAGAGTTGAAAATTCCAAAAAATCTCTTTGTTTACGACGAAACTGTCAAAACGATTTTTATCACAAATGATATGAATTCCAACAAAAAATCATCAGAAAAACTGATTTTTGAAGGTATCAATTTTGATGAAAATGTGGCAAAACAAATTTGTGCTATTTTATATAAACATCATATTGAATCTGTAATTATTGAAGGAGGAACCAAAACAATCCAAACTTTTATTGATGAAAATTTGTGGGATGAAGCGTCTATTTTTACATCAGAAAAAGTTTTTAAAAATGGGGTAAAAGCACCAGTTTTTTCAGGAAAAATCGTTTCTGAAATGGATATAAAAAATGATATTTTGAAGATATATAGCAATGATTAAGAATATAATTTTCGACTTTGGAGATATTTTTGTCAATTTAGATAAAGAAGCTACTTACAGAGAAATGGCTAAGTTAGGAGTTTCTAAAATCACACCTGAAATGATAAAAGTGTATCAAGATTACGAAAAAGGTTTGATGGAAACAGCTGATTTTATTGACTATTTTTCATCAAGTTTTCCTATTTCTGAAGTAGATTTGGTATTTGCTTGGAATGCTGTTTTATTGGATTTTCCAGAAAATCGTTTGTTTTTTTTGAAAAAGTTAGCTGCTTCAGGAAAATACAGGTTATTTTTATTGAGCAATACCAATGATTTGCATATTGAGTCTGTCAAAAATTCAGTTGGAATTTCATTTTTTACAGAATTTAAAAATTGTTTTGAGCAATTTTATCTTTCACATGAAATCAATTTGAGGAAGCCAGATACTGAGATTTATGAATTTGTATTGAAATCCAACCTACTTTCACCTGATGAAACTTTGTTTGTAGATGATTTAAAAGAGAATACTGATTCAGCAAAATTATTAGGAATTCATGTTTGGAATTTGAATCCAGTAACAGAGAATGTCACAGAATTATTTAAAAAAAATAGCCATTTATTTTGATTTATCTTCTATTAAGTATCCTATTTTCCTCAGGATTATTCGTGATTTTTAAGTTTTTCGGAATTTATAAAATTGATATTTTAAAAGCGATTGTGGTCAATTATATAATTGCTTTTATTCTTGGTTTCCTGTTTTCAGAAAGTAAATTTTCTATTGCAGAAGTTCCCAATCAACCTTGGTTTTTGGGGTCAATTTTCTTAGGAATATTATTTGTTTCTATTTTTTTTGTGATGGCAATTACCTCTCAAAAAAATGGAGTTTCAGTAGCTTCAGTGGCAGGAAAAATGTCAGTTGTCATTCCTGTTTTTTTTGGAATATTTTTGTATAATGAATCCTTTTCGTTTTTGAAAATTATAGGAATAATCATTGCATTAATTGCAGTCTATTTGACATCATTTAAAGAAGAAAAATCAACTTTGCATAAAAGCACGATGCTTTTTCCGATTTTACTTTTTTTAGGTTCAGGAATCATAGATACAGTTCTAAAATATTTAGAACTAAATTTTGTGCCACAAGAGGATGTGTCTATTTTTTCAGGAAGTTTGTTTGGAATTGCTGCTTTTTTTGGGTTTATAATTTTGTTGATTCAACACATAAAACAACCTTCTTCTTTTGGTATCAAAAATTTAGTTGCCGGAATTTTATTAGGAATCCCTAATTATTTTTCAATCATTTTTTTGATAAAATCTCTACAAACAAAAGGTTTTGAAAGTTCAATGTTGTTTACGATAAATAACGTAGGAATTGTTGTTTTATCAACAATTTTTGGAGTTCTTTTGTTTAAGGAGCATTTTTCTTTTAAAAATAAAATTGGAATTTTATTGGCTATTTTCGGAATTATACTAGTTGCTGTATCATGATAGATGATGTATATAAAACCATTGAAAAGCCTTCAATAGAAACACTTTTCAAAGAAAAAGGCAGTAAATTTTTCGGGTATGCTTTTCCGATTTCATCAGAAGAAGATGTAAAAATCATACTTGAAAATCTAAAAAATCAGCATCACACAGCAAGACATTTTTGCTATGCGTATCAGTTAGGTATTTTGGAAAAAAGAGTTCGAGTAAATGATGATGGAGAACCAAGTAATTCAGCAGGAATGCCCATTTATGGACAAATTCAAGCTTTTGAACTGACCAATATTTTGGTGGTTTCTGTTCGCTATTTTGGAGGGACAAAATTAGGAGTTGGTGGTTTGATGAGTGCTTACAAAGTTTCTGCACAGCAAGCTTTGGAAGCTTCAAAAATAATTGAAAAAACCATTGATGAATATTTTCAAGTATCATTCAACTATGATTTGATGAACAAAGTTTTACGAATTATAAAGGAGCATGATGTTATTCTGATAAACCAAAAATTAGACATAAAATGTGAATATGAAATTGCTGTCAGAAAAAAAGATGCCTTTAAAGTATTTCAAATTTTCAATGAAATGTATCCAATTTCTATCAAAAAATTAGAATCCTAAACTTGTTAACAAATGCTCAGGACATTTTGTTGGTTTGTTCGTTTTCATATCCATAAATGCTAAAACAGAATTTCCAGTACAAATCAATTCCTTATTCTGATTGGTAATTTTGTAATCAAACTCTATTTTCACCATTGGTTTTTTAATTAAAATAGTTTCTATCGTTAAAATATCGTCATATTTTGCGGATTTGATAAAACGACACTGTAAAGAAATTACGGGTAGCATTATCCCACTGATTTCCATATCTTTGTAAGTAACTCCTAGTTTTCGGAGCCATTCAGTTCTGCCTAATTCAAAAAATTGTGCGTAATTTCCATGATAAACTACGCCCATTTGATCAGTTTCTGAGTAACGAACTCTGGTTTTTGTTAAAGATTTTTTCAATTGATTTAAACAATATAATTCGAGGCATTTTACGTAAAAAAAAACTAATAATCAACCCCAAATTCATTTTTTTATACTAAAAATTATTCACACTTTTGTAAAGTCTATGAAAAACAGAAAAAAGTTCGTTTTTTCGAATTAATAACCAAAATTTACTAACACAATTAAATGAATAACACTGCTGATTCCGTTTGGACAGACTGCCTTTCTTTTATTAAGGATAATATCAAACCACAAGCTTACAAAACTTGGTTTGAACCTATAAAACCGGTAAAACTATCTGGAGAAGCATTGACAATTCAAGTGCCAAGTAAATTCTTTTATGAATGGTTAGAAGAACACTACATCAAGTTATTGCGAGTTGCATTGGTAAGACAATTAGGAAATGATGCCAAATTGATTTACGATGTAAAAATGGAAAATAGCTACAGCAGCAATAGACCTCAAATCGTAAAAATACCAAGTTCTAACAGAGATCCATTAAAACCTCAAAATGTAACAGTTTCATTAGAATCTGATAAAAGAGAACTAAGAAACCCGTTTATTATTCCAGGATTACAAAAAGTTAAAATCGAATCTCAGTTAAATCCAAATTATAATTTTGCCAATTTTGTGGAAGGTGATTCTAACAGATTAGCACGTTCTGCAGGAATGGCTGTTTCTAACAAACCAGGAGGAACTTCTTTCAATCCATTGTTAATTTATGGTGGAGTAGGTCTAGGAAAAACACATTTGGTACATGCAATTGGTGTTCAAATCAAAGATAAATATCCTGATAAAACGGTTTTATACATTTCTTCTGAAAAATTTTCACAACAATATATTGATTCAGTAAGATCAAATACTAGAAATGATTTTATTCATTTTTATCAAATGATTGATGTTTTGATTATTGATGACGTTCAGTTTTTCTCAGGAAAAGCTGGTACTCAAGATGTGTTTTTTCATATTTTCAACCATTTGCATCAAAATGGAAAACAAGTAGTTTTGTCTTCGGACAAAGCGCCTGTTGATATGCAAGATATTGAACAACGATTACTTTCTCGTTTCAAATGGGGATTGTCTGCTGAATTACAAGCTCCAGATTATGAAACTAGAGTTTCTATTTTGCAAAATAAATTGTTCAGAGATGGTGTTGAAATGCCTGAAGATATTGTGGCATACATCGCAAAAAATATAAAGTCAAATGTTAGAGAGCTTGAAGGTGTAATTATTTCTATGATTGCACAAGCTTCTTTCAATAAGAAAGAATTTTCGATAGAACTAGCCAAACAAATCGTTGATAAATTTGTAAAAAATACCAAAAAAGAGGTTTCTGTTGATTTTATTCAGAAAGAAGTTTCTAAATATTTTGACATGGATGTGGCTACTTTGCAATCCAAAACTCGCAAACGTCATGTGGTACAAGCGCGTCAATTGGCGATGTATTTTGCAAAAAGATTGACAAAAGCATCTTTGGCGAGTATTGGAAGTCAAATTGGCCATAGAGATCACGCAACTGTACTTCATGCTTGTAAAACTGTTGATAATCTTACAGAAACTGACAAGCAATTTAAAAAATATGTGGATGATTTAATGAAGAAATTATCCTTCTAAAAATCGTTTCATTATGAAAATACTGATGGTTTGTTTGGGGAATATTTGTCGTTCACCATTGGCAGAAGGTATTTTAAAGTCAAAAATTACTTCTCAAAATAGTTTTGTTGATTCTGCAGGAACTGCTGCATATCATATTGGAAATCAACCTGATGAACGTTCAATTTTTGTTGCAAAAAAGTACGGAATTGATATCAGCAATCAACGTGCGAGAAAATTTTCTCCAGAAGATTTTGATAATTTTGATCTTATTTTTGCAATGGATGACAATAACTTTCATGACATTTTAAAATTATCAAGAAACAATTCAGACAAGCAAAAAGTGAAATTGATTCTCAATGAAATCCATTCCAATAAAATTAGTTTTGTTCCTGATCCTTATTATGGAGGAAATGAAGGTTTTGAAAATGTATTTCAAATGTTAGATGAAGCTTGCGAAATCATCATAAAAAAATACGCATTATGATTGGGAAACTGTATTTAATTCCTACAACTTTAGGAGAAACTGAGCCTTTGGATGTAATGCCTATTTCTGTAAAAAGAGTTATAGAAGAGATTGATTATTATATCGTTGAAAACGAAAAATCGGCAAGAAAATTCATCAAACATATTTGTCCAGAAAAAAAACAACCTTCTTTACACATTCTATTGTTAGACAAATTTGTGCAAGAATCTGATACCAGAAAATATCTAGACGTTTGTGCTCAAGGCATCAATGTAGGTTTGCTTTCTGAAGCTGGTGTGCCTGCAATTGCCGATCCTGGAGCATCAATGGTAAAATTAGCGCATCAAAAAAATATTCAAGTGGTTCCTTTGGTTGGTCCTTCTTCTATTTTATTAGCGATGATGAGTTCAGGATTTAATGGGCAAAACTTTGCTTTTAATGGCTATTTGCCAATAGATAATAACGAGAGAAAATCTGCGATTAGAGAGCTTGAAAAACTTTCGAAAGATAAAAATCAGTCTCAAATATTTATTGAAACGCCTTACAGGAATCAAAAAATGTTTTCAGAATTGGTAGCTACTTTATCACCAAATACGCTAGTTTGTATAGCAGCAGATATCACCTTAAATTCTGAATTTATAAAAACGTTGTCTGTAAAGGAATGGAAAAATCAATCAATTGATTTGCACAAAAGACCTACTATTTTTATTATTCAAAAAGAATAAATTATACACGAGCTTTTCTATTTGCTTGAATGATAGAAACATCATAGCCAGCAAATTTCCTTAAATAAGTACTAAGTTTTGCTCCGTAAGCATCTGAAAAACAGTTTGTTCCATTGCTTCTTAGGAATTTTTTTACATTTCCTGCACCAGCTAAGTGTGCTGCCGCTAAAATTCCGGATTCAGTAATTTCAATTCCATTGATTTTTTTTCCAACAAAACGCTTGATATCTTTACGCAAAATCCATTTATTGATTTCGCACAAAGCAATAAATGCTTCTTCTTGTAATTCCGGATTTTGTAAAAAATCACGAGTATTATGGATTCTGAATCTTGATAGAGTATTTCTTCCAAATTGGTATTTTCCTAAATATCCTAAAGTATTTACAATGGTATAATTACCTCTAGACTCTTTATAAGCCAATGCTTCTTTAAAAGCAACAAAGTTATTTTGTAAATAGGGGATGTTTAATTTGGAAACTTCACGAAGAAATGCGGTGTCTGTTTCTTCGATTTCGTTTTTGCTAGTATTTGCGCCAACGAATAAAAAAAGGATTGCACTATATAAAAAAAACTTTTTGATCATTAATGAATCTTTCTGTTTTGCGGGGCAAAGTTACAACATAAATCAATATGAATTGATAATCAGTGTATTAATATCATTCGTTTTGTAAAATCCATCATTTTGGATGGATTTTATTTGCGATTTTAAACAACTACAACGTTTCGTATTGCGAATACAATAAAAAATTAGGAATAATTTTTGTTAACTTTTTTAACAATTTATCGATTAATTCCCTGTTTGTTCAACCAATTTTGATATTTTTCAGCATTTCTGTTGTGTTGTGCCAAACTTTTTGCGAATTCATGAAAACCAATTTTATCAATGCTAGCGCACATGTAAAAATAATCATGTTTTTCAGCATTCAAAACGGCATCAATAGAAGAAACATCAGGCATTGCAATTAAACTTGGAGGCAAACCCAAATTTTTATAGGTATTGTATAGAGAATTGATTTCTAAATCTACTTTTAAAACTCTTTTTACAACAAAATCTTGCCCTTTTATTTGACGAATAGCGTAGATAACTGTTGGATCTGCTTGTAATGGCCAATTATTTTGCAATCTATTCAAATACAAACCTGCAACAATAGGTCTTTCTGACGTTTTACTAGTTTCTTTTTGTACGATAGAAGCCAAAGTAATCACTTCTTTTTGAGATAAATTCAGATTTTTCGCTTTTTGAAGTCTAGTTTGATTCCAAAAATTTTGATATTCAACTAACATTTTATTTCTGAATTTTTCAGCAGAAGTGTTCCAATAAAATTCATAACTATTAGGAATAAAAATGCCCAAAATGGATTTTTCGTCAAAATTATTTTCTGATAAAAACTTTGAATTTTTAAAAGCGGTAAGTAATGAAATGGAATCAGCTTCCAATTGTTCCGAAATTCTTCCTGCTAATTTTTCTAAAGTATCTTGATTATTGAAAGACAATTTTACAGCAGTTTGACGTCCACCTCTAAACATGTTCACCAAATCATTTGTACTCATATTTTCTTGAATACTATATTTTCCAGGTTTGATTTTAGTAAACTTTTTCAATTTTGAAACCCACATAAAATCATTTATATCATTAATATATGGAGCTAATTTTTCAGTAAGTTTCGAAAAATCGTCAGTAGAATTTATGAAAACAACTCCTGATTTTTGAACGTTATTTGAAAATATTTTTTGATAATAATAAATCCCAATACATCCAATAAATAGTGAAACTACAATTGCAATTGTACTAATTTTCTTTTTTGCCAAAGTGAAGAATATTAAGTTTAAAGTTGCGAAATTACTCTTTTATCAGTTGAAATAAAATTTCATCTTTCATTTTTCCATCAGAAAAAATCCATTCTTTTTTTGTGCCTACTTTTTTGAAAGAATGTTTCTCAAAGAGGAGCAAACTTTTTTCATTATCAGACATGATATTTGCATATAATTGGTTCAATTGTAAGTGTAAAAATGAATATTGAATCAATAATGACAATGCTTCAGAGGCAAAGCCTTTTTGTTGAAAATCAGGGTGAATTAAAATGCCAATTCCAGCCCTTTTATGTTGAGGATTGAAATCAAATAAATCAATCATCCCTACTTTTTTTTCAGATGAATTTTCTTCAATAATCAAACGTAATTGTTTGGTTTCGAAAATATCTAAATGGGCATTTTCCAAATATTGTTTCAACACATATTTTGAAAATGGTGTTTGTGTATGGCTGATTTCCCAAAAAGATTCGTCATTTTCTATTTGAAATAAAAATTCCAAATCTTCAGGCTCTAAAGCTCTTAGTTTTACAAGATTTCCTTGAAGCGTATTCATCAAATTGACATATTTCCTTGAAAGACAAGTTTTGCTGGGCCTTTTAAAAATACATTTTTGTACATGCCATTTTCTTCTTCAAATGAAACTTCTAAAATGCCACCTTCAACAGGTAAAATGATTGAATTATTCACTGTTTTATGAGTTTTATGCATGGCAATGGCAACTGCAGTCACTCCAGTTCCACAAGCTAATGTTTCATCTTCAACCCCTTTTTCATAGGTTCTAACTCTAAAAGTATTTTCATTGATTTTTTGCACAAAATTCACATTACTACCAGGATTTTCATACTGATAACGAATTTCTCTTCCTTTTTCAAATACTGGAAATTCGTCAAGATTTTCTACCATTTCCACATGATGTTGAGTTCCTGTGAAAGCAAAAACTGATTTTTTATTGACAGTAATTTGTTTAACATCAATCATTTGTAATGAAATAATGTCATTTTCAATCGTGGCAAAATGTTCTCCATCAAAAGCCAAAAAATGGGCATTATTTTCAATAATTTCCAAATTCTTTGCAAAAGCAACAGCACATCTTCCTCCATTTCCGCAAAAGGTTTCACTGGCATCTGCATTGAAATAAATCATTTTAAAATCATGAAAATCATCATTTTCAATTAAAATAATGCCGTCAGCACCAATACCAAAATGCCTGTCACAAATATGTGAAATTATGTCAGTTTTTTGTTTTGGAAAGATATTTGTTCTATTATCAATCATCACAAAATCGTTTCCTGTTCCTTGATATTTGTAAAAATTCACATTCATGGCACAAAGATAGCGATTTAGAGTGTAAAAGTTCTTTGTTAAAACACGGTTAAAATGAGTTAAAAACAAGTTAAACAGATTTTCTAGAAATGTTAAAATTGTATATTTGAACAATCAAAAATCAAAAATAATATGAGAAAAAATATAAGCTTTTTAGGAATTGCTATTTTAGGCGGAATGATCACTTTAGGTGGTTATAAATTATTTTTTGATGGACCTGTAATTATTGAACGTTCAGGACCAGAAAAATCATCCATAGTTCAAACAAATTTTACAACACCAAATTCAGATTCAAACAGTTTTGAAATTTCTTCTATCGATTTTACGTTGGCCGCAGAAAAATCTTTGAATGCAGTTGTTCACGTAAAAAATACTACCATCAAAACACAGTACAATCCACTTGCAGAGTTTTTTTATGGAAATGGAAGTGGGACAAGAAAGTTTGAACAAGTTGGAACTGGAAGTGGCGTAATTATTTCTGCTGATGGATATATTGTGACCAATAATCACGTAATTGATGGAGCAAATGAAATAGAAGTTACTTTAAATAATAAAAAAGTTTTCAAAGCTGAATTGATTGGAAGTGATAAAAATGATGATATTGCTTTATTAAAAATCAAAACAGATACTGAATTACCTTTTATTACTTTCGCGAATTCTGATAATGTAAAAGTAGGTGAATGGGTTTTAGCATTAGGAAATCCATACAATTTAACATCAACTGTAACAGCAGGAATCGTAAGTGCAAAAGGAAGAGATTTGGATGGAAATGGTTCTATAGATTCATTTATTCAAACAGATGCTGCTGTAAATCCAGGAAATAGTGGAGGAGCTTTGGTAAATACTAGAGGAGAATTAATTGGTATCAATACTGCAATTTCTTCTAGCACTGGTTCTTTTGTTGGATATTCATTTGCAGTGCCATCAAACATTACTAAAAAAGTAATTGATGATTTATTAGAATTTGGAAATGTACAAGAAGCAGTTTTGGGAATTCGTTTTTCGCCTCAAGAAAATGATGAAGTTTTAGGAGTAAAAATTGCAGATGTTGAAGCTGGTCAAGGAGCTGCAAGTGCTGGATTGAAAAAAGACGATATTATTACAAAAATTGGTGAAGTTAAAATTACAAAGTTTGCTGATTTACGTGGTCAATTGAGTGCTAAAAGACCTGGAGAATTTGTGGAAATTACCGTAAACAGAAATGGTCAATATTTGACAAAAAATGTAAAATTGGGTAAAAAAATCCCTCAATTTATTTCAAGTTCATTTAAATGGGAATTGAAAGATATATCAAAAGAAGAACAAAAAAGACTCAATATTTCTGGAGGAGCTAAGATTTTTGAAACGATTGATAGAGGAGATCAAAATAATTTGAATAGTTATATCATCACAAAAATCAATGATAAAAGTGTAAAGAGTGCTGAAGAAGGAGTAAAAATGTTAGAAAGTGTTGCCAATAGTAGATCCTATATCATTATTGAATTGATAAATTTAAAGGGAGAAAAAGAAACGTTACGATTTAGATAATCTCCTTTAAAACCCTAAAAATCCTGATAATTTATCAGGATTTTTTTTTGAGAAAAAAAATAACGAAATCGATTTCGCATTTCAGAAAAAAGAAATACTTTTGCAAAAAATTAAATCAACAAACTCCAAAAATGTCAACAATTGTAAATTACGAAGAAGAAGTTGCTCAACAAGCACTAACTAGAAGAGCAACAGTTGAATTTATCAACATTGTAAATGATTTGTGGTATGATAAATCCATAGAATTGGTTTTTTTTAGAAATCCTTTAGTCGATAAAAGAGCCAGTGAAGTATTGAATTTAATCAATTATGCAAAAGAATTTGTTAATAAACCCATCACAATTCAAGATGCATTGAGTATTGCAAAAGCGATTCATCAAGTGGATTTGCCACCGTCAAAATTGGATATTGGAAAACTAGCTTATGAATGTCATTTGAATCCAAAAGGATGTATTGATAAAGTTGCGTTTATCAAAAAGCAACTAAAAGATATTACTGAAGCCAAAGATTTAACTCCAAAAGATGTGGTGTTGTATGGTTTTGGAAGAATTGGACGTTTGTTGGCTCGTGAGTTAATGACAAAAATGGGAAAAGGAACACAATTACGCTTGAGAGCAATTGTGACTCGTGATAAAATAACTCCTACTGTATTGGAAAAAAGAGCTTCATTATTAAGTGTAGATTCTGTTCACGGAAACTTTTTAGGAACTGTTCAAATTGATAAAGAAAATAATGCACTCATCATCAATGGCACAACCGTTTTTATGATTTCAGCAACTAATCCTGAAGATATTGATTATACAAAATTCGGAATAAAAGACGCTTTGGTTATTGATAATACTGGTGCTTTTAGAGACGATGTAGAATTGAGCAGATTGTTAACATCAAAAGGAGCAAGCAAAGTGTTGATAACTGCACCTGCAAAAGGAGTTCCTAATATTGTTCATGGAGTAAATCATCAAAAATATAGCCCAGATAAATACGATATTTTTTCTGCAGCTTCTTGTACAACCAATGCAATTACACCTATTTTAAAAGTTTTGGAAGATAATTTTGGTATCAAAAAAGGACATTTAGAAACAATTCATGCCTACACAAATGACCAAAATTTGGTGGATAATATGCACAGCAAATACAGACGAGGAAGAGCAGCAGCCTTAAATATGGTGATTACTGAAACTGGTGCAGGAAGTGCAGTTTCAAAAGCATTGCCAGCTTTGGAAGGTAAATTAACGTCAAATGCCATTCGTGTTCCTGTGCCAAATGGTTCTTTGGCAATTTTAAGTTTGCAATTAAGAAGACCTGTTACTATTGATATTGTAAACGCCATTTTAAAACAAAATGCCTTAGAAGGAGATTTGGTAGAACAGATCAAATATTCTATTGATAATGAATTGGTTTCTACAGATATTATAGGTTCAACAGCGCCATCCATTTTTGATAGCAAAGCAACAATTACTGATGGAGAAAGTGTTGTTTTGTATGTTTGGTATGACAACGAATATGGATATTCTCATCAAGTAATGCGTTTGGCAAGACACATTGCTAAAGTTAGAAGATTTACCAATTATTAAAATGTAGCCCTCAATTTAAATTTAAAACCTGAAATAATTTTATTTCAGGTTTTTTTGATTTTAAAGGTAAAGATTTTTTTTAAGAAGCTACCTGCCTGCCGCAGGCAGGTTTCCTGCTTTTCGTTTCAAGTCCTCGTTACAAACATCATTTTTGTAAGTCTTTTTTATGGCTTCTTGCAGTCGCCCTAAAAAGCCAACAAAAATTTGATGTTTGTAACTCCGGGCTTTTCACTACAATCAGGGCTATACATTCCGAAGACTAAGAAATTCGTTATTTTAAAATGCTATTTCTTGATAAAAAAACAAATTTTGATAACAACGTAAATTGAAATCTACAATTTATGAGTAGCAAAAATCCCATATAATTTCTTGTAAATATTTCTTTTTCAATACAATAATTTTGCTATTTTTGGAAAAAGAAAAACTTTAAAAAAATAGCTATGACATCTTTATTAATAACAAGAAACTCAAAGCACTTAGAGTATTTCCAAAATTTACAAGGCATCATTAAAACTGCCAAAGATGTAAAAAACTATATAAAAGCTATTTTTGGAGCTAGTAGTCCTCAATTTGGGCAGGTGAAGGGGATTGTGATTAGGGAGTGAGTGCTTAAAATAAGTTACTTTTTGTGAATGTTTCTGATAAATATTTAATTAAAAGTTATACGAAACTTTAAATTTTTAACTTTTCCCTCAATATAAAATCTGAAATAACGAATTTTAAGCATAGTGAAAAAAAATTATAAGGATTTAAAAAAAACTAAAATTATCAAATGGAAGGAAAACTACTAAAACAAGAATTTTTTAATATTAGAATTGTAAATCGTTTTGCTATAGTATCAAAGGAGTACTTTGAGGGTTCTGACACATATAATATTAGATTTATAAACAATAAAGAAAGTGATTTTATAAATTCTTATGAATCATTTGGATTTATAGTTGAGTTAAAAGATGACATCACTAATTTTAAGATTTTTGGAACTTTAACTTTTCTAGAAGCAGAAAACATATGGGCACAAATACAAAATTTTGAATCCCTAATTGCATCTTGTGAAATTACTTTATAATAATACAAATATGTTTCGATTAAAAATCTTTATTATGATAATATTATACTTCTTTTTACAAAGTTGCAAAACAGAAAAAAAGAATGATAAACCTCTTAACTTAGATAATAAACAATTCAAAACCATAATTTCAAAACCAACATTTGAGGAAAAGCTTAAAAAAGAACCAAAACTATTTTTAAAATTTTGGTCAGGAATGACTGAATATGAGTTTCAAAAGGTCGTTGATATTTTAAATGAAGAAAATATATTGTCAGGCAAATATAAATATGGAAGCACTATTAGTATGAATAGCAATATTTTTAATCCAATAAAATTTTTAATTAATGAAAATTGTTATTGCAATATTTATCCAAATTTTGATAGTTCA
Organism: Polaribacter sp. BAL334; assembly: GCF_015767435.1. Taxonomy (GTDB): domain Bacteria; phylum Bacteroidota; class Bacteroidia; order Flavobacteriales; family Flavobacteriaceae; genus Polaribacter. Next base: position 137,593 of record NZ_JADWOV010000230.1, read on the forward strand.
AATGTTCCTAAATTGGTAAGTATAGAACTTCTTGATTTAACTGCTTATTCTAATTGTTTATATCGTTTATATAAAGAAAAATATGGGCTACCTTCTTTGCTAACGAAATCGGAGATAGATTCTGAATATGTGGAAAACAATCCAAATTATTCACCAAAAATGTCTTACACTAATGAGAATAACGAGTTAGTTTTTCTCAACGAAGTTTTCAATGACAAAATTTCATCAATAAAAAATATTAAACAAATACAAAAAGAAAATTATTCAACATCAAATTTAACCTATTTACTATCAGAAAATCCTATTATAATAAATAAAGACAGTAATGTTATAGTTATATCGCAAGATAAATATGAATTTAAAAGTTATATATATAGTTTAGAAAAAAGTCAAGCCTTTAAAAATTATCAAAAAGATATAAGTATTGTAAATTTTTCCTTCAATAAATGGCTACACGAATCTAAATTTATTGAAACTAATTCAAAATTAAGAACAGTTAGTTTAAAATCTGAATATAGAATAAATGCAATATATATGTCGATTCATGAATACAACAACAAAATAAAAGAAAGAATGAAAGTAAGAAAAAACCAAATTAAAGATTCATTGGAAACTGAGAAAAGAAAAAATGAAAAATTATTAAAATCAATAGAGAGCCTTTAAACATGGAAAAGACTACTTAGCAAAATAGTATATTCAGTAATTTACAGTAGTATTTCAATATCTGTATAAGTGGTAGTATTTCAATACCTGTTTAAGTTTAAAAAGTTATTTGAAAATTTTGCCCTCAGCTTTACATCCTTTCTTTAAACCAACACTAAAATAAAACTTACTTTAAAAATTTTAGTGTTTTAAGGACATCATACCTTACAGGTTTTAAAAACCTGTCAGGTATAAAAAAAAATCTTGCAAGTCTATTTTAAATTCATGAATCCTCAGTTTAGTTTTTGGCAAGTCTATTTTAATTTCTTGCTTCCGCAGTTTAGTTTTTTGCAAGTCCGTTTTAAATTCTTGCATCCGTAATTTAGTTTTTTACAAGTCCATTTTAATTTCTTGCATCCGCAGTTTAAGTTCTTGCAAGTCCATTTTAATTTTTAGCAAGTCCATTTTAAATTCTTTCATCCGCAGTTATATATCTTGCATCCGCAATACAAATAGGAAAAAAATCCATTGAAATAAATGAGAAACATCTTATTTTATTTATAAAACGAAGCTTCTATAAGTAATACAATCAAAAATGAATGCGCTAAGAGTTTTAATGAATGACTATTCCTCTTCAAAAAAATCAATTTTACAATTGAAATTTTCACTCAAAATTTCTCTTTTACTCATCCAATAATCTGAGGTTATCAATCTGTAAAATGAATCCATTTTTTGAAGTTCCCAAATCACATCATTTGCTTCTTCAAAGGCTTCAATTGCATTGATTTGATTTTTGAATAAACGTAAAATTAGACTGTGATTGTCCAAATTTTTTGCAAAACATTTCAATACAATTTCTTTGGATATGTCACTTTCAGTAGCATCCAAAGGAGTGATTTCAAAATCGACAATAGTAGCTTCTGCATTGTGAAATTTACCATTATAGGTTTTATACAATAACTGATTTGTATTAAAAAGTGCTTTGTGCAAAGAAATTACAGGGTATTCTTCGGAAACTTTGTCAAGCAACATTTCGTGCGAAAGTTGTTCTATTTGTCCTTCAGTCAAATGTTCTGACAAGGTATAATCCAGCACAATTGCAGCAGCTTCATGGGTTTCAAAATCAGTAATTGCCATGAACAACAATTCTTTCAATTCTTTTGGGTCATTGCTTTGTGGATCAGGAAAATTAAAACGCTCTAAAAGTTGTTTGTAATCTTGAATTTTCCATGCATTTTCAAGTTCGTTCACTGTGGAAATTTTACGTATTTTTATAGCGTATTTCATATCTTATGTTTTCTATTTTGTAGATTGGATAAGGTAGGTTTTTAAATGTTTAAAAACAAGGATTTTAGCAAAAAATATGACAATTCAAGAAAAAATAAATTCACTAAGAGAAGAATTAAATGCACATAATTACAATTATTATGTGTTGGATAATGCTACCATTTCTGATTTTGATTTTGATATAAAACTGAAAGAATTAGAAAAATTAGAAAAGGAAAATCCTGATTTTTTTGATGAAAATTCGCCAACACAAAGAGTTGGAGGAATTGTAACTAAGAATTTTGAAACAACTACTCACCAAAATAGAATGTATTCTTTAGATAATTCGTATTCAAAAGAAGACCTATTGGATTGGGAAAAACGTATTCAAAAAATACTAGGAACCTCAGAAATTGAGTATACATGCGAATTGAAATATGATGGAGCATCTATAAATCTAACTTACGAAAAAGGAAAATTTGTAAAAGCGGTTACAAGAGGTGATGGTTTTCAAGGAGATGATGTGACTCAGAATGTAAAGACAATTCGTTCTATTCCATTGAATTTGAAAAATGATTTTTTGAGTGATTTTGAAATCAGGGGTGAAATCATTTTACCTTTGGATGGATTTCGAAAAATGAATGAAGAACGTGCTGAAAATGGTGAAGAAGAATATAGAAATCCCAGAAATACTGCAAGCGGAAGTTTAAAATTGCAAGACAGTGCTGAAGTTGCGAAACGACCTTTGGATTGTTTGTTATATCAAGTTTTTGCATCAGAAAGAAAATTCAATTCACATTTTGAAATGCTGGAAAGTGCCAGAAAAGCAGGTTTTAAAGTTCCAAATACAATGCATCTGGCAACATCAATTGAAGCTGTTTTTGAATTCGTAAATCATTGGGATTCAAAACGTCATGACTTGCCTTATGAAACTGATGGCGTTGTTATCAAAGTAAATAATTTGCAACAACAAGAAGAATTAGGATACACTTCAAAATCTCCAAGATGGGCAATTGCATATAAATTTAAAGCGGATCAGGTTGCTACAATTTTAAATGAAATCACGTATCAAGTTGGAAGAACAGGAGCCATTACACCAGTTGCAAATTTAAAACCAGTTCAATTGGCAGGAACCACTGTAAAAAGAGCGTCTTTGCACAATGCAGACCAAATTGAAAAGTTGGATATTAGAGTGGGAGACACTGTTTTTGTGGAAAAAGGAGGAGAGATTATTCCAAAGATTATTGCAGTTGATTTTACAAAAAGACCTCAAAATTCCTTACCAACAATGTATGCAACACATTGTCCAGAATGCAATACAGCTTTGATTAGAAATGAAGGTGATGCCAAGCATTATTGTCCAAACGAATTTGGTTGTGCACCACAAATTACAGGAAGAATTCAACATTTTATCAGCAGAAAAGCGATGAATATTGAAGGATTAGGAGCTGAAACTGTTGATTTGTTGCGAAAAGAAGGTTTGATTGAAAACTATGCAGATTTGTATGATTTGAAAGTTGAGCAAATCATTCCATTAGAAAGAATGGCTGAAAAGTCAGCCCAAAATATGATTCAAGGAATTGAAAAATCAAAAGAAGTTCCTTTTGAAAAGGTATTATTTGCCCTGGGAATTCGGTTTGTTGGCGAAACTGTAGCAAAAAAGTTGGCAAAACATTTTAAATCCATTGATAATTTAATGGTTGCAGATTTTGAAACACTTATTTCTGTGGATGAAATTGGAGATAGGATTGCTCAAAGTATTATCGATTTTTCAAATAATTTAGGAAATATCCATTTGATGAATCGTTTAAAATCTTACGGATTACAATTAGAAGTTTCAGAAAAACAAAAAGAAAATCAATCAAATATATTAATTGGACAAGTTTTTGTTGTTTCAGGAGTTTTTCATCAAATGTCAAGAGACGAATTGAAAAAAGCCATTGAAGATCATGGAGGAAAAGTGAGTTCATCAATTTCAAAAAAGACAAATTTCATAATTGCTGGTGATAATATGGGACCAAGTAAACTAGAAAAAGCCCAAGAATTAGGCATTGAAATCATTTCTGAAAAACAATTTATAGATTTAATAGCGTAATATGTTGAAAAAAATAATTTTCATACTTATATATATGTACTCTTTTTTTGGATATTCTCAAAAAAGAGAAATGGATTCTTTGCCAAAGAATTTAGAAGAATACATTATTGTAAAACCAGGAGATACATTAACAATTGAATTTGATGAAATTTCCATATTTCCTAAACAAAAATTTAAGTCAACAGAGGATATTCGTTATTATTTATGGTTTAAATCGAAAGTTTTTAAGGCTTATCCTTATGCTAGATTAGCATCACAAAGATTAGATACTCTTAATAATAGATTGGAAAGGATAAAATCGAACAGTAAAAAACGGAAGTATGTCAAATTGATTCAGGAGTATATGGAAGGAGAGTTTACAGATCAGCTAAAAAAAATGACTAAAACAGAAGGCAGAATTTTAATTAAATTAATTCATCGTCAAACAGGAAAGACAACTTTTGAGAATATTAAGGAATTTAGAAGTGGTTGGAAAGCATTTTGGTACAACACAACAGCGTCACTTTTTAAACTTTCTTTGAAAGAAGAATACCATCCAGAATCTGTAAATGAAGATTTTTTAATTGAAGATATCTTACAACGAGCTTTTCAAAATGATTATTTACAGTACCAACCTTCAAAATTAAAGTTTGATTTTGCTAAAATTATTGCTGATAAGAAAGCAGAAATTAATGTAGAAGAGTATAAAAAGATGTTTGCTAAAATGAAAAAGAAAAAATAATTACTTGTTTTTAATTTTGCTAATATTCTGATATCAAGATTTCTAATTTTTTTTAATTCATTTTCTAAAAAAAACTTCCCAAAAAATTTGTTTAGGGAAAAAAAAGAGTATTATCTTTGCAGTCCCAAAATAAATGGGTGCACGTTCAGGAGTAAGTATTTAGAGGGTTTAGAAAAAGAATAAAAAAAAATAATTTTTTTTATTGTGGGAATAAAAA
>NZ_JADWOV010000231.1 GCF_015767435.1 Polaribacter sp. BAL334
GTACCATAATTATTCTAAAAATCAACCAATTATTGATTATCATAACCATTTATCTCCAAAGCTAATTGCAGAAAATACCGTTTTTGAAAACATTACCCAAGTTTGGATTCAGGGAGATCATTACAAATGGCGTGCAATGAGAACTTTAGGAATCAATGAAAAGTTTATCACAGGCAATGCTTCAGATAAAGACAAATTTTTAAATTGGGCAAAAACAGTTCCATATACAATGCGAAATCCTTTGTATCACTGGACACATTTAGAAATGGCACGTTATTTTGATGTTTATGACTTGTTGAATGAAAAATCTGCTGAAAAACTGTATGAAGAAGTTTCATCAAAAGTAAATA
>NZ_JADWOV010000232.1 GCF_015767435.1 Polaribacter sp. BAL334
AGTATTTTAGCAAAGGCGAATTTGTTTATAAAACTATAAAATAGTTTTATAAACATGTGAATATTTACTAGTTGGATACAATTTGAATTTGGAATTATTTTTATGAAATCAGCGGAAATACTTGATTTCGGAATTAAGAACGGTTTTAATTTCGACAAGAATAAACCTTTAAACACTCTAACTCTGAATAGAGCGGATGGAATTAAAGTTGAGCTTTATTTCCCGGATGAAAAATTATTACTGGGAATGGATGACGGAACTAATATTAACTGGGAATACAAACTAATTGACAATAAAACAGGAACTGAAT
>NZ_JADWOV010000233.1 GCF_015767435.1 Polaribacter sp. BAL334
AGAAAATAGGTAATTATAGTAAATATGCAGCATTAACTGCATTAGGTACTTATATGATTTTGAATCCTAAAAAAGCTCAGGCACAAAGTCCTGCTGCTCCTGGAGATGGATTTTAAGTATTGAAGCAACTAAAATTAAAAAAAAGGATTAACTATGAGAAAAATGTTTTACACCAAAAATCAATTAAAAATCACACACAAAATTACAGTTTGGTCAAAAGGTTTTTTTGCTGCATTGTTAATATTATTTACAGCTTCTTCAGAAAGCAAAAATAAACTTCCAGCAATAATAACACCTGAGGTTGAGGTGCAAGAATGTAAAGAAGGTGCCCAACTGATATTCGAAGAAGGATTTGAACTAGGAGAATTAAACTTAAAGGTTTCGGGTGATAGGAGCAATCCTCCTGAAGTGATACAAAGTGAAACTGCACGAGGAGGGAATTATGTCATGAAATATCAATTATCTTTTGAAACTGCTCATCCCTACCGAACAGAAGTTACGTTAAATAAATCAGGGTTGTTGTTTGAACCACAAAAGGAGTATTGGGTAGGAATAAGTACCAAACTTGATGAAGATTTTAACATGTTCCACTCTTTCAATGATCAAGGAATGATATTTCAATGGCATTATCATCAGCGTAGCACAGGAGTTCCGGATGCTCAACCACTTGTTGGACGCTATAGAGATGGAAAAGTATACATACAATGTGAGTTGTTAGATGATTATTTAGCTTCAACTCCTGCCAAATTTGGCGAATGGGTAGATTGGGTGATTCATGTAAAGTTCGATAGTAAAGAAGGTCTTTTTGAGGTATGGTGGAACGGTAATAAAGTGGTTGATTGGACTGGAGATAATCATCAGGAAGAAAGGGCGAATGGTTCTACTTATATGAAATTTGGATTGTATTCATCTCAATATAGAGAAACAAACATGGGTCCACTGCCTAAAGGACAGTCTCGTACTGTTTATCATGATGAAGTACGTATTGCAGGCAAAGAAGGATGTTACGAACTTGTAGCGCCTAAACATTAAATTAGTTTTAATTAAAAATAGATAAGAGATGAAAACAAAAACAAATAGCAAATTCCATTGTAATACATTACAGATATCAAAATTATGTATGGTGCTAATCTTAGTACTATCGGTTTCATGTGAAAAAAAAGAGCAGGATAATAATATAATAGTACCGCCAGATGAAGTTGGCGACTGTGTCGCTGGTGCTCAATTAACAATGCAAGAGTCTTTTGAAACTGGTGATTATACGTCAAATATAAAAGAAATTAAAACAAGCGGTAACCCAGCCGAAGTTATAAAAACCACAGATGCTCGTGAAGGTGAGTATATACTTAAATCGCAAATATCCCCAGAAAGAGATAATCTGTATCGTACTGAGCTTTCCCTTAAAGATGCCATGTACTTTAAGCCTGAAGAAGAATATTGGGTAGGTATCAGTACAAAGTTAGATACAGATTTTGTATTGCCTTCTCCTTTTAATGATCAAGGCATGATAATGCAATGGCATTACGATAATTGGAGACGTCCAGAAGTGCCAGATGCTCAGCCTTTCGTATTACGTTATGACAATGGTAAAATAAATATTCAATGTGAAATGATAGATGGGTACTTAGCAGATGTTCCTGCAACAATTGGTCAATGGATAGATTGGGTAATTCATATAAAGTTTGATGACAAGGATGGTATAATTCAAATATGGTGGAATGGTACCCAGGTATTGGATTGGACAGGAGATAACCACCAGGTAGAAATGATTGAGGGAGCTTATATGAAATTTGGGCTATATGCTGCTCAATTTAATCCAGACAAAGATTTTGTAATATCAATGCCACAAGGGGCTACACGTACAGTTTACCACGATAATCTTCGAATTGCTGGAGCTGACGGATGCTATGATCTTGTAGCCCCAGTAAGGAATTAAATTAACAAACTCAACATAAATAGTATGAAAAAAAAATTAGCAATAGCGGTAGTATTTTTGTCATTTTTTTTAAACGCAGAAGCGCAAAAATTAACAAAACAAATTGAAAAAAAGGCGCTATTGTTTGAGGAGGGTTTTGAATCCGGGCAAATGAATCTTAAAAAATCAGGAAATGCACCTGAAGTGGTAAAGATGAAAAATGCACGTGCTGGAAAATACGTAATGAAAACTCAAATAAGCCCAGACAAAGAAGTAAGGTATAGAACCGAAGTTAGTTTGAACAGGGAAGACATCATTTTTAAACCAGGTAAAGAGTATTGGTTAGGAATAAGCACTATGTTGGGTGATGATTTTAATGATTCTGATAGCATCCAAGATCAGGGTATGCTGCTGCAATGGCATTATTTCGACTGGAAATACCCTAAAGAATTGGGTCTAGGTCAGCCACAACCCCTTCTTATAAGGTACATAGGAAATAAAGAGGTAATTGTAGATAGTGAAGTCTTAGGTTTAGAAGGAACTGCTTCCCGAGAAATGGTAAAATTACCAATTGAAATTGGAAAATGGGTAGATTGGGTAATTCATTATAAAATTGATAATAAAGACGGTATTATACAGGTGTGGTGTAATAATAAGCTTGTTGTAGATTGGATTGGGGATAACCATCAAATTGAAAAGAAAGAAGGGGCTTATCTGAAGTTTGGCCTTTACTCTGCACAGTTTAAAAACAATTCTTGGGGTATAGATATGCCTGCTAATTATTCTCGTACAGTTTATCATGATGAGATACGTATTGCCGATGAAAATGGTTCTTATCAGTTAGTTGCACCTCGCAGTAAATAATATATTTTGTAAATACTTTTTATAATGAAACGTATGTCTTTAAAAACAATTTATGTTAGTATCACTGTTTTAATTTTCTCTTGCAACAATACTTCTAAAAAAACAGAGCATCAAAACAAACCTTCACAACCCAATATTGTGATTCTTTTAGCGGATGATATGGGGTATGGTGAGTTAGGTTGCTATGGTCAAGAAGTAATAAAAACACCCAATATTGATAAATTAGCTAGCGAAGGCATGCGGTTTACGCAGTTTTATGCAGGAAGTGCTGTATGTGCACCATCAAGAGGGGTGTTAATGACAGGTATGCAGGTGGGTAAGTTAAATGTTAGAGGTAATTATGGTCATGTAGCAGATGGCAACTGGGGGCGAGTAGCACTAAAAAAATCAGAAATTACTATTGGAGAAATGCTTAAAGATGCTGGTTATCAAACTTCATTTATTGGCAAATGGCATCTTGGGGTTCCTGAAGATGTAAGTACTTGGGCAACAGGTAGAGGTTTTGATTACGCAATACAAGAGCAATGGGGCAATAAGTTAGAGGGTGGAAAGTTTGATGAAAACGACCATTGGGTAAACAAAAGAGATAGTGTGCTTTATTATGATTGGAAACAATATGATTGCAAAGACGTTTTCCGTACCAATTTAGCGATTGATTTCTTAGATAAAAAAAGAGATGCTAATAAACCGCTTTTTCTAGTGATGTCATATAGAACTCCTCACGTCCATGAACCCGATTTAAGAGAAACTGAACGCTACAATGAGTTTGGTTGGCCAGAAAACGAACGACGTCATGCATCACGCATTACCATGCTAGATGAACAAGTACAACGTTTGTTAGATAAGCTAGAGGAAATGAACGAATTAGATAACACATTGGTAGTTTTTACTAGTGATAATGGGCCACAAGCCGAAAATCACAGCGATTTATTCTTTAAAAGCGCTGGAGGATTAAAAGGTAAAAAAAGAGATATGTATGAAGGAGGTATTCGTGTTCCTATGATTGCCTGGTGGAAAGGAAAGATTAAAGCAGGAAGCATTTCTAATCATCCAGGTATTTTTTATGATATCATGCCAACATTGGCTCAAATAGTGGGTGTAGAAAGTCCTTCTCAAACCGATGGTATATCTTTCTTGCCTGAGTTAATGGGTAATACCCAAAAAAAGCACGAACACCTATACTGGGAATTGCAAGAAGGTAAAACGCAAGAAGGCTTCAGAACTGCTTTGCGTAAAGGCGATTGGAAAGTATTGCGTTATCAGAAAAGTGGTAATGCCGAACTCTATAATATTAATAACGATGTGTATGAGCAGCAAAATCTTGCATTGGAGTATACCAAAAGGGTAAAGGAAATGGATACCATAATGTTAAATCAGAGTGAAGCCAATCCGCATTGGCCATTTTCTGGAAAAATAAAGAAGTAAGGGGTATTTAGACATAGGCGAAACAATTTTTAATTCTAGATAAAAAGGAGCTACATCTTATAAATGATGTCTTTCTTCTTCATAAAAATGCTGATTTAACATTAAATACTCATATTCAATACTCCCTATGAGTTAAAGATGCCATAATCGTATCATTTTAATAGAGATGTATATATTTATAAAACAAGTGTACAATCATTAAAAAAGTAAGGTTGTATACTCACTAACTTAGTAAAAATAAAATTTCATCTAATGCCTAAAATAAGATTTTTTTTGTATGTAGTGGTTTTCTTGGTAGTGAATACAAACGCACAAGACAAACCCAATATCCTTTGGCTTACAAGCGAAGACAACAGCGTTAACTGGATTGGGTCTTATGGTAACCCTTATGCAGAAACCCCAAATATTGATGGATTAGCAGAGCAAGGTTTTCGTTATACCCATTGTTATGCCAATGCTCCGGTTTGTGCACCTCAGAGAAGTTCATGGATAACAGGTGTTAATGCTATTTCAATGGGGACACACCACATGAGAAGTAGAAACAATATTCCGCATGACATGATACCTTATTATCCTGATGCATTGAAGAAAAACAAATACTATGTAGCAAATTCTAAAAAAACTGACTATAATATTGGTGGAAGAGATGACAAGGAATGTTGGGATAATAATAGCCAACCTGAAGTCGAATGGGATATTCTTAAAGCGAATCAGCCTTTCTTTCAAATTATTAATTTTGGTGAGTCTCACGAAAGCAAAGCTCATGATGGTAAAGATGGACGTGATATTGAAAAAACGGAACATAGTCCTAACGATTTGGAATTGTATGCCTACCATCCAGATTTGCCCACCATTCGAAAAAATTATGCATTATACTATGATGCAATTAAAAAAATGGATGCCAAGATTGGTGAAGCTATTCAAAAATTGGAAGAACTTGGACTGGCAGAAAATACCATTGTAATCTATAATTCTGATCATGGTGGAGTTATGCCACGCAGTAAACGTTTTTTGTTTAAAGGTGGAATTCACTCGCCTCTAATTATTAGAATTCCTGAAAAATATAAACACTTATGGCCAAATGCCGAGAAAGGAACAACAGTAGATCGTTTAGTGAGCTTCGTAGATATGCCAAAAACTTGGTTAAGTCTTACCGGTAGCGAAGTGCCTGACTGTATGCAAGGAAATATATTTATAGGGAAAGAAAAGGAAGCAGAACAACCATTTCATTTTGCTTTCCGTGGTAGAATGGATGAACGATTGGATAACGCCAGGGCTGTATATTCAAAGGATTTTCTTTACATCCGCAATTATATGCCGTATGTTCCCTGGATGCAGAAGCTTGGATACCTTTGGAAGGCAAAAGCAGCTCAGTCTTGGGATAATTATGTAAAAGAAGGCAAAGCCAATGAAGTGCAGTCGAAATACTTTTATCCGAAAATGTATTCCGAAGAGTTTTATGATTTGAACAATGATCCTGATAATATTCACAATTTAGTAGGGAGCGATACACATCACGAGCAAATTAAAAAAATGCGTGAGGCTTTGCGTAATTGGCAATTAAAAATACACGATTCAGGATTACTTCCAGAATCTGAAATGTTAAAACGGGCATCAGATCATAACACCACCATTTATCAAATGGTTCGTAATCCTGAACTTTATAGCCTACCAGCGTTATTAGATGCTGCAGATGTGGCACTTGAAAAGAAAAAGGAAAATTTACCCAAATTACAAAAACTATTAAAATCAACCGATTCAGGACTTCGCTATTGGGGTATCGTGGGTTGCTTTTTACTTGACGATTATAAAGCTGCAGAAACAGTTCTTAATGACGATTGCGACGAGGTACGTGCAATGGCTGCTTGGACACTAATACGCAATAAGAAAAAGAAAAAAGGGTTAAAATGTTTACAAACGCTTCTTACAGAAAAATCAGAAGCAACATTAACCGTGCTTAATATGATAGATTGGATAGATAAGGATGCCAAGGTGTTGATGAATTATATACCAGAAGAAGAACAATTGGGCGATTATGAAAAACGCATGTTACAAATTTTAAAAAATTAGAAAAATGAATACTAAAAAGTCGTTTAGCAAAATTTCAAAAACAAGAATAGTAAAAAGTACTTACAAAACCAGTTGGTCTGATTGTTAATATTCAAAATAGAATCTTAGACCTATGAAAATATTAAAACAATTAATAACCTATATCCTTCTTTTAGGATTTGTTGTAGTTTCATGCACGAAACCTAATAATAAACAGGCTCGCCCTAACATCATTTGGTTATTTTCCGATGATCATGCCTATCAGGCTTTAGGAGCCTATGCAGATCGGTTTCAACAATTAAATCCTACTCCTAATCTAGATCGTTTGGCTAAGGAAGGAATGTTGTTTGAAAAAGCCTATGTGGCCAACTCTATCTGTGCACCAAGTAGAGCCACTCTGCTCACGGGTAAGCATAGCCACATCAACGGAAAAGTAGATAACCGCGTACCTTTTAATCATAATCAAGAACAGTTTCAGAAGATATTACAACAGCATGGCTACCAAACAGCTATGGTAGGTAAAATTCATCTGGATGGCAAGTTACAAGGCTTTAACTATTGGGAGGTATTACCAGGACAAGGAAATTATTGGAATCCTGAGTTTGTAACCGAAAAAGATACCACGCATTATAAAGGACGTCACTCCTCCGAAGTCATTACAGAACGAGCCATTAATTGGCTAGAAAATGGTCGGGATACGAATAATCCTTTTATGATGATGGTGCACTATAAAGCACCGCATCGTAAATGGGAACCTATGAAACGTTGGCAAGAGCATTATAAAAATGTTGTATTTCCTGAACCCGAATCGTTATTCGATGATTATGATCATCGAGGTACAGCTGCCAAGAATCAGGACATGACCATCGCTTACACCATGCGCATGCTAGAAGATTTAAAGGTTGTTAAGGGAAGTGATAGATGGAACGAGTTAAAGACAAAAAATTTAACTGGAAAGGAACTGGTACGCTGGAAATATCAGACTTATATGCGCGATTATATGGCTTGTGTTTCTGGTATGGATGAACAAATTGGAGTGCTATTAAAGTATCTAAAAGAAAATGGTTTAGACCAAAATACAGTGATAATGTATGCTTCCGATCAAGGTTTTTATCTTGGTGAACATGGCTGGTTTGATAAACGTTTTATGTACGAAGAGTCATTCCGAACACCCTTAATAGCCAAATGGCCAAATGTGATTACACCTAATTCTTGTGACAAGCACTTAGTTCAAAATATTGATTTTGCAGAGACGTTTTTAGATATTGCAGGTGTTCAGATTCCCCAAGACATGCAAGGGTTAAGTTTATTACCGCTATTAAAAGGGAAGTCTCCTGAAGATTGGCGAACACATTTGTATTACCATTATTATCAATATCCAGGCTACCATGCTGTGCGACGTCATGAAGGGGTAACAGATGGGCACTTTAAATTGATAAAATTTTATGGATTAGATGTACCCAATGATGAAGAATGGGAGTTATATAATCTTAAAAATGACCCTAATGAGATGCGCAACGTTTACTCTAATACAGCATATATAAAAGTAGTAAAAGACTTAAAGTTAAAACTTAAAGAGCTTAGGATGAAGTATAAAGTTACCCAAGTACCACAAGTTGATCGTAGAAAAGAAACACTTAAGAAGCGTCAGGAGAAAAACTTTAAACGTGCAAAAAATGGCTTGGAGGGGGTAAAATGATCAATTCAATTAAAAATGTACGGATAAAGTTTTAAAGACGAATTAATTTTGCATTCTACAACCTTAAAACAAAACTATTGATTTGAAAGAAAAATTATCAAAAACTACACAAAACAAAAAAATGAAAAACTACACAACACTTTTTAAAATTCTCGTGCTGCTTACTGTAATAATAAGCTGTGAATCATCGACAGGTAAAAAGTCTAAAATAGCCATAGATAAAAAAGTAGATTCTTTATTACGTTTAATGACTCTTGAAGAAAAGATTGGTCAAATGAACCAATATACAGGTTTTTTTGATCCTACTGGGCCAAGCCCAAAAGCAGGAAGTGATGCAACTAAATACAAACATATAGAACAGGGTTTAGTAGGATCTATGCTAAATGTTAAAAGTGCAGAAGCTGTATTGGAAATACAAAAAATAGCAGTAGAAAAAACACGACTAGGTATTCCTTTAATATTTGCCTTAGATGTTATACACGGTCAGAAAACATTAGCACCAGTGCCCCTAGCAGAATCTGCAAGTTGGGATTTAAAAGCTATTGAACAATCAGCTAGAAATGCAGCCATAGAATCATCAGCACAAGGAATAAACTGGACATTTGCTCCAATGGTTGATATCTCTAGAGACGCCAGATGGGGCAGAGTTATGGAAGGAGCAGGAGAAGATACCTATTTAGGAAGCCTTATCGCAACAGCAAGAGTCAAAGGGTTTCAGGGTGATGATTTATCTGCTCACAATACAATTGCTGCTTGCGCTAAACATTTTGTAGCTTATGGGTTTGCTGAATCTGGTAGAGAATATAATACTGTAGATGTAGGAACCTCTACGTTGCATAACTTTATTTTACCACCATTTAAAGCGGCAGCAGATGCAGGTGTAAAAACCTTTATGAATTCCTTTAACGATTTAAATGGTATTCCTGCAACAGCAAATACGTATTTACAACGAGAACTCTTAAAAAAGGAATGGAACTTTGATGGTTTTGTAGTATCTGATTGGGGTACAATAGCAGAATTAGTAGCACATACCTACGCAAAAGATTTAGAAGAAGCTACAAAAATGGCGGTCTTAGCAGGTAACGATATGGATATGCAATCTTTTGCGTATGTAAAACATCTTGCGAATTTGGTAAAGGATGGGCAAGTAGATGAGGTTTTAGTAGATGAAGCTGCTGGTAGAATTTTAAAAGTGAAATTTGAATTGGGACTTTTTAATGACCCGTATAAATATTGCGATTTAGAAAGAGAAAAAGAAGTATTAGGCAATAAAAAATTACATGCAGACGCTTTAGATATCGCAAAAAAATCTATTGTTTTATTAAAAAATGAAGGCCAATTATTACCACTTAAAAAAGAGGGACTAGATATTTTAGTTGTGGGTGAACTTGCTAATGATAAAACAAGTCCATTAGGCAATTGGAGAGTAGCTTCTAAAGATGGTACTGCTATTTCTGTTCTAGAAGGCTTAAATACATATACAAATAATAGAATTAGCTATCAACCAGGACCAAAAGTGTTTGAAGGAAAGCCGAACTCTAGAGATGAAATTAAAATTAATACTTCAGATAGAACTGGGATTAAAAAGGCTGTAAATGCTGCAAAAAATAAAGATGTAGTTCTTATGGTACTTGGTGAACACGGTTTACAATCTGGAGAAGGAAGAAGTAGAACAAACTTAGATTTACCAGGTTTGCAACAAGAATTGTTAGAAGCTGTGTATAAAGTCAATAAAAATATAGTACTTGTTTTAATGAACGGAAGGCCCTTGGCAATTAATTGGGCAGATGAACATTTACCAGCTATAGTAGAAGCTTGGCAATTAGGTACGCAAAGTGGTAATGCCATAGCCGAGGTTTTATATGGTGATTATAATCCTAGTGGTAAACTAACAATGAGTTTTCCAAAAAACGTAGGACAAGTGCCAATTTATTATAATCATAAAACTACAGGAAGACCCGTATTAAAAAAAGGAAAAGGTGTGTATTGGAGTCACTACTCTGATGTTGATAATGAGCCTTTATATGAGTTTGGGTTTGGGTTAAGTTACACATCTTTTTCTTATGAGGATATCAAGTTAAGTACAAATTATTTATCAAAAGACAGTGCTATACAGGTTTCCTGTACTTTAAAAAATACCGGTAATTATACGGGTAAAGAAGTGGTGCAAATGTATATTCAAGATTTGGTAGGTTCAACAACAAGACCCGTAAGAGAGTTGAAAGGTTTTGAAATGGTTACTTTAAAACCTGGTGAGTCTAAAGAAGTATCTTTTACTATTGATAAAGAAACCATTCAATATTATACAGTAAACAATAAGTGGGAGGCAGAACCTGGCGATTTTAAAGTATATATTGGTGGTAGTTCAAATGCTTCATTAAGTGCTAGTTTTAATCTTGCTGAATAGATAAAACAACTCTAAAGGTTTTGAAAATGAAGATGCAGTAAACTGCAATTATCAGGTATATAGGAATTATTCCCAATGATATTTATAAACTAGATTTTACAATCATTTTTATTGAGGTCAACAAAGGTAAAAGAGTTGCTAAACTAAGGGAGATACAATTTCATAAAGGCAAATTCAAAAATGTAATTCAATAATCAGTAGTAATGAAATAAATAGTTCGGGTAAATTATTTCAAGAGATTTCTCGTTTTCTAGGGGTATTTTAAGTTAAAATCAAAATTCAAAAAAATGATTTATGCTATGGTATCCCTTTTTTTGTATGCATTTTCTAATCGATTTAATTCGACTACTAATGGATAAAAATATAAAATAGCTGTACAATTGTTAAAACAGTAAGGTGTCATACTTTATACTTTAGCGAAGTATTAAAATCTTTAAAAAGATGTACTCTATTTATTTTTTTGTTGATGCAGAAACATTTAGAGAATAATTTGATAAGATGAGTAATAGTATGAATACAATAGAAGTTTACGTTAAAAATAAAATTTAAAATATGATTTTTTGTATTAGGGAAATGAAACATAAAATAAAATGGATGGTAACTATTGTGCTTGTATTACTAGGTACTCAAATGGTATTATCTCAAGAAAATCCAAACATCATTTTAATTTATGCAGATGATATTGGTTATGGCGATATTGGTTGTTACGGAGGAGAAGCAATTCCTACACCTAATATAAATAAACTTGCTGAAGAAGGTATGCGTTTTACTGCAGGATATGCAACAGCTTCAACCTGCACACCTTCGCGTTATTCTATACTTACGGGTCAATATCCATTCCGTAATTATCGTGCAAAACAAGAAAAAGTATTACCAGGAAACGCACCATTAATTATTGATCCAGCACAACCTACATTACCAGCTATGTTAAAAGGCGTAGGTTATACAACAGGCTTAGTGGGTAAGTGGCATTTGGGTTTGGGTAGTCCTAAAAATCCATTAGATTGGAATACCTTTATTACACCTGGGCCAAACGAGGTAGGTTTTGACTATTCTTACCATATGGCAGCAACAAATGATCGTGTACCTTCAGTGTATATAGAAAATGGATATATTGAAAATTTGGATAGCAACGACCCTGTACAAGTAAGTTATAAAAAGCCTATTGGTAATGACCCAACTGGTTTGTCTCATCCTGAGTTATTAAAAACTCAAACCAACATACAACATTCAGGTACTATTGTGAATGGCGTAGGTCGTATTGGTTGGATGAGTGGAGGAAAAAGTGCTCGATGGAAGGATGAAAATATGGGCGATATTTATCTAAATAAAGTCGTAAATTTTATAGAGAAGAATAAAAAGAAACCGTTTTTTTTATTTTATGCTTCGCATGAAAACCACGTACCTAGAATTCCACATCCACGTTTTAAAGGTTCTACATCTCTAGGTGTTCGCGGTGATGTAGTGGTACAATTAGATTGGAATGTAGGACAGATTGTAAAATCTTTAAAAGAAAATGGTTTGTATGAAAATACAATTATTGTATTCACTAGTGACAATGGACCCGCAGTTTATGATGGCTACTATGATGGTGCTTATGAGAAGAATGGCGATCATCAACCAACAGGGCCATATCGTGGTGGAAAATATAGTGCTTGGGAGGGAGGCTGTCGTGTGCCATTTATTGTTTCGGGTCCCAACAATATACAAAAAGGGGTCTCAGATGCTATTATAAGTCAGGCAGATTTATTGGCCAGTTTTGCGGACTTAACAGGAGGTAAGATTTCCGATGATTTTGAAATCGATAGTCAAAACCTCATTAATCTGCTAACCGGAAAATCCAACAAAGGTAGAGAACACGTTGTTTTGCAAGGAGTGGGTATAAAATCCATTCGCAAAGGTGCGTGGAAGTACATTCCACCAGGTAAGGTTCGCAGCAAAGGTAGTATCGATGAAATGATATTTGATTACATAGGTAATGAAGGTGCGCTTTTCTTTTTACCAGAAGATCCAAGTGAAACAAATAATTTGGCGAGTAAGTATCCTCAAAAAGCTAAAGAATTAAGCTTATTATTGAACGCTGAGTTGAGTGAAAAATAATTTAATACAATGAATAAGGCAAATCAAATAAAAATTCAAATTTTAATAGGACTATCTCTTTTAGTTATTTTATGTATTTCTTGTAAAAATGTTTTTGATAACACGAATACAAAAAAGCCCAATGTAGTATTTATTTTAGTGGACGATTTGGGATGGAAAGATATTAGTTGTTATGGAAGTGATTACTATCAAACCCCTAATGTAGATAAACTAGCAAAAGCGGGAGTTAGTTTTTTTAATGGATATGCTGCTTGTACTGTTTGTTCTCCTACCAGAGCCAGTATTATGACTGGCAAATATCCTGCTAAAATTAACTGCACTGATTGGATTGAAGGGCATAAAAAACCTTATGCTAAGCTTAAGGTGCCAGACTGGACGATGTATATGGATACTACAGAGGTAACACTAGCAGAGGCTTTTAAACTAAATGGTTATACCACTGCTCATATAGGCAAGTGGCATTTGGGCGAAGATGCTATATACTGGCCTGAAAATCAAGGTTTCGATATGAATAAAGGGGGTTGGTCAAAAGGGAGTCCTAATAGAAATGTTGCAATGGGCAGTAAGGGGTATTTTGCACCCTTTGGGAACCCTCGCTTAAAAGATTTACCTAGTGATGAATACCTTACAGAGCGTTTGACAAATGAAGCCTGTGAGTTCATAAAAGCGCATAATGAGAAACCCTTTTTTTTAAATTTTTGGCTTTATAATGTGCACACTCCATTGCAGGCCAAAGAAGAAAAAGTAAATAAGTATACTGCCTTAGTTGATTCATCTGCGTATCAAAAAAATGCCGTTTATGCTGCTATGGTAGAGCATATGGATGATGCTGTAGGCCGAATTATTGATGAGTTAGAGCGTGCTAAAATTCTAGAAAATACCATTATTGTGTTTACATCGGATAATGGAGGATTAATTGGCAATAAAAAAAATAAGGTGACCGATAATTATCCTTTAAGAGAAGGTAAGGGTAATATGTATGAGGGTGGCGTTAGAGTGCCAAGTATTATTGTAGCTCCAGATATGATTGATAAGGGGACTAAATCTTACACGCCAATAATTTCTATGGATTATTATCCAACTTTACTAGAATTAGCGGGTTTAGAGTTGCCATCATCAATAAAAAAAGAGATAGATGGTATTAGCCTACTGCCAATTATAAATAATGAAAACGCTTATGAAAGAGAGGCCCTTTTTTGGCATTATCCCCATTATCATACACAAGGAGCAAAGCCGTACAGCGCTGTTAGAAAAGGAGATTGGAAGCTAATACGGCATTTTGAAAATGATAGTTATGAGTTGTATAATCTAAATAATGATATATCAGAAGAACAAAATCTATTGAATGAAAACCCTGAGAAAGTACTGGAATTAAAAGAACTTTTGTTTAAATGGTATCATAAAGTTGATGCTCAATTTCCGACAGAGAACCCTAAATACGATCCTAACATAAAGTAAAAAATAATTCACATTCAACTAAATACATAATAATGACTTCAAAATTTCATCTAATAGATTACATCATTTTTATTGCGTATGCTATTCTGATTCTAGGAGTAGGATTATGGGTTTCTAGAGACAAAAAAGGGCATCAAAAAAAATGCCGAAGATTACTTTTTAGCCAGTAAATCATTGCCTTGGTGGGCAATTGGAGCCTCGTTAATTGCAGCAAATATTTCTGCTGAACAATTTATTGGAATGTCAGGCTCGGGATTTGCCTCAGGTTTGGCAATTGCTTCTTATGAGTGGATGGCAGCCCTTACTTTAATCATAGTAGGGAAGTATTTCTTGCCCATTTTTATTGAAAAAGGTTTTTAAAATAATATTTTTTTGATAATTAACATGTTACTTTTGAAAAGTATAAATGAATCTAAAATAATTTTAATCACTCTGAAAATTGATTTTTTATATGATTAATATTTTTTAATATGAACAAAAACGCTCCAATATATTTCATGATTTTTAGCGTAATTGCTTTTGCGCTTATGAATATTGTTGTTAAATACTTATCAAATTTCAATGTGTATCAAATAGTATTTTTTAGGACTTTAGGAACATTGGCATTTACAATTCCAATTGTTTTAAAACAAAAAATTCCCTTTTTAGGAAACAAAAAGAGATTATTAATAGCAAGAGGTTTTTTGGGTCTTATTTCTCTTTCTTGTTTTTTTTCATCATTACAGTATTTATCTGTTGGAACCGCAGTTTCTCTTAGATACACAGCACCAATTTTTGCGGGGGTTTTTGCAATGTTTTTTTTAAAAGAAAAAATAAAAGCAATTCAATGGGTGCTATTTATCATTGCATTTATAGGGGTCCTTATCATAAAAGGCTTTGGTATTGACGTCACAACAATTGGATTGATTTTAGCAATTTCATCAGCATTTTTTATGGGGTTAACTTTTGTTGTTTTAAGAAAAATTGGAACAAATGATCATCCATTAGTAATTATAAATTATTTTATGATAATGGCTTTTTTATTTGGCGGTTTTATGTCTATAAATCATTGGAAACAACCCAATTTTTCAGAATGGTTTCTATTACTTAGTCTCGGACTTTTTGGTTATATTGGGCAGTTATTTTTGACAAAAGCATTCCAAGTTGGAGAAACTTCATTAGTTGCACCTTTAAAATATTTGGAAGTTATTTTTACAATTATTTTTGGTGTTATTGTACTCGAAGAAAACTATAATTTATGGACTTTAGTTGGGATTTCATTGATTTTAGTTGGGTTGATTTATAATATTTATCTTAAGAAAACTGATTAAAATCTATTTTAACTCACTTCAATATTACGAAGGAATAAATATTTTTTTTAAAAAAGCAAACCACAAATAGTCCATCTGTATTTTCCTATAGTTGTGTTTGTTGCAGTCATGGCGTTTTTAGGTTAGTTATTTTTAATAGTTTGTATCAAACGCAATACTTTTTTGGTTTCAGATTCAATGGTTGTATAATCGTTGTTTGCCATCAATGTTTTACTGATCAATTTGCTGCCCATTCCAACCGCAGAAACGCCTGCTTTAAACCATGCACCAATGTTTTCAGCTGTGGTATCTACACCTCCAGTAGGCATAAAAACCAAGTCAGGAAAAATATCTTTTATGCCACTTAAAAAATCAGGACCCAACATATTTCCGGGAAATAATTTGATGAATTGTATCCCTGCATTCTCAGCAACAATAATTTCTGTAGGAGTCATACAGCCTGGACTGTATAAGATTTCTTTTTCTTTGAGCAATGCAGCAACTTCTGGAACAAAACCAGGACTGATAAAAAAATCAGCGCCTATTTCAATGTATTTTTCTGCTTGCTTTTTGTTTTTAATGGTGCCAATTCCTAATAATAAATCAGGCATTTCTAAATTTCTAATGGCAACCATTTTGGTAAAATTACTGGCAGCAGTTTCTCCACGACTTGTATATTCTACGGCTTTTATCCCAGCTCTGTATAAAGCTCTTAACACTTCTATAGTGGTATGTTCGTGTGCATGAAAGTACAATGGAAGCATTCCTTGTTGAACGATGGTATTGATGACAACTTGTATTTTGCTCATTTTTTTAAATTTTAACTTTAAATACCAATTTCTTAATTATTCCCTCACCAATCATTGGCGCATGAACATCTTCAGGAAAGAAGATGACAAATTGCCCAGCTGTTAATTGAAAATCCATGTCTGGAACATCATCAAAAAAGAGGACATCTTTTTCAGAATTGTAATCGCCTTTTGGTTTGGTACATTTTTCTCTTGGTTTCCATCCCATGGTTTCAGTACCTTGTAAACAAACTTGAATATCAATATGTTGATTATGGCATTCAAATTTAGCATAACTCATTTCCCGAGTTTTTCCTTGAGCTGTATTGACAATTACCTTCAATCCTTCTTCGATTTCGATGACGTCATTTTCGATAGTTGCAAAATCATTTTGACGAATAAAATCAAAAGCTTTTGCAAAAAGAGGATGCAAATTGGTGTATTTTGAAGCGTTGTGTAGTGAATCTATGATCATTTTATCTGAATTATCTTGCCACTCTACCAGATGCATCACCACCCATAAGTTTGGTAACTTCATCTACTGTTACTAAGTTCGCGTCTCCTTTTATAGTGTGTTTTAAGCAAGATGCTGCCACTGCAAAATCTAATGCATTTTGATCATTGTCTGGATACGTTAATAATCCGTAGATTAAGCCTCCCATAAAACTATCACCACCACCAACTCTATCAACAATGTCAGTGATTTGATATTGACGTGTTTGTAGCATTTGTTTTCCATCATATAAAACACCAGCCCAAGTATTGTGTGATGCTGAGATAGAACCTCTTAAAGTGGTAATTACTTTTTTAGCTTTTGGGAACTTTGCCATCATTTGTTGACATACTGATAAGAAAGCTTCTGCCTTTACATCATGTCCATGTGTTTGAACGGCTAATCCTTCTGGTTTGATACCAAAATGCATTTCAGCATCTTCTTCATTTCCTAAGATGATATCACAAAACGAAGTTAATTCAGTCATGATTGCTTCTCTATCTCCTCCAAATTTCCAAAGTTTTGCTCTGTAATTTAAATCTGTTGAAATAGTAATTCCCATTTTGCTTGCTGTTTTTACAGCCTCTAAACAAACATCTGCTGAACTTTGAGAAATTGCAGGTGTAATGCCTGTCCAATGAAACCATTCTACGCCTTTAAACACTTCCTCCCAATTTACCATGCCTGGTTGAATGTCTGCCATTGCTGAATGTGCTCTATCATAAACGACTTTAGAACCTCTAGAAACAGCTCCTGTTTCAAGGAAATAAATTCCTAAACGATCACCACCCCAAACAATTTTATCAACACCAACGCCTCTTTTGCGCATTTCCATCATGGCACATTCTCCAATATCATTTTTTGGTAAACGCGTTACAAAATCTACTGAAATGCCATAATTTGCTAAAGAAACTGCAACATTCGATTCTCCTCCACCATAGACAACATCAAAGCTATTTGCTTGTGAAAATCTTAAAAACCCTTCAGGAGCTAATCGTAACATGATTTCTCCAAATGTGACTACTCTACTCATATTATTTTATTATTTATTTTTATTTAAACTCAACTTCTTTTACTCCAATATTGTAATCTTCACCCCTTAATTGAATGAATAGTTTTTTCATTTCGTTTCTTTTTTCAGGATTTGAATTCGCTAAATTGTTTTGTTGACTTTTGTCTTTTGTTAGATTGTATAATTGCTCAAAAGGGAAATTCCCCACTTCAATACCAACTTCTTCACGGAAGTTTTTGCCATCATAGGCTGGAATGTATAACCAGTCACCACTTCTTAAGGCAGTTTTTCCAGTAGCTTCAATAATCAATTGATCACGACCTTTTTTAGAGTTTCCTAAGAAAGCCTCCAAGATATTTTCACTATCTGTAGTTGATTCTTCAGAACCAATCAATTTTGCAATAGAAGCTAATAAATCCATTTGACAAACAATAGCATCAGACACTTGAGGTATAATTTTTCCTTTCCAATAGGTTATGAAAGGCACTCTTGGTCCTGCTTCAAAAATGCTGTATTTACCACCTCTTAAATCACCATTTTGTTTGTGATTACCAATTTTTTCCACAGCATCATCATAATAACCATCATTCAAAACAGCGCCATTATCACTTGAGAAAATGACTAAGGTATTTTCTAAAATCCCTTGTTCTTTTAAGGTTTTCATAAATTCCCCCACAATCCAATCGGCTTCTAAAATAACATCACCCCTTGGACCCATGCCCGATTTTCCTACAAATCTAGGATGTGGCGTTCTTGGTACATGAGGTTGTTGCAAGGCATAATACAAAAAGAAAGGTTTGTCTTTATGCGTTTTTACATAGTCTTGCGCTTTTCCTAAAAAATGATCTGCCATATCAACATCACTCCATTTGGCAGCTTTTCCACCTTTCATAAAACCAATTCTTGGAATGCCGTTTACAATGCTACTGTTATGTCCATGATGCCATTTCATAGTGAGCATTTCAGGATTGGAAATAGCAGTTGGTTCGCCATTAAAATTCTCAAAATAATTGACCTCAATAGGATCATTTTTGTCCAAGCCAACTACATTTCCATTGTTGATATACACCGTTGGCACTCTGTCTTGTGTTGCAGCCATGATGTAAGATTCGTCAAAACCTACTTCATTTGGTCCTGGCGAAATATGCTGATTCCAATCCACCACACCAGTTCCTAAACCTAAATGCCATTTACCCACAATGGCAGTTTGATAGCCATTATTTTTGAGCAATTTGGGCAATGTTTGTTGGGTAGTATCAATTAATAAAGGCGCGGTTCCAGGTAGAATTTTGGCGTTTTTATTTCTCCAAGGATACATTCCTGTGAGCATTCCATACCTACTTGGTGTGCAAGTTGCAGAAGTTGCATAGCCATTTGTGAATTTAATTCCGCCATTGGCAAGCGCATCAATATTGGGTGTTTTTAGTTCAGTTGCACCATAAGCACTTAAATCCCCATAGCCTAAATCATCCAAATAAATAATGACAATATTGGGTTTAGAAGTCTTATTTTCAGCCTCTTTTGCGGGTTTTTGTTTTGATTGGTTGCAAGCACAAAAAATAATTAGACCAATTAATAATTGATAAATTCTCATTTAGGTTATTTTATTTTTTTATTTCAATTAGTAACGGATTATTAATTTTTGTTGAGAACTCATTCAAATAGTTTCCCCAAGCCAATTTATCTTTAAATTGATTGCTTTTTTTCCAAGTAAACCCTGCATAATAAATCGTTTTATTGTCAATAACATGAAGATGTAAATAAGCATTGCTTTCATCTTTTGCAGTTGTTTCATATGTTTCTTGACCAGCAAAATAGTTGTTTTTTGTTACAATGGCTGTTCCAAGTTCTGAGTCTGTATGAGGTTGCCAATAACTTATAAAACCAAGTTGATTGTTTGCAGTTACTTCACCATCATTTTCATGCAGCGTTAATCCAGCAGAAATAGTTTCTGTTCCTGAAATTGTTGTTTCAAATTTTGATAAATTACTTCCATAATCTAAACTAATAATTTTTGATTCGTTAATTTCCTTTGATCCAACTTTCCAATTAGCATACTCTAAATAAAAACTTGTACGTAAAGGTCCAGAAGTAATAGTTCGCCATTTGATAAAATTCTTTGAATAATGAAAAACACTATCCTCTTTTACAGCAATTCCTCCAACACCTCTGCTAATTCCTACATGAAAATTATCCAAGCCTTCGCCTGTATCTTCGTGATAAGTTCCTTCGGTTTCTGTTTCTTTTTTATACCAATTGTTGATAATTGGATAGTCAACTCGTTTTAACCAAGCATCAATTCCGCTAGAAAGTGTGCCACCTTTGATGTTTTCTTCTACCATTTTTTGGGCAGTTGGGCCATAGGTTCTGAAAGCAACTCTGTCATTTTCCCAAGCGTAATCATCTGTTCTTTCAGGCACAAATCGAGAGTAACAATACACATTAGCTTTCGGTTTATTATCTTTGGGGAGTACAACAACTTCAAATTTCTTTTCTGAATTTACATTTATTTTTGGTTGAAATAGTAATTGATCCATTATTCCATCACCATCTAAATCAACGGTTTGAGATACTACAAATTCACCAGCATCAATATCTTTAATTGCATAAAGACTTAAATCTTTTACATTTAATTGTTCCTTAGATAATTCAACAGTTTCAAATTGTCTATCAATTGAAAGCGTATTTTTTACAGTAACAATAAGTTTTGATGATCCTTTAGAACAAGAAAGAAACAGCAATACTAAACTTACAAGAAATACATTAGAATAATATTTCATGATTTTATTCATTAGCAGGTTTTCCAATAGTAGCTAAAATACCTCCGTCAACATACAAAATATGTCCGTTTACAAAATCACTAGCTTTTGAACTTAAAAAGATGGCAGCACCCTGTAAATCCTCAGGATCTCCCCAACGTGCAGCAGGAGTTCTACTGATGATAAACTCATTAAATGGATGTCCATCAACTCTGATTGGAGCAGTTTGACTAGTGGCAAAATACCCAGGACCAATTCCATTGGTTTGAATATTGAATTTTGCCCATTCTGTAGCCATGCTTTTTGTCAGCATTTTCAATCCTCCTTTTGCGGACGCATATGCGCTTACAGTATCTCTTCCTAATTCGCTCATCATAGAACAAATATTGATGATTTTTCCACCACCACGTTGAATCATTCCTTTGGCGACATTTTTTGAAACGACAAAAGGACCCACCAAATCAACATCAATCACCATTTTAAAGTCACTCACTTCCATATCAACAATGGGCGTTCTTTTAATGATTCCAGCATTATTTACCAAAATATCTATTGGACCTACTTCTTTCTCGATTTTTTCAATGGCTTCAATCACTTCATTTTCTTTGGTGACATCAAATACATATCCAAAAGCATTTAATCCGCACGCTTTGTATTCTGCAACAGCATCAGCAAGAGCTTCTTCGGAGTTGTTATTTACAACAATTGTAGCCCCAGCATTTCCTAAACCTTTTGCCATTGCCATTCCTAAACCGTGAATTCCTCCAGTTATTAAGGCTGTTTTACCTGTTAAATCGAATAAATTGATTGACATAATATTTTAAAGTTTGATAGTTATTTTAATTCGTTTATTTTACAATGATCCATATCACCATAATCTAGATTTTCACCAGCCATTCCCCAAATAAAGGAATAACTACTAGTGCCTGAACCAGAATGAATAGACCAAGGAGGAGAAATGACAGCTTGATGATTTGCCATCCAAATGTGTCTTGTTTCTTGTGGTTCGCCCATAAAATGACATACTGCTTGATTTGGATCAATTTCAAAATAAAAATACACTTCCATTCTTCTGTCATGAACATGTGCAGGCATCGTATTCCAAGAACTTCCTGGTTTTAGCGTTGTCATTCCCATTTGTAATTGGCAAACCTCCACAACGCTATTCACAATATATTTTCGCAAGGTTCTTGCATTGGCAGTTTCAGGAGCACCTAATTCAATGGTTTCAACATCCTCTTTACCAATTTTTTTTGTTGGATAGGATTTGTGTGCAGGAGTAGAGTTTATATAAAATTGTGCAGGTGTATCTGAATTCTTGCTAGAAAAAATCACTTCTTTATTTCCTTGACCAACATACAATGCCTCTTTGTGTTCTAACGTAAATGTTACTCCATCAACAATTACACTTCCTGCTTCGCCAACATTGATGATTCCTAATTCTCTTCTTTCTAAAAAAAACTCCGATTTTAAAGCATCAATAGTTTCTAAAATCAAAGAACCGTTTTTTGGAACAGCACTTCCTGTGATAAACCTGTCAAAATGAGAATAAATTATACTAATTTTATCTTCTACCATAAGCGTATCAATTAAAAATTCCTCACGTAATCGTTTGGTATCGTATGATTTAACATCTTTTGGAGAAGAAGCGTATCTTGAGCTATAATAAGTTTTCATTTTAATAAGTTTGTAAAATTTTGGTAAAAGTAAAAAAATATTTTAAAAATACAATCGATTGTATAAATAAATATTTCCTATTTTTGTTTCCAATAACCTGTTGGGTGAAATTGAATTTTAAAAATAGGTTGCCACTAATTCATGAATTTATTGCTTCCGTAAATCCAATTTTCATCAAAGATGAAAACAATTATATTGATGAATTATTGAAAATTTGTGAATTCGTGGCGAAAAAATATACATATTGAATACAATTAGAGTTCCCAAAGAGTTAAAAATAGTTTTGCATTTTAAATAGATGAATCAGAAAAAAATTACCATTCACGATATTTCTAGAGTACTAGGAATTGATAGTTCTACGGTTTCAAGGGCTTTGAATGATAGTGACAGAGTTACCCAAAAAACGAAAGAACTCATATTAAATAAGGCAAAAGAATTAGGCTATCAGCGAAATATTTTAGCGTCTAATTTGAGAACCAATAAAACCCAAACAATTGCCATTGTATTGCCAAGAATTTCGAGATACTTTTTTGCTACTGTAATTGCGGGTATTGAAGAAACTGCGCAAGAAAAAGGATTTAATGTGGTGATTTGTCAAAGTTTGGACAGTTTTGAACGAGAGAAAAAAATTATTCATAATTTAATTGCCAATAGAGTTGATGGAATTTTAATCTCTATTGCTATGGAAACAACCAATTATGAACATTTAGAATCGTTTCAATCCTTAGGAAATCCGATTGTTTTTTTTGACAGACCCTGTCATTTAGACAACTGTGTGAACATTACTATTGATAATTATACTGCGAGTTTCAAAGCTACAGAACATTTGATTTTAAAAGGGTGTAAACACATTGCCCATTTTTCCGGAAAACAAAATATAGACTTGTACAAACAACGAAAAGAGGGATATTTAGGCGCACTTCAAAAATATCAAATACCAATTGATGAAAACTTAATTTTTGAATCCAACCTTTCTGAAGAGGATGGTGTCATCATGGCAAAGAAAATGCTCGAAAATCCTGAAATTGATGGATTGTATTCCTCAAATGATACTGCTGCCATCAGTGCCATTCAATATTTAAAAACGCAAGGAAAAAAAATTCCACAAGACATTGCAGTAGTAGGTTTTAATAACGACCCAATTGCGGCTATCATTGAACCTTCATTAACAACAGTGAATCAACCTGGATTTGAAATTGGGAAAATAGCTGCCAACCAATTAATTTTACAAATTGAGAATAAGACATCACAAAACAATTCACTCATATTGAACTCAGAATTGATCATCAGAGATTCTTCAAACAGATAATAAAGCGAGAAATATTTGAGATTAGTTACCAAATTAAAATATCATCTTTTTAATTGTTGTGATATTTTTTTCATTTTCTTTTAAAATCAAATTAAAATCACCCATAATTTCATTTTTTTGTTTACAAAATACTTTTTCAATTTTTTTATGAAACCCACTTCAATTTCTTTTAAAGTAATTTTAAAAATAGATTATTCATCTCCAAATTTTTTTTAATCTAAAATTTTCAAGTTTATTTTTTCAAAAAACTCAAATGTTTTATTTGAAGTCAGGTCTATATGGTTCACCACTCGAACCCGCAACTTATATGTTGCGGGTTTTATTTTTAAAAGAGATTTTACATTCCAAAATTATTTTAAAATCATTTAAAATATTTGAACTTTGGAATGCTTGGGGTACAAAAAAACTCATCTAAAAAGATGAGTTTTTTTATGCTTTCTATTCCGAAAAATATTGTTTCAGCGCAATTCGATGTTCAGGAATACTTTTGTCATAGTTTTCAACCAAAATTTCTAGAATCTCGGGAGCATTTTTACCAATTTCTTTCCTGTTTTTGTATCTAGAAACGTATAAATTAAAGTTGGGGTTTGTTTTTTCAAAAATCAGAAAATGAGTATTGTTTAGTTCCGAAAAACTAATTTCATTGGATGAAAAAGTCCCAGATTCATCCTTGAAAAATTCTGAAAATTGGTAATACTTGAATACGTTTTCCATAAGTTTTTTATATCAACTCAGCAGATAATCCTAGCTGTAATAGTTTGGAACATCTTGGTTCTAAATCTTTTAATTCACCAGATTTTACGGTGCATTTTCCTTTATAATGTACCAAATACGTGCATTGTTCTGCTTGTTCTAAAGTGTGTTCGCACACATTGATGAGCGATTCTATCACAAATTCAAAAGTGTTTACATCGTCATTGTGCAACACAATTTCATGTTGATGCGTTTCTTGCTCTAAAATGTCAACTTCTTCTTGAATTTTCTCTTTAGTTCCCATGCTATAAAAATAAATAAAAATTATTGTTTTTTATAATGAACAGAAAGCCATTGATTTTTTTTGATGCTTTTTTGAAATTTTAATTGATTTTTAGAAGCTTCTTCATCAATCATCGGTAAATCGTCTTCATAAAATCCACTTAACAATAGAATTCCATTGGTATCCAAACATGTTGCATAGGTTTTCATATCCTCCAACAAAATATTTCTATTGATATTTGCGATGATTACATCGTATTTTTTATCTTTTAAAAGCGATGCATCTCCTTGATAAACAGTAATATGATTACAATTATTTCGTTCGATATTTTCAATAGAATTGGTGTAACACCATTCGTCAATATCAATGGCATCAATAGGTTTTGCGCCTTTTATTTCTGCAAAAATGGCTAAAATTCCAGTGCCACAACCCATGTCCAACACTTTTTTATCGGTCAAATTGAATGCTAACAAATGTTGAATCATCATGTGAGTTGTTTCGTGATGACCTGTCCCAAAACTCATTTTTGGTTCAATAACTATATCGTATTGTAAATTTGGATTTTCATGAAATGGTGCTCTAATACTCACTAAATCATCCACTTGAATCGGTTCAAAATTCTTTTCCCATTCTTCATTCCAATTCGTTTGTGCTACTTCATGAAAATCATATTCAATTTCGAATTCGTCTGAATTAAGAATATAAATATCATCCAAAATAGCTTCATACCAATCATTTTTTTGAATGTAAGCAAACATTCCATGTTCGTTTTCTACAAAACTTTCAAATCCAACTTCTCCTAATTCAGCAACTAAAATTTCGGTTGCGGGTTCTTTGGGCGAAATGCGAAAATCGTATTCAATATAAATATTATCCATAAAAAAAAGCGTCAAGATTTCTTTTGAAATCTGACGCAAATTTATTGCATTTTAAAGGAAGTTTTATAAAAATCTTGGTTTTATATTGCTTCAATAATGGCTACAAAATCTTCAGCAACTAAAGAAGCTCCTCCAATAAGTCCTCCATCAACATCTGGTTTTGAAAAAATTTCTTCAGCATTCGAAGCTTTTACGCTTCCACCATATAAAATGGAAACAGCATCAGCAGTCTCTTGTCCGAATTTTTTAGCCAATACATTTCTTACAAAAGCATGCATTTCTTGCGCTTGTTCAGGCGTTGCTGTTTCTCCAGTTCCAATTGCCCAAACAGGTTCGTATGCCAAAATAATATTTTTAAAATCTTCCTCTTTTAAGTGAAACAAAGTATTTTTCAATTGACTTCCCACTTCTAAAAGGTGATTGTCTAGTTTTCTTTGTTCTAACAATTCACCAAAGCAAAAAATAACTTCTAAATCATTTGCCAAAGCTGCATCAATTTTTTTAGCAATCAATTCATCATCTTCACCAAAATATTCTCTTCTTTCTGAATGTCCTAAAATCACTGTTTTAACGCCAATTGATAGCAACATTTCCGCAGAAATTTCTCCAGTATAAGCACCACTTTTTGCTTGATGCATATTTTGTGCAGCAACTTCAATTTTTGAATCTTTTGCGCTATGTATTGCAGTTGTCAAGTTTACAAATGAAGGCGCAACCAAAACGCGAACATTATCCAAGTCTAATAACGAAATGGAATTTTTAACTGCTGAAATTAATTTTTCAGTCTCGCCAACACCATTATTCATTTTCCAATTTCCAGCTACTATTTTTTTTCTCATGATTATTCTATTTGAAATGATATGTAAATTTATAAAAATGAGTGTTACAAACACATCAGATTTTGAAATACTTACTAAAACGTTGTATTAATTGGCTTTTAACGTTTTTAAAATAGCCTTGTCTGAGATTTTTGTTGCTTTAAAAAGTGCAATTTTTCCGATTTCATCCACAATTAGGTATCTTGGAATCCAAGACAACCCTATAAAATCTACAAAATCGCCATTTTTCATGCCTTTTGGCAAATAATAATGAGTTCCTTCTAATTGATGTTTTTTGATACCATTTTTCCAAGAATTCATATTTCTATCTACTGAAATGAACATAAAACTTACAGAAGGATTTTCAGATTGAATCTTTTTCAATTCAGGAATTCCTTTGACACAATCTGCACACCATGAAGCCCAAATAGCGACGAATACTTTTTTTTCTTGATGATTTTGTAAAATTTCCTTCCATGAAATTGCTTGATTATCTATGTTTAAAAGCGAATCATTCAACGCTTTTTCCGAAAATTCAGTAGGTTTTTCAAAAGTGCAACTGGAGAAAATAAGTAGGATAAAGAGAAAATATTTTGTCATTTTTTAATGATTTGTCTTTATTAAATTTGAATTCTTACAATTTTAGGACGCAAATAAAACACAAAATAAGTACTTTTGTTGCGTTTTAAAAGCATTAAATGACAACAAAAGAGCTTGAATTTCAAATAAGACAAAAAAAATCTTTTTTATGTATTGGTTTGGATGTTGATTTGGATAAAATTCCAACACATCTTTTAACGCTTGAAGACCCTATTTTTGAGTTCAATAAAGCCATTATTGATGCCACTCATCAATTATGTGTTTCTTATAAATCAAACACTGCTTTTTATGAGGCTTATGGAATAAAAGGTTGGAAATCATTGAAAAAAACAATTGATTATTTGAATGAATTTTATCCTGAAATTTTCACAATTGCCGATGCAAAAAGGGGAGATATTGGAAATACCTCTAGCATGTATGCAAAAGCTTTTTTTGAAGATTTAGGATTTGATTCTGTGACAGTTGCTCCTTACATGGGAAAAGATTCTGTAGAACCTTTTTTAGCTTTTGATGGCAAACATACCATTTTGCTAGCGTTGACATCAAATGAAGGTGCTTTTGACTTTCAAACCCAAAAAGTAGCAGAAAATGAGTTGTATAAACATGTTTTGCAAACATCCAAAACATGGCAAAATTCACAAAATTTGATGTATGTTGTTGGTGCAACAAAAGCGGAATATTTCAGTGAAATCAGAAAAATTGTACCTGATTCATTTTTATTAGTGCCTGGAGTGGGTGCACAAGGAGGAAATTTGCATGATGTTTGCAAACACGGATTGAATTCACAAGTAGGATTGTTGATCAATTCATCACGCGGCATTATTTATGCTTCTTCAGCAATGGATTTTGCTGAAAAGGCGTATGAGAAAGCAAAAGAATTGCAATCCGAAATGGAAAAAATATTGAGTTAAGGGATTTTATTGGAAAAGTTATACACTAAGCTCTCTGTCAAGATAACTGACTTGGTTTAATTTTTCTTTTAATTTCATAGCTTTAAAAGCAGCTAAATCACTTTTACTCTCATCTTCGTATCGATAATTACAAGACATTTCCATTAATTTTACATACCTTTCTTGAAGATGTCTTTTGTAACTTTTTAATTGATGTAAGCGAGACATTTGAATAAATATTAGTCTATAAATATAGAAAATATTTTTAATTTTTTATAATTTATTTTAATAAATTATTCAGTGTCAAAAAGATACTCTTTTTCAGCTTAATTTTTTAAGATTTTAAAGTTCTTTGAAAAACTATCGGATTGAATATTTAAAATGTAAAACCCACTTTTCAAAAACGATACATCAATGCTATTTTCATTAGCATTTTTATTGAAAGTATGTACCTTTTTACCTGTCAAATCATAAATTGTTCCTTGATATTTTTCTGAAAAATTGGCAAACTGAATTTCTAATTGATTATTCACTGGATTGGGAAAAATCCTAATTTTTTTTTCATCAATAGTATTGTCATCAGTACTCAAACTAGATGCTTGATATACTCTTACATAGTCTATTTCCATAGCGCTTTCAGAAAATGAACCTGTCACATTTGGCAACATTGCCACATTAAATAGTAAATATTGAGGAGCATCATAAGGCCAGTTTTGGATGTTTTTTGGAGAAGGTTCATAGGTGTAATGCACAATATCATCAACACTAAAAACCATTTTGTTAGCATCCCAATACAAAGTATAGGTATGATATTCCGTAGAAGCATTTGTAATCATTCTTCCACCTTTATTGATAGTACCTCCAAAACTAGACCTGTTATGCAACGCACTTTGTACAAAGTTTTGATTATCTCCCCAATGTTCAATAATATCAATTTCGCCACAATCAGGCCAACCTGTAGTTCCGTGAGTTGCTGCAAAATATCCTCCAGTTTCCGTAATGTTTTGTCCTAACATCCAAAGTGCTGGAAAAGTTCCAACACCAAAAGGCATTTTGGCTCTAATTTCTACTTTTCCGTATGTAAATGCATATTTAGAATTCAATCTTGCTGAAGTGAAATTTTTTGTCACATTATTGAAAGTGTAATTTTCTCTTTTGGCAACAATTTTTAAAGACCCATTACTTTGGTAAGAATTGTCTGTTCTATCTGTATAATGTTGAATTTCTCCATTTGCCCAAGTAGTTCCACCAATAATAGGAATCACTTGATGATGCCATTTCGTAGCATCAACAGCGCCATTTCCATCAAATTCATCAGACCAAACTAAGGTATCAAAATTAATATCTGAATTATTATTGGTGCTTTCAGGAAGCGTTCCATCATAAGCAACATCATCAATAAAAGCGATTACTTTGTCATTATTATCTTCACCATTTACTTGCAATAAAACTCTGTTGAAATCAGTTCTGTTGGTAGGAATTGGAGAGTTTGCATCAAGATTGACAAAAGGATCGTTTTTAAAATCAAACGTAACTGTTTGCCAAGTATTCAAAGAAATTGTTTTGATAACCTCTGATTGCGTTGACCAAGGAGCATTGATTTTATTATTCTGTAATTTTAACGAAATTTGATTCGTTTGACTTCCTGTAATAGAACTAGAAGCGACATAAATTTTTAAGGTAAAAGTGTGTTTTTGTGATAAATCGAAATTTTTAGGAACATCAAATTTCACATTTGCATATTGTCCTCCATTGTCTTCATATCTCAAAACGGTATTGGAAGTATTGATTCCAGTTTTGAATGGGTTTGCAAATGCAGTATTAATAGCAGTTGCATCAGCATCCCAAGACGAAATAGTGCCATTTCCTTCAAAATCGTCTTCCACTTTTTCTTGCGAAAACAAACTGATTGAAAAGATAAATAAGAGAGAAGTAATAATTTTATACATAAAAATTTTTTAGATTTTCCAAATGTAATGGAAATTTGAAATAAATTGTAGAAAGCAACCTATACTTTACCCCAACAAATGAATATTTTAACACTCTTTTTTGATAGTAAAGCACTTATTTGAGAAATGAATCTGTTTTTTTGTCATAACCATAAGGACAATGTTTACAACCACTTTTGCAACAATAGCCTCTTTTCAAATGGTATTTAGCTGTAAACACTTTAAATCCTTCATCATTAAGATAAAAGTCATCTTCTTCCAATTCAATTCTGGGTTTAAACATGTTGCAAAAATACGTGTTTTAACGGAATTGTAAACGCTTGTCTTTGATCGAATTTAACCGCAATACTTTATAATCTAACATATAATTTTGATACAATCTCCAAGGAAATTGATTGCCTTGTTTTGGTAAAATATCTTTTGCCCTATGAATGTATCCAGAATCTAAATTGATTAGTAGCAATTCACCTAAATTCTGTTCAATTACAGATGCTTTGATGGTTTTAAATTGATGTTTGTCTATATATTTTAAAACTCTTGAAATATACTCACTAGTTAAATCGCTTTTCAATGTCCAAGAAGCATTTGTATATCCTGCAAAAATGAAAAAATTAGGGAGTTCACTCAGCATTAATCCTTTATAAACAAACTGCTTGGTAATATCAAAATGTTGTTGGTTGATGGAAATTTTTGCACCACCAAAAGGCAATAATTGTAAACCAGTTGCACTGATAATAATATCGGCCTCAAGCATTTTTCCTGAATTTAATTTGATGCCATTTTCAAGAAAAGTTTCAATAGTGTCAGTTTCAACGAATGCTTTTCCTTTTTTAATCGCTTTAAAAAAATCACCATCAGGAACCAAACAAAAACGCTGATTCCAAGGATGATAATTTGGTGTAAAGTGAGGTTCAATTGTAAAATCACCCAATTCTTTTTGGATTCCCTTAAAAATAACTTTTTTCATTGTTTCAGGATATTTCCTACACAAATTGTAAAAAATCATGTCAGCTAAAATATTTTTAGTTCTTACAAAGGAGTGTGCAATTTTACTAGGAAATACCTTTTTTATCAATTTTGCAATTTTATCTTTATTGGGCAAAGCGGCAATATACGTTGGTGAACGTTGTAACATGGTTACTTTTTCAACCGTATTTGCAATAGCTGGAACAATGGTGACAGCAGTGGCACCACTTCCAATAACGACTACTTTTTTGTTTGTATAATCAATGTTTTGATTCCATTTTTGAGGATGAATAAAGCTGCCTTTAAAGTTTTCTAATCCTTTAAATTCGGGAGTGTAACCAGTATCATAATTGTAATATCCGCTACAATTAAAAATAAATTGACAGGTATAACTATTCTCTTTTTTTGATGAAGGATTCATCGTTTTTATAGTCCATAGATTTGAATTGGTATCAAAATCATACGAAACTACTTTTTGATGAAATTCGATTTTCTCTTTAACTTTATACTCTTCAGAAGCTTCATGTAAGTATTTTAAAATAGAGGGCGCATCCGCAAAAGATTTGTCATCATCCCACGTTTTAAAAGAGTATCCAAATGTGTACATGTCTGAATCTGAACGAATTCCGGGATATTTAAACAAACTCCAAGTACCACCAATTTCCTCTCTAGCTTCTAAAATTTTGTATTTTTTGTCAGGATTTTTTCTGTGTAAATGACAAGCAGCTCCAATTCCAGATAAGCCAGCGCCAATAATAATGATGTCGTAATCCATATATTTTACTGATTTTTATTTCGGATTTCTCTTTTCCTTATGGGCATTCCATCAATAATTGTAAACAATTTTTCTGATGATATTACCCTATTTTGTTCTAGTTTAATTCCACCATCCAAACCAATTAAGGTAATTGTAAAAACATCTTTTTTTGGTTTGAAACTTGAAAACAACTCTTCGGATTTTTTCCAAGTATCTTAAAAATTCAACTTATAGCTTTTTTTAGTAAAACTATAAATTACAATTTTTCTTTCCAGCAATTCTTTTGATTGTTTTTGTAAAATAACGAATTGTTTGTCAAGTTCTTGGCTTTTTTCATCAGGAATATAAATCAACAAAACCCTGTTTTTCAAAAGATGTTTTTCCATTTTTTGACCTAATGAAAAATGGCTTGAGAATATGAAAAAAATCAGCAATATTTTCATTAATCAGTTGCTTTTTTAAAGGCTTTTTCACCTCCTACAATCGGAATTTTAAGAGAGGTGCCTTTCAAATCAACTGTTAATTCAGTACCTGGTTTTGGTAATAGGGTATATTCACTATCACTTGAAAAAATCATCAAACCAATTTGTTGTCCTTTTTTAATAATTTGATCATCAGGCTGAAATTCAAAGGTCATTTCATAAAATTTACCCGGTTTTAAAGGTTCACTTTTTGAAATCGATTGGTGATTTTGCAAATCTGCCCAACCACGAGTTATAATATTATCCGTAATTTTTGAGCCTCTTCCATCATTCCAAGGCAACGAAACCAAATAGACAGATAAGTTTGTTGCTTTTTTAGAACTGGATGCTTTTATCGTAATGGATGCCAAACCAGAAATATGGATGTCTTCTTTTAAAACAGGAGTTACATATAATAAACGGTGATTTGTATAATCAGCTTTTGCTAACGATTCAGCTGAAAACGAATAATTATCAACCAAGGTTTCTGTTCCTTTAGCTAATGATATATTTGTTGACAAACTGCCCACTTTTGGAGCACCACCACCTAGATAAAAAGTAACATTGGATGCTTCAGGATTTGGATAGTTTTTATACGAAGTTGGGTTCTCTATTTTGTCATTTTCTCTTACAATCCAAGCTTTTGGGTCATTTTCAACACCATTTTCAATTCCGTGTAAATAACGAGTAAACCATCGATTCATCATCGTCATTGGTGGTGGTCCTCCATGTCCATTTTGATGATAATAAATCTGAGTTGGCAAGCCCATTTCAGATGCTTTTTTATATATTCTATAACTATGCTCAGGCATCACATTCCAGTCATTAAAACCATGAGACATTAATAGAGCAGCCTTCATAGGTCCCATTTGATTTAAATAATCACGTCCTGCCCAAAAATTATTGTAGTCTCCCGTAATTCTATCCAAACCATTTGCCATTTCAGTATCTCTCACCACTTTATTATTACGAGCCCTATTTTCTTCTTTTCCACTGTGAATGAAATCATACAACACATCAATATCTTCACCTAGATAGCCACCTGGAGAACGTACCAATCCATTGGAACGATAATAATGATAATAAGAAGTATTTGGTGCCACAGGAATGATTGCTTCCAAGCCATCAACGCCTGTGGTTGCAGCTGCTAATGGAATTGTTCCATTGTATGAAGTCCCTGTCATGCCTACTTTTCCGGTACTCCAAAAGGCTGTTACTTCTTCAGTTCCTTCTCTTTCAGTGTACCCTTTTGCACGACCATTTAACCAATCAATTATTGCTTTTGGTGCTAGCGATTCATTTTTCCCGCCAACAGTTGGAGCACCATCAGACAAACCTGTTCCTGGTGATGAAGAATGCACCACAATATAACCTCTTGGCACCCATGTTTTTACTTGTGAATTTGAAATAATAGGACGCTCTCCTCTTCTTTGAACTTCAACATGCGTTCTTGGTTTTGTTTTTTCTCCCAATTCATGTTTTACTTCCCAAAAAAGTCCTGGAGCATCACCTGCAGTTCCTGCATAATACGGACTTGATTCATATACTATAGGCAATTTTAAACCTTCAGTTTCTGTTTGAAACGGTCTTGTAACACCCACATGCATTCGGTCTAATTTCCCATCGCCATCAGAATCAAAAGTAGTTTCTACCCATAAATCATGACGAATCCATTTGCTTGGATCGTTAAAAGCTTCTACTATTTGAGCTTCACCATCCTTAAAAATGGGTGTTGCTTTTTCTTGCGCTTTTAACGAAAAAGCAAGAAGAAATAAAAATATAAATTGATTAATTTTTTTCATGATAATTGAGTTATTTTAAGACTGAAAATTCGATGGTTGAATCTGTAAAAACAGAATGTGTTTGTGTTTTGAAATCTTTCTCTTCGGCTTTGTAAATATTGTCCACATACGTTTGTGGATTCAAATCTATCAAAGGAAACCAAGTACTTTGTACTTGAATTTGTAATTTATGTCCTTTTTTAAAGGTATGAAAAACATCTTGTAATTTGATAGTTACCTCCGTTTTTTTGTTTGGAATAAAAGGTTCTGGAAATTCAAAACTATTTCTAAAACGGCCTCTCATTACTTCGCTTCTCACCATCAAATGATAATTGCTCATTTTCAAATGGTCTTGCATTTTGTCATTATTTTCTTTGGCATCAGCTGGATGTACATCAATCACTTTCACAATCCAATCTGCTGCTGTTCCTGTAGTAGCCACCTTTAATTTTGCTAAAATATCTCCTGCTAAGGTGAAATCTTGGGTTAACACATCTGTTTCAAAAACCAACACATCAGGTCGTCTTGCTGCAAAACGTTGATCATCTGTCATGTATTTTCTGGGTGTAAAAACGGTTTTGATGTCTTCGGAATAAGGAACAGGACGTTTAACATCACTGATAAATGAGATTCCTTTTGTTTCTTTTTTGGCAGATGTTAATTCCTGATTATCGGACAAAAACCAATTTTCTTTCACCACATTTTTGGGTGGCCAAACATCATACGATTTCCATTCTTTTTTTCCAGAATCATATACATAGGCTTCTGGCAAACCTGAATTTTTATCTCCTTTGCCTTTTAAGAAATGATTGAAAAATTTGGTTTCAATTTCTTTTTGAAATTTCAATGAAATGGAATCGCCAAAATAGTAATTTCCAACGGCATTTTTAACCGCATTTCTAGC
The DNA here is from genome assembly GCF_015767435.1 of Polaribacter sp. BAL334. GTDB lineage: Bacteria > Bacteroidota > Bacteroidia > Flavobacteriales > Flavobacteriaceae > Polaribacter. The sequence continues at coordinate 34,225 of NZ_JADWOV010000233.1, forward strand.
CCAACCTCCATGATCCCAAGGTCCAAAAACAAGCGTGTTGTAATTGTTTTTTCCATGTTTTTCAATGCCTTTATAGGTTTCTAAAGGGCCGTATAAATCTTCAGCATCAAACCATCCACCTACAATCATAGTGGCTACAGTTGAAGGAACTTTGTCCATATGCTGAATGATGCCCTTGCTTTGCCAAACAGAATCGTAATTAGGATGTTCTACAATTTCTTTCCAGAAAAAATCATCAATTTTGTCTTTTGAAGTTGTTGAGCTAACGTCTAATTTATCATACTGAAAATATTCGTTCAAATTTTTTAAAGGGCCTTTATCTAGAAAAAATTGATATTGGTCTTGTGTTTTTAATTCAGGTAAAGAATACCAAGCAGAATCAGTGGGCATGTCTTTATAAGTTCCAAACAATGAAATCGCTCTAAAATAGCTCAACAAAAATGCGCCATTATGATGAAAATCATCAAAGAAAAAATCGCCAATACACGCTTGTGGAGAAGCCGCTTTTAAGGCTGGGTGGGCATCAATGGCTGAAATAGTTGCGTAATGACCAGGGTAGGAAATTCCCCAAGTTCCCACATTTCCGTTGTTGTTTTCAACATTTTTTACCAGCCAATCAATCGTGTCATAGGTATCTGAAACTTCATCTGATTCATTAGCTTTTTTATTGGGCAAATACGCACGCATGTTGTCATACACGCCTTCACTCATCCAACGTCCACGAACATCTTGATATACAACAATATATCCATCTTTCATTAAATGTTCATTAGGGCCAATTTTCGTTTTTAGTTTTCCTTCTCCATAAGGTGCTGAGCTGTAAGGAGTTCTTTGCATTAAAATAGGATATTTTTTGCTGTTATCTTTCGGAGAATAAATAGTTGTGTGCAATTTTATACCATCTCTCATGATAATGTCAACCTCTTTTTTGGTATAGTTATCTTGCACATACGTGTCTTTTGGCAATTCCTTTTCTTCGGTTTTGTTGCAACCAAAAACCAGTAAAAGTCCAATTAAGGAAATCAAAAAGTAATTTTTCATGTGTGTAGTTTGATTTTGTAGCTCATAAAACTACAAAACTAATCCTCATTTTTGAATAAATATTTTGTTAAAAAGATTTCGACTATAAAATGACGCATCAATGGATTTTTATGCAGCATCAGAAAAATTGATACTAAGATGAATGTTGTTATCAAAATTGCCTTATTTTTGCATCGCAATATGAATACAACAAAATTACAATTAACAGACTGGCTGCCAACGACCAACAAAGAAGTAAAACTCCGAGGTTGGGAAGAATTGGACGTGATTTTATTCAGTGGAGACGCTTATGTGGATCATCCCTCTTTTGGGCCTGCTGTAATTGGACGAATTTTGGAAAGTTATGGATTGCGAATTGCGATTGTTCCTCAACCAAATGTGAATGACAATTTGCAAGATTTTGAAAAATTAGGCAAACCTCGTTTGTTTTTTGCAGCAACAGGGGGTTGTATGGATCCAATGGTGAGCAATTATACAGCCAGCAAAAAAAGACGTGATAAAGATGCGTATACGCCCAATGGTGACATTGGTTTTAGACCAGATTATGCAACCACAGTGTATTCTAATATTTTAAAAGAAAAATTTCCTGATGTTCCTATTTTGATTGGTGGTATTGAAGCTTCTTTGCGAAGAGTTACACACTATGATTATTGGTCTGACAAACTGATGCCAACCATTTTAGAAACTTCAAAAGCAGACATGTTGGTGTATGGAATGGGAGAGCAGCCTTTGCGTGAAATTGTAACGTTATTACAAAAAGGTGTTCCGTTTTCTAGTTTGAAAAACATCAAACAAACAGCGCTTTTAATCAATCCTAAAGAAGAAAAAATTCCTGTGGTGAATGATTGGGAAGATGTTGAAATCAGTTCGCATGAAATTTGCTTGAAAGATAAAAAAGCCTATGCTTCTAATTTTAAAGTGGTTGAACAGGAATCTAACAAGCTGAAAGCCAGACGTATATTTCAAAAAGTAGGCAATAAAATGCTGATGATCAATCCGCCTTTTCCAACCATGACTGAAGCTGAAATTGATGGGTCTTTTGATTTGCCTTACACACGTTTACCACATCCAAAATATGACAAACGAGGTCCAATTCCGGCCTATGAAATGATTAAATTCTCTATCAATATTCACAGAGGATGTTTTGGAGGCTGTAGTTTTTGTACCATTTCTGCACATCAAGGAAAATTTATTGCCAGCAGAAGTCAGGAATCTATTTTAAGAGAAGTAGACAAGGTGGCAAATATGCCTGATTTTAAAGGGTATTTATCGGATATTGGTGGGCCTTCTGCAAACATGTATAAAATGAAAGGAAAAGTGCAGGAAATTTGCGACAAATGCGTTGCTCCTTCGTGTATTTCACCTGTGATTTGTTCCAATTTAGATACTTCACACAAACCGTTAACGGAGTTGTATCAAGCTGTAGACAAACATCCAAAAGTTAAAAAATCATTTATTGGTAGTGGCATTCGTCATGATATGTTGGTGCCTGAATTCAATAAAAATGCAGATCCAAAAGAATTGGATGCCTATACAGAAGAGGTAATGACCAAACACGTTTCTGGTAGATTGAAAGTAGCTCCTGAGCATACTTCTGATAATGTATTGAAATTGATGCGCAAACCTTCCTTTACCTATTTTCATAAATTTAAAGAACGTTTTGACAGAATCAATATCAAGAATAAATTGAACTTGCAATTGATTCCGTATTTTATTTCAAGTCACCCAGCAAGTGAGGTAGAAGACATGGCAAACTTGGCTGCTGAGACCAAAAATATGGGTTTTCAATTGGAACAAGTGCAAGGTTTTACACCAACTCCAATGACAGTGGCAACTGTGATTTATTACTCTGGTTATCATCCATATACCTTAAAAGAAGTAAAAACTCCGAAAACAAAAAAGGAAAAAGAAGACCAACACAAATTCTTTTTTTGGTATAAAAAAGAAAACAAGGATTGGATTCGAAATACGCTGAATAAAGTTGGTAGACAAGATTTGCTGAAAATACTATTGCCTGAAAATAATTCTTGGAAAAAGAATAAAACTGTTCACGCAACTGCGCAACATACTTTTGATGATGCGATTCCTTTTAATAAACGAAAGAAAGTAAAACGCATTGAGGGTAAGAAAAGGTAATCTTTTCTACATTTGAATTTCTATTTCAAATCCAAGAAAATACCTCCACTAATAGACGGATTTGCATAAATAATCCTTCCAGAAATGGCAGATGTATAATTCAAGGTTACACCAAATTTTTTGGTGATATAATACGCAGCTTCTCCACCAACAGCCACATATTCTATGTTGTTGGCAAAAATACTTCCTTGCGTGTTTTGAGCTGTCAAAGTACCATTTTGCAATGAATTAACGCTATGCAACCTGCCTAAAACCCATAGTTTATCAAAAAGTTTGATGCCTGATTCAAATCCGTATTGAAACTCATCCGAAAAACCTTGAGTCCTATTATTGAAGCCTATAAATGTTTTGGCATAACTCGGTTTTTGAAATAATTGATAGGAAATTCCAGCATCAACAGTCAATAATTGATTGAATTCGCCATCTCCAGTTTGATAACTTCCATCACTTCCGCCCGAATTTTTTCCTGTGGGTAATCCGAATTTCAACGTGGTTGAAAATGACAAATTCTTTTTCTTATATAACAAATAGCGAACTCCAATGTCCAAATCTCCAAAAGCATTCAAGGATTCTCCTTCTTGTAGCACATTTCCTGTAATTCCTGAAACTTGCGCATTTTGATAAATTCGTGTAAAAAATGGAACATAGGAAATGATATCCAATTTATCTGTCAAACCATATTCACCATAAAAACTCATGGTAAAATTACCACGAGTGGCATTTGGATCAATCTGTCCTGAATTTGTGTAATGTTGGTCCGCCACCAAAGACCAAGCAGCCAATTTATAATACGCTTTTCCTTTTCCATTGGTCCATTGTGATTGGCTTTTTTGAGTGAAAAGTAGTATTGCAACAACAATAATTGCGTGTAATTGTCTCATAGTATGTTATTTATCTATAATTAATGCTTTTCCTGTAAGAATTGAAAATGGTCTGCACCATTGTACCAAATATTTGTAATCGTTCAAGCCAACATTTTCAATATTATAAGTAAATGCACCTGTATAATGAGCGCCATCAGCATCGTCATATGCATCAATTTGTAAGGCATTTGCCAATGAATTTGGGTTATTTGTGAGAAACAATGCAAATCCTGGCAGACTAGTATCTGCCACATAATTGCTAGCCAATTCAATTTTAATTCCGTTAGAAGTTTTTGTTATTTCAAAATCTCCAGCAGCTTTATAGGAAGTTGTTTTTGAAAAGGTACCTTTTTTAGGGGTGTCAATATTAATTGAATTATCTGCAACAACTTCAATTGTTTGTGAGTCAGTTAAATCTCCAGTTTTTCCAATTGCTTTTACGGTGATTATTGCAGTACCTTCTACGTTTGCTGAAATACTTGATGTTGTTGCATCTATTGACAAAACACTGGGATTTGAACTGCTCCAGATAAAAGAGTTATCTTCAATTTCACCAATATTATTAAAAAATGATGCTTCTAAAGTTGCCATTTCTCCAACTTTTAAAGTAGTAAAACTGCTGATAATTCTTACTTCTTCAGGAACTGAATCATTAATGATATCTTCATCAATACAAGAGTTAAAACTCAGAATTATTGTGATAAGAACTATTTTTAGTTTTTTCATATAATTGGATGTATATAATTAATGTATATGTCGATGTAAAACAAACATCATTACAAAACAAAAAAAGGGGAGTAAGATTTTTATTTATTTTATTGGTTTCATTTTTTTAAGTACATTTAAAAATTAAAATCGATTTTATGAAAATTCAACAACTATTCTTAATTATACTTTTTACTTCAATTGTAAATTTATATTCCCAAGAAAATAATATAATGGAAGGTCCTTTCAATCAGATGATTATCAGAGGCGTTACGTTGATTAATGGAGATGGAGCTCCACCTATTGGGCCTGTAGATATTGTGGTGGAAAACAACAAAATTGTTGCCATTGAAGTGGTGGGTTTTCCAGGAGTTGCCATTGACGAAAAAAGCCGACCAAAATTGAAAAATGGCGGCAAAGAATTGGATGCGAATGGCATGTATTTGTTGCCAGGATTTGTAGATATGCATGGTCATGTTGGTGGAAATGCACAAGGAGCCAGCCCTGAATACGTTTTCAAATTATGGATGGCTCACGGAATTACAACGGTTAGACAGCCCAGTGGAAGAAGCGTTGAGGAAGTAAATGATTTGAAGCGAAAAAGTGAAAAAAATGAAATTATAGCCCCAAGAATTTTTGGATACACTGGTTTTGGACAGGGAGCAAAAAGTCCGATTTCAACCAAAGAACAAGCCATAGAATGGGTAAGAGAGAACGCTAAGAAAGGAGCAGATGGCATTAAATTTTTTGGTGCAGAACCACAAATTATGAAAGCAGCTTTAGAGGAAAATAAGAAGTTAGGCTTGGGTTCAGCGTGTCATCATGCACAATTGAGTGTTGCACGTTGGAATGTGTTGCATTCTGCACGAGCAGGTTTAACAACTATGGAACATTGGTATGGTTTGCCAGAAGCGTTGTTTGAGGATAAAACCGTTCAAAATTATCCATTAGACTATAATTATCAAAACGAACAACATCGTTTTGAGGAAGCTGGAAAATTATGGGAACAAGCAGCAAAACCATATTCAAAACATTGGTATTCAGTGATGAACGAATTGATTTCGTTGGATTTTACGATAGTGCCAACTTTCAATATTTATGAGGCAAGTAGAGATTTGCACAAAGCCAGAAGGGCAGAATGGCATGAGGATTATACCTTACCATCTTTATGGAAATTTTACGAACCTAGCAAAATTTCACATGGGTCTTATTGGCATGATTGGGGAACTGAACAAGAAGTTGCTTGGAAAAAGAATTATCAATTATGGATGACTTTCATTAATGAATATAAAAATAGAGGAGGCAGAGTTACAACAGGTTCTGATTCAGGATTCATTTATCAATTGTATGGGTTTGCGTATATTCGAGAATTAGAATTGTTGCGTGAAGCAGGTTTTCATCCGTTAGAAATTATTCGTTCAGCCACCTTAAATGGTGCTGAAGCATTGGGTTGGGCAGATAAAATTGGTTCTGTTCAAATTGGTAAATTGGCTGATTTTGTGATTGTTGAAGAAAATCCTTTACAAAATTTAAAAGTGTTATATGGTACAGGAGCTGTTCGTTTAACAGAGGACAATAAAGTAATTAGAGCTGGAGGCGTAAAATACACCATAAAAGATGGCATTATTTACGACGCTAAAAAATTGTTAGCAGATGTTAAAAAAATGGTGGATGCTGAAAAAACCAAGCTGAATTGGAAATTAAAACAGCCTGGTTTTCAAGATTAATTTTTCAAATAGGTATTAAAAAATTCAATGGTTCGTTCCCAAGACAAATCAGCAGCTGCTTTGTCAAAACGTGGAGTGGTATTGTTGTGAAAACCATGATTTACGTTGGGATAAAAATGAGCTTCATAGGCAACGTTGTTTTCTTTCAATACTTTTTCATAGGCTGGCCAACCTTCATTCACTCTTTTGTCCAAATCTGCATAATGCAACAACAAAGGCGATTTGATATTTTTGGCGTCTTCTGCAGCAGCTTGTCTGCCATAATATGGAACAGCAGCTTTTAGCTCAGGAAGTTTTACTGCCATCATGTTCGAAATCCATCCTCCAAAACAAAAACCAACAACACCAATTTTTCCATTGCAATTGGGATGTTTTTTGAGATATTCAAATGCCGCAATAAAATCTTCCAACATTTCTTGTTGATTTCGTTTGCTTTGCATCGCTCTTCCATCATCGTCATTTCCTGGATAACCGCCCAAAGGTGTCAATGCATCTGGAGCCAATGAAATAAAACCTTCAATGGCAGCTCTTCTGCCCACATCTTCAATATACGGATTCAACCCTCGATTTTCATGCACTACAATGATGCCTGGTAATTTGGCTTTTGCATCTTTTGGCATAGAAAGTAATCCTTTGATGGTTCCACCACCTTTGGGAGAATCGTAAGAAATGTAGCCTGAATTCAATCTTGGGTCATTTTCATTGACAACAATAAAATCGGTATAATTGGGTGAAATAAAGCTCAACAAAGCAGGCAAAGTTATGGCACCTACTGCATAAAGCGAGAGTTTTTCTAAGAATTCTTTTCTGGTAATTTTGCTGTGTGCATAATCATCGTATAAATCAAAAACTTCTTGATTGATGTCTTCTTTGGTGAGTTGTTTCATAAAACTAAAATTTCAAACTAAATTATGTTGCCAAGATAACTAAAAAAATAGAGGAATTTGATTTTAAAATTTGTTTGAAAAAGGGATATTGATACATAAAAAAAGACGTTTAAGAATTTCTTAAACGTCTTGAAATATAGTAGGGGGACTACTCTTATTTTTGTCCTTTTTTAAATCCGTATAAATTTTGATCAATAAAATTTTGAGGAAACTTATCATCACCTTCAAAACCAATTTCGATGGTGCCACTATCTTCTGGAACGTAATCTGTTTTAAAAATATAATCCCATAAACTTAAACTAATTCCATAATTCATACCATATCTTCCCTCTGGTAATACATAAGCATGATGGTATAAATGCATGACAGGATTGTTTAAAACGTACTTGAAAACTCCCCACGTAATTTTAATATTTGCATGATTTAAATGTCCAATGATTACTGTGAAAAAGTGAATAAAAAAGGCTTGATCAGGTTCAGCTCCAACCAAAATCATGACTGCCAACGTTTTTAAAGGTTTGTACAAAATGTTCTCCATCCAATGGTAACGTAGGTGAGCTGCAAAGCCCATTTCTTTTACGGAATGATGTACTTTATGAAACTTCCATAAAAATGGGTAACGATGCAATAAAACATGGGTAAACCATTGTACAAAATCATTAATAATAAAGAAAATAAGGATAAATAACCATGTTGGTAATGCGTCTTTTTCGAATAAAGAAAAAGAAGTAGAGGTAATGCCAATTTTATTGAATCCATTTTCTAGTATTGTATAGATACCATACAAACCAATCTGGAAAATGAAAAAATTAAAATACATGTACATCCAATCCAGCCAAAAATCTTTTCGAAATGTTTTTTGTGATTTTCTCCAAGGAAATAATAACTCTAATCCCCAAACCACTAAAGAGACAATTGTAAGGCCCCAAAACCAATTTCGATCCCATGGAACATCAAAAATAACCTGTTTCCACTGGTATTTTGCCATTCCTGTTACTGTGTTCATAAAAATTTCTAAATATTCTCCCATTGTTTTAATTAATTGTTGTTAAACTGTCATTAGTAAAGGGTAAATCATTAAAATAACTCCATTCTGTCCAAGAGCCATCATAATTTTTCACATTTTTATATCCTAATAATTGAGTAAGAACAAAAGTGGTGTGTGCTGAGCGAACTCCACTATGGCAATACAAAATTATTGAATCATTCTTTGTTGCTTTCAACTTTTTAGCATAAAATTCTGCTAAAGTTTCTACGGATTTTAGTTCTTGATTTCCATGAAAATTGATGGCTTCAGCCCAATCAATATGAATACTATTTGGAATTCTTCCTGCTTTTGAAGCTCCCTTTTTTTGTTGCTTTCCTGAGAATTCATCAAACGATCTTGTGTCTACTAAAATAATTTTTTTTGAAAAAGCAGTTACTACTTCTTCTTTTGAAATAGCATATTTCATACTCGGATTTTTAGAAAGCGTAAATTCGGTTATTGTTTTTTTGGGGACTTCTTGAGTTACTCTGCCATTTATTGCTTTCCAACCTTCAATGCCTCCTTGAAGCATTTTGATGTTTTTAAAATCATAATTTTGCAATATCCACCACAATCTTGCTGCTTCACATAATCCATTATTATCATACACAACTAATGTATCTTCATTTGAAATTCCTAATGAACCAAAAAGAATTTCTAGTTGTTTTGCAGTGGGCATCATGCCATTATACGGATAAGAAGTGTCTTCAATAGCAGTTCTCCATAAATGGATAGCATCTACAATGTGCTCTTGATCGTAAAAGTATTTTTCCCTAAAATCAATGATTTTTATATTTTTTTGATGGATAATAGCGTTTAACTCACTAGCATTTATGAGATAATTTATATGAGTTGATTCATCGTTAATTGTTGCTTTTTTACATGCGAATGAAACCAAAACAACTAAAAGAAGGCTATTCCTTAAGATCATACCAATCAATATTTGTTAAGTTCATTCGTCTTCCTTTTTTAAGTGGAGGATAATTCGTAGTCAAATAATTTACGATAATCTCTTGATTTGCACCTAAATCCCAAAGGTTCTGAGTTTCTTGCATCCATTTAATAGTAGCGTTCCAGCGCTCAGCGTTCATTCTGTTTTGTGTCACTAATTTTGCAGAATGACAGTTTGTACAATTGTTAACCACCGTCATTAAACCTTCAGCATCTATTAATCCTGTTCTTAGATGAATTCCGTTTTCAATTTTATCTTCATCCTCAACAACCTCTGTATAAATAGGAGTTACTTCTTTTTTACCAAATACAGAAAAAGTGGGATCATATACCGTAAAAAGCAATAAAATAGAAGCCAAAAAGGAAAAAGCAGTAGCGATGTAGGCTGTTCTCTCTGCTTTTTTTATTTTTTTTTGAAATTCACTATTCGTACTCATTATACAATTTTAACGGCAATTCTGTGACAGGCATTATTTAAATATCCTTTTGGGTTCCAACCAGGAGTCAACATGGGTTGCGAAACTCCTTTCGCATCTGTTGCTTTTGCCCAAACTTCGTAATAACCTGCTTTTGGAAAATTAATTGAAGCTGAAAAATGTTGCCAAGACAACCGATTTACAGGTTTTTCTATGGTGCAAGATTTCCATGTTGCGCCAAAATCAATGGAGTATTCCATTTTGGTAACTTCTAATTCCCCAGCCCAAGCATGACCTCTAATTTTTAAAGAGCTATCTTTTTTAAGGGTTGCGCCTGTTTTTGGGTAGGTTACGATTGATTTAACAGGCATTGATTCAATAATGCACATGTCTTCGTCTTTCACTTTTTCACCTGGGGCAACTGGTTTACAAGGAACTTTGTATGAAGAACCTGTCATTTTTTCACCATCATGAACGATGTTTCGAACGCTGATTCTATTGATCCATTTTCCAGAAACGGATGCAGGCCAACCACCTACAACCAAACGTAATGGATATCCGTGAGCTAACGGAATCTCTTCTCCGTTCATTTTAAAAGCTAAAATAGTTTCGTCTTGAAGTGCTTTAAACATTGGGCAACCTCTAGAAATCGGTTCTTTTTTAGGATCGCCACTTAAATGCTGATCTATCGCATGAAATCCAATATATACCGCGTCTTTTTTAATGCCAGCATCTTCTAAGACATCTCGCAAACGAACTCCTGTCCAAGAAGCACAATGCACAGCACCTACTGTCCATTGGTTTCCTTTTGCAGGAGGATCAAATTCATTTCGCCCATTTCCACCGCATTCAATGGTTAATTGATAGGTGTGTTGTTGAAATTTTGATTTTAACTCAGCGAGTGTGTATGTTTTTTTGTTTTTTACAGATTCTCCATCAATGGTTAATGTCCATTTTTTTGGATTGATATTTTCAGGTACCAAACCATTATTTCTGATAAACATGGATGAATTAGGAGTTATTTTGTCATCTAATAAGTGAGCTTGGGCTTCAATATTCCAAGGCTTATCATTCAACACTACCATTTCTTTGTTTTTGTTGAATAGTTTAAAAGGGTCCGTTTCTTGAAGCGCTAATGGAGTATATCCATAAGGCATTTTTGAGCCAAACACTAGTTCAGTCCCTATAATTGCTGCAAATGAACCCAAAACAGCATTTTTTACAAAAGTTCTTCTTTTCAATGGATTAATGGTTTTTGTAAATACGTTGCCAATGTAATACGAATTATTATTGCTATATGTAACATTAGTTACATAAAGATAGAAGAAATACTTTTAATATTACCGAATTATAAAATTAACTAATTAATTTATGAGAATAATGGAAAAAAATTTTGAAACTAGCTTCACTGGTTGGGCGTTTATTTTAGCAGCTGTTCTGCTTTGGTTTGGTTGGGCTTTGTCTCCACATCATATTGGAGAATACATAGTTGCATCGGATTTCACAAAAATTGGTGAAAGTGTTTGGTATTGGATTTGGATGTATCGTATTCATATTTTTGGATGGGTTACTATGGGAATTTCAATGTTTGCTTTACTATCGTTAACATCAGGTAGACCTTATCGAGTGGTGGTGTTTCCGGGAATAGGAATGGTCATTGTAGGAACTTTTACCTTAGCGATTGCCAATGCTTTTTATTACAACTTTGGTGCTTGGGGCGTTGGTAAAACAGCAGGATTAAATCCGGAGGAAGTCACTGTTTTTATGGATAGTATTTTATCAACCAATCAATATGTGACTTGTTTTTTACGTTTTGGTAGAATTTTCTCAGGAGTTGGATTGGTACTATTAGGTTATGCATTTATAAAATGGAAACTACTAAGTGCTTGGTTAGGATGGTTTACAATGATATTAGGATTTTTGGCTATGGGAATCATTTTATCAATTCCTGATAATTTTGAAATTTATAAACCTGTTTTTCATATTAAAGTTTTATGGTTAATGACTATGGGAACTTTTTTAATAACAAAAGGAATTCACTTGCCAACTACAAAATCATAAGAAATTTCATCAATTAAAAAAGGCAACAAGAATCTAAATTTTTGTTGCCTTTTTTTTGCTTTACTATAAAGGATCTTGATACTAGTGTCTTAAATATGATTACATATTTCGTCGATATTGACCACCCACTTCAAAAAGCGCTTCTGTAATTTGTCCTAAAGAACAAATTTTGGTAGCTTCCATCAGTTTTTCAAACAAATTTTTATTTTGGATGGCAGCTTCTTGGAGTATATCAAGTTGCTTTTGACTTTCTGAATGATAACTTTTTTGCAGATTTTCTTTTGTTTTGATCTGATATTGTTTTTCAGTTTCAGTAGCTCTGATGACTTCTGCAGGCAACACTGTTGGAGAACCTTTTGAACTCAAAAAGGTATTTACGCCAATAATTGGAAACTCGCCATTGTGTTTCAACGTTTCGTAATACAAACTTTCTTCCTGAATTTTGGAACGCTGATACATGGTTTCCATCGCTCCTAAAACGCCTCCTCTTTCTGTAATTCTGTCAAATTCTTGCAACACAGCTTCTTCTACCAAATCTGTCAATTCTTCAATAATGAATGCTCCTTGAATGGGATTTTCATTTTTTGTCAAACCCAATTCTTTATTGATAATCAACTGAATAGCCATAGCTCTTCGTACAGATTCTTCTGTTGGAGTGGTAATTGCTTCATCATACGCATTTGTGTGAAGCGAATTGCAATTGTCATAAATCGCATACAAAGCCTGCAAAGTTGTTCTGATATCATTAAAATCAATTTCTTGTGCGTGCAAAGAACGACCTGAAGTTTGAATGTGGTATTTCAACATTTGCGCTCTGGAATTGGCTCCGTACTTATTTTTGAGCGCTTTTGCCCAAATTTTTCGAGCAACTCTTCCAATGACTGCATATTCTGGATCAATTCCGTTTGAAAAGAAAAACGACAAATTCGGACCAAAATCATTGATATTCATTCCTCTGGACAAATAATATTCCACGTATGTAAATCCGTTTGCCAATGTCAATGCCAATTGTGTAATTGGATTGGCACCAGCTTCTGCAATATGATAGCCAGAAATGGATACAGAATAAAAATTACGAACCTGATTTTCAATAAAATATTCTTGCACATCTCCCATCAAACGCAAGGCAAATTCTGTTGAAAAAATGCAGGTATTTTGTGCTTGATCTTCTTTTAAAATATCTGCTTGCACTGTTCCTCTAACTTGTGATAAGGTCTCATTTTTGATTTTTTGATACACTTCTGATGGCAATACCAAATCTCCAGTAACACCCAAAAGCAACAATCCCAAACCGTTATTTCCTTCAGGCAAATCTCCTTGATATTGTGGTCTTTCTAATTTTTTATCATCATACAAAGCTTTCAACTTTTCTTCAACAAGATGTTCTAATTGATTCTCTTTGATGTATTTTTCACAATTTTGATCAATGGCAGCATTCATAAAAAAGCCCAATAACATAGGTGCAGGGCCATTAATTGTCATAGAAACAGAGGTCATTGCATGACTCAAATCAAAACCAGAATACAGTTTTTTGGCATCATCCAAACAACAAATTGAAACACCTGCATTTCCTATTTTCCCATAAATATCAGGTCTTTTTCCAGGGTCATTTCCATATAAAGTAACCGAATCAAAAGCGGTTGAGAGTCGTTTTGCATCCAATCCCAAACTCACATAATGAAAACGTCTATTGGTTCTTTCTGGACCACCTTCGCCTGCAAACATTCTTGTTGGGTCTTCTCCAGTTCTTTTAAATGGGTATAAACCAGCTGTGTATGGAAATTCTCCAGGTACATTTTCTTGTAAATTCCAGCGTAAAATATCTCCCCAAGCACCATATTTTGGCAAGGCAACTTTTGGAATATCAGAATGAGACAATGATTTTGTATGAGTTTCAATATTGATTTCCTTGTCACGAACTTTAAACGTATAAACAGGATTTTTATACAATTGCATTTTTGCGGACCAGCCCACAATAATTTCCCAATTGAAAGGATTCAAATGCAGTTTTACTTTTTCGAATTGAGCAAGTAATAATTTGATAAACTCTTTGTCATCTCGAGCGCAGTCGAGAGACAGAATCTCATCAGCATTCAAACCAGTTTTGGTAATTTGAATTTCGATATTTGTAATAGAAAGAATCGTTTGATAAATGCCATATAATTTTTGAGCCACCAAAACTTGCTCATCTACTTTATGGTCATAAGAACGATTATTTTCCGCAATTTCTGATAAATATCGAACTCTATTTGGCGGAATGACATAGATTTTTTCAGACATTTCTTTGGTGATTTTCATGTCCGATTTCAAATTAGTCCCAGTTTTTTCCACCAATTTATCCATCACAGCTTTGTACAAAGAATTCATCCCAGGATCATTAAATTGCGAAGCAATAGTACCAAAAATAGGCAAATCGTCCATAGGAATATCCCATAAATTGTGATTGCGAACGAATTGTTTTTTCACATCACGTAACGCATCCAAAGCACCTCTTTTGTCAAATTTATTGATGGCAACCAAATCTGCAAAATCCAACATATCAATCTTTTCTAACTGTGTTGCAGCACCAAATTCGGGCGTCATCACATACAAAGAAGTGTCAGAATGTTCAATAATTTCGGTGTCAGATTGTCCAATTCCAGAGGTTTCTAAAATTATCAAATCAAATTCAGCTGCTTTCAGTACTTGAATGGCTTCATTCACATATTTTGACAAAGCCAAATTAGATTGACGTGTTGCCAAAGAACGCATATAAACCCTTGAATTATTGATGGCATTCATGCGAATTCTATCGCCCAAAAGTGCACCACCTGTTTTTCTTTTTGAAGGGTCAACAGAGATAATTCCAATGCTTTTTTCTGGAAAATCAATTATAAATCTTCGAACTAATTCATCAACTAAAGAAGATTTTCCTGCACCTCCTGTACCAGTGATTCCAAGAACGGGAGAAGAAGCTCCTTTCAAACTCCCCAAAGAGGAGGAATTCCAATCTATTTGAAAAATTTTATCAAACGCTTCATGATTGTTTTCTGCCAAAGAAATTAATCTTGCAATGGTGTTTACATTTTTGTTTTTTAAGTTTTCTAAAACTTTATCACTCCCTAATTCCAATAACCAATCACCATCTTCATTACAAACTTTTCCAGCATCAGTTCCTTTCCCTTTGGGAAGGGTTAGGGATGGGCTTTCGGCTTTCATTACCAAATCATTTATCATCCCTTGTAAACCTAATTCTCTACCATCATCAGGAGCATAAATTCTGGTAATTCCATATTCCATCAATTCTTTGATTTCTGAAGGAAGAATAACACCTCCACCACCACCAAAAATTTTGATGTGTCCAGCACCTTTTTCTTGCAATAAATCATACATATATTTGAAATATTCCATATGTCCTCCTTGATATGAAGTCATGGCAATCGCATTCGCATCCTCTTGAATAGCGCAATTCACCACTTCTTCCACACTTCTATCATGACCTAAATGAATGACTTCTACTCCAGTAGCTTGAATAATTCTGCGCATGATATTGATGGCTGCATCATGACCGTCAAATAAGGAAGCTGCAGTAACAATTCTGATTTTATGTTGAGGTTTGTAAGGTTGTATTTGTTCCATTCGTAAAAAAAGCTTGATTTTAGGTGTGCAATTTACAGAATTTTCAAAAAAATATTACAATTATTATTGATTGCTAACTGTTAATTCTTTTGTAAAGCGATTCAGAGATATTTTTATTTTCAGATTGTTTCCGTACTTTTAGGATGTATTTAATCAATCATTTTCATCTTTAAATGGCATGCTTATTGATGAATTTTAAAATACATAAATACTGTTTTATTTGTAACAAATGACTGTAAATTAAACTTAATATATCATGAAAAAAATAATATTATTACTAGCAGTTGTTCTTTTGGGCGCATGTAGCTCTATAAAAGTAACTACAGATTACGATACACAAGTTGATTTTTCTAAATACAAAACTTTTGCATTCTTCAAACCAAGCATTGACAAAGTTGATATTTCTGATTTGGATAAAAAGCGAATTTTAAGAGCTTTAGAAACAGCCTTGTTAGCACAAGGATTTACAAAATCAGAAAATCCTGACATGTTGGTTAGTTTCTTTACAAAATCAAGAGAAAGAGTTGATGTAAATCAAAACAATGTTGGTTTTGGCTGGGGCTGGGGTTGGGGCTGGAATCCTTGGATGATGAATGGAGGTATGAACAATGTGAATATTTCTCAATTTACTGAAGGAACTTTATTTGTTGATTTTATCGATAAAGAAAAGAAAGAATTGATTTGGCAAGGAATTGGAACTGGAGCTTTACGAAATGAAAACAGAGATAAAAAAGAAATAAGAATCAATGAATTTGTAAAAGAAATTGTTTCAAGATTTCCTCCAGAGAAAAAGCAGTAATATTTAAAATGCTCATTTGAGCGTTTTTTTATGGTTTCATAGTATTTTTGACTGAAATACCAATTTAATAAAATAGTTCCATAGAAACATAAAACTCAAAAAGTGAAAAAAATACTTCTAATTTTAATTTTAGCTACAGGAAATGTAGGGCATGCTCAATTTCAAAAATTGTTTGATAAGATAAAAGGAAATACGGGATTGTCTCAGGAACAAATAGGTAATGGACTCAAGCAAGCATTGGACAATGGCATCAAAAATCAAGTAACAAAACTAACGGCTCAAGACGGATTTTATAAAAATGAATTGGTGAAAATTTTAATTCCTGATGAATTAAAAGCTGTAGACAAAGGATTGCGAAGAATTGGCATGGGGAATTTGGTTGATGAAGGCATCAAAGTTTTAAACAGAGCAGCTGAGGATGCTGTCAAAACTGCCACACCAATTTTTGTGAATGCGGTTAAAGAAATTACATTCAATGATGCTAAAAATATTTTATTGGGAGAAAAAAATGCAGCAACAATGTATTTAGAAACTAAAACTCAGCAAGATTTATATCAAAGTTTTATGCCTGTTGTAGAGCAATCTTTTTCTAAAGTAGAGGCAGATAAAATATGGAATCAGTTAATTTCAAAATACAATACCATTCCTTTTGTGAAAAAAGTGAATCCAAATTTGACAGATTATGTTACCAATCAAGCTTTGAAAGGCGTTTTTACGATGATTGCTGTTGAAGAAGATGGAATCCGTGAAAAAGTAGGTTTGAGAGATACAGCATTATTAAAACAAGTTTTTGCACTACAAGATAAAAAGTAAGTTGTCATTTTAATAACTGTTTTTTATAAAATATTTTAAATAAAAAAAACTCCGAAACTAAGTTTCGGAGTTTTTTTATCTTAATGACATCAATGAATTAAAATCCAGCAGATTTTACAGTTTTGATGATTCTTCCTGCAATTTTATATGGATCACCATTTGAAGCTGGTCTTCTGTCTTCTAACCAACCTTTCCATCCTTTTTGAACAGTGATGATTGGGATTCTGATAGATGCTCCTCTGTCAGAAACACCATAAGCAAAATCATGAATAGAAGCAGTTTCGTGTTTCCCTGTCAAACGTTGATCGTTAAATTCACCATAAACAGCAATATGTTCTTTTACAACTGGTCTGAAAGCCTCACAGATTTTTTCATACACTTCACGTGAGCCACAAGTTCTCAATGTTGAGTTAGAGAAGTTTGCATGCATTCCTGATCCATTCCAATCCATATCTTTTCCTAATGGTTTTGGGTGATATTCAATATACCATCCATATTTTTCAGTCAATCTGTCTAATAAATAACGAGCAACCCAAATTTCGTCACCTGCTTTTTTAGCACCTTTTGCAAATAATTGGAATTCCCATTGACCTGAAGCAACCTCTTGATTGATTCCTTCAAAGTTTAAACCTGCATCAATACAAAGATTTGCATGTTCTTCCACCATAGCTCTTCCATGAGTATTTAACCCTCCTACAGAACAATAATACATTCCTTGTGGAGCTGGATAGCCTCCAATTGGGAATCCTAAAGGTAATAAGGTTTTCTTGTCCATGATAAAGTATTCCTGCTCAAAACCAAACCAAAAATCATCATCTTCATCATCGATAGTAGCTCTACCATTAGAAACGTGTGGAGTTCCATCAGGATTTAAAACTTCTGTCATTACTAAATAACCATTTATTCTTGCTGGATCTGGATAAATTGCAACTGGTTTTAACAAACAGTCAGAAGAACCCCCTTCAGCTTGTCTTGTTGAAGAACCATCAAAAGACCACATTCCTAATTCTTCAATAGTTCCTTGAAAGTTTTCATGCTCTTCAACTTTGGTTTTACTTCTCATATTTTGAGTTGGATAATATCCATCTAACCAAATGTATTCTAATTTAATTTTTGCCATAGTAAATTATTCTATAAGTTAATTAAGGTAACAAAAATCAAATATTTTAGCTAGATATCAAAAAAAATAGGGGTAAAAATTTGATAATCAATTAAAAATAATTTTATCCCTAATTTTTATAGGGTATATTTGCATAAAGAATAAAATTTACTATTTAAAAATCATATTATGTCAACAATTAGATTTGCTGCATTACAAGAAAGTCGCAATAGAACAGCGCTAAAAATTGAAGAGAAAGAAAAAAGATCGGCATTGTTTGGAAAAAATGTTTTCAACAAACATGCTATGCAACAGTATCTTACGAAATCTGCCTACGAAAGTGTGATGAATGCTATCGAAAAAGGAACACAAATAGACCGTAAAATTGCTGATCAAGTGGCTGTTAGTATGAAAGATTGGGCAATTTCAAAAGGAGCTACTCATTATACACATTGGTTTCAGCCTTTGACAGGTGCCACTGCAGAAAAACACGATGCCTTTTTTGAATCTATCAACGGAAGTTTGGCAATGGAAAAATTTGATGGTGAGCAATTAGTGCAACAAGAACCTGATGCATCAAGTTTTCCAAGTGGTGGTATCAGAAATACTTTTGAAGCAAGAGGTTATACTGCTTGGGATCCAACTTCGCCAGCGTTTATTTTTGAAACTACGTTATGTATTCCAACCATTTTTGTGGCATATACTGGTGAAGCTTTAGATAACAAAACGCCTTTATTAAGAGCTTTACAAGCCATTGATATTCACGCAACAGCAGTTTGTAAATATTTTGATAAAAATGCTACTAAAGTCAATGCTACTTTGGGCTGGGAACAAGAATATTTTTTGATTGATGATGCGTTGGCTCAATCAAGACACGATATTTTAATGACAGGAAGAACTTTGTTGGGACATACGCCTGCAAAAGGGCAACAATTGGATGATCATTATTTTGGAAGTATTCCATTAAGAGCCATGAATTTTATGCGCGATTTAGAGCAAGAATCTATGTTGTTAGGAATTCCTGTAAAAACAAGACATAATGAAGTGGCACCCAATCAGTTTGAATTAGCACCTATTTTTGAAGAGGTAAATTTGGCTGTTGACCACAATTCTTTGTTGATGGATGTGATGGGGAAAATCGCTAGAAGACATCATTTTAAAGTGTTATTTCACGAAAAACCATTTGCAGGAATCAATGGTTCTGGAAAGCATAATAATTGGTCTTTGTCAACTTCTGACGGAACAAATTTGTTGAGTCCTGGAAAAACTCCCATGAAAAATTTACAGTTTTTGACGTTTTTTGTGAATACTATCAAAGCAGTGTATGAAAACGAGGAATTATTGCGTGCTTCCATAGCCTCTGCAAGTAATGACTATAGATTAGGAGCCAATGAAGCGCCTCCAGCAATCATGTCCGTTTTTATTGGAACGCAACTTTCAAATGTCTTAGATGAGTTGGAAAATGTAACTATAGGGAAATTATCTCCGGAAGAAAAAACCGATTTAAAATTGAATATTATTGGTAAAATTCCTGAAATTTTATTGGATAATACTGACAGAAATAGAACTTCGCCTTTTGCTTTTACAGGAAATAAATTTGAATTTAGAGCTGTAGGTTCTTGGGCAAATTGCGCCATTCCAATGACTATTTTAAATACCATTGTTGCCAAACAATTGAAAGATTTTAAAAAGGAAGTGGATATTTTGATCGATGATAAAAATCTCAAAAAAGACGAAGCTATTTTTAATGTATTGAGAGAATACATTAAAGAGTGTAAAAAAATACGTTTTGAAGGTGATGGATATAGCGAATCTTGGGAGAAAGAAGCCAAAAAAAGAGGGTTGTCAAATAATAAGACAACACCTGAGGCACTTAAAATAAAGATTTCTAAAAAAGTGATTGATTTATTTCAAGAAATGGAAGTCATGAACAGCATAGAAATGGAAGCGCGTTATGAAATTGAATTGGAAGAATATACCAAACGCTTGCAAATAGAAAGTCGTGTTTTGGGTGATATTGCCCGAAATCACATTGTTCCTGTGGCTATCAAATATCAAAATACCTTGTTGGAAAATACCAAGAATTTGAAAGAAATCTTTGGAGAGGATTTTAAAAAAATCGCCAAAGAACAAATCGAACTCATCATGATTATTTCCAATCACATCACTGAAATCAATGCGCTTTCTTTGCAAATGGTAGAAGCTCGAAAAATAGCCAATTTATTGCATGGCGCAAAATCTGCGGACGCTTATTGCAAAACTGTGAAACCATTTTTCGATCAAATTCGATATCATTGTGACAAACTGGAAACCATGGTTGATGACGGTTTGTGGCCATTAACAAAATATAGAGAATTATTGTTTACAAGATAATAGAAAACATCCTACTTTTCAGTAGGATTTTTTTTGTAAAAGAGTAAATTTGCAAACGCACAAATCCATATTTATGAGTCAAGAAGTTTCAAAAAGATACGCACAAAGAGGTGTTTCTGCCGCAAAAGAAGATGTTCACAATGCCATCAAAAACATTGATAAAGGTCTTTTTCCAAAAGCTTTTTGCAAAATTGTTCCTGATTATTTAACCAATGATGATGATTTTTGTTTGATTATGCACGCAGATGGCGCAGGCACAAAATCTTCTTTGGCTTACATGTATTGGAAAGAAACTGGTGATATATCCGTTTGGAAAGGCATTGCGCAAGATGCTTTAATCATGAATATTGACGATTTAATTTGTGTTGGTGCTACAGATAATATCATGCTTTCATCTACCATTGGAAGAAATAAAAGTTTGATTCCTGGAGAGGTTTTATCTGCAATTATTAATGGAACTGAAGAATTGATTGGCGAGTTGAAAAAGTTTGGTGTAACCATTCATTCCACTGGAGGAGAAACTGCAGATGTGGGCGATTTGGTTCGCACAATTATTGTTGATTCCACAGTTACTGCAAGAATGAAACGTGCTAATGTGATTGACAATTCGAATATAAAAGCGGGTGATGTCATAGTTGGTTTGGCATCTTTTGGACAAGCAACTTATGAAAATCAATACAATGGAGGTATGGGTTCAAACGGATTGACTTCTGCAAGACATGATGTTTTTCATAAGTATTTAGCCGAAAAATATCCAGAAAGTTTTGATGCAGCAGTTCCTGAAGATTTGGTGTATGCTGGAAATATAAAACTAACTGATTCCGTTGAAAATTCCACAATTGATGCTGGAAAATTGGTATTGTCGCCCACAAGAACCTATGCACCAATCATCAAAGAAATTTTATCAAAATACAACTCAGAAAGCATTCATGGAATGATTCATTGTTCTGGTGGTGCACAAACTAAAATTTTGCATTTCGTTGACAATCTGCATATTATCAAAGATAATTTATTTCCAATTCCACCTTTATTCAAGTTGATTCAAGAGCAATCAAAAACGGACTGGAAAGAAATGTATCAAGTATTCAATTGCGGTCACAGAATGGAATTGTATGTTTCTCCTGAAATTGCCAGTGATATTATTGCGATTTCAAAATCCTTTCATGTGGATGCGCAAATTGTAGGTCGTGTTGAAGATTTTAATTCTGATGAAAATCAGAACCTAACTAAAAAACTGACAATTAAAAGTGAATTTGGGGTTTTTGAGTATTAGTATTTTTTGAAATCTATAACTTATCAACTTTTTCTTGTTGATAAGTTTTAAAATGCTGATATTTAGTTATCTATATAAAAGTCAATGATTTTTATGATAAATATCATGTTTTGCAAATCATATTTTAAGGAAATTTCACATGCAAAAAAACAACCTCAAAAACGTATTTTATCATGTCAATTTCAGAGACTTCTTCGATCAAAAAAACATCAAAAATTACCCGAGAATCAGCCTTAAAAGCAGCATTGATTTATTTTAAAAACGATGAGTTAGCAGCATCAGTTTGGTTGAATAAATATGCATTAAAAGATTCAGAAGGGACCATTTATGAAAGTTCTCCTGATGACATGCACCACAGAATTGCCAAAGAAATCGCAAGAATTGAAAAAAAATATCCAAATTCACTTTCAGAAAAGGAAATATTCGATGTGATTAAAAATTTCAAATACATTGTTCCTCAAGGAAGTCCAATGGCTGGTATTGGAAATCCTTTTCAAATTGCCTCACTTTCCAATTGTTTTGTCATCGGAAATAATGGAGAATCAGATTCTTATGGAGGCATTTTAAAAATTGATCAAGAGCAAGTGCAATTGATGAAAAGAAGAGGTGGAGTTGGGCATGATTTGTCTCATATTCGTCCAAAAGGATCGCCTGTAAAAAATTCTGCTTTGACTTCCACAGGTATTGTTCCTTTTATGGAACGCTATTCAAATTCCACAAGAGAAGTGGCACAAGATGGCAGACGTGGAGCGTTAATGTTGTCAGTTTCTATCAATCATCCTGATGCTGAAGATTTTATTGATGCAAAATTAGAACAAGGCAAAGTTACTGGCGCAAATGTATCTGTAAAAATTGATGACGAGTTTATGAAAGCTGTAAAATCAGATTCAAAATACATTCAAAAATATCCTGTTTTTAGCAAAATTCCAGTGTTTCAAAAAGAAATAGAAGCATCCAAAATTTGGAAAAAAATAGTACACAATGCTTGGAAATCTGCTGAACCTGGAATTTTATTTTGGGATACTATTATCAAAGAATCAGTTCCAGATTGTTATTCAGATGTTGGTTATAAGACAGTTTCCACAAATCCATGTGGCGAAATTCCTTTGTGTCCTTATGATTCTTGTCGTTTATTGGCCATCAATTTATATTCGTATGTAACTCATCCTTTTGAAGAAAAAGCCAGTTTTGATTTTCCATTGTTCAAAAAACACGTTGAAATTGCCCAAAGAATGATGGACGATATTATTGATTTGGAATTGGAAAAAATCGACAAAATTCTAGAAAAAATAGATCAAGATCCAGAGGAAGATGTAGTAAAAGCCGTTGAAAAACAATTGTGGCTCAACATCAGACAAAAAGCTTATGAAGGCAGAAGAACAGGAATTGGCATCACTGCTGAAGGGGATATGTTGGCTGCTTTGGGTTTGCGATATGGAAGTGAAAAGGGCAATCAATTTGCCACAGAAATTCATAAAACATTGGCGGTTGAAACCTACAGAGCTTCTGTAAATTTGGCCAAAGAACGAGGTTCATTTTCGATTTTTGATGCTGATAAAGAAAAAAACAATCCATTTATTCTTCGTTTAAAAGAGGCTGATTCTCAATTGTATTACGAAATGTTGGAACATGGCAGAAGAAATATTGCTTTGCTCACCATTGCGCCAACAGGAACCACCAGTTTGATGACACAAACTTCTTCGGGAATTGAGCCGGTTTTTATGCCTGTTTACAAGCGTAGAAAAAAAGTAAATCCAAATGATAAAAATGTAAAAGTTGATTTTGTAGATGAAATTGGAGATTCTTGGGAAGAATTTGTGGTGTTTCATCACAAATTTAAAAAGTGGATGGAAGTCAATCAAATAGATACCAATCGAAATTTTACACAAGAAGAAATTGACGATTTAGTAAAAAAATCGCCTTATTATAAAGCAACTTCCAATGATATTGATTGGCTAAGCAAAGTAACCATGCAAGGTGCCATTCAAAAATGGGTAGATCATTCCATTAGTGTGACCATCAATTTACCCAATGATGTTACTGAAGAATTGGTTGGGGAATTGTATTTGAAAGCATGGGAAGTTGGTTGTAAAGGAGTGACTGTTTATAGAGATGGTTCACGTTCTGGGGTTTTGATTTCGAATGATGAAAAAAAAGAAGAAACAATTGGAATTTTTCCTGTAAAACGTCCTCAAATTTTAGAAGCTGATGTGGTTCGTTTTCAAAATCAAAAGGAGAAATGGATTGCTTTGGTTGGTTTGGTTGAAAACAAACCCTATGAAATTTTTACAGGATTGTTGGATGATGAAAACGGAATTGTCATTCCACAATGGGTTGAAAAAGGCTTGATTGTTAAAAATTATGATGAAGATGGACAATCTAGATATGATTTTCAATATCAAAATAAATTGGGTTATAAAACCATTATTGAAGGATTGTCCTATAAATTCAATCCTGAATTTTGGAATTATGCCAAATTAATTTCAGGAATTATGCGTCATGGAATGCCCATTCACAAAGTGATTGAATTGATAAATACCTTGCATTTTGATAACAATTCCATCAATACTTGGAAAAGTGGTGTTCAAAGAACTTTAAAAAGATATGTTGAAGATGGTGTTGTTGCCAAAGGTCAAACCTGCGAAAATTGCCATTCAAAAGCATTGATTTATCAAGAAGGCTGCTTGACTTGCAAAGATTGTGGCTCGTCTAAATGTGGTTAGAATTTAGTTATTTCACCTTCTCAAAAATAAAATCAATTCGAAAGTCATCAGAAGAAATGATGGCTTTTAATTGTTGATTTTCAATGAAATAATGAATCTTTTTCGGGAATTCATTTTGTGGGTTTTCGCATACAAAAGAAGTATCTGTTTGCGATGTAAACTTGAAATAAGTAGGCGTTTCATTCACGTTTGAAACCTTTAAATGCAAGGTGTCATTGATTTCAAGGATGCTCATCTGTTCATTAAAAACTGTTTTTCCGTTGTTGATGGTAATTCCCATTCCCGTTAAATCGCTTTTCCAATTTTCGTAGGTTTTATTGCCTTCAGAATCGTTTAAACGAATCCAATTGCCAATTAAAAATGTTGGTTTTGATGGTTTTTTTACTTCTTTTTGGCAATTTACCAATAAAATAGCACAAAAAAATACGACTAGAGTTCTCATAAAAATTAGTTTCCTTTTTTCAAAGATACCTATAAAAATTGTAAATTCGCAACCTTAGAAAAGAGGACACCATGATTGAAAAAATTCGTATTGTAAAACAGCGTTATGATGAGGTTTCTGACTTGATTATTCAGCCAGAAATTATTTCTGATCAAAAAAGATACATACAATTAAGCAAAGAATACAAAGATTTAGGAAAAGTTGTTAAAAAAGGAAATGAATACATTTCACTTTTGAACAGTATTGATGAAGCAAAAGAAATTTTGGCAGATGGTTCAGACCCAGAAATGGTGGAAATGGCAAAAGCTGAAATGGATGAAGCACAAGATAAAATTCCTGGTTTAGAAGACGAAATTAAGTTTTTATTGATTCCTAGAGAGCCTGAAGATGCTAAAAATGCTGTAGTAGAATTGCGTGCTGGAACTGGAGGAGATGAGGCAAGTATTTTTGCGGGAGATTTGTTCAGAATGTATTCAAAATATTGCGAAAGCAAAGGTTGGAATGTTTCAATTGTTGATTTTTCGGAAGGAACCAATGGCGGATTCAAAGAAATTCAGTTTGAAGTAAATGGCGAAGATGTGTATGGAACTTTAAAGTTTGAAGCAGGTGTTCATCGTGTGCAACGTGTTCCACAAACGGAAACGCAAGGACGTGTTCACACTTCTGCTGCTACTTGTATGGTGTTTCCTGAGGCTGAAGAATTTGATGTTGAAATCAATCCAAAAGATGTTCGAATTGACTTTTTCTGTTCATCAGGACCTGGAGGTCAATCTGTAAATACGACGTATTCTGCAGTTCGTTTAACACACATTCCTACAGGATTGGTGGCACAATGTCAAGATCAAAAATCACAACATAAAAACAAAGAAAAAGCATTCAAGGTATTACGTTCGCGTTTGTATGATATTGAGTTGGCAAAAAGACAAGAAGAAGATGCCTTAAAAAGAGGTTCTATGGTTTCATCTGGAGACAGAAGTGCAAAAATCAGAACCTATAATTATGCACAGGGACGTGTTACTGACCATAGAATTGGGTTGTCTTTGTATGATTTGCCAAATATTTTAAATGGTGATATTCAACGAATTATTGACGAATTGATGATGGCAGAAAATACTTCAAAACTGAAACAGTTGGGTGATGGGTTTTAACTAACCATCATTACATTATAAAATACAAAAGCCTCTTAGATAGAGGCTTTTTATTTTTAAATCAATAAATTTTTATTTCCCAAACAAATGAATTTCTGTAAATGTTTTATCAACCACAATTTCTTGGTGTTTGTTTCCATTGCTGTCTTGTAAATCCACTTTTACGTTGTCAATTTCGAAAGAGGTAATTTTGAATGGCAAGTTGTGGAATACAATTCTGAAATTGTTGTATTGCGCATCAAATTTTCCTTCTTTGTGTTGTTGAATTATACATTCATTTTCTTTCCCTGTAAATTTGAAGGTACGCAAACTATAACGTCCTTTTTTATAGTCATAGCCATCATGTGCATCATCGTATAATTTGGAGGTTTCTTTGCCTATTTTGAAATACACATCCAAGGTGATTTCATCAAATTCTTTTTCGCCAACATATTGTTGTATAGGATATTTCGGAATCACAGCACCTTCTTTGATGAAAATGGGCATGCTATCCAAATCTGCATCTACCCACATTTCTTTTCCTCCTTCTACGATTTCATCTGTCCAGAAATTATACCAATTTCCTCTAGGAACATACATTCTTCTTCCTTTGGTGTTGGGTTCTAAAACTGGGCAAACCAAAATTTTATCTCCATATACAAATTCATCACTTCTGTAATGTGTGTGCACATCTTCTTGATCAAACAATACCAAGGATTTCAAAATCGGAATTCCATCATTGATATAATCCCAAAAAGCAGTGTATAAATACGGTAATAATTGGTAACGCAATTCAATGAATTTTCTGACGATATCCGTTATTTCATCGCCAAAAACCCAAGGCTCTTGTTCTCCATGATCTCCAGAAGAATGTACTCTACAAAACGCGTGAAACACGCCTAATTGAATCCATCTTGCAAATAATTCGCCTTGAGGTTGTTCTGCAAATCCACCAATATCACTTCCTGCAAAAGAGAAACCAGACATTGCCATTCTTTGTGCTTGCACGTTTGCAATCCATAAATGTTCCCAAGTTGCCACATTGTCTCCCATCCAAGTGGAGGTGTAACGTTGTGTACCAGAATAAGCGGCTCTTGTAATGACAAAAGGACGTTTTGGATACGCAAATTTTTTCAATCCATGATAGGTGGCTCTTGCCATTTGCATTCCATATACATTATGTGCTTTTCTGTGACTGCAAGGATTTCCATCAAAATCATGACGCACATCATCAGGAAATGTTTTGTTAGGAACTTCCATTACTGCAGGTTCGTTCATATCATTCCAAACACCTTTTACGCCAATATCTTCAATCAATTCTTTAAATAATTCAGACCACCATTCACGCACTTCTGATTTTGTATAATCAGGAAAATAACATTCACCAGGCCACACTTTTCCTTTCATATAAGGACCATCAGCTCTTTTACAAAAATAATCTTTGTCTAAAGCTTCTTTGAAAACGCTATATTCTAAATCGATTTTAATTCCTGGATCAATAATTACAACCGTTTTAAAACCATCATCTTCCAATTCTTTCACCATTCTTTTTGGGTCTGGAAAATGGTTTTTATCCCAGGTAAAACAACGAAAACCATCCATATAATCAATATCCAAATAGATGGCATCACAAGGAATTTTTAAATCTCTAAAAGTTTTGGTGATTGTTTTTACTTCACTTTCTGGAAAATAACTCCATTTACATTGATGAAAACCGAGTGCCCATAATGGAGGCAATGCATGAGGTTTTCCTGTTAAATCCGTATAATTGGCAACAACATCTTCCATTTTTGGACCATAAATGAAATAGTAATTCATTTCACCACCATTTGCCCAAAAACTTGTTACATTTCTGCGTTCTTGCCCAAAATCGAAATGAGTTTTGAAGGTATTGTCAAAGAAAATTCCGTACGATTTATTATCTTGAATGGCTGTATAAAAAGGAATCGCTTTGTAAATAGGGTCTGTATCTTTTCCAAAAGCATACGAATCTGTTACCCAGTTTTCGAAACGTTTTCCTTTCATATTTACGCCAACAGGTTTGTCTCCCAAGCCATAATAGCTTTCTGAACGTTGACAAACTTTGCTCATTTTTACGATATCACCTCCAAATTCATAACTTTCTTCCCAGTGAAAACCAAGTTCGTCTTCGTTGATGAGTTTTAAATCAAGGGCATCATAAATCTTAATTTGCAAGCTCAATTTTTCTACTTTACAAATTAGTTTTGAAGTTTTGATGATGTAATGATCTTTTTCTTCAGTAACCTCTAAAAAATTATATCCTCTAGAAGCGTGAATGGTAATTCCGTAAGAAAAATCATTGTCAAATTTTCCAGTAGTGGTATATCTAAAACGAATAACGCTATCTCTGACAACAGTTACTTGTAAAACAACATTATTTTTGGTAGTGAAAAAAAGCGTGTCAACTACTTTTTTATAATTGATTATTTCTGATGGAAATAGATTTCCTTTTTGTTCAAGTTCGGTATTAACAATCATTTTTTTTTGCTTGTTTTTTTAGTCGTGTAAAAATCGTAAAAGTTTAGAAAACAGTCTTTGTTTTTAGCTATTTTTTACGACAACGTTTGCGTGTAAAAATACTATAAATCAATGAAAATTCACAATCTGTGATGAGAATTTAGACATTCAAGACCAATTTATATTCCTATTAAAAAAGGCGATATATTTTTATAATATCACAAAAAAACATCCCTTTTTTGAGAATTCAAAAAAGGGATGTTTTGTTTTTTATTGAAATTTGAAAGCCATCATCGCTAATGGAGGTAAATCCAACTCTAGTGAATGTGCTCTTCCGTTCCATTCTCTAACTTCCGTTGTCAGATTTTTGTTTTTATAATTTCCTGAACCATGATATTTTGTGGCATCACTATTAAAAACTTCTTTTAAAGTGCCTTCTTTTGGAAGTCCAATTCTGTAGTTTTCTCTTGGAACTGGGGTCAAATTCAATACCACAATCACGTTGTCTTTTTCATGTTCTCCTTTTCTGATATAGGTCAACACCGAATTTTGATGATCTCCATGGTCAATCCATTCAAAACCTTCATGCGAAAACTGTTTTTGATACAAAGCAGGTTCTTTTTTATAGAGTTTATTTAAGTCTTTTACCAAGTTTTGTGCGCCTTTGTGAACATCATATTGCAACAAATGCCAATCTAAACTTGTTTGGAAATTCCATTCCGAAGTTTGTCCAAATTCTCCTCCTTGAAACAATAATTTTGTTCCAGGATGTGTGTACATAAAACTATACAACAATCTCAAATTTGCAAAACGTTGCCACTCATCACCAGGCATTTTATCGACAATGGCTTTTTTGCCATATACTACTTCGTCATGAGATAAAGGCAGCATAAAATTTTCGGTAAAAGCGTAATTCAAACTGAATGTCAAATCATTTTGATGATGTTTTCTGTAAATAGGTTCTTTGGCAAAATATTCAAGAGTATCATGCATCCAGCCCATCATCCATTTCATTCCAAATCCTAAACCGCCATCATAAATTGGACGTGAAACTTTTGGAAATGATGTAGATTCTTCTGCAATTGTTTGCACGTCAGGGAAAGAAGCATAGACTTCTGTATTCATATCTTTGATAAAATCGATGGCTTCTAAATATTCTCTTCCACCAAACATATTGGGTTCCCATTGTCCTTCTTCACGTGAATAATCTAAAAATAACATGGATGCAACAGCATCAACTCGCAATCCATCTGCGTGAAATTGGTCTAACCAAAAAATAGCATTACTGATTAAAAATGCTTTGATTTCATTGCGGCCATAATTAAAAATCAAACTTTTCCAATCTTGATGATAGCCTTTTCGCTGATCTGGATGTTCGTATAAATGCGAGCCATCAAAAAAACCTAAGCCATGATCATCAGAAGGAAAGTGAGAAGGAACCCAATCTAACAAAACACCAATGCCTTTTTCGTGAAATTTATCCACCAAATATTTGAATTCTTCTGGATATCCAAAACGTGCTGTGGGTGCAAAATACCCAACCAATTGATATCCCCAACTTGGGTCATAAGGATATTCCATGATGGGCATAAATTCTACATGCGTAAAATTCATTTCTGCCACATAATTTACCAATTCATCTGCCAATTCTACATAACTCAAAAATCGATTTTGAGCAACTTGCTTTTTCCAAGAACCCAAATGCACTTCATAGACAGAAAAAGGCGCATCTAATGCATTGTTCTTTTTTCTGTTTTTCATCCATTTTACGTCTTTCCAATCATAGGAATCTTTCCAAACAACAGAAGCTGTTTTTGGTGGATGTTCGCATCTGCGCGCAAATGGATCTGCTTTTTCGGTTCTGATATCGTTGTTAGAACTGTGGATTTTGTATTTGTAGATATTTCCTTTTCCAACACCTGGAATAAAACCTTCCCAAATGCCACTGCCATCCCAACGCACATTTAATTGGTGTTCACCTTCCAACCAAAAATTGAAATCTCCAATAACGGAAACCATTTTCGCAGTTGGTGCCCAAACCGCAAAATAAGTTCCTTCTTCACCATCAACAGTAATGATGTGTGAACCAAATTTTTCATATAATCGATAATGCTTTCCAGCTTTGAATAAGCTAATATCAAAATCTGTAAAAAGACTGTGTACTTTTGTTTTCGTCATGTTTTTATGAGTTCAAAATGTTTGCAATGCCTTTTAATGGAATGATTGTCCATTTAGGTCTTGAGTTAAGTTCGTAGCCAAGTTCATAAATTGCTTTTTCTAATAAGCAATATTTCAATAAATAAACTCTTTCATTGGTATAGCCAATGGATAGATTGGCCTGTTGTGTAATTTCTCTGTAGGTTTCCAAAAAAACAGCTACTAAATATTTATAAATCAGTTCTCCAAATTCGAAAAGCGTTTCTTGAGAAGAAGAAAATCGGTCTTGATGATTAAAAATTGTTGCATAAATCGCATAATGAAAAGAGCGAAATAAGCCAGCCACATCTTTCAATGGAGGTTGTTTTACTTTTCGATCTCTGATGGTACTTTCTGGTTCGCCTTCAAAATCGAGGATGCAAAAATCATCATCTTGCACTAAAATTTGCCCTAAATGATAATCGCCATGAATGCGAATGCGTTCACCTTTTAGTTTTGTCCAATCAAAATTCACCAATTTTTTACGGATGATATTTTTGTTTGCCAAAAATTCTTTGGCAAGTTGCAATGAATATCCTTCTAAATGATGGAGATTATTTTCGGTTAAATTCAATCGATTTTGGAATTGATACGTCAATCTATTTTTTAACCAAACCGAATAATCATTGTTAAAACGAGTAGGAGTGAAGGCAGTTTCTTCGAATTCTGAACCCAAAGCAATGTGCATTTCTGCGGTTCTCTGCGCTAACAAAGAAACTTTGTTGAGCAAATTCAATCCAATTAAATCAATTATTTTTTCTGGAAGTTCTGAAATTTTTCTTCTTTCAAAAACAGTTATGTCAGGAAAATCAGTAAAAACGGGTTTTTTAGTATCAATATTTTGATAAATTAGTTGTAATTCTTTCAAAAAATATTCCCAAGCATCTCCTTTATTGGGAAACAATTTTTGCATCAAACCAATAGTTACGTTGGTATTGTCAGAATCAATGATATTGATGCTTCCTAAATACGGAGGTGTGTGTTTAAATTCCTTGATGTCAGACAAAAATCGGCTCATTTCGTAATCAGGATTTTTGTCAGCATAAATTCTTCTAAAAAATTTTAAGATAAATGTATTGTTGTAAATGATGGAAGTATTGCTTTGTTCAACGCCCATAAATCGCGAGGATTCATAAGGTGGAAATTCAAAATTATCAGATTTGTGATATTGCACAGGTGTTTTGTCAACTGGCAAAGCAGCTGAAATTCTATGATACACAACTTTTCTAAAGGCTTCTAAATGAATGGCATCAATGATAAAACCTTGCTGATTTTTTAAATTTATTGGTAAAATTCGATTTTCTTGCGCAAAGGTTTCATCGGAAACAAAAGCAATTGGTAAAAAATAATGATGATAAAAAGCTTCTTCAAAATCAACCTCTAATAACAATCCAAAATAGACTTCATCATGATGTTGAATTCGAAAATAATCACTCAACTCAATGTATTTTAGTTTGCTAGATTTTCCTCCATACCAACGTTGTTTTACGATATAATCCTCTAAAACATCAGCTAAAAAAACCTGAATAAACGCTTTGTCCTCCATTAAATTTTCCCAATTATTATTGGAAGAAAAAATAGGAAATTGAGTGTTGGATGTTTCTTGTTCGAGCATTCTTATTTATTTATCTTAAAAATATGAAAAGGCAATGTAGGATGTATTTCAACGTAATTCCATTCATTGTACCAATTATAACAATTTCTAGTCACTAAATCTTCTACCTCAATTTTTTGACCATGATGAATTTGTACATCCTGTATAGGCAATTGTACTGAACCTGATTGTGAATGATACGCATCCAAACTGATAATAGTCAATGTTTCATTGGTTTTTGCATCATTCCACTTATAAAAAGCGATTAATTGATCGTTTCCAGTTTCTAAAAATTTTATATTATTGGTTTGTTGATAGGATTCTTGTTGTTTTCTGATGTGATTTATTTTTGTGATTAAAGCTGTGATTTTATTTTCTTTAAACCAATCATAATGACACAATTGAAACTTTTCAGACATATAATATTCTTCTTTTCCAGGAATTGGAGTGCTAATCATTTGCTCAAAAACAGGCCCATAAATTCCAATATTTGAACTTAAAGTAGCTGCCAACGCATAACGTTGCAAGTACCTAGATTCTGGAGCACCTTGCAAATGAAAAGGATTGATATCAGGCGTATTTGGCCAAAAATTTGGTCGCATAAATTCACGTTGATTGGTTTGTGTCAATTCGTTCACATATGCCATCAATTCATGTTTTGATTCGCGCCAAGTAAAATAAGTATATGACTGTGTATATCCTTGTTTTGCCAATTGTTGCATAATTTTTGGTTTCGTAAAAGCTTCTGCTAAAAACAAAATATCTGGATGTTGTTTTTTCACTTCACTAATCACCCAATTCCAAAAATAATACGGTTTTGTATGCGGATTGTCCACTCTAAAAACTCGAATTCCACAATCAATCCAATACAATAAAATGTCTAAACATTCTTGCCAAAGGTTTTTATAATCAGCTGTTTCCCAATAAATTGGTAAAATATCTTGGTATTTTTTGGGTGGATTTTCAGCATATTGTACGGTTCCATCAGGTCTCCATTTAAACCAACTTGGATGTTCTTTTACCCAAGGATGATCAGGAGCAGCTTGCAATGCAAAATCCATGGCAATTTCAATTCCCAACTCAGTTGCTTTTGCAATTAAATGTTTGAAATCGTCTAAATTTCCTAATTCAGGATGAATGTCTTTATGGCCTCCAAATCGTGAGCCAATTCCCCAAGTTGAACCAACATCACCTTCTTGTGCAACTGTGGTATTGTTTTTTCCTTTTCTGTTCACTTCACCAATAGGATGAATTGGCGGAAAATATAAGGTATCAAAACCCATTTGAGCTACTCTTGGCAACAAACGATGGCAATCATTGAAAGTGCCATGAACGCCTTCCTGTTCTGAAGCTGAACGTGGAAAAAATTCATACCAAGTTGAAAATAGTGCTTTTTTTCTATCCACATACACTAGAAATTCTTGCGAACAATTTGTAAGTAATTTTTCAGGATGATGTTTGAAAACCGAGTGCAATCTTTCAGAAACAGCTTCTTTGATAGCTTCATTATAATGTTCGCTATTTTTGAAAATAAAAATCAAATGCAACAAATAATTTTTATCATCTTCATTCACATTTGTTAGCATGTTTTCTAATAAAACTGCCCCTTCTAACAACTCCGAATTTACGTGTTGATAATCGTCAATTTTTCGTTGAATTCCATGTTGCCAATTCAAGGCATAATCAACCCAACCTTCTACTTTATAGGAGTAAAAACCTTGTTTTATGGTTTGAAAACTGGCTGAAAATTCATCATTAAACGTTGGATTCATTCTGGTTTCAGACCATTTTTTTTCAGATTCATGTTTGTATAGCAAACTTGCCTGAATCACATCATGACCATCTACTAAAACATCAGCAGTGACAGGTACAATTTCGTCAACAACACGTTTTATAAAAATGTTTCCACCATTGATTTGAGGCGCAACATTTTCTACAACAATTCTACTTTGATTTTGCATTCAATTAACTATTTAAAAAAATGAATTATTAACCTATATTCGTTCCTTTTGCAATGGTTGCTTCTTTTTTGATAACCACAATTCCATCTTTTACAACATAGGTATCTGTCTCTGTATCAGCTAAATGTTTTCCACCATTAATGCGAACATCATCACCAATTCTGCAATTTTTATCGATGATACAATTGTGAATATAACATCTATCTCCAATTCCCATCATAATTTCAATATGATTTTTTTCAACAGATTTTAAGGATTCATAATAATCACTTCCCATCATATAAGTATTCGAAATCAGCGTATTTTTTCCAATTCTTGAACGAATTCCAATCACTGATTTTTCAATCTTTTCGGCTAAAATGATACAGCCATCACCAATGATTGTTTTGTTAAAAATGGTTCCAGAAATTTTGGATGTTGGTAAGATTCTAGCTCTTGTAAAAATAGGTTTATTATCAAATAAATTGAATTGTGGAACATCATCTGTCAAACCTAAATTTGCTTCAAAAAAGGAATCAATATTTCCGATATCAGTCCAATATCCTTCATATTGATAGCTCAATGTTTTGTGATTTTTGATAGCTTGCGGAATGATTTCTTTTCCAAAATCATTGGTATTTGGATCTTTCATCAACTCTTCTAAAAGACTTCTGTTGAAAATATAAATTCCCATAGAAGCCAAATAATCTCTGCCCTCGTTTTTCATTTGTTGACTTACTTCAGATGTCCATTCAGGTAACAAATCAGCAGAAGGTTTTTCGATAAATGAAGTGATAAAATTTTCTTCGTTGGTTTTTAAAATTCCGAAAGAAGTAGCATCTTTTGCATTTACAGGATACGTTGCAATGGAAATTTCTGCGCCACTTTCTTCGTGTGCTTTTACCATTTTATTAAAATCCATTTGATACAATTGGTCACCAGATAGAATCAAGGCATATTCAAAATCATTTTGTAAAAAATGGTGCATACTTTGTCTTACAGCATCAGCAGTTCCCTGAAACCATTTGTCACTATGAATCGTTTGTTCTGCAGCCAATACATCCACAAATGCAGAGCTAAAAAAGCTAAAATGATAGGTGTTTTTGATGTGTTTATTTAATGATGCAGAGTTAAATTGTGTTAAAACATATACTCTTTTGATTTCAGAATTGATACAATTAGAGATTGGAATATCAACCAATCTATATTTTCCAGCAATGGGAACAGCTGGTTTTGATCTGTCTTTTGTTAAAGGATACAATCTTGAACCTTGTCCACCTCCTAAAATAATTCCTAATACTTTGTCATTGATCATTTTGATGCTAATTTTAATGATTTATATAATTCTTCAGTTTGTTTTGCGATTGAAATCCAATCAAAATAATCTTCCACACGTTTTCGACCTTTTTGAGCCATGGAATTTCGTAATGTTGGATTATTGATTAATGTATTAATTCCATTTGCCAAATCTCTAGCAAATTTATCAGGATGTACAGGCTCAAAAGGAGCTTCCGTTTGTTGTTCAACAGGAACTAAAATTCCAGTTTCACCGTCTACAACAACTTCTTTAATTCCGCCAACAGCACTTGCAACAACAGCAGTATTACAAGCCATTGCTTCTATGTTGATAATTCCAAAAGGTTCGTAAATGGATGGGCAACAGAAAACGTCTGCATGAGAATACAATTGAATGACTTGATTTTTTTCGAGCATTTTGTCAATCCAAATGATGTTTTTTCTGGTTTTTTTGATTTCGTTTACAGCTTCTTCCATTTCAATACCAATTTCTTTTGTATCAGGAGCACCTGCACACAAAACGATTTGGGTATTTTCATCAATATATTTGATAGCATTTACCAAATGAATAATGCCTTTTTGTCTGGTAATTCTTCCCACAAAAAGAACGTAAGGTTTTGTTTTATCTACTTGATATTCATCCAAAGTTTCGCTTTCTGAGGTAGTGATATATTGCTGCAAATTGATGCCATTATAAATCACTTTTACCTTTTTCTCATCAACATTAAAATATTTTAAAACGTCTTCTTTGGTTTCTTCAGAAACTGCAATCAATGCATCAGCCATTTCAATTGCCGTTTTTTCTATCCAAGAAGAAGCGTCATAACCACGACCTAATTGTTCTCTTTTCCAAGGTCTTAAAGGTTCTAAGGAATGTGTAGTGATTACCAATGGAATTCCATAACACAATTTTGCAACAATTCCTGCAAAATGCGCATACCATGTGTGGCAATGCACAATATCAGCATCAATAAAATCAGCATTCATATGCAAACCTGTGCTTAAGGTTTTGAAAACTGCTTTTAGTTTGTCATCAGCAGCATCAAAAAGTGGATTCTCATAAGGAAATCCTTTTACGGTTAAATTCCCCTCAATAGTATCTTGATTTCCAAAACTCCGAACTTCAACTTTCATTAGTTTTGATAACTCTTCAGCCAAATATTCAACGTGTACGCCAGCACCACCATAAACATAAGGAGGAAATTCTCTTGTAAAAAAAAGGGTTTTCATAAATAGTTGGTAGTTTTTTATGGTATTGATTGAGTTTATTTACAGCCCATTAAGGTATAAATTAGCAATAAAACTACAAAATATTATGATAAGGAATTTGTAATGATAAAATAATTGTCAGTTTGTTAATAATAGAATGACTATTTGAGAAAACAATATTGATATTTTAATGATATTTCAATTACATAAGAAATAATGTAAATTTTAACTATAAAATCTTAAGAATTTCTATGTTTATTAATTTCGTCTTGTAATTGTCTTCGTAATTTTTGTTCTCTTTCTATTGATTTTTTTCGATATACTTCAAATTCTTCCTCAACTGTAATTAAATTTTCTTGCGCTTGTTTTGTCAAAACATCACTTCTGAAAAATTTAAATACAAAGAAACCCAATCCACTTCCAAGTCCAATAATGATTGTCCATAAAAGTAAGCTGTAGGTAATTTTGCTCAAAGGAATTCCAAAAAACGAAATGGTATCTTCTTTTGATAAAGCATTGTCCAGTTCCAATTGCATTTTGGTCATGGATTCATTTAAATATGCAATAGATTCGCGTTCGTCTTTTAGTAAATTTTCTAATTCAACTAGGGCTTTTTTTGTTTTTTTTATAGAATCTAAAACATTGTTTTTCAAAAGAATAAACGCATCCTTATCAATAACTTTATAAGTTTGATAGGTGGAAGAAATTCGAAACATTTTATCAAATTGACCTTCAATAGTTTTGGGTTCTGTGATGGGTTCTGTGATTTCTGTTTGTGAAAATACAGAGTTTGATAATAAAATCAATAAAATAGCGGATATAAATAGTCTCATTTTGTGATTTTTGGAGTGTAAATGTATAAAAAAAACCCAAACAATCGTTTGGGTTTTATTATAAGCAAGTATTATTATTTATTTAATTTTCTCTACAACTGCCTTAAAAGCTTGTGGATTGTTAACAGCCAAATCTGCTAAAACTTTACGATTTAGTTCGATTTGATTGGCTTTCACTTTTCCAATAAACTGAGAGTAAGACATTCCATGCAAACGTGCAGCAGCGTTGATACGCGTTATCCACAATGAACGGAAGTTTCTCTTATTGTTTTTACGGTCTCTGTATGCATAAAGCATTCCTTTTTCAACCGCATTTTTTGCTACTGTATAAACGTTTTTTCTACGTCCGAAGTAACCTTTTGCTGCTTTCAAGATTTTTTTTCTTCTATTTCTTGAAGCTACTGAATTTACTGATCTTGGCATAATTCAAATTGTTTTTGTAGTGGGCGGTTTATTTAGTTGTTGGTTTTTAGATTTTAGTTGTTGGTCAACTAATAACTTAAAACTTAAAACTTAAAACTCTTTTTTTGCCTCACTCCATGGTTAATAATTAATTCCCTAATAAACTTTATTTCAAGTTTAATTGTCTCATGATGCTAGCCTCATCCGACTTGTGTACTAACGTGTCGTGAGTTAACTTCAATTTACGTTTAGTAGACTTCTTTGTTAAGATGTGACTTTTAAACGCATGTTTTCTTTTGATTTTACCAGTGCCAGTTAGTTTAAAACGTTTCTTAGCACTTGATTTGGTTTTCATTTTAGGCATTTCTCCTTCGTTTTTATCTTGCTTATAAATTTATTTTTTTCTGAACTTTCTTCAGAATCGTGTTATTTCACTTTTTTTGGAGCGATAAACATAATCATACGTTTACCTTCTAACTTTGGAAGTTGCTCAACTTTTCCATGTTCTTCAAGATCTTGAGCCAATCTTAACAATAAGATTTGACCTTGTTCTTTGAAAATGATTGAACGTCCTTTAAAAAATACAAATGCCTTTAATTTTGCACCTTCTTGTAAAAATTTCAGGGCATTTTTCTTTTTAAATTCATAGTCATGTTCATCAGTTTGAGGTCCAAAACGAATTTCTTTTATAACCACTTTTGCAGCTTTTGCTTTCAACACTTTTTCGCGTTTTTTCTGCTCGTACAAAAATTTCTTATAATCGATAATTTTACAAACTGGTGGTTTTGCATTGGGAGAAATTTCTACCAAATCAAGTTCCATTTCCCTTGCTAGTAATTTCGCTTTTAACAAAGGATATACACCAACTTCTACGTTTTCGCCTACAAGACGAACTTCATCAACATATCGTATATTTTCATTAATTCTATGTTGATCTTCTTTTACTACTCTTAAAGGTCTAGATGACCTAGTTTTTTTAATTGCTATGACGTTTAAATTTAAATTTAACTTATTCCTGTCTCCAGGTTTTTGATTGTCTATTTTATTTTAGAACTCTAAAGTATTAAAATTTCTTTAGAGTTTTATCTTCTTCTTTTTTGATAAATTCTACAAACTCCGCTATTGTGAAAGTTCCTATATCTCCTTCACCATGTTTTCTTACAGATATTGTTCCAGTTTCCTCTTCCTTTTCACCAACAATTACCATAAATGGTATTTTAGCAACTTCAGCATCTCTAATCTTTCTGCCAGTTTTCTCATTTCTAGTATCTAAGAGGGCGCGAATTTCGGAATTTTCTAGCGATTCTAAAACTTTTTCTGAATATTTTTGATATTTCTCACTGATTGGCAATAAGATAACCTGATCTGGAGTCAACCAAAGAGGGAAATTTCCTGCTGTATGCTCCAATAACACTGCAATAAATCGTTCCATAGAACCAAAAGGCGCTCTGTGAATCATTACAGGTCTGTGCAACTTGTCATCTGCACCTTTATAGGTTAAATCGAAACGTTTTGGTAAATTATAATCCACTTGAATGGTTCCCAACTGCCAACTTCTTCCTAAAGCATCCTTTACCATAAAGTCTAATTTCGGACCATAAAACGCAGCTTCACCTTCTTCAATAACAAAATTAAGTCCTTTATCAGTTGCTGCACTGATGATGGCTTTTTCTGCCAATTCCCAAGTTTCAACATCGCCAATATATTTGTCAAGGTTTTGCATATCTCTGATAGATACTTGCGCTGTGAAATTCTCAAAACCAAGAGAACCAAATACATACAACACTAAATCAATCACATTTTTAAATTCTTGATCTAATTGTTCTGGTGTACAAAATATATGAGCATCATCTTGTGTGAATCCTCTAACTCTTGTCAATCCATGCAATTCTCCACTTTGCTCATATCTATAAACAGTTCCAAATTCGGCAAAACGTTTTGGTAAGTCTTTGTAAGAATAAGGTTTGAAATTATAAACTTCACAGTGATGAGGACAATTCATAGGTTTCAATAAAAACTCTTCGTCCATTTTCGGAGTTTTGATTGATTGAAAACTATCTGCACCATATTTTTCATAATGACCAGAAGTAATATACAATTCTTTTTGTCCAATATGAGGAGTCATCACCATTTCATAACCTGCTTTTTTTTGTGCAGCTTTTAAGAAATTTTCCAATCGTCCACGCAAAGCAGCTCCTTTTGGTAACCATAAAGGCAATCCAGCTCCTACTTTTTGTGAAAATGTAAATAACTCTAACTCTTTTCCTAGTTTTCTGTGATCACGTTTTTTTGCTTCTTCAATTAATTCTAAATAATCAGTAAGCATTTTTTGCTTTGGGAAAGAAATTCCATAAACACGTGTCAATTGATTATTTTTTTCATCACCTCTCCAATAAGCTCCAGCAACATTTGTGATTTTCACAGCTTTTATAAATCCAGTATTCGGAATATGTCCTCCTCTACATAAATCTGTAAAAGTATTGTGGTCACAAAAAGTGATATCACCATCAATCAGGTTTTCAATCAACTCAATTTTATAAGGATTGCTTTCTTTTTGATACAAAGCCAATGCATCCGCCTTTGAAACTTCTCGCATTTTAAATTCATGTTTTCCACGAGCAATTTCTAAGAATGCATCTTCAATCTTTTTGAAGTCTTTTTCTGATAACGTTTCTTCCCCTAAATCAATATCATAATAAAAACCATTTTCTATGGCAGGCCCAATTGTAAGCTTTGCATTTGGATAAAATTGCAAGATAGCTTCTGCTAAAACGTGTGCAGAAGAATGCCAAAAAGCTTTTTTGCCATTTGCATCATCAAACGTATATAAAATAAGAGTGCCATCTGATGTTAGTGGAGTAGAAGTTTCAATGGTTTTTTCATTAAAACTTGCTGAAATAACATTTCTAGCCAATCCTTCACTGATACTTTTTGCAACATCCATTGGAGTGCTATTGATAGGAAACTCTTTAATACTTCCGTCAGGTAATGTGATTTTGATCATTATTGATGATTAATTTTATGGGCAAAGATATTAGAAATGGATATTTCTTACAATTATTTAATACATATCTTGATAAATCTTTCAGATGTGGATTTAGTTTCTAACCTAAAATTTGGTAGATATTCAATCAAATAAACTACTTTGATGTTTTAATAGAATATTTTTATAAAATACAATTCTCTGACAATTAGCATTCTAATATAAATGTCAAATTTATTTCTAACATTTCTCCCAAAAAATTTGTTTAGGGAAAAAAAAGAGTATTATCTTTGCAGTCCCAAAATAAATGGGTGCACGTTCAGGAGTAAGTATTTAGAGGGTTTAGAAAAAGAATAAAAAAAAATAATTTTTTTTATTGTGGGAATAAAAA
>NZ_JADWOV010000234.1 GCF_015767435.1 Polaribacter sp. BAL334
ATTTTAGATTTTCTTTAATTTCCCAAGAAAAACTTCCAACCATATTGAAGTTTTTTCTCAGTTTTAGTTGCTGATTATCATCAACCGCAACAAAAGGATTTACCAAATAACTTGCAATTGCATCATCAGTATCATCAGTTGTTAATCCAGGCAATGGAATTGGAGAATACCCAACACTGTGTCTTAAACGAGCATCTGCAGAGGAAATTTCATTTTGCTCATTAGCACCACCTCCATTTATTTCAGTATCAGAATATCGTAAGGTGAATGATAAATCAACTTTTTTACTTGCCTTGCTTTTTAATGATAATGAAAGGTTATTTCTTCTAAAATTAGAACCGATCATAATCGCTTTTTCATCATACATTGCATAGTTGAAATTGAAATTAAATTTTTCTGAACCACCTCTTACTGATAAATCTCGGCTTTCAACCTCACCCATTTGTCCGTAAATTTGTTTTTGCCAATTTGTTCCTTTTTGACCTGCATAAAGATCATAGTCTTGCCATAATCCAAAAAATCTCTCATATGATGAAATTTGATTATCCATCAATGCATATTCATATTGCCATTTCACAAAATCTTCAGTATCTAAAACATCAATTGTATTTGCAATTAATTTCGCACCATAAAACATGTTAAAATTTGCAGTTACTTTCCCCTCTTTACCACTTTTGGTTGTTATAATTACCACACCATTAGCACCTCTGGAACCATAAATTGCAGTTGAGGAAGCATCCTTTAAAACTGTTATATTTTCAATATCCGAAGACGAAACATCATTGATACTATTTACAGGAAAACCATCAACAATAATTAATGGAGAACTGTCTTGCGTTAACGAACCACCCCCACGAATTCTAATTTTTATTTCAGAATCAGGAGAACCTTCTGATGATAAAACTTGCACACCAGCCAAACGACCTGTTAAAGCTTCTGCAACATTGGGAATTGGGAGTTCTTTTACGTCCGCTCCTGAAATGGTAACAACAGATCCTGTTAGATCTGATTTTCTTGCAGTTCCATAACCAACAACCACAATTTCATCTAATGATTCTGCACTTGGCTCAAGAGTGATTTTGAAATTTTTTTGACCAGCAACTTTAACCTCTTTTGTTTTAAAACCAAGATAAGAAACTACCAAAGTAGCATTAGAAGGGACATTTTTGATGGTGAAAATTCCGTCAAAATCGGTTGATGTTCCTATTGTAGTTCCTTTAACTATTACTGAAAC
>NZ_JADWOV010000235.1 GCF_015767435.1 Polaribacter sp. BAL334
CACAAGATCAATGCATGGATGCCTAATTTTGGGCAATACGTTCCAGAACGCGAAGGATTTGTGTTAGATAAACAAAACAACTATTATCAATGCACCAAAGAAGGAGGCAACAAAGCAAAATTGCTGTTTAAAGGAGAAAAAATGGATGGTAAAGGCTATCGAAAACACACCTATCGAAGCAGTGAAAGCGATTGTAAAAAGTGTCCTTTACGAGCAGCCTGCTGTGGGGAGAAAACCAATTTCAAGAAACTTGATGATAGTATTCACAAAGACCTTTACGACAAAATGCATCAAAAACTCACGCAAAACCCTGAGTATGCAAAACGAATGGTCAAGGTGCGAAGTAAAACAGTAGAACCAGTCTTAGGAACGCTCATTAATTTTACCAATATGAAACGGGTTAACACCAGAGGAATACAACAAGCGAATAAACATGTATTGATGGCAGCCTTGACCTATAACTTGAAGAAATACCTGAAATTTATTGCCAAAAAATCAAAAAGTATTGCCCAAGTTGTATCGATAGCACAAGGAGAGC
>NZ_JADWOV010000236.1 GCF_015767435.1 Polaribacter sp. BAL334
TGTGTAGGTTGTAGTTGTTGTATTATTTAGCTGTGGTGTCCAAAATCCTGTAATATTATTTTTTGAAGTTGTTGGTAATGGATTTATGATGTCACCTTCACAAATTGGATCAATGCCATCAAAAATTGGTGTTTTAATCGAAGATACAGTAACAGTTACATCTTCTACTATAATATCACCACAAAAATCTTCAATTGTTACTTTATATGTTGTTGTTACATCAGGTGAAAAAATTGGTTTTGCACTATTTGGATTACTAACGCCTTCTGTTGGAGACCAACTATAGGATACACCACTGGCTATAGTTGCATCAATTTCAGAGGATTCTCCTTCACAAATTGTTACATCCTGTAA
>NZ_JADWOV010000237.1 GCF_015767435.1 Polaribacter sp. BAL334
CCTCTAATAGAACGCATTTTTTTGGAGAAATCAAAAACAAAGAAATGATTTTATCTGCATTAGGAAACGAGGTTGCGAATGCATGGATGCAATCCATCGCAATTCGCCCTGATATGAACCTATCCTTGGGTGAATTTGTGGTAATGCCCAATCATTTTCATGGTATTATTTTTATTGGTGCCAATGATTTTAACATTCCTGGTAAAGACGCCATGCATGGCGTCTCTACCGTATTGGGAAATAAATTTGGGCCACAATCCAAAAATTTGTCCTCTATTGTTCGTGGATTTAAATCCTCGGTAACCACATGGGCGCGAAAAAACAACATTCCATTTCATTGGCAAGATCGATTTCACGTCCATATGATTCGAAATGCAACTGCATACAACCGCATTTCCAATTACATTATCAACAATCCTTCTCAATGGCAGGAGGATAAATTTTATTCTCAATTGTAAAAAAACGCATTTAGATACACCATGCAAGGCGTCTATAAACAATTCACAAATACCCAACGCTATTGCAGATTTGCATTCCTTGCCAATCCTAAATATCAACTAATGAAATAATTACAATCATAATAATTCTGTGAAACAAAAAAGAAATATTGAAAGAAGATTGTTATTTTAGCTGT
Source organism: Polaribacter sp. BAL334 (assembly GCF_015767435.1). Classification (GTDB taxonomy): domain Bacteria; phylum Bacteroidota; class Bacteroidia; order Flavobacteriales; family Flavobacteriaceae; genus Polaribacter. Next base: position 635 of record NZ_JADWOV010000237.1, read on the forward strand.
TCAAAAAATAGTGTTGTGGGCACGGATTGCAAATTCGCTAACGAGAATAACGAAAATGACTCGTTGTTAAAAATGCAACTTTTCGTAACACAGATACGTTTTGCTTTAGTATAACCAACCACTGAAAAATGATAAAATTCTTTAGAAAGATTAGACAAAATATGATTAAAGAAAATCGAATAAGTAAATACATACTATATGC
>NZ_JADWOV010000238.1 GCF_015767435.1 Polaribacter sp. BAL334
AATCAATACAAAATTGTAGCATTAATTTCACGTATAATTAAATAAGTCATTGTGGCATTGTAACTTTAGATTTTATTTATTTTTCCTTTTCTTCTTTAAAAATTTCTTCACTTTATGATTATAGATAAGTAAACTGTAATGGTGGTTTGGTAAACTCAAATGCCATATTCGTTAACCAATAAAGTTTAATGCTATTTAAAAATTGTTTGTTTGTATCATAAATCTATAAAATCATTTATCTCATGGAAAGAAATTACATCATTAGTACCTTATTATTTTTATGTATGTTTAGTAACACTACTTTACAAGCAAAAGATTCAAAATTTAAAATCATTGAAAAAAAAGACCTTTCAAAATTTGAAAAAGATTCTTGCAATGTTCTTAATAATAAAATTGATGATATAAATCTCTTAGATTTAACAGACAAGACGTTTTTAAGCTACATTTTATCGTTTTCATTAAAAGAAAAAAAATCTAGTCCAAAATCAATATTTGTTTTAATGACAGTGGAAAACTGTAAAAATGAGAAGCTAACAATTAAAACTGAACTTAAGTATAACGAAAAAAACAACATTTGGTCAGCCAAAGAAGGCATGATTCAAAAAAATGATTGCACTTGGAGATTAAGTAGTTACAAAATTTTAGCTTTGAACGAATGTGATGATGAATATCTTACTAAGGAAATAGAAGTGCCCTTATTTAGAACAAGTGATGGCGTATTTGGAAAAAAAAGAACAATAGCAGGGGAAAAGAGTTAAGTAAACCTTAGGAATATAAAAATAATTAGGCAGTGTAAAAG
>NZ_JADWOV010000023.1 GCF_015767435.1 Polaribacter sp. BAL334
GATATGCATAAATCATCTGTTAATGACATCAACAGAAAAGAGGCCATTAAAAAAATAAGCAAATACGCTGCACTGACAGCCATGGGCACTTTTTTAATCTTAAACCCTCAAAAAGCACAAGCACAATCAGAACCACCAGCTCCAGGCGGTTGGTAATTTAAATTATAAAAAATGAAATTGTTTACTCAATTATTTAGTAAGAACAGATCAGAAAAAAAACATATTGAAAGAGTATCCGCTCAAAATAGTTACAAACCACAAGTAGTAATGGGTTGGGATCATCATCCAATAGTACTTCTTGAGGATGGTACTGTGTTTCCAAGAGAAATTGAAATGATTGAGAATGGAAAATACTACCCAAATGGTAAAATAGGAGAATGGCTATGTGACCCTATCACTGGAGAAAAACTTCCTATAGCTGACATGATTTTGTATAAATA
>NZ_JADWOV010000239.1 GCF_015767435.1 Polaribacter sp. BAL334
CTTTTACAAGTGCAAACATTCCGATTACGGTGGCAAATTATTCAGGAACACAAATTGATATCAATGTTTCTGTAACAGGTGGTACTGCTGAAGTAGGTGACTATACATTTACATCACCAACTGCATTATCATTTACTGGAAATGGTACTCAAAACATTACGGTTGATATCAATGATGATGCTGATACTGATAATGAATCTATCATTTTTACCATTACTGAAACTAGCACTGTAACAGGTTTGATTATTTCACAAAGTACTCATACTTTAACAATTGTGGATGATGAAGCTCCAGCTGGCCCTACAGCAGGAACTGTATTCATCACTGAAGTACTTGATTCAGATAATGGTTTTAATAACGATTATATGGAGTTATATAATAACTCAAACGTAGCTTTAAGTTTAAATAACAGTAAATTATTAAGATTAAGTGCTGC
>NZ_JADWOV010000240.1 GCF_015767435.1 Polaribacter sp. BAL334
CTTTTAATACTATTTGGAATACGAATGACAGTAAATTTGTAGCAGAAGCTGTTTTGTCAAACGTTTCTTTTTGGGATGAAGATTTAACAAAAGTGCCACATTTGAAAGATTCAATATCATTGGCTTTACATGAAATTGAAGTAAATGGAATTGAAAAAGGATTGGCTAATTTTAGCAAAAAATATTAAAATAAAAGTCGCATAAAACCATGCAAAAAAAACTAATAAAAGTTCATCAATCAGATAATGTTGCAGTAGCTTTAATCAATTTAAAAGTTGGTGAAAATATCTCTTTTGAAAATCAGGAAATTACAATTATTTCAGATGTAAAAGCTAAACATAAAATAGCTTTGCGAAATTTTGAAGTTGGTGAAAAAATTTTCATGTACGGAGTTTTGGTTGGAAAAGCAAGTCTTTTCATTCCAACAGGAGGAGTTTTAACAACTGAAAATGTAAAACATCAAAGTGCAAATGTTAGTCAAAAAACAGGTACAATTGGTTGGACTGCTCCAAACGTTGATGCTTGGAAAAACAAAACTTTTATGGGGTATCAC
>NZ_JADWOV010000241.1 GCF_015767435.1 Polaribacter sp. BAL334
ATCCAGGACTTGCATTAAAACTTGATGCTGTCATGAAAAAATCGTCTCCAATTCTTACTACATCTGGGTCTGAATAATCAGCGTGAAGAATTGGGTTTTTGAAAGTTCCATCTCCGTTATCTGAAACCCAAACTTTAGAAACATAGTTATTTTGAGCAATCAAAAAATAAGAAAACAGTGCAAAAAGATTCGTTAAAATATGTTTCATTACCTGTTCAATTCTAAACTTGCCATGATAAATGGACCTGTTCCTTTTGGATCGTTAGAACGAATTATTTCGTTGATATAATATTCATAAGAACCATCTCTGTAAGGATTTCCTCCTAAACCTGCCACACCACAACATTTGTTCAAATTTACAAGACCATTTTCTTCA
>NZ_JADWOV010000242.1 GCF_015767435.1 Polaribacter sp. BAL334
ATTCAAAGATTCAATTCTGATAAAAATCCGTTCAAAATAAACTTTATTCCGCACGATTAAAATTATTCTATTTTCTGTCAGAATTAGAGAGTCAAATTTTTTTCTTTTCAAAAAATATATTGCTGAAAGTATAGAAACACAATTATTGAGAATTGTTTCAAAAAAAGATTGTTCAGATTCTTTTTCCAATAGAACAATTCCAGATTCGGCTTTCAAAATGTTATTAATTTCTTCTTTCGTCATTTTGGGTTCTCGAAATTGTTTACAACGTGTTTGTACAAGATTAGTTGCTGTGTTTAAGCACTAAATTTAGTAAATAAAAACTGACAAAGAAAATCCGCGAGAATTTTCGTAAGTAAGCAAAATGCAAGCAATTAATTTTGTACAGTGTTAGCAGCTGTTTTTTAATTTCGGTTCATAATTTTTAGGAATTGTAACATTATTTTCAGATTTCTCAATTAAAATTGCAAGTAATTTTTCAATATCCTCACTTTTGTATTCTGAAGTCTTTATACTTATTCCAGATTTTGACTTAAAATCCAGTTTTAAATTTTTATTAAATC
>NZ_JADWOV010000243.1 GCF_015767435.1 Polaribacter sp. BAL334
CATTTGTACCTTTTCTAATTTTGATTTATAAATTTAAACTCATGAAAAACTTAGTTATTTTAGGAGCAGGTACATCAGGAACAATGATGGCAAATCATTTAGTGTCAAAACTCCCAAAAAATGAATGGACCGTTCACATTGTTGATCAATACAAAACGCATTATTATCAGCCTGGATTTTTATTTTTACCTTTTGATATCTACAATGAAAATCAAGTAAAAAAAGTTGGGAAAAAATTTATTCCAAAGGGAGTACACTACATTCAAAAAAGAATTGAAAAAATTGATGCTGAAAATAATTTCTTAGAATTAGAGAATGAAACAATAGCTTATGATCTTTTAATTATTGCAACAGGTTCTAAAATTGCACCACAAGAAGTTCAAGGAATGTTGAGTAGTGAATGGCATAAATCTGTTTTTGATTTTTACACTTATGAAGGTGCTCTTGCTTTAAGAAATAAATTGAGAGAATTTAAAAAAGGGAAACTGGTCATTCACATTACTGAAATGCCCATAAAATGTCCTGTTGCACCTCTAGAATTTGCATTTTTAGCAGATTCCTATTTTCAGAAAAAAGGCATTAGAAATGATGTTGAAATTGTTTATGTAACTCCATTATCAGGAGCATTTACTAAAGAATATTGCTCAAAAGCTTTAGGATATTTATTGGAAGAAAAAAACATTCAATTAATTAGTGATTTCGCAATTGAGCGTGTTGACTTTGAAAACAATAAAATCATTGATTACGCTGACACAGAA
>NZ_JADWOV010000244.1 GCF_015767435.1 Polaribacter sp. BAL334
AGAAATTAAATACCAGTTTGAAGTTAGTAAGTTTCTTTCGTAAGTTATTGCCCCATCAAAAGTATTTTGAGCTATTAATGAAGCTCCTGATTCAATATAAACTGAATTAACAGTTGTTGCAGATGATGCTATTGGAAAATTTGTAATACTAGTAAATGGAATTCTCACATTTGCTGTTGTTGTTGGAACAGAATTTGAACTCCAGTTGTCTGCTATATTCCAATCACTACTTGAGCTACCGTCCCAAACATTTGCATAAACATATTCTGTTGTTTGTTTCCAGTAGATATTTTCATTAGAGTTATTATCCCAATCATCAGATAAATAAATTGAGTATCCAGAAATGTTTGTATTGTTCAATAAAACTGTTTGAGTAAAAGAAGTGGGTGTATTATTTGTTCTTTCAATTACAACTTCCATACTAGTAGGAGAAACTAAAGAAAATGTTATTACAAACTCATTAATTGTACCACTATCAGATCCATTAATTGCTGTAGCATTAATTGTTCCTCCATTAGAAACGATTTCCCAAGGGTTAAAAGCTCCATTATTTCCATTTAAATTTGCTTGTACTGCATAATTATTTAATCTATCATTCCAAGTGGATGTTGAAGTAGGTGAAGATAAAAGAGAAACACCAATTTGACCATAAGCCTGATATGCTTGAAGTGATATTTTAAAAGTATCACCAACATTCATTGTAGTTGGATTTCCAGTTGTTGTACCATCATCTGTGAAATTCTTCCAAAGCACAACTTCTTTTGTACCACCACCATTAGCATACATACCAATTTCAGTTCCTCCGTTATTAAAAGCTCCTGCAACTCCAACAGTGAAAGTTGCATCATAATTTGCTGTTTGCTGTTGGTAAGAAACAGTTACTTGAGCTTGCAATACATAGCAAAACAGCAAGCTCAACATTGTTAAAAAATAATTTTTTTTCATGGTTTTTTTAATTTAATATTAGTTAATAAT
>NZ_JADWOV010000245.1 GCF_015767435.1 Polaribacter sp. BAL334
ACCCAACCTTCTTGAAGTTCTGTTAATTGAAATTCTGGACTTGCATACGACATGACTCCAGAAATAATTCCAGCATCAAAACCAAATAAAAATCCTCCTAAAGAGACTACAAATGCAATTAATGCTAGTTTTTTTGACATGAGTAAAAGTTAGTTGAGTACAATTGATTGGATTGAATGTGGCAATATTTGTAATTTTGTTGTTTTTAAATCAACAGTAATTGAATAATTTAAAGACTCGTTTGAGCTATTCATTGCTATAATTACAATACTCTTATTTTTGTTTTTAAAGGCTGTAGAAATAATTTTATTTGAACTAGTTACACTACTAATTCTTTTTGCTCCTGGTATTATAAATTTAGAAAAATGTCCTATGTAATAAAAAGAATTCGTAAACGTAAGTTCACCCGTTTGTGTATTACCATGCACTGGAGAAAAGCATAAATTTCCCACATGGTTTGGGCCACCAGTCTCATCCAAAAGAATATTCCAATCTGTCCAAGCAACAGTACCATTGTTAAAATCTTTTATCATCGATTTTCCGTAACGCTCTGCTAATTTTGGATCTTCATTTTCTATTCTAGAAATATCATACCCTTCATTACAGCCTTCCGTAAAGATTAGCTTTTTATCAGGATATGCCTCATTGACTCTTGCAACATTTTCATACATTGGATTGTCATCTTTCCAATCCTCATACCAATGAAAACCTGTTCCCCATACATATTTTGCTGCCTCAGGATCGTTTAAAATAGTACTTGCTCTTTGATATAATAAATCTCTATTATGATCCCAAACTATTATTTTTTTATCCCCTAAGCCTTCATTTTCGAGAGTAGGACCTAAATAATTTTTTAAAAAATCTCTTTCTTCTTCTGCTGTATAAATGCAGGATTCCCAGCGTTGAATTGCCATTGGTTCATTTTGAATAGATAATCCCCAAATAGGAATTCCCTCTTTTTCATATGCTTTGATGAATTTGGCATAATAATTAGCCCAAGGTTGATAAAATTCTTCTTTTAATTTACCTCCTTTTAACATATTGTTATTTGTTTTCATAAATGCAGGAGGACTCCAAGGACTTGCATACATAGTTAGTTTACCCCCAGCAGCTTCGATTGCTTTTTTTGTAAATGGAATTCTATATTTTTTATCATGCTTTATGGAAAAAGATTTTAAATCTTTATCTCCTTCTTCAACATACGTATAACTTGCACTTGAAAAATCGCAACTATGAATAATAGTTCTTGCTAACGAATACCCAATTCCTTTTTGTGTATCATAATAGGCTTGTAAAAATAACTCTTGATTTTCTTTTGATAATTTATAAAATGTTTCTGCAGATGCATCTGTTAAAGCAGCACCAATACCAATAAATTCTTGAAACTCATTTCTAGGATCAACCACAATATCAATCTCCGTTTCTAATGGTTGATTAAACTCTGAAAACGAAATAGTATCCGTTAATGTGAGTTTTAAATTTGAATTGTGAGCTGTCGTGTATACTTTTGCTTTTACACTGTTCGTATCAAAAGTAATTTGTTCCTCTTGATAACCGCTTTTACTATTATTTTTAAAATTTTTACATTGATAAAACCCAAAAGAAAGAAAAAGAATACAAAATGATACGGATTGTTTTTTTAAAAATTTTTTCATCTATTTGATTTTTATTGATACACTATTAGAATGACTTATTTATGGTTACTTTTTATCACTTTCTCTTTTTTATAATTTAGACCATACCCAAAATCAAATAGTGGTTTTTTTGATGTGTCCCAAAAATTCACTCCATATTTACCTTTAAAATCAGCTTCGGATGCTGGCCAAGAATGCGGTAATTTACCTTTAAAATCGTAATCGCCAAAAAGTACTTCTGCGATTCCATCTCCCTCTGAACCAGGTAACCAAGTTGCAACAAATGCATCAGAATCATTGATTTGGTTTGTAGTTACTAACGCTCTTCCAGAAATTAAAACAACCACTGTTTTAATACCTTTTTCTGAATACTTTTTTATATATTTTTGATGTGATTCACTTAAGGTTAATTTATTTTCTATATTTTCATCATTAATATCCCCAAACATTTCTGCATATGGTGTTTCTCCCACAACAATAATGGCTACGTCTGCATCAACATGATTTCCTGTAGCGTCCTTATCATAAACAATTTCTGCTTTTGAAATTTTTTTAATCCCATCTAAAATAGTTGTTGCTCCTTTATAATTTTCTCTTGTACCCTGCCATGCCATTGTCCAGCCACCAGACTGTAGTCCTGCATTATTAGCATGCTCACCTACTACTACTATTTTTTTAAAGTTTTTATTTAATGGTAAAATATGATTCTTATTTTTTAATAAAACTAACGATTCACGGACAGCTTGCCTCGCCTTATCTCGATGGTTTTGGTTTCCAATTTTTGATATAAATGATGCATTTGGAAATGGATTTTTAAATAATCCTAACCTGAATTTTTGTCTTAAAATTCTTTTAACAGCGTCATTAATTCTATGAATAGAAACCGAATCAGTAGCTATTGCATTTTTTAATCCATTTTGAAAAACATCTAAATCACCATCAACAGCCATTACCATATCTACCCCAGCATTAATTACTTCATTTTTACCAAACCTAGAATAGCCTTTCCAATCCGTAAGAACAATACCGTCAAAACCCATACTTTTTTTTAAAGTATCATTAATTAATTCTTTATGACTATGCATTGATATTCCTGATAATGAATTAAATGATACCATTATTGCCCCTACTTTAGCTTTCACAGCGGTTTTATAAGGTGGTAATAATTTTTCAGAAACTTCTTTCATGGTTAAGGAAGTGTTTCCTCCTTCTATTCCAAAATCTGTAGCACCATCACCAATAAAATGTTTCGCAGTTGCCATTACAGTATGGCCATCTTTTAAATTTCCTTGTAGGCCTTCTATTGAAGCTTTCGCCATTTTACTTGTTAATTCTGTATTTTCTGAAAAAGCTTCGTAGACTCTTCCCCATTTTTCATTATATGGAATTGCAACACAAGGAGAAAATGTCCAGTTAAAACCTGTAGCTTGTACTTCTAGGGCTGTAATTTGGGCAATTTCTTTTACTAAAGAGGTATTTTGTGTTGCTCCCAAACCAACGTTGTGAGGAAAAATAGTTGCCCCTTGAAAAGTATTTTGTCCATGAACCGCATCTACAGCAAATAATAAAGGAATTCCTAAACGTGTTGACAATGCTTTTTCTTGTAATGCTTTAAATCTATTTTGCCAGCCTAAAGCATTTTCTCCTGGATTTGGTCCTTGGGTATGAATTACGGATCCAATAAATTTTGTAGCAATTTCATTATCTGAACCTAAATCTGCAAAATGCCTAACTTGAGTCATTTGACCAATTTTTTCATCTAAAGTCATTAAAGCTAATAATGAATCAACTTTGCTTTCAATTATTTTATTTTCATCGGTATAAATATCTGTTTTATATGCATGTAAAAATAGCATCAAGACAAAAATTGATAACAAGTAAAATTTAGGGCTCCTACTTTTTGAAGTCATATAGTAAATACAGTTGATTTTTTTTAAAAGAAGTCACTACTAATCCGTTTAAAAGTATATTATTTTTTATATTCGTGTTTAACCCAGTCAACCTCCATAACCCACTCTGAACCTTTCATAGGAGAATCAGTAATTTTTGCGAAATTTAATATTGCAAACATGGGTTCAGGGTATTTATCTCCTTCACCTACATTTCTATAAATTTCCTTACCATCAACTCTATATACCAAATCACTATTTTGCCATTCAACAGAATATTCGTGATATTCATTTAACGTAACATCAAATCCTTTTCGTAAACTCCACCAATCTCCTTTATCACATTCGCCCAAACTTTTAATAGCACCTGCTGTAAAATGGTCTTTTTGATGATCACCATGATGTTCAAAAATATCGATTTCACCAGAACCTGTTAGTGGCCAACATATATTTTCATTTTCTTCTTGTACTGGTGATTCATTATTTTGCGCCCCCAAAATCCACCAAGCAGGAAACATGCTTGGTTCTCCATTACTACTTAGTTTTAATTTTGCAGTCCATTTACCTTTGATAAATTCTTTTCTGTTTTTTGAAGCAATACGTCCTGCTACATATTCAGTTTCAGGATGTTTTTTACCATGTTTATCTAGATTATCACAATCGTATTTTTTATCAATTTTAACTACTTTTAATTTTAAGGTACCATTACTTACCTCTCTTGTTCCAAATTCATTATCTGGAACGTAACAATGTGTTTCGTTATTTACCCAAATGCGTTGGTCTTGCCAATTGTCAGTATTAAAGGTGTCGAAATTGTCAAGAAAATCTATTTCCCATTCTATAATTTCTGGTGTTTTATCAGATTGTTTTTTATCTTTTGTTTTAAAAGCTATTAATAATAAAGCCGCTAATAAGGTTATTAAAACATATATTTTTTTCATTATTTTGGGTTTTTAAATTAGGTGATATTCTATTTATTCTGTTTCTGAAGTTTTAGAGGCCTCTATTTCTTTATATAATAGATGGTCGTCAATGAGTCTTAACAATAATATTTTATGTAATGAATCAATATTTGATAAATCATCATTTTGATCTTTTAATATTTTTAAATTATCATCAACTTCCTCATCACCATAATAAGGTCTTTGAGCTTCAAGATATTCACCAACTTGTTGTTTAAGTGTTTTCAAAATATAATAAACCAAAATTCGTTTTATAATTCTAACATTTCAAATAGATATAATGAATCATTAAACAGTTAAATTTTTATAATTTAGTTTTTAATCAACTTTTTTTGTGCGAATCCTTGATCTGTCTCAATTAATACTAAATATATCCCTGATTTTAAATTTGATAAATTATATACACTATTTGAGGTTATATTTGGTTGAATATTTTTAACCAAACGACCATTCAAATCCACAATTTTTAGGCTTTTAATTTTTTGTTGTGGTGATAATTTTATACTAAAGGTGTCAGAAAAAGGATTTGGGAATATTTTTACTTCATCATTTAAGTTATCTTCAACGCTTAAACTACTTGTAAATTTAAATTCAAACCAATTCATATTAAAGCCACTTTGTAAAACTTTCATTTTTAAGGTATAAATACCCGCTTTTAAAATTGCCTGAGTTGAAGAAGTTGTCCAAGTTTGCCATCCCCCAGTTATTGGTAAATTTAATGTAGCAATAGACTGAGTTTCTTGATTATTAATCAATTCAAATTCTATTTTACCTACGCTAGATTGAGAAGCTGTTCTTACATTTAAATTGTAATATCCATCATCTGAAATGTAGATTAAATATTCGGCATAATCTCCAGCATCTGTATAAGCTATATTCTTCCCAGCGCCTAAATCACTGGTATCTTCTAGTTGTAGTCCGAATTGATTACTATAATTTTCAGCTTGAATTTTTCCAGGAATTAATAGTCTAGTAATCAAATAATTATTTACCAATTTATTTTGAAAAGTTGGTAACTTAGCATTTAAAGAAGATGTAATTATATCTCCATTATAACTGACTTTTATTTCATCTTGATAAAATAAATATTTATCAAGTATAATATTGATTACTCTATTATTTGATGGATCTATTTTTACTGATGCAATACTTCTTAAAATATTATTTACTCTTACCTCAAACAAATTAGTACTAAGTTCTTGAACATTTATTGGTTGATTTACAACAATATTTATTGATTGTTCATCATCACTAGTACTAGCGCTTAAAACTTGAAACGCAGGGGTTGGATCTGTTGATTTTAAAAATTCAATACTACTCATATTAAATGAAGCATTGCCATCAATTAAAATTTTTAAAACATGCTTACCTTCCTCTAAATATTTATTTTTAACTGTTTGGAATACAAAATTATTCCAATTACCTGTGTTACCAAGTGTGACGTCGCCTGCAAAATCAATATCATCAATGAAAAATTTTGGTTTGCCTCCTGATTGTTCAGTAGCATATCTAAACTTGAAATCATAAAATGCTGTTTCTTCAACATTGATGGTATATTTTACCCATTCATTTTTTTCTGTATAACCTATGTGATAGCCATTACTATTAATTTGATCTTGATTGGTTTGAATATCTACTCCATCATTTCTATATTCCCAACCAGAGTTCCACGCGGTAAAGTTTCCTGTTGATAGGTTATAATCAGCTACTACAGTATCATAATATGCAAAATTATTTTTTCCTAAGTCATAATCCGAGAGGTAAATAATACCAGGAATTGGAGCAGGTTTACCATGATAAGGTAAGATTTCATCGGTTTGTACTTGTCGTATAATGGCGTCAGGAACATCTTTTCTATATTTACTGTTTTCAACTAATAGATTATCCGCCAATTGCATCATAGCATCAAAAGTTTCTTGTACTGTTGGTTTTGATCCTTCACCTTTCCAAAAATTAATTACTTTTTGATAACCCGGATTGATGTTCACAGCATAAGGACTATCTATATCACCTATTTTACGAATTGCCCACCAAGCCCAACCAATATTATTGTTTTCAAAAAGGGTAATGGCATCTGTAAACCAAGTATTTGAATTCTCTCCTGATTCTCCCATCCATAAGGGTACATTATACTGTTCTCTTAATGGCAGTATCCAATCTAAATCATTTGGGCTATTGTAAGTCCAATATTTATGAAAGCTATAAACTAAATTATTATCCCAAGGAGGCAAAAGACCTCTATGGTCGTTAGCATATGAGTTTCCTTCAATATAAAGAATGTGATTATCTCCAACACCTCTTATACCTGCAGTAATATCCTCATAAATTTCTCTCAGCAAAGTATTTTGATTTCCTAAGTCCCAATGTGTTTCATTAATGAGGTCATATCCTCCTATCCACTCATTATCTTTATATCTTTCCGCTATTCTAGTCCATAATGCCACAAGCTTATCTCTATTTGCTTGACTTTCCCATAATGAAGGTTTATCAGGATCATAATCATTAATTTCAGAACCTCTTCCTTGCCCACCTGGAGTTGCGTGCATATCAAGGATAATATACATATTGTGAGGTGCTGCCCATGAAAGCACATTATCAATTAATTCAAAACCTGTTTCTATCCATGTATTTTGACCAGCTATAGGCTCTTCTTCAATAGGAAGGGTGAATAAATTATAATGCATGGGTATTCGGATACTATTAAAGCCCCATGCTGCTAAAGAATCTACATCACGCTTTGTAAAATGATTTTCTCGCCATTTTTGAAAAAAGGTTTCTGTATTTGCTTCTCCCATTAAATCGAATAATTTTTCCTTAATTTCATGTTGAGATCCAGCAATTCCAGAAGTCTGCATCATATATCCTTCCATAATTTGCCAACCTCCGGGGCCATATCCTCTTAAAAAAACTTCTTCTCCTTTAGAATTGATAATTTTTTTCCCAGAAGCTTTCAATCCTTGAGCATTAAAGTTTATTGCACATATTAAAAATATGCACGTTAAAAAATTTTTCATATATATTATTGTTATATTTAAAGATTATCCAAACCGTATAAAGTAATTTCTGAACCTACTGTTATTGAGGTACTGCCGTAATTTGATGTAATAGAAAACTTTAAATATCTAAATTGATCGGAAGTGTTGGGTAAGCTAAACTCATGACCTTCGATAGCCTCTTGGAATGCTTTTGTAGGGATATTACCAGCAGCATCTCTTGGGTCTCCAATATCAAATTGCCCTAATAAATTCCAAGTTTGAGCATCATTACTTGCGTATAAGTTGAATGATTTTAAATTTTCTTCTTGATAATGATACGTTATTCCTCCACCATTATACCAGTAAGCTCTTTGCCAAACCTTGAATCTTTGGATTCTAACATTTTTATTTAAATCAATCACTATATCTAAAGGAAAGTTTAAACTACCCCCATTGTTATCTCTTGTTATTATAAAATAACTATTGTCTGCATCTGTTTCAACAGTATCTACAACATCATCCCAAAAATTAACAGTTCTACCTTCATAAGCATTTCCGTTCACTGATTGAGCTGAAACTAGAGTCCAAGTAGATTTATCAATTTTTTCCTCAAATAAGGGAATGTGTTTGCCTTTATCTTCGAGCTCTGTTATGTTCCCATCAAAATCTTCAACTTTTGTAGAAAAAGATAATTCTTTAGATGGTAAACCACGGATAAAAATACTTTCTTGTAAGTTGTTTGAAGAAAGTATTCTGATTGTTTCGTCAGTACCATCTATAATATGCACATACACAAAGACTGTTTTTGATGCAATATTTTCCCAAGTAATTTTAACCCCTCCTAAATCTGGAGAAATATTGATACTTTCCTGAACAAGAAATATAAATGATTTTAACGGAATAAAATCAATTTGAGAAGCTTGTGAAATGTTTTCACTTTCGTCAACAACATATAATTTTACATTTACAGGAGTTGATTGATTTAATCCATTTACTTCAATAGAAGTATTGTATTTACTGGATACTCTAAAAACTTCTTCACCTAAAGAGTTTGTATATACAGCTTTCACATACAAAATATCATCATCAGAGGGAAGTGTATAGTTTATAATACCTCCACCATTAGTGGGCGTGACAGTTATATTAGTAACTATTCCTGGAGCAGTTGAGTCAATATTTTCATTGTCAGAACAAGAAATAATTGTTGTAAAAACTAGAATTGAAATAAGAATTACTATTTTAATTTGTCTTTTCATAATATTGTATTTTACCAACCTGGGTTCTGGATTAAATTAGGATTTCTAGACAGCTCCGTAAAGCTTATTGGCTGAAAATAATCTCTTGGTGTACTAAAAGACCTTTGACCAACACTCATTATTCGATAATAATTTGCTTCAGAATCTTCATCTACAGACCAACCTTGAATTGGAGCAGTAAAGTATTTATCAGCAAGTTTCCATCTTCTTATATCGTAATAACGATGACCTTCAAAAGCTAATTCAATCATTCTTTCTTGTTGAATAATTTCCCTTAAGCCTTCTTTACTTGTGTGTTTGTTTGGTGTTGCCGCCAATGCTGCATTACTCCAAGCATCTTGTACTGTAGGGATTCCTGCTCTTTCTCTAATGACATTTAAGGCGTTATATACTTCTGTGGATGGACCACTAAGTTCATTTAAAGCCTCAGCATACATTAAATACAAATCACTTAATCGTATCATTGGCCAAGGATAAGTTACAGCTTTGTTGTATGCATCCCCTTCAGAATCTTGGTGAACCAATTTTTTAAGTGCATATCCTGTTACTAAATAATCACCTGTGTTTGCAATTCTACCATGGATTTCTGATTTTCTCATTTTCAAATTCCAAATGCTCCCCCAAGTTCTATTGATTCCTCTGTCAAAACCTATTGAAGCATAAAAACGAGCCTCTCTATTAAGATTTAATTTTGCAGTTCTGTTACCGAATTGAGCATAAAAACGCTGATTAAAAGCAATGTTAGTAACCCCATATCTATCAGAATAATCAAAAGATAAATCTTGATCAATAGGTAGTCCATTTTTAGTATAGTAGGTTTCTGCAATTCTTAATGTTGGCGCTAACCATTGCCAAGAAGCCTCAACAGATGAAGACGTTGGATTTTTCATCATTGCGGGAGATTGAATTTGCCAAAATTGCCCATTCGTTACCGGATTTGAATTTCCCCAAATAAGCTCAGAATTCCAAGGGTCTGTAATTGAAAAACGATGATTATATTGATCTCTAACCAATTTAAATTGGAAGTTATTAGTATCAAAAAGTGGCGCAGCACCTGTATAATAATAAATTGATGATCCTTGAGCTAAAGCAGCATCTAAAGCTTCTTTTGCTGCTTTAGCTGCTAAATCCCACTTAGACTCATCATAGGTCTGATTAAAAAAGTGTTCTCCATTACTATTGACAAAATTTGAATAAAATTCTGAGTTTCCATTAAATAGAGGGCTTGCACTAAATAATAAAACTTTTGCTTTAATAGCTTTTGCAATTACCTGATCTATCCTTCCAACATCGTTATTACCAATTATTTTTACGGGTAAATCATTAATTGCTGCATCAATATTTTTAACGATATAAGTAAAACAATCATCAACAGTTTCTCGTTTCACTCTTACTTCCTCATCAGGGGCTGAAATTGGTAAGTTTACATCAATAATTGGAATCGGACCGTAGTTACTCAATAATAAAAAATGATAGTAGGCTTTTAAAAATTTCGCTTCTGCCTTCCATTGATTTTTTTCACTTTGATTCATATCCACTACTAAATCAATATTCTCAATCAAAATATTACAACTACGAATTCCTTCCCATAAGGAGCCTTGCCCTCTGCCAATTGCACCATATCCATTCCAATAGCCCATTAATGGAGAAGAGACGGTTTGTTGTCCTTTCATCAATCTAATTGCATCAGGTTCTTTAGGAACAGGTACTGCTAATTCATCGCTCATTAATACATAACTTGCATATGTTCCGTCATTCTGTGGCAAATAACTATACGAATTTGCCAAGGCATTGTATGCTGTTTCTTTTCTGTTGAAAAGTAATCTAAGTTCTTGTGTACCATCTGGAACAATGTCTAAATAGTCCTCACAGCTTGTTAGTATTGAAATACTACAAATAATTAATGTTATAAATTTTTTATTAAAATTCATTTTTTTCTTTTTAAAAATTTATTTGAATACCAAGGTTTACAACTCTTTGAGGAGGATAACCGAGTCCATTTCCTGCCATCTCAGGATCCCATAAATCGAATTTTGAGAAATGAAGTAAGTTTAATCCTGTAAAATACAATCTAGTTTTTGCCATAGAGAATAGTTTACCCGCTTTTTCAGGAATTGTATATCCTAATTCAACACTTTTTAATCTCAAAAAATCACCATCTCTTAACCACCAAGTAGATGGTTTTTCATTGTTTTCTATTTGATAAGTCGACAATCTTGGCCAAAATGCATTTGGATTTGGATTATTTTCAGACCAATGATTGTCGGCTATAATACTTAATGCATTTCTTTCGTTAACAAATGGTGATATTTCACCGGGATTGATGAAAAATGATGATCTTGCAACTCCTTGCATAAATACAGAAAAATCAAAATTTTTGTACACTGCCGAAAATCCAAAACCATAAACAATTTCGGGTACATTTGGCTTCCCAATTGGTGTCTGATCTAATTCATTTATAACCCCGTCATTATTTACATCTCTATATTTTATATCCCCAGGCAAGTATGAGTTTGATGTTGAAAAACCATTAAATTGTTCAGGTGAGTTATTGATATCCTCTTGATCAACAAAAAGTCTCTCTGCAATATAGCCCCATTGTTGATTTACAGGATATCCTATTCTACTTAAATTTTTATTTTGAAATTCTGGTTCTCCATTTACTAGTATTTTATTTGTTGAATACGTAAAATTACCTCTTGCTGTAATGTAAAAATCACCGTTAAATGCATGGTTGTAATCTAATGAAAGATCAATCCCATTAGTTTTAACCTCTCCAATATTACTACTAATGACTGTGGTTAAACCAGATGTTTCAGGAATGAATTCACGCTCCATATAAATGTTTCTACGGCGCTCTGTAAAAAAATCGGCTATAAGATTAATCTTTTTAAACAGACCTAATTCTAAACCTATATTAGATTTTGTAGCGACTTCCCAGGTAATATTTTCGTTTGCATACCTATTGATAATAAATCCGTTATAATAATTATTATAATCGGTTCCAAAAGTATACCCTGTACCGCCATTATTTAAATTTACATCTGATAAATAAAAGAATCTATCACTAGGACTAGAAATTCCATCATTACCCACTAATCCATAAGTATACCTTAATTTTAACATATTAACAGATGGAATATTTTTTTGAAAATACGGTTCATTAGAAATAATCCAACCAATCCCAATAGAAGGGAAAAAACCAAACCTGTTTTTTTCAGCAAATTTTTCTGAACCATTGTAGCCAAAATTGAATTCTCCAAAATATCTACTGTCGTAACTATAAGATGCTCTACCTGATATCCCCATATTTCTTGAAGGCAAAGTAGAAAATGCGGTATTACCACCTATTGTGTTTAAAGCTTCTTGAAAATAAGTAACTAATAAACCTCCAACTTCGTGTTTTTCATTAAAGTTTCTATTATACTCTAAGACACCCTCATAGTAAAAATTACTATTGCCATAATTATTAACAGTTGGATTGTTTAAAAACTCTGTCCCTTCTTGAATTTGATACAAGGTGTTTACAATACCTGTTGGCGTTTCAATTTCAGATAATCCATAGAAAAAAGGAGTAAAACTTCTTTCGTTTTGATTTTCTGTATATGTTCTAACAGATGCCATTGCTCTCATTTTTAAGCCTTCTGTGATAAAACTTAAATCTTGATTTACCTGAAATTGTGCTAAAGTAGTATTTGCAAAACGATCTCTAAATCCTTTTACACTTTCAGCATAGGGGTTTGGGAAACCACCATTTCCTTTATTCCCAAAAAGTGTATGATTAAAAAATTGCGTTATTTCATCCGTTTCAAAAACTTTTGGGAAGTTTGCAGGATTTGCCTGAGCTACTTGTCTAAAAATATCTGAAGCGCTTACTATGGGGCCATTATATCTCTCGAATAAAGAGTAAAACTTCGCAGAAACTTTAGTTGTTTTTGTTAAATTGATATTGATATTTGCCCTTAAATTAGATCTATTAATATCAATATTATTATTAAAATTATTTAAAGGATCTACTTTTAATAATCCTTTTTCATTGGCACTTGTAACAGACAAATAATATTGTGCAACTTCCCCACCTCCATTTATATTTGCATTAAATCTTCTATTAATAGCAAAATCATTAAAAAGTTCCTTATGCCAATTAATGTCTGGATAAAGATTTGGATCTAATCCATTTCTTGTCCCTTCAATTTTTTGTTTAGAGTATAATAAGTTAGCAGACTGGTCTCTTGATCTTTCTGCTCTGTTATACAATTCCATATAATCAACTGCACCTAGAAAACTGTTTACTTTTGATGGACTAGAAATAGAGTTTTCATAACGAACAGAAACTCTTGCTTTTCCTTTTTTTCCTTCTTTTGTAGTGACTAAAACTACCCCATTCGCACCTCTAGCACCATATAAAGAAGTAGCTGTTGCATCTTTCATAATAGAAAAAGAAGCAATATTATCTGGTTCTAATCGCGCTAAGTCGTCAGAAGTAATTTGTAATCCATCTAAAAGAATTAAGGGACTATTATTAAACCCAAATGTAGTTACACCTCTAATAAAAAAGGCTGCATTATCTTGGCCTGGTTCACCAGATCTTTGATAAGAAATTAGACCTGAAATTTGACCAGCCAAAGAGTTTGTTAAATTTGCTGTGGGTTGTTTTAAATCAGTTACTTTTACTGTAGTTATAGAGCCAATTACGCTGTTCTTTTTTTGCTTAGAAAAGGCTACTATTTGAATTTCTTCTAACTGATCTAAGCCCTCTTTTAAGATGACATTAATCTTTTTTTGGTCTGAAACTTTTATTTTTTGAGTTTCAAAACCTAGATAAGAAAAAACTAATATTGCATTGGGGGTTTTTATATTTATTGCATATTTACCATCAAAATCAGTTGTTGTTCCATTAGTTGTTCCTTCTACTAGAATAGAAACACCAGGTAGTAAATTTCCTAAACTATCTGTTACTTCCCCAGAAACTATTACCGTTTGTGATAGAGAAGAAATTGTGAAAGAAATTATAAATACTTGTAATAATTTCAAAAAAATGGATCTAGAGTTTTCCATAAGTATTTTTTAGAGATAATAGAACAGAAGCTTTTTACTTCTGTTCTATTAATAAGAAGTTTACTTTAGTTTTTAATTAATTTCTTGAACTTACCATTGATATTAATAAAATAAAGACCTGGCTTTAATTTTTCAATTGATAATTCATTACCCTGAATTTTTTCTTTTAATACTAATTTTGAATTAATGTCAAAAACTCTGATTACTTTTTCTCCTTCTAAGTTTTTAATTTGAATTATATCTTTTGCAGGATTTGGGAAAAACTGAAAAGTTGTTGCATCATAATCATCTATAGATGCAGTGCCTTGTAATTGTGGCCCCATCAAATCATCTATATAAAAATCTCCGGTAACACCCCCATTTCCTGGACCTATAAAAATAAAAACATGATCAAAAGTTACACCATCAGCTAACTCTGAGGCATCAATATAAATTGTTTGCCATTGATTAGCAACTAAAATATCTCCCCATTTTTCTAGATTTGCATTTTGATCACCATCCTCTTTTGCATCTGATAATTTAAACATAAAGTTGGTAGTAATAGGAGAATATACTCTGAATGAAAAGATATCGTCTTTTGTTGCATCAAAAGGAGCATTTAATTGAAAATGGATTCTTTCCCATCCACCCCAAGTATTTCCTTTTGTCCACTTGGCAACCATATTTGTACCACCTTCAGGATCTGAAACAGTTTCAAAAACACCAGGTGTTTCTCCCATAGATTCCGACACTGATACTAGTGATGTTCCGTCAAAATCATTGTATGTAACCATATTTATATCAGAGGTAGTAGTTGTAAATGTTGCTGAAACCCCTGAAATAGCAGTATCATTTTCTTTATATTCAATCGTATTGTCTATAATACCGAACCAATAGGTTGTATTTGGTTTTAATAATTGTGATGGACGAATAGTAATTGTAGATTTATTTGAAGACAAAATTGCATTCGAAGAAACTAAAGTACCTGATGCATTATTTTCTCTTAATTCTACAAAGCTAGAAATATCTGTAATAGTTGAATTGTCTAAATTTCTAAATTGAAAATTTGATGTTATTGTAGGGTTTGCAAGTAATGAAACTCCTGTTTCTGATTCAGCAGGGCTTAATGATGTGCTTACTGCTGGTGGAACATTACTTTTTAAATAATCATCAAAATAGTATTTATCTCCTGCTACTGAACCTCCAGATCTATCTCTGTCAAAATAAATTTGGACTCTATCCAAGTTAGTTGCTGTAACAGCACCAAAATTGTAAATTAATTCTACCCATTTATCTGTTTCGGTAACATTTATAATTTGTTCTGATCCATTCCCGTAATCTGGATAGTTTTGAACTCTTACTGTTACTGCTACAGGTTTGCTAACCCACACTTTTACTTTTATGAAAGGTGTTTCTGCAAAATCTAAAGGAGTTAATGGTGTTGCATTGGATACTAAACCGTTTTCTAAACCAGAATCATTACCAGCATGTGTATATTCTCCTACATTATCAGAAAGATTAATTCCACTTTTATCTGGATTTGCAATTTTAGCAAAACCTGTTCCTGCCCAAGAAACAAAACCAACTTCTTGGTTTGTTGTATCAAAATCAAATAACATTTCATTGATATCTCCTGTCACTGCTGCTTTAGTTGTAAAACTTGCAGAAACACCTGTTACAGACTCATCTGTAGAAAATTCAATTGCACTATCAATCACCCCATACCAATAAGTAGTAGCATTACTTAAATCGTTGGTTGGGTCAATTGTAATTTTATTTTTATCTCCATTAATTGTTGCTGAAAATGGAACATCTGCACCATTTACATCACCTATTCTTAAAGCTACTTTATTAGTTACATCTGTAAGTTCAGCGTCATCTATATTTCTAAATTTACCATTGGTTCCTATTACTAAATTGGTATTAATTGCAATATCAATTGCCCCATTTGCAGGACTGTATTCTACTGCTGGAGAAGTGTATAAAGCTGGACCTTTTATATCATCAAAAAAATAAATATCACCTTGAGTAGTATTTGCACCACCTATTTTAATGACAATATTATTCATATATATATTAGAGTGACTACTAAAATCAAAAGTTAGTTCAACCCACTCATTTACATTTGCAGCAGTCACAGATGAAGTTACTTCTATATTATTGCCCCAGTCTGGAGAATTCTCTAAATGAAAAGTAACATCTATTTCTTCTGTTGAAAATACTTTCATTTTAAAGATTGGATTTGATGCTAAATTAAAAGGCAATGGAAATACGGAAGTTGGATCAATAACTCCGATTCCAATTCCATTGTCACTTCCTGCAGTAAATTGACCAACAAAACTCGATGAATTTGTTGCATCTGATACAGGATTTGCCACCTTTGCAAAAGTTGAAGATGTGTTCCAACTGTTAAAAACAATGTTAGGATTGTTTGTGTCAAAATCTATGTGTGTAACTTCTTGTGCTTTTGCTAAGCTGAAAGTTAAAAATAGACCTAAAAGTAATCTTAGTTTCATAATTAAGTAGTAATAAAGTTAAAATAACATACATTTCAGATAAAAACTATGTTGTTTACAACATTGATATATATGTATTTTTGTAATTTAATATATATTGTAATCAACCTAGAAATTAAACTAGGTCACAAATTTGAGTTAAAACTTGTTACTTAACAATTTATTAACCTCTACAAAAATTAATATTGGATTAATTCTTCCTCTACAAAACCTTTGTTAAAAAACGCAACTAATTGATTATCATGGGTTATGGAATTTAAAATTTATAAATGCAATGTAAAAGGTTTTCTTATTTATTTAAGTTAAATTTTTTAAGTATTTCATACCTACTTTATTCATACTGGTTACAACTACATTCATCAAAGAAGCAATCTCTTTTGAGGATTGATTTAGTTTTAATTATGCTAATACCTTAATTTGATTCAGGGACAAATTTAGAATTACGTTGCTTTAATTTTGAAAGAATTGAGAATGATAAACACTTATTTATTAAATCTTTTCTAATATTTTTAATTGCAAAAATATTTTAATTTAAAATCATCCTCATTGTTTAAAACTTTAGAATTATTTAGATACAGTTAATCGATGTAAGTATAAATTATTTATTTCAATTTTTCGATGAAATAAAATTTTTTATCTCCTTTTAATTAATTTTTTATCTCTTGCCATAAAAAATAGTGTCTAGATTTAGAAGATTATATGCTAAAGAAAACTTTATTTTTTACAAAATCGATTTAATATTAATTTTTAAATGTCAAAATAAAAGACCTTTTTTTTTAGTGAAATCATATGAAATGTTTTAATAAAAAATGGATTATCTAAGTTAGATAATCCATTTTTTGTAAGCTTAATGCAAATTAAAGCATTATTATTTTTGTTTAAAATCCTGTTCCGGGAGCTTCAGGTGAAGCAGCTTGCGCTTTTTTAGGATTTAAAATCATATAGGTTCCTAAGGCTGTTAATGCTGCATATTTACCGTAGTTTCCAATTTTTTTGATCGCTTCTTTACGTGTGATTTCTGGTGTGTTATTATCTTGATTTTTCATGAGATATAGTTTTTTAAGTTATTTTTATTATTCTAAAACGATTTTTTTGTTCAATTTACCAGTTGCAGTTTCTAATTGAATGATGTACATTCCTGTTGCTAATTTTGGCAATGAAATTTCTTTCACTCCTGTTGAACTAAAAGAAGTTTGCATCACTTGTTTTCCTAGAATGTTGTACATTTTTACAGTCGCTTTTCCTTGTGTCAATCCAACCACTCTTAAGGTAGATTTGTTGGTTGCATAGATGCTGATGTTTTGTAAAACAACATCTTCAGTGCTCAATACACCAGATGCTTTTGTGTGTAAATAAAAACGTCCTGTACCGTTTAAGGCATCGTTTAAAGTTACTTTATAAGAAGCGTTTGCTTCGTCTAATCGAGTAATGGTATTTGTTTCTCTATCTTCTAAGAAAACTTTTGTGTCTCCTGGTAAATTCATGGCTTCAGCAGTAAAGGTAATTTCTTTTCCTGCAGCAGCTTTTACGCCTACAGGAACAATCATGGTTTCCATTTCAGCAATTGGTAATGATTGTATTTGGAATTTTTTACCCTCATTATTTTCTACTAAGTTTGTAAATACATCTACTGAGTTTTCAATTCCGGCAAACGTTTCACCATCATAGCCGTTGTCAAAACCTTTGGTTGCGTTGTCTAAGTAATACATTTTTACAAATCTATTATTTGAACCATCGTTCATCATCAATTTTACTTCGGTCTTTGATGATTTTTGAAAAGTTCCACTTGTTGAAGCTTGATAAGATTCAGCAATGTTGATGTTTGTTCCGTTTGATGATCTTACAAAAAATCCTTGAGCTGGAGCTAAAACAAAAGAATCTCCAGTTACATAAGTATCATAACTGCTAGTTGCTTGATTCCAAACCCAAAGTGTTTCAGAAACTAAATTGGCACTATTATCTGTTAAAAAAGTAGCACTATTAACATGAGAAGTAAATGGGTTTCCTATTAAATTGAATCCATTACTAGCATTTGAAACAGCCACAGAAACATCTGCTGTATTGATGGTTCCTGTGAAAGAAATATCTCCAGTTGAACTTCTTTTTACTGAATAACCTAGACCATTGTTAAATATTCCTGTACCTGCTGATTGCAAATATGACCAAGTATTGTCAGCTGTTGTGTAAGAAGCAATTCCTCTGTTAGCACCTGTTCCTGAAGCAATACCGTTTGCAGTTACATATGTATCATTATAGGCTTGTCCTGAAACTGGTGAAGAAACCAAATACCAATTGGTGGTTGGTAAGTTTCTATTGTAGGTAACATTTCCTGATGAAGTACCATTTACGATTAAGGTACCTCCTGAAGCTATTAATAAACCATCTGCCTCAGTAATAGTTAGATCGTTTACAAGTGCATTTGTTGAATTACCAATAATTGGAGCATTTGTCACCTCAGGAATAATAGCATTATTTGAGCCTGTTGGCACACCATTACTCCAGTTACCTGCAGTATTCCAATCATTGTCTACTGCACCTGTCCAAGTGGAAGAAGATAGGACAGCAAATTCTCCAAAAACATAATCATCTATTTGAAAAATATTTTGAGCAGGATCAACTCCAGCATCAAAATTGGTTTGTATATCAAAAAATAAAGCTATTTTTCGATTATTGGTAGAGTTAAAACTTGAAAAATCAAACGTTAGGGTTTGCCATACATTTGGTGTAGTATAGTTTGCAGTTACAGCATGCTCCGATCCTCCGTCCTCAACTTTTAAGGTTAGGATTGATGTTCTTGGTCCTTTTACTTTTATTGAGAATCCTCTATCACCAGAAGATAAGTCTATTCCTGAGTTATTTATATAATTTATTTGAGACCACCAATCGTCATTAACACCTGAAGCTGTAGCAACGCCACCAGCTTCGACATAATCAAGAAGCCTCTCATTTCTGAGTGGAGTTGGTAAACTAAAATCAAAACTGAAATCCGTTATTGGCGTATTGACTGCACCGACAAAAATTTCTTTTGTAAATGTATTAGAACCTTCAGTACTTGTGGCTGTTAAAGAAACTAGATATTGTCCCTTATAAGCATAGGTATGGGCAGCAGGATTTGCATCGGAAGAAGTTGAACCATCACCAAAATCCCAAGAATAGCTTGTTGCATCTGTAGACGTGTTCGTAAAAGTAGCTGTAAGATTTGATGTAGAAGTTACTTCTGAAAAATTTGCAACTGGTTGCGGATTATCAGCAACTAGCGACCAATTATCTAAAGTTATACCAGAGGCTCCAAATGTTCCACCTCCAGTTCTAAATAATATGTAATAAGTCCCGGTAGAGGTAATTTGAAATTTTCCTGGACTGGAAGTATCACATCCAGCAGCAACAGCTGATCCAGAATAAGTTTTGATACTACCACAATCCCAAGCGTTGTAGGCTTTAATAACCTGTTGGTCACCGCCATACTCAGTATTTTCAACTGGTTGCACAGATCCAATATATACTTCGCCCCATATAGTATCAATGCCGTCATAAGTCATATCCATATCAAATTGGTACCAACCAGCATCAAGGTTTACACTAGTGTAAAGCCCCATGTGAATCCAACCTCCATCCGCAGGATTAATTTTTCCAATATTCACCACCCCTCCAGTAATAGTTACTGAGCCATTTGTACTATCGGGTCCATACTGGTTTACAACCGTCCAACCAGTGGCATCATCAAAGGTTCCATTGGTGATAAGGTTTTGAGCATTGACAATACTACTTGCCAATAAAATAAACGTGAAAATAATTTTTTTCATAATAAAATAGATTAATTAAAATAGTTTAGATTTTAGAAAATAATGGGATTATTTATCTATTAGGAATTGATTTCAAGTAATGAAATATGACTTCTAGGTAAACAATAAATATTTTCTTATGCCAAATAGATATAATAAACTGATAATTAACAATTTATTAACCTCTACAAAAATTAATATTGGATTGATTCTTCCTCTACAAAAACTTTGTTAAAAATATAACTATTTGATTATCAGTTATCAAGGAATTTAAAATTTCTGAATGTAATGTAAAAGGTTTTCTTCTTTATCTAAGTTAAATTTTTTGCGTAGTCTATACCTACTTTGTTCAATACTGGTAATAGCTACATTCATTAAAGAAGCAATCTCTTTTGAGGATAGATTTAATTTTAAATATGCACACAATTTAATCTCATTTGGAGACAAATCAGGGTGTTTTTCATTTATATTTTGAAAGAATTGGGAATGAGAATTACTAAAATGCAATTGAAAAGTCAACCAATCCTCTTTATCAACTAAATGACTATTGATTTTTTTAATTACTTTTTTTATTGGGTAATGCAATGAACTATTTAACAATTCACTATCAATACTTTTAATATCATTTATTAAATCCATTAATAATTCGTTCTTCTTGATATTGTTTAATGTAGATGATGCTAAAGCAGCATTTTTCTTTTTAATCTCCAAGTTCAAATTTTCTTCTTTCAGCAATAATAATTTTTTGTCTGCTTCTAATTTTTCTAAATCAAACTTTTCTTTTTGGCGTTCTCTTTTTTGGGTTTCTATCTCAATAAGTTGGTTTACCTTTTTTATGTTTTTCATGTTTAAATATGCCCTATAAACTATAAAAACAACAATGAAAGTTAAAACATAAAAAGCTATAGCCCAATTATTCAAATACCATGGATACTGAATATAAAATGGAATATTAATAATTTCAGAAGTAATCCCATCTTCAGTTTTGGACTTCATTTCTAATATGTAATCACCAGATGACAATCCAGGAAAATTAATTTCAAGTTTGTTGATCCAATTTGACCAATTATTATTTAGTCCTTTTAATCTGTATTGTATTAATTTAGAATTTCCTAAAGGCGCTTTAGGGATAGCAATTTTTATTTTGATGAAATTATTAGAATACGGAATTTTAATTTCTTCTTTTCCATCAATTGGAGCTCTAATAGTATCTTTAGAACTTATCAATTCAATTGATTTTACGATTGGTGTTGTATTAATTTCAGAAGTTATTAATCTATCTGCATTATAAAAAACAATTCCATTTTCTATCCCAATTCCAAAAATATTTTTGTCAATTTTTTTAAACTTATTAAAATCATTCAAATGTTTGTCCCAGATATTATAAAAAACAGTTTCATTAACCTTAAAATGATTTTGATCCCTTAAAACATACCCTAGCGTATTGGGAGTTGAATACCAAAATACATTTTCGTTCTGTGAAATATGATTGATGTTATGCAGTCCTTTAAAAATTTCTGAAGGATACTTTGCTTTTGTAAATACATTATCTATGGCATCATAAAAAAAGAACCCTTTTGGATTGAAAAAAACTAAATTGCCATCAATCTTTGTAAAATAAGCGTAGGGTTCTATAGTTTGATTGTCAACACCATAAAATTCAAATTCTTTAAGTTCAAGGCCATCAGGAGACAATAATAGTCTGTAATATCCTTTTTGAGGATGTGCAATCCAAATTTGACCATATTGATCAAACTCTAAAAAACGAGAGGACTCTCCAAAGTTTTCGAATTTTTTTATAAATGTCCATTCATTATTTATTTTCTTAAAAACAGCTAATCCTGAGTAAAAACCAACATATAAAATGTCTTTAAATTTAGGATGCTTTTTAAAAATCCAACCACCACCTTCTAAATGAATTGTTTTTAAAAAATTATTTTTAATTGCAAACAACCCCCTATGACTTCCTACTAAAACTTCATTATCAATCTCTTCAATTTCCCAAATATTATCATTTCTTTCATCAATTAATCTTGGTTCTGCTAACGGATAATTTATATTTTTCATAAATAATCCTTGATTAGTACCTAAATAAAGTATTGAATCCTTTAAATAGCTGGAGTATACAGTGCCAGAGCTACTATTGTTATCTAGTAAATATTTTGAATTACTATTTATTTCAACATAACTAATCCCAGATTCAGTACTTACCCATATATTATTATTTATGTCATTAAATACTTTTAGAGTAGAATTGTTTCTTATACCTCTTTTTTTATTAATGTGATTTCCAATCTCACCATCATTAGAAATGATATAAAATCCATTTCTAAGTGTTCCGACTACATATTGATTATCAGAATATTTCTCTATGTCAGTTATTATAAATTTTTCAAATCTCGTATTTACTGTCCAATCCTTTTTAATTAAAACATTATTTTTAAGACACCAAAAGCCATTATTTTTAGTTGCAATTAGTAATGAATTATCTTTTTCAACAAACACACCAACGATATCCATAGAAATTTTTTCTGTCCCCTTAATTATTTTTTTTTCTGAATTAATAATTTCGAATAATCCAACAGAGACATCTTGAAAAAATCCCCTTTTTTTAGTGGAAAAAAGGTTACTAAATCCTTTGTCCGCATGAATTGTGTTCAGCTGATTCGTCAATGGATCAAAAACATAAATTAATTGAAATGATTGAAAATATATTTTACCTTGAACTTCTATGATATTTGAAAAAACAGGCAATAAAGGAGCCTCTTTAATTGGCTTTTTAAAAAATAAACTTTTGTATTTTAATTTTCCATTTGTAGTTTTATACCAATACCCAAAACCACCATGCCCTCCTGTATAAATATGTTTATCGTCTTTATACAAAACAGCTCTTAGATCTGATTGAACTCCTTCAGTATATCTTGTCCATCTAAAGCCATCATATTCAATTAATGACCCAGGTTGAGCAAAATAAAGCAAGCCATCTGCACCTTGAGAAATATCAAAAATTTTTAATCCTACTTTAACCTCCTCTTTTGAAAAATTTTTTGTGTAAGGTAGCCCTGGAAGATTTGAAATTTGTGAGAACGTTATAGTAATTGAAAAACTTATAATAAAAAGAAAAAAATGTCTTATTAAAATTCTCATTAAAAACTTTATGAATCTATTTATAATAATAATGTTCAAATGTAATAAAATCTGATTTTGAATTTTGGGAAAATGTTTATTAAACTATAGATTTCTTATTTTATAAAATTAATTTATGTTTGTTTAAAGTATCAATAATTATCTTTCTGTAATTATTTTGAATACCTTCCGTAACTTTTGATTTGTCTTGATGAAAACCAGCTTCGGATATCGAAAACATTTCAGAGTTTTGAGCCCTTAAGTTTTTATCACTCCACAAAATGATTTCTGTAATGACAGGAGCTAACTCTATTCCTTTTTCTGTTAGTAGATAAATATTTTCCTTTTGATTATCAGGCAATTTTTGTTTGGTTATCAAATCATTTTCTTCCAACCACTTTAATCTTGAGGATAATATACCTGGTGCAATCTTTTCGGAAGAGTTAGAAAACTCTTTGAACGTTTTTTTGCGTTGAACAAGCATATCTCTCACAATTAATAAAGACCATTTGTCCCCTACTATATCTAAAGTACAGGCAATGGGACAGTTTGACCGAAAATTATTTTTCATTTTTTACTATTAATTTAGTAGTAATAAAAAACTTTTACTACTTTTGCTACTGTTTAAATAGCAAAAATAATAAAAACAATGGAAACAAAATCATTTTTAGGAATTAAAAGCCAATCAAAAAATATACGAGTTGGTATTTGGTCAAGTGTAATATCGGCAATTATGCTTATTGGTATCGGAATCTTTTGGCTAGCTCATCCAAGTGCTACAGAAGGTTCTTTTTCAATAGTACCAGACTCGCCAGCAGCCGTTTCTTTAGCAAAAATAGTAGCTATATTCAAAGCCATTGGAGATTTCTTACCACCTATATTTGTTCTTCTAGCCATCTATTTTAAACAATATAAATTGGCTGGTTACTTTCATATAGTAACACTCATCTTAGTAATTGTTGTTGATATGTTAGTATGGGGTTCTTTTGTGCCAAATGCAGGCGCTAAAGATATTTTGCAACATATACCCTTTGCAATTCCGATTTTGATTGCTGCCTACTCTTTTCTTAAACCAAACTCAAAAACTAATTAATTATGCTTTTATTTATTCGCATTTTCCTCATTCTTTATGGGCTTATTGCTGCTGCAACAGGTTTTATGGGGACAACAGCTAAATTCAATGCTGCTGTAACAGATGCAATGACCGACAATAATCATCGCTATGTTGCTGCCATTTGGATGGCTACATCTTTGGCCTTTTTTTATGTAGCTTGGAATCCATCAGAAACAGCCTTATTTCGTTTTTTGATGGTAGCTGTTTTTATTGGGGGTATTGTCAGAGCTGCAGCTTTGCTAAATTATCCTGCAACCCCATTTCTTATTTTCCTTATTGCAATAGAATTGATTCCAACGGCATTAATGTTATGGTTTCACACCAAACTATCAAATGCAGGTTCACTATAAAATAAACTCAAATGAAACAATCAAATCAAACAGTATTGATAACTGGCGGTGGTTCAGGCATTGGACTTGCCATAGCTCAAAAATTCTTAGCAAATGACAATACCGTAATCATAACAGGTAGAAATCTTGCTAAACTCGAAAAAGTAAAACAAGAAAATCCCAAAATACATTTCTATCAAAGTGATGTAACGGATGATGCCGAAGTAAGGATGCTCGCAGACGATATCCAAGAAAAATTTGACGGCTTAGATGTTCTTATCAACAACGCAGGAATAATGAATCTAGTAGATGCAGGAAACGAAAGCAACGACTTGCATAAACAGATGCAGGAAATTGAAATCAATTACAATTCTCCCATTAGACTATTGCACTACTTTTTACCACAACTTAAAAATAGTGAGAACGCAGTTCTTGTCAATGTTTCTTCGGGTTTGGCGTATGTTCCATTTGCACAAGCACCTGTGTATTCAGGAACAAAATCAGCATTACATTTTTGGACACAAGCCATTCGACCGCAACTACAACCGCATAATATTAAAGTGGTTGAACTCTTGCCACCTGTTGTCGATACACCATTGGCACACGGAGCAGATATTGCCGAAGACGACAACTTAAAACCAATGCCACCCGAAAAATTAGCAGATATTTTTTGGAAAGATTTTATAAATGGAAAAGAAGAGATTACACCAGGAATTTCCAAACAATTGAAATTGATGAGTAGGCTTGCACCCAAATTCATCTTTAAGCAACTCAATAAACAAGCAATACCAAATAAATAACATATGTTAGCAGGTCATTATTCTACAGCTCTTTTGGCTTACCAAAAATTCCCAAAAGGCACTTTAATATTCTTCTTAATAGCTTCACAATTTCAGGATTTAGTTTGGCTTACATTACATTATTTAGGTATTGAACCAACAGAACCAAATAGTGTCGAAGAGGTAACTTTACAAGGCATTGATGTAAATATGCTTTTTAGTCACGACTTGTTGCCACAACTATTTTGGGTTTTGGCAATCTTCCTTATAGGTCGCTTAATCTTTAAGAGTACTAAAATTGGAATAGCAGGCGGTCTTCTAGTTCTAGGTCATTTTATTTTGGATTTCATATCGGGTTACCCACACCATATTTTTGGCGAAGAAACTCATACTATTGGGCTTGGTTTATACCATTCCAACGTTTATCTCGCCATAGCAATAGAAGGTTTAGTTTCTACCTTGGCATTGTTCTATTTTTTCAAAAAAGAAAAAGAAAAAGGCATTGAACGAACTACAAAAAACAAGTTTTATATAATAGGCTTATTTGTTTTTGGAGTTGTTTTCTTACTTTTAATAGCAACGACTTCATTTAAAGATTGGTTTGGACTTCCCGACTTGAATGTAATGTTTAATACCACAATACCTACCCTTATTTTAACCTATATAGGTATGATTTTCTACTTGAACTATTTTGTGCTAAAAAAAATAAAAAATTAAAGTAATAAAAAATGGACAATTTTACAATTATCAACTTACAAGCCTTGACAGGCACAATCGCAATCATTTTAGGTTTCAAGTATTGGATTCAGCCTCGAATTTCAAAACTATCCTTACACGATGCACTTTTGCCTTTTGTTTTCTTAAACACCTTTAGGTATTTGGGCTTGACGTTTATGGCTAAAGAGCAGTTTTTTGACGGCTTTCCTTCGGACTTTTTAACAACAGTTGGTCTGCTTGACTTTACTACAGCAATTTTAGCCATCATTGCTGCCATTGCATTAAAAAACAAATGGAGTTTTGCCATTCCGTTAGTATGGATATTCAATATTGTTGGGTTTGGAGATTTAATTACTGCTTTTCCTCAATTTTTTAGCTTAGAACTCTATAATCATAACCTCGGCATTATTTGGTTGACATTTGTAACCTATGGTTTAGGTGCATTCTTAAGTCATATCTACATTTTTATCAGACTATTCAAAAATTTAAAAAAGAAATAATATGAGCACAAATAATAAAATACTTCTATTCCTTGCACTGAGTTTTTTTGCTTTTCAAAATATAAAAGCACAAAGTGTTTATGAAGGAAAGAAAACAAAAGTAGAAAAAGATATTTCAGCAGATTTTCCTTTCGAGTCTAAATTCATAGATCTAGGAACGGATACCGTACACTATGTTGAATCAGGTGAAGGTGACCCAATAATATTACTGCACGGTTTACCTGCAAATGCTTATCTATGGCGAAACATTATTCCAAACATTGACGATAATAAAAAGGTAATAGCCTTGGACTTTTTAGGTTTTGGAAAATCAAGTTTTCCAAAAGACAGAAACGTTTCAGTAGAAGTACAGTACAAAATGCTGACTGATTTTATAGAAGCTAAGCAACTTAAAAATGTCACACTTTTTATTCAAGATATTGGCTCAATTGTAGGGATGCTCTATGCGATTAGAGAACCTCAGAACGTAAAGGGGATGGCTCTCTTTGAAGCTCCTTTTATGCCAGCTGATGTAATGTACGACCAATTACCGTTTAGTTTCAAAGCGTTTATGAAACTCACTAGAACCAAAAAAGGGAATGAAAAATGGATGGTTAAAAAGAATTTTGCTGGCAAAAAATTGGCGGTTAATTTCTTTACAGGTAGAAAATTACCAAAAGAAGCGTATCCGCATTATACGCAACCTTGGGATGAGAAAGAAAGACGCTATGCCATAACCAATGGTCCAGACCCTGCCGTTTTATCCTACACCAAAGGAAAGGGAGAAAGTGACTTTGCTACTCTATTGGACACTATATCAAATGGAATGAAAGAAACACGAATCCCAATCTTATATTTCTATGCCAAAAAAGGATTAGTAAATAGAAAAAAAGCAGTTGAATACGCCAAAGAAAACTTCAACAATGCAACCTTTGTTTATCTTGGAAAAGGGAAACACTTTTTGACAGAAAGCCACCCAAAACAAATAAGCCAGAAGTTTAATTTTTGGTTTGAAACGTTGAAGTAGAATAAAAAAAAACTATAGCAAAAAAAAAAAAAAATGCAATAGCGGTTTAGTTGTAAACTTGAACCGTTTTTTTGTAATTATTAAGTATCTTCTCCATTCAATAACTTAACGCAACAAATCTAAATTAATAGATTTGTATTAATAAACACAATAAAAATGAAAAACAATCTACTCTTAGTATTAATACTAATTCCAGTATTTTCTATTTGTCAAAATCTTACAAACTCAAGTACTATAACTATTACTAAAACATGGAGTCAGCAACCAAATGGATATACTTACCCAATGGACATTTTAGTTCCAAGTGGCAACCCTCCCATAAATGGATTTCCAATTTGTATTTTATTACATGGTAATGGACAAACAGGCTCATCCATTTTAACCCAATATCAAAGTATACTAAACGGCCATGCATTGATAGCACCAACAGGATATATGAATAGCTGGGATATTTGTTCCGAAAATAGTGAAGCTCCTGATATGGAAATGATTTTAGATTTGATAGGTTCGATACAAAATTATTCAAATATTAACATAAATAAAATTAGAATATTAGGTTTTTCGAACGGTGCGGGTTTAGCAAATAGAATTTTTATTGAAAATAATGACCCGAGAATTGATATTGTTTGTGCGGTTGTTTCACAGTTAAATGAACCACAATATCATTTAGGAGATTATTATCAACCTAATGGTTCTTCAGATCCTTCAAGTTCTTATTGTGGCTACGATAATATTATTGTTCCTATAAGTGGAAGAAAATATCTAAGCATATGTAATGACAATGATCCTATAATTCCATATTTAGGAGGAACA
Organism: Polaribacter sp. BAL334; assembly: GCF_015767435.1. Classification (GTDB taxonomy): domain Bacteria; phylum Bacteroidota; class Bacteroidia; order Flavobacteriales; family Flavobacteriaceae; genus Polaribacter. Next base: position 28,436 of record NZ_JADWOV010000245.1, read on the forward strand.
TCGATTGTTGGCGTTGACTTTTTAAATGCTCAAGATGCAACATTTATTGTTGCTCAAAGCCAAGGATATTCAGGTACTCAAATTAGTGGACCTGGAAACCCAATTGGAAGCCCACTAATATTTGAATATTCATATCTTTCGGGAGATGTGGTTCACCTTAGAGGAAATGCAGGCCACTCGACTAATTCATCACAACAAGACTACATCAATGACTTCTTTTCAGATTGTGAAGTTTCGCTTGGAGTAAATGAAATTACCATTGACGGAACTGAAGTTTATCCAAACCCCGTTAGTTCGTTTATTAATATAAAAAGGACTTCTGATAATCCTAGTTTCCTACAAATTTTCAATACAATAGGAGAGCTTGTTTTAAAGAAAGAGGTAAATGGTAAAAAAATATATCTTGATTTAACGTACTTGTCTAATGGAATTTATGTGTTAAGGTTAGATAATCAAGCAATTAAACTTATTAAAGAAAAGTAAAAGTGCCTAACAATTGTATAGTTCATTTACACCCTTCGGGATCCAAAAGCACCATACAAGGAACGTTGTAGCCAATTTGACCAAAAAAAAATCACAAGAGCAGAAACCCTTGCGATTTTATAAAATAGAGAAAAACTTGAATGGTTATACCGAAACACCACCAAGTATATTCTCCAACTGCATTTCTTTAAGAACTCTATCTTGAATAGGTTGCGTTAATTCGTTAATTTCATCAACACCCCAAGTAATACCAACGACAGTTCGAGTTGGACGACTACCAAAAGGCGTTTCGGCTAATTTCAAATATGCATCTACTACCCATTGTGGGTCGGGAGCATCTTCGCTCTGTAACATTTGAGCAAAATTTTCACCCATTGCTGATGGAACACCTGCCAATTCGCCATAAGTTGCTAAAACTTCACTATGTGCAGGAGCTTGTCCTGATGCCAATAAACCTGTACCAAAAGGACCAGGTTCTACCAAGACTATATCAACACCAAAAGGTGAAACTTCGTAACGCAATGCTTGTGAATATCCTTCCAAAGCGTGTTTAGTTGCAGTGTAAGTACCAAAAAATGGTGGTGACATACGACCAACCAACGAAGAAGTATTAATAACTAAACCAGAGCCAGATTTACGCATAGAAGGCAAAACAGCTTGAATTACTCTAATAGCACCAAAATAATTGGTTTCCATTTGAAATTTTGCTTGCTCAACGCTGAATGCTTCGGTAATGCCCAAATACATTATTCCTGCATTGTTGATAAGAATATCAATGTTTCCTGCTTCTACAAGAATATTTGACATTGCTTTTTTTACGGATTCATCATTGGTTACGTCCATATCCACAACTTTTATAAGTGTAGAATGGTTTTCTAACTCTGCTTTTGCATCTGAATTTTTTCCATAAGGATTTCGCATTGTAGCAAAAACTTGATAGCCTTTGTCGGCAAAATCTTTGGCAGCTTTCAGACCAAATCCGTTGCTGCTTCCTGTGATGATTATATTTTTCATTTTAGAAATATTTGAATTTTGAAATTAAATTGAGGCATACGAAAACGCCAAGTAATTAAGGATAGTCACAACCAACCAAAAGGGAGTGAACACGATACCTACATTTCTACCGTGAGTAGAAACTTTTGGATGCTTACCGAAGAATGGCAGAAAACCCGCTTGATTGGCATTAACCAACATCATCAATACTGCAACTACACCAAAAACTAAATGCAATGGTTGACGAGCAGCAAGTTCAACTCCCATTCCATAGATAGCACCAACAGCAACGGCTGTAAACCCGATAGCTCCTTGACGTTGTTCAAAAAGCAAAAGGAAAAGATAATCTTTTGCATTCGTCAACTTTTCCTTTGGCGATGCATCCAAAGCTGCATCAAGCATTGTTAGTTGTTCGTCTTGTGTCAAAGCCGTTTTACTGCTCGGAGCTTTAAGTCCAAAAAAGGGCAATACCCAATTGACAATCCAGCGAGCTTGCATAGGAAACAGCATTTCAATTCCGTGAAGTGTTACAGGAATAATGGACAATACCATTGCTAAGGTTGAAATTTGTATTTCGCTCATCGTAATAAGTTTTAAGAGTAATTAAAATCCAAACATCCCGTTATTGTGCGCCAAACCTTCGGTAGGAATTTCTTGAATCACATCCCAATGCTCTACGATTTTACCGTCTTTCATTCTGAACAAGTCGTAAAACACGTGTTTCTTGCCCCCATTCCATTCACCTTCGCTTACCGTTAGGACGAAATTACCTTCGCCCAACACTTTATGGATTTTGGTGTATTTAAACATATTGTTTTGAGAAGTGAGATACTGCACTGCTTCAACTATGCCAGTCAATCCGTCTTTAATTTGTGGGTTGTGCTGATGATATTCTTCAGAACTGATGTAGTCGCCAATCTTACTTGGATTTTTACCCATTAAAACGTCTTCAATAAGAGAAACTGCTAAAGCTTTGTTTGCCTCAGTTTTATCTAAATCTTCAACGGTTGTTGGTCCATCGGTTTGCGTTCTTCCGCTGGCAGTTTCTTTGGCTAAAACTGTCATTGCGTCCCAATGTTCGGCTACTTTTCCGTTTTTATCAACACGAATAATATCAAATGCCACCATTTCATCCGCCCCAAAAGGTTTGGCGTTTTTCCAGATATTGTGCATAAACACAAAATCGCCATCTTGAAACATTCTCACGTTTTCGGCATACGTTCCGTGTTCTTTTAATACTGGTAATAAACCAATAAAAGGTTCTAAACCAGTTGGCACAAATGGATTGTGTTGAATGTAATCAGCATTTGCAAATTTGCGCATAGTTGCAGTGTCTTGCTTCATTACAGCACCTAAGAAAGTGCCTACGATTTCTTTGTTTGTCATCTTTGTTGTTTTTGATTGATTAACCTCGCTAGTGTTCTGTTTTACTGAAGTGTTGCAAGAAACAAGAATACCTGCAAACATTAGTACTAAAATTGATTTGCTCATTGATTTTTTTTAAAGTTTATTTTTTACTTGTGTTTCGCAAGCAAAATTACATATTTACTTTTAATATGCAAGTAAAAATTAAAATAAATTTCATTTTGCAAGCAAAAATACTTTTCAGTACCTTTGTGAAATAATTAGAATGTCAAGGAATGAATGTGAAATTTAAATGTAACTGTCCTTTTACTTCGGCTTTGGATATAGTGGGCGAAAAGTGGTTGTTAGTTATCGTAAAGCAAATGCTCATAGAAGGAAAAGAAACTTTCAAAGAATTTACCGAAGCTGATGAAGCAATTGCTACCAATATTTTGACGGCCAAACTTAAATTTTTAGAAGAAACTGGTATAATTTTCAAAACACAACGACCAGATAATAAAAAAACAAACCTTTATCTTTTAACTGAGAAAGGCTTGGCTTTAACACCTGTTTTAGTAGAACTAGCTTTTTGGGGCGATAAAAATCTTAGAGACATCCATCCTATCATTGTGAACGGAGAAGCAATGGAATTCCTAAGGAATGATAAAATGGCTTTTGCGAATGAAATAGAAAAAAAATACAAAGAAAAACTAACTACAATAAATTACTTACATTAAATAAGATTTTTATCGTATGCAAATTTAACCTTTAATATCCGCATTTTAACCTTTATAAAACATCACCCCTTAAACTTCAAGACTTCACTCCTCCCTTTTTTAAAAATTTTGTTGCTGGCGTGTTTTCCTTTGCGGAGTTCTTTGAGAATTATGTGCCATTTTTTGCTTTTTAGTGAAGAATCATTACGATTTGTAAACAATTTGAAAATTATTTTTAAAAAAGGGTGTTTTTCCTTGTGTGAATCGTTTTTTTTTTTTTTTATGTTTGTATTATTGTTATGAAAAGTTGCAAACTTCCTAACAATATTTTACGTAAAATCCTCCTAAAAAGATTCTTATATAAAAATTACGCAGCTTCTTTTTAGTTTATTGACGGTGAACAAATTAAACTCTTTGTAGGAAATAATAACAATTTGATTTAGTATTGAATAATAAACTATAATTAAGAAATTTAAAATCATGAAAAAATTAATTTTACTTTTATTTGTAATATTTGTGGGTAATATAGGTTTTGCAAATCAAAATAAAGAAAACAAATACTCTAAAGAGAAAATAAATTTTGAACTTAATTTAATTTGCAACAATAATTTTTTAGAGCAATTTAACTTTTCACAAGTCAAAAAATACGAAACCTATCTATTAAGTTTTGATTCTTTTTGTTCGGTGAGTATCTCATCAAGCTATAAAGGATTTACAATTTTTAGAAATAGAGTTCCATGCAGTGGTATTCGTCAGGCCGTAGATGAAATGCATGCAATCTTGAGAAAATTAGCTGGTGATGAATAATTGCTAATTACTATACATTCTTTTTAGCAATTAATACTAAACAATAGATTTTTAATTATTTATTGTTTTTAAAATAAAAAATGAAAAAATGAAAATTAAATTAATAATACTCATAATAATTTTTTTAGAATTATCCGTTCATTCCCAAGAGAATTTTTATCAAGCGAAATATACTATGACCGGAAAATATCTTAATAATGAATTATATAACGCTACTTTAATATTCAATTCAACTAAATCGTTATATACTTATAGAGTATTAAGCAATAAAGACAAAGAAAATGTTAATGATGACAAAATATCTTTAACTTATAGTGATAAGAACACTTATTATTTGTACTCAGACAAAATTAAAGATAGTATTTTTGATTTAACAAATAGAAATAAAAAATATTTTTATGTAACTGAGGCTATACCTAAACTCAAATGGAGACTTTTAAAAGATGAAAAAATAATTAATAAAATTAAATGTTTGAAAGCAACAACTCATTTCAGAGGAAAAAATTATATTGCTTGGTATACACCATCAATAGTAACACCTTTTGGTCCATGGAAATTGCATGGGCTTCCAGGTTTAATAATGAAAGCATATGATGAAAGTGAAATAATAAACTTTGAAATTATCGATTTAAAAACCTCATCAGCAAATTTTAAATTAGATTTAGATGACAAATTAGAAAAAATCAATTTAATTAGTTTTGTAAAGGAAGAGAAACAAAGAATAGAAAAATTAATTAAAGTGTTTAAGTCTAGAACAGAAGGTCATGCCTCAAGCGTTATATCTCGACGTGATATGGAAGATAATTATTATGATTTGGAAAAAGGGTTAAAATTTTAGTAATAATACATAACTCAATGGGTGTAATTAAGACAAAAATAAATTTGAAAAATCATATCATTATAAAACCACATAGAAAAATAGAAAAAAGGGGTTCATAGCCCAATTTTTGGGATTCACATAGCTATGATTTTCTGAAATTGAGTGAAACGTCTTTAAAAAAACAGTAAAAGGATGTGCCTATGTGGTTTTACTTTTAAAAATTGAATTACACTCAACAAGTTAATAATATATATATAAAGATATTAACTAGTTTGGAAGTATTTTACATCTTAAATACCATAAAATTGTTAAAATAATAGGTATGAAAAATTTACCTATATTTATTTTATTATTGCTTACGGGCATCATAAAATCACAAGATAAAAAAGTGTATGTGGAATATGAAATCACAAATTTATCTACTGGTAATCCTATTTATGTGAATGCAAAATTATTTGTAGATAAAACTAAATCTGTTTACACTATCAATCCAAAAGATACAAAATACAACAAAGAAGAAAAAGCGACTTACAATGAAAATGATAATAGTGTGACTAAAATTATATACAAATCAAGTAATACTGCTTTTTTTTTAATTACAGATAAATTAAAAGACTCACTTGAATTCAATTCAACTTCTAGAGAAACCAAATTGATAGTACAAGAAAAAATACATCCATTTAAATGGACTATACATAAAGACACAAAAAAAATTGGAGATTTCAATTGCATAAAAGCTACAACTTATTTTAGAGGACGAAATTATATTGCTTGGTATAGTCCTGAAATACCTTTAAATAGTGGTCCTTGGAAATTTTCGGGTTTGCCTGGGCTGATTATTGAAGTACAAGATTTAGAAAATTTATTTTCGTGGAAAACACAAACTATACGCTATCCATTCAAAGAAAATTCTCCAAAAGAAATTCCAAATAAAGAGACCTATACTAAAATACATTTAAAAGAATATGTGGGTGTTCAAGGAAAAAATTCTACAAATTTTGCGAGCCTTATTCAAACAAAAATGCCAAAAGGATCTGAATTTAAAGACATGAAAATTAAAAGAAATGGAATAGAACTTATTTATGAATGGGAAGAAGATAAATAAATTTGAATATTTTGAATTAAAATCTTTAAAATCTACCATATTTAACAATGAACCTAAAAAAAATCAAAATTATTTTTAAAAAAGGGTGTTTTTCCTTGTGTGAATCGTTTTTTTTTTTTTTTATGTTTGCTTTGTTGTTATGAAACCTTGCTAATTTCATTGCGGCATTTTTTCGCGAAAATCCCTCTAAAAAGATTCTTATATAAAAATTGCGCAGCTTCTTTTTAGTTTATTGACGGTGAACAAGGTGAACTCCTTGTTGGTATTTGTGAACGTAATTGTTGCGTTCTGTAAACTAATTTTAATAATTTTAAAAAAATAATAAACATGAAAAAAATAGTATTAACATTAACTTTTTGTTTGAGCTTTTTGTTTTCCTTTGGGAAAAATGACAACAATCAGTCTTTAAATATTGATGTGTTTAATTGTTGGGTTCAGGTTAGGCATGTGGTTACAGACCCAACTACTTTTGAATCTTTCTCCTATACCTTCACTCATTGGGTTGGTTATGCAGGGTCACAAGAAAGTTGTGATGCTCAAGCTAGAAATTATTTAACAACAATGGGGTATATCTCTTATTAAAAAAGTTGGGATATTTTAATAAAAAAATATCCCAACTTATAAACCTTATTTTATGAAAAAAAGTTTTACATCTATACTAATTTTTTTTATTTTAGCAATTACAGCTCAAAATAAAAAAATAGTAGCAACCTATGAAGTAGTGGCTAACTTATCTAATCAACCAATATACATAAAAGCTGAACTATTTATTGAAAATAATCTATCTCTATATATTGTAAATCCAAAAAACGTAAAATATGAAAAAGATAATACTATAGTGTATTCTGAAAAAGAAGATACTTACATAAAATATTCTTATTCAGAAAGTGATAATATTTTTTATTTATTTAAAGATGGTAATCAAAATCTAATAAAACATACTTCTGGTAACAATACTAAATTTTTAATTGAAGAAAAAGTATATTCTTTTAATTGGAAAATAAAAGAAGAAACAAAAAAAATTGGTGCGTTTTTGTGTACAAAAGCAACAACGTATTTTAGAGGTAGAAATTATATTGCTTGGTATACTAATGAAGTACCTGTAAATAAAGGCCCTTGGAAATTCTCTGGACTTCCTGGTTTGATTTTAGAAATTTATGACGAAGATAAAATCTTTTCTTGGCAACTAAAAAATATTATATATCCTTTTAAAGAAAATTTCGAATTAATAATACCAAACGAAAAATCTTATCAGAAAATTAAATTAAAAGAATATGTTGCAATTAAAGAACAGAATTCTTTGGATTATTCAAAACGTATAACCACTAAATTGCCACAAGGTAGTATAATTAAAGACATGAAAATTAAAAGAAATGGAATTGAACTTATCTATGAATGGGAAGAAGAAAAATAAATACGATTTCACTTTTTGTAACAATACTACTATTACATTTCAATAGTATTTTTAGTCAAAATTCCTCAAAAAAAATATTTGTGGAATATGATGTAAAAAAAATCAAATATTTACCACAGAGCATTTAGTCGCGAATTCTAATAACTCTTTGTATTCAACAAATTTTATTGATTTTGAAAATCAAAATGAAAATATTGAAAAAGATGAATATGGAAATTATATAGTTCGAGAAAAAAGAATTAAGGCAAATAGCATGAAATATTATATGACTTTAAAAGACAACAATTTATATTTTGTAAGCACTCCACCAAAAAACAAAAAAGAAATTGTTGCTATTGATAGTGTTCCAAAAATAAATTGGAATATTTCTGAAACTGAAAGTAAAAAGATAAATAATTTTACATGTTACAAGGCAACTACAGTATTTAGAGGTTCTGAAATAGTGGTATATTACACACCTGAAATCCCTATTGGTTTTGGGCCATTTAAATTTAAAGGCTTGCCTGGTTTGATTCTTGAAGTTTATAATGTAGATACAAAAGGACAAAAATATCACTGGAAAGCCAAGAAAATTGTCTATCCTTATCAAACTAATATTGATTTATTATTCAATCCAAAAAATCATATTGTTCCAATTGTTTCAAATAGAAGTATCGTTGAAAACTTTGAAAAAAAAATGACGTTAGTTTCACAAAAAGTGATAACGAGTTCACCTAGAGGCGATGTTACAAGACTTGGTAAAATTGAAAGAACAAGTATTGAAAAAAAATATGAATGGGAAGAAGAATAACTACAACTTCACTTTTTTTTACAATGGTTTTATTTCATATCCATTGTTTTTCCCAAATAAAAATTGCTGGAACAATCTCAAATACGACAGAAAAACTAAGCTCGGTTAGTATTGTTTTAAAAGACAGCATTTCTGAAGCTATTATAGATTACACTTTTTCTGACGATAAAGGAACATACACCCTAACAACTTCCAAAAAGGGAAAATTTTCCATTAGCTTTTCATCATTAGGGTATAAAACCAAAACGATTTCTTTTGAAATTGACAATCAAAAAGAGCTAAAAATAGATGCTATTTTAGAAGAACAACCTTTTGAAATCAATGAAATCATCATAGAATCTGAAAAAGCCATCAAATTAAAAAAAGATACCATCACTTTTAAAACTAAATTTTTTGTCAATGGTACTGAGCAAACTGTAGAAGATTTATTGAAAAAAATCCCAGGTTTAAATATCGATTCTAATGGCACCATCAAAGTAGGCAATCAAGAAATAGAAAAATTGATGGTTGATGGTGATGACTTGTTTGAAAGAGGCTATAAAATTCTTTCTAAAAACATGCCTGCTTATCCCATTGAAGAAGTAGAAGTGCTAAAAAGATATTCTAACAACCGATTGTTAAAAGGTATTGAAGAAAGTGATAAAGTAGCTTTGAACCTAAAATTAAATGAAAATGCAAAACGTATCTGGTTTGGCAACACCACAATTGGCAAAGGAAATGACTCCTTTTATGAACTCAAGGCAAATCTCATGAACTTTGGCAAGAAAAATAAATACTATTTTTTGACCAATGTAAACAGCATTGGCTATGATGCCACTGGCGATATTCAGAATTTGATTTCTCCTTTTAGAGTCAATGAACCTGGTAATATTGGCGATGATCAACAAGTGGCAAGTTTGTTGAGTCTTTCCAATACAAGTGGTCTAAATTTTAAAAGAAGTAGAACCAATTTTAACAATGCTGAGTTATTGTCCTTAAATGCTATTTTTAATCCAACAGAAAAACTCAAAATAAAAACATTGGGATTTTTTAATTGGGATGAAACTGATTTTTTCAGAAACAGCAGTGAGGTTTTTAATGTTGGAAACACCAACTTTACCAATACCGAAAATTTTGAACTCAGAAATACACAAAAAATAGGGTTTGGAAAACTAGATATTAATTACACTATTTCAAAAACAGCAACCTTTGAAACGGTTACTAAATACAATGATGGTAACTATTTTGCCAACTCAAACTTACTTTTTAACGGCAATTCAACCCTCGAAAATTTGAATAGTAGCAACTTTCTTTTTGATCAAAAAATAAATTATACTAATAAGTTCAAGGATTCAAAAGTGTTTTTGCTTACAGGACGTTTTATCAATGAAGAAACGCCTCAAAACTATACCATCAATCAATTTTTTTATGGGGATTTATTTCCTGATGTTACTAACGCAAATAATGTAAGTCAACAAAACAACAACAACATGATTTTTGCGGGCGTAAACGCCCATTTATTAGACAGAAAAGAAAATGGAAATTTGCTAGAAATTCAGTTTGGAAATGAATTTCGCAAAGACAGATTGACATCTCTTTTTTCTATTTTGGAGGATGAAACTGTCTTAGAAAATCCTTTAGCATATCAAAATAACACTTCTTATTTTGTGAATAATAGTTTTTTGAAAACAAAATATCTATATAAAATCAATGATATTGCACTGAGTGGAACGCTCAATTTTCATCAATTGTACAATCGTTTAGAAACGGAAAACAGTACAAAAGATGCCTCTCCCTTTTTCATCAATCCAAGTGTTGGCTTAGATTGGAAATTGAATGATAAAAATAAAATCATGTCTTCTTTTGGATATAACATTAAAAATGCTGGAATTTTAGATGTGTATGAAAATTTTGTATTGACTGGTTTTCGATCGTTTTCAAAAGGAACAGGAAATTTTAATCAACTGAATGCTTCCAATTTTTTAGTGAACTATCAGTTGGGCAATTGGAGTGATCGCTTTTTTGCGAATACATTTTTTATATTCAATAAAAATCATGATTTCTTTTCCACAAATTCCATCATCACTCAAAACTACTCACAATCAGAAAAAATTCTTATTCAAGACAGTGAGTTTTTAAGTGTTCAGAGTAATTTTGATTATTATTTTAATGCGATTTCTTCCAACTTAAAAATTGATGTAGGTTACAGCAAAAACAATTTTAAAAATAGCATCAACAATGCTGATTTAAGAGAAATCACTTCCAATTCCATGCAATATGGTTTTGAATTGCGTTCTGGTTTTCAGGGAATTTTCAATTATCATATAGGTACAAAATGGCACACAAACACCATTAAAACTACTATTGAAAATTCATTTACAGACAATACTTCTTTTTTGGATATGTCTTTTGTTTTTAAAGAATCCTTTGATCTCCAACTCCAATCAGAACGTTATTATTTTGGGAATTTTGCCAACAACAACACCTATTATTTTTTAGATTTAGATGCACGTTATCAATTAAAAAAAGACAAAATAACGCTTCATCTTTCTGGAAAAAATTTGTTCAACACTCAATCATTTCGAAACTTTTCCATCAGTGATTTTGGTTCTTCCACCACAGAATATCGATTATTACCAAGAATGATTTTATTAAAAATGGAGATTCGTTTTTAACCCTTAAACTTCAACACCTCACTCCTCCCTTTTTTAAAAATTTTGTTGCTTGCGTGTTTTCCTTTGCGGAGTTCTTTTTGGGTTTCGTATGGCAAATGAATGATTTCTTGACAGGCTGTTGAGCAGCAATTTTCCATTTTCTCAGCACATTCATCACATTGAATAAACAACAAATGACAGCCTTCGTTCGCACAATTGGTATGTGTATCTGCAGTTTTTCCACATTGATGGCAATGTGCTATCACATCCTCTGAAATTTTTTCTGCACGTCTGTCATCAAATACAAAGTTTTTTCCTAAAAACTTGTTTTCAATTCCCAAAGTATTTACTTGGCGTGTATATTCAATAATACCCCCTTCTAATTGAAACACATTTTTGAATCCTTTGTGTTTGTAATAGGCAGATGCTTTTTCGCAACGAATGCCCCCTGTGCAATACATCAATAATTTTTTGTCTTCTTTGTGGTCTTTTAATTCGGCTTCTATCAAATCCAACGAATCACGAAAAGTATCCACATCTGGCGTAATGGCGCCTTCAAAATGTCCAATTTCACTTTCATAATGATTGCGCATGTCCACGCAAATGGTGTTTGGATCCGTCAATAAAGCATTGAATTCAGCCGCGTTTACATGAATTCCTTTGTTCGTTACATCAAAAGTTGCATCATTCAAACCGTCAGCCACAATTTTGTTTCTGACTTTTACTTTGAGTTTTAAAAAGGATTTATTGTCTTGCTCAATGGCAACATTCAGGCGGATGTCTTTCAAAAAAGAAATGCTATCCAATTGCTTTTTCAACGCGTGCATATTCTCTGAAGGAACAGATAATTGCGCATTGATGCCTTCGTAAGAAACATAAATACGTCCTAAAACATCCAATGCATTCCACTCTAAAAACAATTTATCTCTTAAAATCTGTGGGTTTTTTATCTGATGGTATTGATAAAAAGAAATGGTAATTCGGTCTTTGCCAGCGGCATCAATTAAGGCAGCACGTTCTTGTGCGCTTAACTTGTTGTACAGTTGCATGCTATACTTTTTTTAAGTTATACGTTATTAGCTGAACATTTTTCAGCTCTTTTGATTATGTACTGCAAATGTAAACAAATATTTGAACATGTTAATGTGTTGTTTTATAGCTATTTACAACTACATCGTTTTCTTAAATAAATCCTCAAAACCTAACATTTATCATGTTTTTAGAACTATTGTGGGTTTAATTTTGTGGCTCATAAGCAAGTAATACAGCAACATAAATATACATATTATGATTTTAGAAGAAATGGTATCCGTAGCAACCAACAACAACGATTTTAAAAAAGGCGTTTGGAATACGAGCATTAACGTGCGTGATTTTATCCTTCAAAACATCCTTCCTTATCACGGAAATGACCATTTTTTAGTAGGACCAAGTCCGAAAACAGTGGCTCTTTGGAATGTTTGTAAAAAATTTACCCAAGAAGAAAGAGAAAGAAATGGAGTACATTCAGTGGATACTGAAACCATTTCAGGAATTGCCAATTTTAAAGCAGGCTACATTGACAGAGAAAATGAAGTGATTGTAGGATTGCAAACAGATGCCCTTTTGAAACGCGCAATGAAACCTTTTGGAGGCTATAAAGTGGTTCAAAAAGCATTGGAGGAACACGGATTTCAACCTAGTGATGAAATCAATACCTTGTTTAGTAAATATGTAAAAACCCACAATGATGGTGTTTTTGATGTGTATAATTCCGAAATCAAAAAACTAAGAAACTTAGGATTTTTAACAGGTTTGCCAGATAATTATGCACGAGGTAGAATTATTGGTGATTATAGAAGAGTCGCTTTGTATGGAATTGATCGTTTGATTGAAGCTAAAAAACAAGATTTAGCATCCATCAAAGGCCCTATGACAGATGCTGTAATTCGTTTGCGTGAAGAAGTTGCCGAACAAATCAAAGCCTTGAAAGACATGATTGTGATGGGAAATCATTACAATTTGGAACTCAATCGTCCTGCAGAAAATGCTCAAGAAGCCGTGCAATGGACATATATGGCGTATTTGGCAGCTGTAAAAGAACAAGATGGAGCTGCTATGTCTTTAGGAAATGTAGCTTCGTTCTTGGATATTTATATTGAAAGAGATTTGCAAAACGGATTCATTTCCGAAGAAGAAGCGCAAGAATTTATTGACCAATTTGTGATGAAATTGAGAATGGTGCGTCACTTGAGAATGGCAGCCTATGACGAAATTTTCGCTGGCGACCCTACTTGGGTTACTGAAGCCATTGGTGGTATGTTGCATGATGGAAGAACAAAAGTAACCAAAACAGCGTTCCGATTTTTACATACTTTATACAATTTAGGTCCATCACCAGAACCAAATATTACGGTTTTATGGTCTCCTTATTTGCCTACGAATTTCAAAAAATACTGTTCAAAAGTAGCGATTGAAACCTCCTCTATCCAATTTGAAAATGATGCTTTGATGAGAACCACAAGAGGTTCTGATGATTACGGAATTGCCTGCTGTGTGTCTTACCAAGAACTAGGAAAACAAATTCAGTTTTTTGGTGCAAGAACCAACTTGGCAAAAACACTTTTATTGGCCATCAATGGTGGTCGATGTGAAATCACAGGAACTAAAATTGTAGATGGCATTGAACCCATTCAAGGAGTGTTGGATTATGAAAAAGTCATGGCAAACTTTGCAATCGCTATGAAAAAAGTAGCGCAAGTGTACAATGATGCCATGAACATCATACATTATATGCATGATAAATATTATTATGAAAAAGCCCAAATGGCATTGATTGATACCAATCCTGATATTAATATTGCTTACGGAATTGCAGGTTTATCTATTGTTGCAGATTCTTTGTCTGCTATCAAATATGCGAAAGTAACTCCTATTTTTAATGAAGAGGGATTGACGGTTGATTTCAAAATTGAAGGCAACTTTCCAACCTATGGGAATGATGATGATCGTGTAGATTTGATTGCAAAAGATGCTGTAAAAGCGTTTAATGACGAACTCAAAAAACTCGCCGTTTATAAAAATGCCACTCCTACCATGTCTGTGTTGACCATTACATCCAATGTAGTGTATGGTAAAAAAACAGGTGCCACTCCTGATGGAAGAGCTTATGGAGTGCCTTTTGCCCCAGGCGCAAATCCAATGCATGGAAGAGATACCAATGGTGCTATTGCTTCTTTAAATTCTGTATCGAAAATAGATTACAGAGATTCTCTTGACGGAATTTCAAATACCTTTTCGATTGTTCCAAAATCATTGGGAGCTACTAAAGAAGAGCAAATTGACAATTTGGTAGGCACACTTACAGGCTATTTTGATCACGGAGCACAACATTTAAACGTGAATGTGTTTGACAAAGAAACCCTATTAGATGCTATGGAACATCCTGAAAATCATCCTCAATTGACAATTAGAGTTTCTGGATATGCCGTTAATTTTATTCGATTGACCAAAGAACAACAAATGGAAGTGATTTCGCGATCTTTCCACGAGTCTTTATAATAATTTGTATATTAGTTGAATTAGGATTCAAAAAATAGGATTTTCGCCTTCAAAAGCGCTGTATCGTCTTCATTAAAATAACCCTATTTTTTGAATCCTTTTTATCATCAGAAAAACTACTTCTTATCAAAACATCTGAAAACATATTACGCGTTCATTCCATTGAATCTTTTGGCACTCATGATGGGCCAGGCATACGAATGGTCGTTTTTTTGCAGGGATGCAAATTGAAATGTGTGTATTGCCACAACCCAGATACGATTGATACGCATGGTGGTGAGGATATGGACATTGAAACGTTGGTACAAAAAGCCATCCGTATGAAATCCTATTTTGGTGAAACTGGTGGAGTGACCGTTTCAGGTGGAGAACCTTTGTTGCAAGCCACCAATTTGATTGCCTTTTTCAAGCGTTTGAAAGAAGAAAACATTCATACTACTATTGATACCAATGGGCGAATTTTAAACCATCCTGTTACAGAATTGTTGGATGACTATACCGATTTAATTATGCTTGACATCAAACACATGACCGAAGAAGGGTTTAAAAAAATTACAGGACAAAAGAACAAAGAAACGGCTTTTTTAATGGCGAAACATCGAGAAGCAACTGGCAAAAAAATGTGGTTGCGCTATGTGTTGATTCCCGAAATCACGAGTCATCCTGAATTGTTGCATCAACTAGGTGCTTATTTCAAAGATTTTACCACCATTGAACAACTAGAAATTCAACCTTATCACAAATTAGGCGTCCACAAATGGGAGGCTTTGGGATGGGAATATCCGTTAAAAAACGCTAGAGAAAATACCGAAGCTGAATTGCAATCTGCAAAAGCTATTTTAAGTAACTACTTTCAAAAAGTAAAAATCAACTAACTTATGAATGCACAAAAACTAAAAAACCGTTGGCTAATTGCTGCTTCTGCAGTGGGAATTCACATTTCAATTGGCTCCGTCTATGCCTATTCTGTCATGACAAATCCTGTAAAAGATATTTTTGAAGTGGAAGGAAGCACCGTAAAATGGGCGTTTAAAATTGCTATTTTATTGTTAGGTTTATCCGCAGCATTTTTAGGAAAATGGGTAGAAAAAGTAGGTCCTAGAAAAAGTGGGATTACAGCTGGTATTTTATATGGTGTGGGCATTTTAGGTTCGGGATTGGCTGTTCAATTGGATTCTTTGTGGTTGTTTTATCTTTGCTATGGGGTTATTGGTGGAATTGGATTGGGAGTAGGTTATATTACTCCAGTAAGTACTTTGGTAAAATGGTTTCCAGACAGAAGAGGATTGGCTACAGGAATGGCAATTATGGGTTTTGGATTTGCTGCGTTGATATTTGGTCCCATCATGGCAAAATTATTTGAAACAGTAGGCGTTGCAAACACCTTTTATATTTTAGGTACGCTTTATACCATCATTATTTTATCCTCAGCCAATTATATTGAAAGACCTCCTGTTGGTTATTTTCCTGAAGGATTTGATGACGCTGCAAAAAACGCTATCAAACAAGATATTTCGAATGTTACCGCAAACGAAGCACTCAAATCGGAACGATTTTACTATATCTGGATCATGATGTTTATCAATATTTCCTGTGGGATTGCCATCATTTCTGCTGCCAGTCCTATGATGCAGGAAAAACTAAATTACACGTCCATGCAAGCAGCAACTATTGTAGGTTTTATTGGGGTTTTTAATGGATTAGGAAGACTTTTATGGTCTACGATTTCTGATTATTTAGGCAGAGCAAATACCTATATTTTGTTCTTTGCTTTCCAAGTTTTAGCGTTTTATTTCCTTCCAAAAATTGGTGTAGAAAGTATCTTTTTATTGGTTTTATTCACAGTCATCACCATGTATGGAGGAGGTTTTGCCACATTACCTGCTTTTTTGGGCGATTTATTTGGCACCAAACAATTGGGTGCAATTCACGGATATGTTTTGGCTGCATGGGCTTTGGCTGGCGTGGTAGGCCCTACTATTTATGATATGGTGAAAGAAAAAACAGGTTCTTTAGACACTACCTTGCTCATTTTTGCAGGTTTGTTTGTCATCGCGCTTGTCATCTCTATTTTGATGAAAGTATCCATTCTAAAATCAGAAAAATTGGCAAAAAAGACGCTAAGTTTCGGGTAAAATGTATCTTTTTGATGTTAATTCAAAAAATGAGGTTGTAAATAATAGTGTAAATAGCTTGTTGAGTGTAATTATTTTATTGGATAAAAAAATAGTTTTTTTTGCCACGGATTCACAAATTTCAAGGATTTCATCACCATAATTGTTTTCATCTTTGATGAAAATTCAAATTTATTGGATTCATAGTGATCAAAAATCCGTAAATCAGTGGCAAAAAAGGCACTAAGTTTTGGGTAAAGTTCATTTTGAACAACCGTAAAAGTTAAATTTTAAACACCAGAAATGTTGTTGCTTCAATTTTAAACTTTTCTTGATTTAACGGTTTTTGAGGCAATAGAATCCTACATTTTTTAAGATATTTGCAGCCTAATTACAAAAAACAAATTTCAAATGAAAATAGCAGTTGTGGGTGCTACAGGAATGGTCGGCACAGTCATGTTACGAGTTTTAGAAGAACGCAATCTTCCCATCACAGAATTGATTCCGGTTGCATCCGAAAAATCTGCAGGAAAAACCTTGACTTTCAAAGGAAAGGAATATACGATTGTGACGCTTGAACAAGCTGTTGCTCTAAAGCCTGAAATCGCATTGTTTTCTGCTGGTGGTGAAACCTCGTTGTTATGGGCTCCAAAATTTGCTGCTGTAGGCACCAAAGTAATTGACAATTCTTCAGCTTGGCGAATGGATGTTGATAAAAAATTGGTCGTGCCAGAAATCAATGGGGATGTGTTGACCAAAGACGATTATATCATTGCGAATCCTAATTGCTCTACCATTCAATTGGTGATGGTCTTAGCACCTTTGCATTTAAAATACACTATGAAACGTGTGGTAATTTCTACCTATCAATCTGTTTCTGGGACAGGTGTAAAAGCCGTGCAACAATTGGCAAATGAAGAAGCAGGAATTGAAGGCGAAATGGCTTATCATTATAAAATTGGTAGAAATGCCATTCCTCAATGCGATGTATTTTTAGAAAATGGCTACACTAAAGAAGAAATGAAATTGGTGAAAGAACCTAAAAAGATTTTACGCGATGATTCGTTTTCAGTAACTGCTACTGCTGTCAGAATCCCTACTGCAGGAGGACATTCAGAGGCTGTAAATGTGGAATTTGAACATGATTTTGATGTGGCTGAAGTTCGTCGAATTTTAAGTGAAACTCCAGGTGTGATTGTGCAAGATGATTTGGCAAACCATATCTATCCAATGCCTATCACTGCCAATGACAAAGATGACGTTTTTGTTGGGCGTATCCGAAGAGATGAATCTCAAAAAAATACCTTAAATTTGTGGATTGTTGCAGATAACTTGCGTAAAGGAGCAGCAACCAACACGATTCAGATTGCTGAATATTTAATCGCTCACAACTTGGTATAATTTTATTTTTCATAATGTCAACATTTTATAAAACTAGCATTCAAGAGATTACACACGAAACCGCAACTGCGGTTTCTGTGTTATTTCACATTCCTGAAAACCTTCAAAAAGAATTTCAATTCACAGCAGGACAGTACATTACATTGCAAAAAGAGATTCATGGAGAAACCGTACGACGTGCCTATTCAATTTGCTCTACACCACAAAGTGGCGAAATACGAGTAGCCATCAAAGCTGTGGAAAAAGGCGTGTTTTCTAGTTATGCAACCTCCGAATTGAAAGTGGGGGATGCTATTGAAATTTCTGCCCCAGAAGGCCGCTTTCAATTGCAACCTCAACCCAACAAAAACTATATTGGGTTTGCTGCAGGAAGTGGAATTACGCCGATTTTATCGATGTTGAAAACGGTTTTAGAATCCGAACCAAGTGCCACTTTTACGCTTGTTTATGGAAATAGAACTGTTTCCGAAACGATGTTTTACACTGAATTATTGGCATTGAAACAGCAATATCCCAATTTTCAGTTGGAATTTATTTGCAGTAGAGAGCGTCAAGAAAATGCATTGTTTGGCAGAATAGACAAAGCTTTCACCAATTTTTTTATCAAAAACAAATACAAGGACACCTCTTTTGATGCAGCTTTTTTATGCGGTCCTAAAGACATGATTGACACGGTTTCCAACACCTTGAAAGAGGGAGGATTGTCATCAGAAAACATTCATTTTGAGTTGTTTACAACTGCAGTTGATGCGGAAGCTAGCTCGCAAATTAAAGACGGTACTACTTCCATCACCATCCTTTTGGACGATGAAGAAACCACGTTTACGATGACCCAAACAGACACCATTTTGGCAGCTGCTTTGCGAAATCATATTGATGCCCCTTATTCGTGTCAAGGAGGGGTTTGTAGTTCGTGTTTGGGGAAAGTGACCGAAGGAAAAGCCGTGATGACGAAAAATTCTATTTTGACAGATGGCGAAGTGGCAGATGGATTTATTTTAACCTGTCAGGCACATCCTGTAACTCCAAAAATCACGATTGATTTTGATGATGTATAAAACATCCGTATTTTTGTAAAGTATGGATATTTACAATATAAAAAACGCCCTACTTATTGGATTTTTCATGGCTTTCATGATAGGGCCTGTTTTTTTTATGTTGATACAAACCAGTATCTTAAAAGGAGCAAGAGCCGCCATCATTTTTGATTTGGGGGTGATTTTGGGCGATATTTCCTTTATTCTTATTGCGTATTATGGCAGTAGGTCGTTGTTAGAAAAAATAAAAGACGACCCTCGATTGTTTTTTATTGGTGGCATGGTATTGATTATTTATGGATTGATTACCTATTTTGACAAGGAAAATAAAAAAGAAGCGCTAGAAAGTAGTGAAATTTTAGAAATTCCTATCAAGAACAACTATTTAAAACTTTTTATCAAAGGCTACTTCTTAAACTTTATCAATATTGGTGTTTTAACCTTTTGGTTGGGTGCCGTTTTGGTTATTGGGCCCTCTTTGGACATGAGTCGAACAGCCATATTTTCCTACTTTGGGTTTATCATTTTGGGCTATTTCCTTACGGATTTGGTAAAAATCTTTTTAGCCAAAAAACTAAAAGATAAAATGACGCCTGCTTTGGTGTATCGCATCAAAAGAATTATGGGGATTATTCTGATTGTTTGTGGTGTTTTCTTGATGCTGAAAGGGTTTATACCGAATGATAAGATCAATTCGATGATGAAAATTTCGGCAGTTATTGCTTCATAAAGCAGTTGTTTTTATACTAATTGAAAACATTGAAAGGAATCAAAGACCATACAAAGCTTTATGAACTCTTAGATATTTGATTAAAAAATAGTGTAAAAACAACGTGCCACTATCAAATAAAGTGGCACATTGTGGTACTTTATTTTAAAGCTTTGCCCCAACTGAAACAAAAAAGGTTCTGCCTTCTCCCGGTAATATTCCCGGACCTGGATACCCTCCAGCTCTTCTTGTTGCGTACATTTGGTTGGTTAGGTTGTTGATGCCAGCTTTGATATTATAGTTCTTCAGCCATTTGTATTCTGCAGAAAAATCCATTACTTCATAACCATCTAACCAGCCGGTTACTCCATTAGCCGAAGGGTTTTGAGTGTTGTTGGCATCCGTAAAAATACCCCCTGAAGTGCGGTATTGTAGAGTAGAAGAAAAATTATTTTTGCTATACACTAAGCCAAAATTATGCACATATCTTGGGGAATTTTCTACGCGATTGCCGTTTAAATTGCTTTCTGTAATTACCACATTGGGTGCTGAACCACTTGTGGTAAACACACTAAAATCAGTATAGCGAGCATCAATAAAACTCATCGTAGCAAATAGCTCTAGATTTCCGAAAGTGTTGTGGATGTTAAAAAATCGAGCAACATTAAAATTCACAAAACTTTCTATTCCTTGGTTTACGGTTTCGCCTAAATTGGTTCGATATAAAAATGTTCCTTGAGTTGGGTCGTTATTCACAAACTGACGAATTCCCCCAATACGGTTGTTGTAACGTAAGTAAAACAAACTTACATCAAAATTGATATAATTATTAATGGTTCCACGATAGCCCAAATCGGCATTATACCCAGAAGCATCGCTTAAGTTTGGATCGATAACGTCGGTAACTGCTGGTGGGGTAAAGTCAGAAAATAACACTGGACGAAATGCCTGTGTGATGTTCGCATACAAATTGGTGGTACCAAACACATACTCCAACCCAAAACCAAATAAAGCTCTGCTACGAGAAATGTTTTTATTTTCGAACGGCACTTCATTGCCAGATTGTAATCCAAATCTACCCCTTCCGATGTTTTCGATGTATTCGTATCGAACTCCGGGAGTGATGCTGAATTTTTCGGTTACTTTAAATTGATTTTCTGCAAAGACAGCTACATTGTTGGTTAAAAAATCTAATGCTCTTGGATAGATTCCTTCTACGCTCAAATCATAATCTGCTGCGGCAGTGCCACGACCTTCTTGATTTCGGATGGTATTTGCACGATATAATCGAACTCCAAATGCCAAATTATTTTCCATTTTCCCTAAATTATAGTGCCATAAATTTCTGTTTTCTAAGCCAAAATTTTCATAGAAATCTCTATCCACTCTTCGGTTGGCATATTGGTCGGTTGCCGGATTGATAGCATCTGGAATATTTGGAGTAGCCGTAAAACCCACGCTGTTTCTTTCTCCCACCAAGCCGAAAAACTTGGTATTAGAGGTTAATCGTTCTGAAATTTTGGTGTCAAAGTTCACCGAAAACACATTCCAAGGCACGCCAAACCAATTTCGTTCTCTTACGGATTGACGAGGATTTTCATCAAATTGAGCATCGGTTAAACCACCTCCTTGCTGCAATTCATAGTTCATGTTCGTATATTCCGCCGAAAGTTTGGTATTTTCTGTAAAAGCATATTCCAAAAACAAATGCGAGTTTCGTACTTTGTATTGGCTGTTTTCTCTCCAGCCATCTGCACTTCGGGAATGATTGTAGGCATAATAAGAAAACTTGCCTAATTTTCCACCAATGGCATTGTAGCTGCTCATTAAATTATAACTACCTACAGTATTTTGGGTTTCGAAAGAGAATTTTTTGGTGTTTTCGCGTTTCAATACATAGTTTAGCATCCCACCAAATTGTGGCCCATATTGCAAGGCAGCACCACCTCTGATTAATTCAATGTTTTCCACCGCTTCCAAAGGAGGGTTATAATACGCTTCAGGATAGCCAAACACATCTGCAGAGACATCGAAGCCGTTTTGTCTAACATTCAATTCCCAACTTCTATTGGGGCTTAACCCTCTGACTCCCACATTTATTTGTACACCAGAGCCATCATTTTCCCAGATATTTACTCCTGGTATTCTCGAAAAAACTTCACGAGCATTATTGGTGGTTAGGTTCGCATTGAAAGAAGAAAGTTTTAACACTTCATTTTTTTTTCCAGAAAAAATGGCATTTTTTTGGGTTTCGGGCAAGCGATCTGGACTCACTCTTACAGATGACACTACCACTGTGTCTAATCTTACAATCGTATCGTTTAAAATAACATTCTGATTTTGTGCATGCATGTACAAACTGCATCCAAAAGCGAAAAGAGCATACAATTTTCTCATTTAAAATTTATTTAGATTAATTCTTGATTGCAAAAGTAAAAGCAGATTTCTAATTATGCAAAACTTATTTAGATTAATTTTAAATTAATTTTGGTTTTTAACAATTCTGGGGGAATTGTTCAATTCTTGTTTTGATGGAATTTGTTGTTTATGAAGGTATTTGGAAGTATGCACCATTTTTGTTTTTTTTGATGCTATAAAGAAATGCGCTTATTATTGTTTACTCAAAACAAATACAAATTCTTAATGTATTCCAGTATATTGCCTTTTTATATTGATGCAAACTTCTGTTCAAAACCCAACTTTCAAATTAGGATTCCTGGTTTTTAACGAATAAACTCTCGTGAATAACTTTATTGTTTGATCGAAAACTCATACAAATTACGCCCTTTAAAGCCTGTTTTTTCGTCAGTAATATAAAGGGTATTGTTGTTTTTAAAACAAACACCTTCTTTTTGGGAAATATGTTTGAACAACTTGGTAATGACTGTTCCTGTTAAAAAAGCATCGCCTTCAAAATCAGTAAAAATCATGACATTTTTCTCTGAAAGTAATACCACTTTTGTCCCATCATCGGAAATCGCTGCCCCAGTAATCCAAGAATGGCTGCTATTTCCGTTGTAATATTTGCCCACCAATTGTGCTGTGTGTTTCCCTGGTGTTGCAGGGATTTTATACATATAGGTTTGACCATACCGATTTTTTACCCTGCTTTTGGTGAAAATGTAAAAATGGTTTTTAAAATAAAAAAAGGCTTCTGCATCAAAACAAAGTGCTGTCTTTTGGGGTGGAAATGCTTGCTGGTTTTCGTATTCAAAAGCAATGGTTTCTACAACAACCTCAGCAGTAGTCATAAAAGTATGAGGAATTTTTAGGATGCGTAAATTTTGACGGTTGTTGCGATTGTTGCCAAAATCACCTATGTATAGATTGCCTTTTTCATCCCTAGTGATGTCTTCCCAATCGTGATTTTCAGCATCAATTGTCAGTTCTTTGACAATCGTTCCTTTTCTGGAAACCCCATAAATTTTCGAAGCATTTCCCCCATCATTGTGCATCCAAATCAGCTTACTGTGAGGAAGGGTTTGATTGCCAGAAACTTCGTTTAAGTCTCTTGGTAAATCAGCCAAAAAAGTAAGTTTGCCAAAATTTTCATTGATTTGACAGCCTACACATCCTAAAAAAAGAATAGAAATAGCTAGTTTCTTCATGTGATTACCAACCTCCAGAGGCTCCTCCTCCACCAAAAGAACCACCACCAAATCCGCCCCCAAAGCCTCCAAATCCACCCCCACCTGAAGAACCGCCTCCGAAGCCACCTCCAAAACCACCACTTCTTCTGCCTGCATTGGTCAAAATAATGGTGTCTAAAATAGTTTCGAGCGGAGATTGATTTCTGTAGTTTTTGCCCCCATTATTATTTCCTTTGGAAGCCATAATGATGACGATAATGACAATAACGATAAAGATAACAACACCGATGGGAAATTTTTCCTCTTCTTTTTTTCGAGTGCCTTTGAATTCACCTTGCAGTGTTCTGAAAATATAGTCAGCGCCTGCATCTAAACCACTATAAAAATCGCCTTTTTTAAACTCGGGAATGATGACCCTATCAATGATGCGTTTGGATTCAAAATCGGTTAAAAACTCTTCCACACCTTTGCCCGATTGAATGGTGATTTTCCGATCGTCTTTGGCCAATAAAATGAGAATTCCATTGTCTTTGACGGCATCTCCAATTCCCCATTTTTCTCCCCAATTGGCAGCTAAATAGGCTATATTTTCACCTTCTGTTGAAGCAATAATAGCCACAACAATTTGTGTTGAAGTGGTATCTGAATACCTTACCAACTTGCTTTCTAAATTGGCTTTTTGTTCTTTGGTGAGTAAATTTACATAGTCGTAAACACTGGTTTGAAAAGTGGGTTTTTCGGGAATGGTATATCCTTGAGAAAAAAGTGTTTGGAAACAAAGAATGAATCCTAAAAACAACACCTTTTTACTAAAAACTAAAAACTGAAAACTAAAAACTGGCTCCCTCATCCTTTAGAAATTTGATTGGAAAGTTCGTTTTCATCATCCACTTGCCAAGGAAAATGAGCTTTCAGTTCTTCACCTGCTTTTAGAATTCCATCAATCAAGCCTTGTTTGAAATTGCCTTTTTTAAAATGGGCTTGCATAATTTCCTTGGTGCTTTCCCAAAAATCATTGGGAACTACATAATTGATGCCCTTATCACCACAAATTACAAATTTATGATCGTGAACAGCCACATAAATCAAGACGCCATTTTGGTCTTTTGTGCTGTTCATTTCCAACAAATAAAACACCTCTAAGGCGCGTTCATAAGGATCTTTTTCCGTGGAATGTTCGATATGAACGCGTATTTCTCCAGAGGTATTTTTTTCAGCAACTTTGATCGCTGCTACAATTTCTTGCTCATCATTGGGTGATAAAAAAGCTTCAATTTCGCTCATTTATTCTTTTTTCTTATTGAAATCGAAGTTTACATTAGGCGCTTTTTCTGAACCTGGGTCTGATTTGTAACGACTCATTTCATCAAAATTGAATACCCCTGCTAAAAACGAATTTGGGAATATTTTGATGTGTTTGTTGTAATTGTTTACCCCTTCATTAAAACGATCTCTTGCTACATTGATACGGTTTTCTGTACCTTCTAATTGACTTTGCAATTCTAAAAAATTCGCATTTGCTTTTAAGTCAGGATAGCGTTCTACCACCAATAATAATTTTGATAATGCACCACTCAAACCTGTTTGTGCTTGCTGGAATTGCGCCATGTTTTCAGGTGTCAAATTGTTGGCATCTATGGTTGTTGATGTTGCTTTTGAACGCGCTTCAATCACTTGTGTTAGGGTTTCTTTTTCAAAATCCGCTGCACCTTGTACCGTTTTTACCAAATTGCCAATCAAATCATTTCTTCGTTGATACGCACTTTCTACATTAGACCAAGTGGTCTTTGAGTCTTCTTGCAACACTACTGCTGTGTTGTTAAAATTTTTTGCCCAGCTGTAAAATCCGAAGATGATTACTACTATAATAATTACTGGAATAAGCCATTTTCTCATATTTTTTTGTTTTTTAGTGGTTTGTTAATGGGTTTTGGTGGATGGTTGTTGGGTTTAACTCTATACTCTTTTCTCTTTATTCTCTATTCTTCACTCTGTCTCTACAACTGATTTTTAATTTTGACAAGTTCCGCTTTTACGGCTTCTAGCCTATTGATAATTTCGTGATTGTTAAAAATAGCTGTTGGGTTTTTCTTCAGTTTTTGTTTTGCTCCTTCGAGTGTGAAACCGTTTTCTTTGACTAAATTATAGATTAGTTTGATGTTTTTTAAATCTTCTTGCGTAAAAAGTCGATTTCCTTTGGCGTTTTTTTTGGGTTTTAACACGTCAAATTCTTTCTCCCAAAAACGGATTAACGAAGTGTTTACTTGAAACGCTTGTGCCACTTCACCAATTTTATAGTATCGTTTTTCGGGTAACTCTATATACATATCATTTAATCTAAAGATTGACTTTCTTCTGATGCTTTTTGCAATGCTGCAAATTCTTCTAATGTTAAATCAGCATAATAAAAATTAATAGGATTCAACGAAACTCCATTTTTCAACACTTCATAATGCAAATGAGGAGAAACTGACAATCCTGTATTGCCAACATATCCAATCAAATCGCCTCTTTTTACATATCTTCCATTTGCAGTGGCAATTTTGCTCATGTGCGCATAAATTGTTTGATAGCCATAACCGTGACTAATATACACAACATTTCCGTAAGTACTGCTTCTTTCGGCTAAAATAACTCTGCCATTTCCTGAAGCGTAAATGGGTGTTCCTTTTGCCGCAGAAAAATCCATCCCTTTGTGAAATTTATTGATTTTTAAAATGGGATGCATTCGCATTTGAAATCCTGATGCCACATAAAAATCTTCTTTTTTTACGGGTAAAATGGCAGGAATGGATGCCAACATATTCTCTTTGTCTTTTGCCAAATTGACAATCTCGTCCAAAGATTTTGATTGAACCACCAACTGTTTTGACAAAATATCAACCTCTTTTGTAAGATTGATGATCAACTTAGAATTGTCATATCCTTCCAAATCTTTGTAACGATTTACCCCTCCAAAACCTGCTTTTCGCTGTTCTTCGGTAATTGGATTTGCTTCAAAATAACTTCGATAAATATTGTTATCTCGTTGTTGAATTTCATCTAAAATGGTGGCGGTTTCCTCTAATCTTTTGGTCAATAACTCGTAATGAAGTTTCAAATTTTCCAACTCCCGTTTTTGAGCACGCTGTTTTGGCGACATGATAAACTGACTAAACGTAAAAAAACCAATAAATGCAATCAACAAGACAGCAATGGTGCTAAAAATAATTCTACGTGAATAAAACCCCTTTTTTACCTTTATTCTTCGGTAGGTAAGAGTTGCTTCATCATAATAATATTTTACTTTCGCCATAATGCTAAATATACTATTTTTGCGGTAATAAATCGTTTTTTAACGCAAAACCTATGTTTTATAACTTACAAATCTAAAAAATATTTTATTAGTGCTTTTTATTACATGGTTTTTTTAAAATTAATTAACACAATCCAACTTCCATTAGAAACATTTTCTCTATGAAATCTCAAGATATTCGTGCTACATTTTTACGCTTTTTTGAAGAAAAATCGCATTTAATTGTTCCATCTGCGCCTTTAGTCCCTAAAGACGACCCAACATTGATGTTTGTCAACTCGGGTATGGCGCCATTTAAAGAATACTTTTTAGGAAATGGCATCCCAAAAAACGCACGAATTGCTGACACTCAAAAATGTTTGCGAGTTTCTGGCAAGCACAATGATTTGGAGGAAGTGGGTTATGATACCTATCATCACACCTTGTTTGAAATGTTAGGGAATTGGTCTTTTGGTGACTACTTTAAAAAAGAAGCCATTGCTTGGGCTTGGGAATTGTTGACCGAAGTTTTTAAAATCGATAAAGAGATTTTATACGTAACCGTTTTTGAAGGCAGTAAAGAAGACAACCTTGAAATGGACACAGAGGCATACGAATTGTGGAAACAATTTATTCCTGAAGACCGCATTTTAAAAGGCAATAAAAAAGACAATTTTTGGGAAATGGGCGATCAAGGACCTTGTGGGCCTTGTTCGGAAATTCATGTGGACATTCGTTCCAAAGAAGAAAAAGCAAAAATTGATGGTAAAGATTTGGTAAACAACGACCATCCACAAGTAGTGGAAATCTGGAATTTGGTGTTTATGCAATTCAACCGAAAAGCAGATGGGTCTTTGGAAAATTTGCCTAACAAACACATTGATACAGGAATGGGTTTTGAGCGTTTATGCATGGTGTTGCAAGGGGTTCAATCCAATTATGATACGGATGTTTTTACACCCATTATCAGAGAAATTGAGACGATAACCAATACCAAATATGGCGCAAACCCAAAGCAAGATATTGCCATTCGTGTGCTTTGTGATCATATCAGAACAGTGGCTTTTTCCATTGCAGATGGACAGTTGCCAAGCAATACAGGAGCAGGCTATGTCATTCGTCGAATTTTAAGACGTGCAGTGCGTTATGGCTTTACGTTTCTCGATAAAAAAGAACCTTTTATGTATCGATTAACAACAGTGTTGAGTGAGAAAATGGGGGTTGCTTTTCCGGAATTGAAAGAACAAAAAAAGTTGATTGAAAATGTAATCAAAGAAGAAGAAGCTTCTTTTTTAAGAACATTAGAGCAAGGATTGTTGTTATTGGATGGCATTATTTCAACTTCAAAAACCACTCAGATTTCTGGAGAAAAAGCCTTTGAATTGTATGATACCTTTGGATTTCCCATCGATTTGACATCCTTAATTTTATCAGAAAAAGGATTTACCTTAGATGAAAAAGGATTTCAAGAAGCATTGCAAAAACAAAAAAATCGTTCTAGAGCTGCTAGTGAATCTAGCACAGAAGATTGGTCAGTGATTAGAGAAGATGCTTTTGAAGAATTTGTTGGATATGACTACACTGAAGCGGATGTAAAAATCACCAAATACCGAAAAGTAACTTCTAAAAAAGACGGAGAATTGTTTCAATTGGTGTTCAATTTAACACCATTTTATCCTGAAGGAGGAGGTCAAGTGGGTGATCAAGGATTTTTAAAAGATCGTCAAGGAGACGTGGTGTATGTGATTGATACAAAGAAAGAAAACAACTTAATTATCCATTATACCAAGAATTTACCCACCAATATCAACGATGTTTTTCAAGCTGTAGTGAGCAGTGAACATCGAAAATTATCGGCAAGCAATCATACAGCTACGCATTTATTACACCAAGCATTGCGCACTATTTTAGGAACGCATGTGGAGCAAAAAGGCTCTTTAGTGAAACCACAATCATTGCGTTTTGACTTTTCGCATTTTGCCAAATTGACTGCTGATGAACTGCGTGATATTGAATATTTTGTGAATGCACGAATTGATGGCAAATTGCCTTTAGAAGAAAAAAGAAATATTCCTTTACAGCAAGCACTTGATGAAGGAGCTATGGCACTTTTTGGAGAAAAATATGGAGATACTGTAAGAAGCATTAAATTCGGGAAATCTGTAGAGCTTTGTGGTGGAATTCATGTGAAAAACACAAGTGAACTTTGGCATTTCAAAATCGTTTCTGAAGGCGCAGTTGCAGCAGGAATTAGACGTATTGAAGCGATTACCAATGAAGCTGTAAAAAACTTTTATTTTGATACGCACAGTACTCTTTCTGAAATCAAACAAGTATTAAACAACGCCAAAGAACCTGCAAAAGCAGTACAAAGTTTGCAAGAAGAAAATGCTGATTTGAAAAAACAAATTGAGCAATTATTAAAAGAAAAAGCTGCAAACGTTTCTGAAGTTATTCAAAATCAGTTGCAAGAAATCAATGGTGTGCAATTTTTAGCAACCAAAGTGGATTTGGATGCCAATAGCATTAAAAATATTGCTTTTGGATTGGGGCAAAAACACCATAATTTATTTTTAGTTTTTGCAACTTCAAGTGGAAATGACAAAGCCATGATTACCTGCTATATTTCAAAAGAATTGGTAACCGAACGTGGATATGATGCTGGAAAAGTAGTGAGTGAATTAGGAAAACTCATTCACGGTGGTGGAGGTGGTCAAAATTTCTTTGCTACTGCTGGCGGAAAAAATCCTGGTGGAATTCCGAAAGTATTGGAAAGAGCAAAGGATTATTTAAGTTAGGTTTTAAACTTTTTTTTACTTTTAGTGTCTAAAGAAAATAGTTGACTTTATAGAATCGATTTGAAATAAAAAGATTAGATTTGGTTTACTGTAGGCAATTGATTATCAACAACCTAAACTATGCCCTATTTAGATACTTTTTCAGGAAACTGGACCTCAAAAGAGGCAAGGCATTTATTAAAAAGAACCTCTTTTGGAGTTACTCAAAATTTAGTTGAAACGGCAGTTTCATTAGGTTTGTCTGGTACAATCGAAAAACTTTTTGAAGAAAATTCGCTTCCAGAACCCCCTCTAAAATATCAATTAGATGGTGTTGGAGGTACCAAAATAAATGACCCTGGTGCAAATTATGGAGAAACTTGGGTGAATTCGCCTGTTTATCCTGATGCTGCTTCGACTCAAGATAGAACTCGAATCTATTTTTCTAGAAACCGATCTTTTTATGCGTGGTCTTTTTTACAGCTGCAAAATGCAGAAATGTCAATAAGAGAAAAACTTACGTTGTTTTGGCACAATCATTTTGTATCTGAAAACGCTAATCCACACAGGGAGTATTATTATATGGATGTTTTGCGAAGAAATTCTTTAAAAAACTTTAAAGAATTGGTAAAACAGATAACAGTAGATCCAAATATGCTTATCTATTTGAGCGGTTCACAAAATACAGTGAATGCGCCCAATGAAAATTATGCAAGAGAATTGTTAGAACTTTTTACCATCGGAAAAGGAAATGCTGTTGGAAATGGAGATTACACGAATTATACTGAAAATGATGTCATTGAAATTGCAAAAGTATTGACAGGATGGCGTGTTCGAAGTTTGCAAGATGCAAATACCTTGAGCTCTTTCTTTTCGAACTTTAATCATGCAAAAGGCACTAAACAATTATCACATAGATTTAACAATGCCATTATTTCAGAAAATGGGGCGAATGAATACAAAGATTTAATTGACATTATTTTTCAACAAGAGGAATGTTCAAGATTTATTGCTAGGCAATTTTATAGATGGTTTGTAAATGCTGAAATATCAACAGACATAGAAACCAATATTATTATTCCTTTGGCTACGATAATTAGAGACCATAATTATGATATTGTTCCTGCTTTAAAAGTGCTATTATCATCAAATCATTTTTTTGAAAGTACTTTTTGTATGGTAAAAAGCCCCATAGATTTATTGCTTTCAACGACAAAATCTTTACTGTTTTCAGCCCCAAAAACGTCCGTTAATGATGAGTATAATTTTGCATATATCTTATATTTAGCTGCAACAGATTTAAATCAATCTTTGTTTCATCATCCAGATGTTGCAGGATGGAAAGCCTATTATCAAGAACCATTATTCTATAAAAGTTGGATCAATAGTTATTTATTGCCTAAAAGATTGGAATACTGCAAAATTATTGTGACTGGTGGAGATTTAATTATTGATGAAAAAAAATATACAGTTCCACCATTAATTCCGGTATTAGAGGTTGCAGCAGGTATTGTAAATTCTCATGACCCCAACATTTTAATTACAGAATTATCAAATCAATTATTTAATTATCCAATTACCGAAAGTCAATTAACATCATTGAAAGAAATTTTAATTCCTGGATTACCTGATTTTGAGTGGACAGTAGAATACGCATCATATATAAACAATCCTACTGACAATGCCATGCGAATTTCTGTAGAAAACAAACTACGAAATCTTATTGCTGTTATGGTACAAATGTCTGAATTTCAAATTATGTAATGCTGATGAAGACGAACAAATTAAATAGAAGAGATTTTATAAAGCTAAGTGCTTTTGCTTCAGCTGCCTTGCCAATAACATTGAGTGGTTTTCCATTGTTTGCAAACGACAAACCAAAAGAATATCAATTTTCAGAAGACAATGAAAATATTCTAGTTTTAATTCAATTACAAGGAGGAAATGATGGATTAAACACCGTTTTTAATCTAAATCAATATGACAACCTACAAAGTGTTCGCTCAAATATTATTATTCCTGAAGCAAATTTAGTTTCCATTGATGGTGAAACGAGTTTTCATCCTTCATTATTAGGGATGAAAACCATTTGGAATCAAGAAAAATTATCAATCATTCAGAATGTAGGGTATCCAAATCAAAATAGGTCGCATTTTAGATCTACTGATATTTGGAATTCTGCATCAGCTGCAGATCAATACATTTCTTCAGGTTGGCTTGGACGCTTTTTCGATGAAAATCATGCAGCATATCCAGAAAATTATCCAAACACAAACAATCCACATCCATTTGCCATTACTTTAGGAAAAGTAGTTTCGGAAACGTGCCAAGGAACAAATTCAAATTTTTCAATGGCAATCTCTGACCCTACAAATCCAGGAACAGCTTTGGCGTCTAATACCGGTGAAATGCCTGCTAACTGTTATGGTGATTCATTAGATTTTGTTAATAAAACCATTGCTCAAACAAATGCGTATGCAGATGTAATAGTCAAAGCCGCAAATTCAGGTAATAATTTATCAACCAAATACGAAAATAGCAACAACAATAAATTAGCAGGAAAACTCAAAAATGTAGCCAAATTAATTTCTGGCGGATTAAAAACTAAGATTTATATTGTTCAATTGGGTGGATTTGATAATCATGACAATCAGGTAATTGCTGGAGATGTTACACAAGGAAAACACAGTGATTTATTAAAAGAATTATCAGATGCAATTGTTGCATTCCAAGAAGATTTAGAATTGTTAAAAATAGATCATAAAGTAATTGGATTGACCTACTCTGAATTTGGAAGAAGAATTCGTTCTAATGGTGCATTCGGCACAGACCATGGCTCTGCAGCCCCTTTGTTTTTGTTTGGTACTTGTGCAAAAAATCAAATTTTAGGTGATGCCCCTCAAATTGACACTCAAGTTGATGACCAAGAAGGTGTACAAATGCAATATGATTTTAGAAATATATATAGTACCCTTTTAACTGATTGGTTGGGTGCAACAAAACAACAATCTACCAATGTTTTATTTGATGAATTTGCTGCTTTACCACTTTTTAAAGAAGGCTGTGCTGCTTCATTATCAACCACTGATTTTATATTAAAAGAATTAGAAATTGAGGTGTATCCAAATCCAACAGTTCATACAATCAATATCCAATTTTTGGGGAATGACGAAAACATAAAAATTACATTGTATAATAGCATAGGTGCAATTGTAAAACAGGTTACAAATCAACGATTTAGTGCAATACAACACACCTTAAAAGTAGAGGTAACAAGCTTACCAAAAGGAAATTATTTTATACATTACCAATCAAAAGGAATTTCAAGAACCAAAAAGTTATTGAAGTATTAATTTATGAAACTTCAAACCAATGTTCAGTTAAAAAAACAACCTGAAAACCCAATCAATTACCAATCGAAAATAGTTTTGTTGGGTTCTTGTTTTTCTGAAAATATAGGAGCAAAATTTGATTTTTATAAATTTCAAGTGCTTCAAAATCCATTTGGAATTTTATTTCATCCAACAGCGATTGAGAAATTTATCCATCAAGTTGTTACTAAAAAAGTGTTTACAGTCAACGATGTTTTCTTTGAAAATGAACGTTGGCATAGCTTTGACGCACATTCTAGTTTGAGTTCTTCAAACAAAGAAACGCTTTTATCCAACCTAAATTCAGGAATTGAATCAACCAATTTGATGCTCAAAAATGCCACTCATTGCATCATTACTTTTGGTACTTCTTGGATATATCGTTTTTCTGAAACTGATGAAATTGTCGCCAATTGTCATAAAATTCCACAAAAGAAATTTACCAAAGAATTACTTTCCGTAAACGAAATTTCAGAAAGTGTTGAAAATATCATCTCTTCTCTGATAGCTATAAATCCTGAAATTACGGTCATTTTCACAGTTTCACCTGTGAGACATTTGAAAGATGGTTTTGTGGAAAATACCCAAAGCAAAGCGCATTTGATTGCAGCAATTCATGCCATTTCAAAAAATAAAAATGTTTTGTATTTTCCTTCGTTTGAAATCATGATGGACGAATTGCGCGATTATCGTTTTTATGGTGAAGACATGATTCATCCCAATCAAATTGCGATTCAATATATTTGGGAGAAATTCATAACTACTTGGTTTTCTGAGGAAACCATTCCAATAATGAATGACATAGAAAGCATTCAAAAAGGATTGTTGCACAAACCTTTCCATGAAAATTCAGAAAAACATCAAATATTTGTAAATAATTTGAAACAGCAAATTGCCCAAATTCAATTGAAATTTCCGTTTATAGAGTTTTAGTTTTTAGGTTTTGATTTTTTTTGAATCCTTTTAGAAATGAAATTAATTCATAAAGTTTACTCATTTATAACACAAAAAAATATCAATATTCGACCCCTATTGGGGTCGTCGTTGACAACCCAAAACCATTTGTTATAAATATGTAATCCCTAATGGGATTAAAAAAATTTATTGGTGATTAAGATGAATCCATAGGATTCAAACAATTATAGCAAATAAATATTCAGAAGGCAAAATGAATCCATAGGATTCAAATATTTATAAAAAAACGTAAAATACACCAAAATTTTTAAAAACCATCTGTAGTAAATATATAATCCCTAATAGGAATATTCAAAGGAAGATTAATTATTTTTACAAAAAAAATTATGCCTAATACCTATTCACAACTATATGTGCAAATTGTTTTTGCTGTAAAAGGAAGAGAAAATTTGATTCAATTGTCTTGGGAGGACGAATTATATAAATACATAACAGGTATTATTCAAAATAAAGGTCAAAAACTATTGGCTATAAATGGAATGCCAAACCATATCCATATTTTAATTGGTTTTAAACCCGATTGCAATATTTCAGATTTAGTTAGAGAAATCAAAAAATCCTCACATTCTTTCATAAATGAAAAGAAATTCTGTAAATCAAAATTTTATTGGCAAGAAGGTTTTGGTGCATTTTCATATAATCATTCAATGCTAAATAGAATTATATCATATATCAACAATCAAAAAAAACATCATAAAACAAAAACTTTCAGAGAGGAATACCTAGAAATCCTTCAAAAATTTAATGTTGAATTTAATCAAGCCTATTTATTTGAGTTTAATGAATAGAGAACAATTTGAAGTTATACATCATTAATGCTATTTAGCGATTATGCTATTACACCATAATAATAGTTTAATTATTAGAAATAGTATAAAAATCAAAAAAACAATTATTGCGTTTTTGAAAAATAGTAAAATGTCCTTGATTGATATTACTCCTTAAAATTTTATAAACCCTTGCAGAAAAAAAATACGACAAATTGCGTATTTGAAAACTTGCTGATTTTTTTCTTTCTTTACTGCAAAAATCAGGCATGATTAAAAATATATTTTACCCAACATCGCAAACTATTTTTATTTGGTTGAGCACCATTTACTTGTTTTTCTTATTGTATTTGGGAAAAATCAGTCCGTTAAGCATTCTTTTTGTCTATTTTTTGGAGACCATAATTATCGGAATTTTCAATGCTTTGAAAATGTTTTGCACTATCAAATTAGGCAATTCTAGTGGCTATGGAATGATTGTTTTTTTCTTATTTCATTATGGTTTTTTTGTTGCGATTCAATCCATTTTTGGGTTTGCAATGTTTAGTATTGGTGATGATGTTGTTTTTAAAGAACCTTTTCATTTGATTGATAATTACTCAAAAATTCTACAATTAGCCGACATTAAATATGCACTTCCAGCAATTGTTTTCACACACCTTGGAAAGTTTTTTACTGATTTTATTGCCAATAAAAAATACTTAAAATTTGGTATCAAAGAAATGATGGTTTCACCTTATGTGCGAATTATTATTCAGCAATTTGTAGTCATTTTATCGTTCTTTTTTATCATTTTTTCAGAAACTGGAATGGTTGCAGCCATCCTTTTAATCCTATTCCGATTTGGGATTGATTTGACATTGGAAGCCATTAAAGAAGATTCCAAAACCTTGGATTTTGTTGCCGAAAAACTAAGCAATGAAAAAACATCCAAAGAAACCATCAAAAAACAACTTATCAATTTTACGGAATAAAAAATCTACGACAAATGTCGTATGTACTGAAAATCAATATTTTATTATATTTGAACAGTAATTTTTATCTCATGGAAATTGAAAAACCACTTGTTGAATGGCAGTATTCAAAAGAAGAATGGAACGAATTTGTTGACATTGAAAAAGCCAATAAATTGGAAGATAATATCTATTTTGGAGTTGCCATTCTGATTATTGTTCCTTTTGGATTGATGTTTTACAGAAATACCAATTATTTGTTTTCGCTTTTATTTTCAATGCCTTTTGCGTTTTTAATTCCGTTTTTGCGAATGAAATTTGGTTATAAACATTTACAGAAAAACGTTTTACATCCTCATGTTTCCATTTTTAATGAGTATATGATGATTAATTATCACAAAATTGAAGTTGCTTCCAAAAAGAGAAGAATCAAAAGTTTGAAAATTATTGATGCAAAAAATCAAAAAAAATTACTGGAAGTTGATATTCAATGGGCTACCAGAAAGGGACCTACCAATGACGAGTTCCGAATTTTAATTCCCGAAAATAAACTAGCAGAAGCAGAAAAACTTATCGAAGATTTTTACAAATCAGACAATTGATTGAAAATAAGGCAGATGACGTATTTCAAAAAAAGGAAATACTTTGGACTTTTGAGGTCTTATGAAACGATTAATAACTGAAAGAGAATAAGTAGTATTTAGAAATTAACGGAGTGTGTAGCCCCCAATACACACTTCGATTTCTATTTAAATTTTTTTTTATTTAATCAATGTATTGTAAAATGGAATCATTCCTATATTTTTTAAGCTTTTTCTTGTTAATTTTTAGTATTTGGACATTTGTAAATGTTCAGAAATATCAACATGCAATTTCCCGAAAAAATACATTTTTAGAAATTGAAATTGAAAAAGAAAGAAAAAATGAAGTTGGATTGACTTCTGTTTCTGAAAAAATCAATGATTTAGAAAAAAATACTCAGCATCAATTTTTGAAAATTCGAGTTGCCATTGTAAATCTAGATTTTACATTGCAAGAAATTTTATAAATTTAAGCACTTATTTTTCACATATGAAACAAAACAGATTGCGTAATATTTTATTTAGGATTTTTTGTGTTGTTTCATTTGCGAATTTTGCGCAGCAAAAACAAATTGATGCTTTAAAAGAGCAACTTAAAAATCCTTCCATTTCAGATTCTCTAAAAATAAAGTATTGGGGCGATTTGGGTTGGTATTATTCTGGATTTTCCTCAGATTCTGCTTTTAAATATAACAAACTTGCTTTAGCACTTTCAAAAAAAACGAACAATTTGGGAGGAATTTCGCAAGCTTATAACGATTTGGGAATCATTCATTATCGTTTGTCGCAATTTGATTCTTCATTGGTTTATTATAGAAAATCATTAACTATCAGAAAAAAAATCAATGATAACGTTGGAATTGCAAGTTTGTATAATAAGATGGGGATTGCTCACAATCAATTATTTCAATTAGATTCTGCCATTCACTACGCTTATGAATCTTTAAAAATTTATGAAAAATTAGGTCAAAAAAGATTTGTAGCAGCCAATTTAAACAACATTGCAAACCTTTATAAAGACACCAAACAATTCCAAAAGGCATTTGAAAAACATCAAGAAGCACTAAAAATTAGAACTTCGCTAAACGATGAAAAAGGAATTTTAGAGTCGTTTGTAGGGATTGGAAATGTGCATATTTCCCTCAAAAATATTGATAGCGCCAAAGTGTATTATGAAAAAAGCTTAGGAATAGCTACAAAATTGAATGCTATCAATGAATTATCCACGATTTACAACAACTTAGGAACACTTTATAAAAGCGAAAACGACTTTGCAAAATCATTCGCAAACTTCAAAAAATCTTTGCAAATTCGGCAACAATTGCAAGACAATTATGGTATTGCAAGCACCTTATTAAGCTTGAGTGATTTGCAAATGAAACAAAAAAACTATGTGGAATCAGAAAGGTATTTGCATCAAGGATTGTCCATTTCAAAAACCATCAAAGCCAATGAATTGCAACAAGATGCTTACAAACAATTCATGGAGTTGAAAGCCTATTTGAAACAACCTGATAGTGTGAGTTTTTACAAAGAAAAATTCATAGAAATGCAAGAATTGTTGATTAATAATAAAGTAATTCAACAACTTTCTGAACTGGAAACCAAATACCAAACTGCGCAAAAAGAGGCTGAAATTGCAGCGCAAAAAGAAATCGTTTTAACGCAAGAATTGGCATTGAAAAACAAAAGTTTGTATGCAACCATTGTCACTTTTGCATTCCTATTTTTAGGATTGTTGTTTTTTGCAAACTACAAGAAAAATCAGTTTAAGCGCAAACAATTGCAAAAAGAAATGGACTTGAAAGACGCGCTTGCTACCATCAAAACTCAAAACAGATTGCAAGAACAACGTCTACGAATTTCAAGAGATTTACACGATAATATTGGAGCGCAACTCACTTTTATCATTTCGTCTTTGGACAATTTGAAATACCTTTCCAAAGATGCCAATAGTTCATTGAAAGAGAAATTAACAACGATTAGTTCGTTTACTTCTGATACCATTTTTCAATTGCGCGACACCATTTGGGCAATGAATAAAGCCGAAATTTCTATGGAAGATTTGCACACAAGAGTGTTGTCTTTTGTACAAAAAGCCAAAAATGCCGTTCCAGAAACAGCGTTTGACATCAATTATGATATTGACACGAACATTGGATTTTCGTCCTTGGTGGGCATCAATATTTTTAGAGTGATTCAAGAAGCGATTAACAATGCCATCAAATATGCTGACGCTACAAAAATCACGATTCATTTGTTTCAAAATGAAGACAATTTCACGGTTTCTGTTATAGATGATGGAAAAGGATTTGACCTGAAAGAAGTCGCTTTGGGAAATGGTTTGGCAAATATGGAACAGCGAATTTCCGAAATAAATGGGTCTATTTCAATTGATTCAATTCCGGAAAAAGGAACAAAAATCATCATTCAAGTTCCCTTAAAAAATTAAAATTTTTTGTATGATTTTGAAAATTTGCATTGCCGAAGACAATTATTTCTTGATGAAAACCATCAAAGAAAAGCTTTCTTTTTTTGAGGATATTTCGATAAAATTTACAGGGAATAATGGCGCAGAATTGATTGGGAAATTGGAGGAAAATCACAATATCGATGTTATTTTGATGGATATTCAAATGCCTGTGATGGATGGAATCAAGGCAACAGAATTGATCAAAAATAAATATCCACATATAAAAATCATTATGTTGACTGTTTCTGATGACGATGAGGATGTTTTCAAATCGATAAAAGCAGGTGCAAATGGCTATTTATTGAAAGAAATTGAAGCCGAAAATTTACATCATTGTATTTTAGAAGTAACAGCAGGTGGTGCCCCAATGACACCAAGTATTGCCTTAAAAACCTTGAATTTATTGAGAAATCCAGCGTTTGTTTTCTCAAAACAAGAGGAATTAGAAGAAATTCAATTGACAAACAGAGAAACAGACATTTTACTTCAATTGAGCAAAGGACTGAATTATAAAGAAATTTCGGAAAATTTGATTATTTCTCCTTCCACTGTTCGAAAACATATTGAAAATATCTACAAAAAACTGCAAGTCCATAGTAAAATGGAAGCAGTGATGTTAGCTCAAAAAAGGAATTTGATTTAGAAAAAATTACGAATTGGATATACTTAAATTTTAAAACTAATTTGCCACGAATTCACTAATTTTTATTACTATGAATTCAATAAATTCAAATTTTCATCAAAGATGAAAACAATTGTTGAGTGTCATTATTTAAAATTCGTGAATTCGTGGCAAAAAAGAATTTATGATGTAATTGAGTAAAATATCGCACTCAATACAGTACTATTTTAATTCTCTATCCACATTTTGCCAAGGACCACCATTGATAACATCTACACCATGTTGCTGCAAAAACTGAGTTGCTTGTCCACTTCTTGCGCCACTTCTACACACAGCAATGATTGGTTTTTTCCAAGATTTGATTTCGTCAATTTTTACGGGAACCAAGTTTAAAACAATGTGTTTTGCACCTTTGCTATGCCCTTCATTCCACTCTTCTTGTGTTCTTACATCCAAAATGACAGCGCCATTTTCTAAATACTCTTTAATATCTGCACTCATATCTTTTCTTTTAAACATGTCAAAAAAACCCATGTTGTATCTGTTTTTATTGTTGGCACAAAATTAAACCATTTTCAATCAATTTTGTGTAACTTTTATTACTTTTCAAATCATGCAATGCTTTTAAAATTTCATTTTGAATGGCATACTCTTTTTTGATGGCTATTTCATAGATTTCTAACAACAACAACCAATCCTTAGAAAATTTCGATTGTAGTTCATTAAAAATGAGGATTACTTTTTCTTCAGATACCAAATTTTTAGTTCGCATTTCACGCACTTGATGATACAAATTATACAATTCTCGTTCAGTAGCTGAATAGTTGATTTTATGCGTTTTTGTGTTTGACACTTTGCTCATATCATCAAATGAATTTACATCTGCAGCACCTGCATAGGCTGAAATCACTTCTTTTCCAATTGCCATGTCATAAATTCCCCATGCTGGTTGGAACAAAATTTCGTCTTTGAAAGTTACTGTACAATCATCCAAGGTGATTAATAGAATTTTTCCGCGCAAATCTCTAGTTCCAGTAATTGCTTTTCCTTTGACAACCACACCACTTTCAAACTCTAAGGTCATGAATTCTCCTTCGTAAATTCCGTATGCTTTCAAATCTCTTGGACTCATGTCTTCAATCGGTAAATTAATTCCTTTCAATTTTCCAACAGGGCTTCCAAAACCATTTGCATGATGGGATTTTCCATGACCAATCAACTCTTTATCTCTGTTTGACAACGCAGTTTCGCCCGAAGTTTGAAAATACGCAACTTTGTTATTTTTATCTTGAATTACGTTCGTAAAAACACCCGAAATTTGAATTCCTGTAGTCAATTCAATCGTTCCTAAACTCTTGGAATCTATCAATTTTTGAATCCCTTTGATTCCTCCAGTTCTTAATGCCATTGTGTTTGCAAATTCATCCAACACCAAGCTTAAATAGGCAAAATCAGGTGTTACAAACAATTGAGGTTGGGGTTTTGTGATGTCGAAATTTAGGTTTGCAGCATCTAAAGAATAGGACACTTTTTTCACTGTATCTTGCATACACCAAGCACTTTCACCAATAGATGACAACAATCCTGCACCATAAATTTTTGGATTTTCTAAGTTTCCAATCAACCCATATTCCACTGTCCACCAATGCAAATTTCTGATTTGAGCCATTTCCGATAATTCACCCATATTTTCTTGCAACCATTCTACTCTTGTTTGAGCAGCTTCAATGTCACTTTCACTTGAATTTGGGTCTTCTTTCAAAATAGACAATAATCTAATGGCTTCATACATTTCATAATCTTTGGCTGATGAAATGGCTTTGCTCCCAATCTCTCCAAATCGTCTTAAATATTCAGCATATTCAGGATTGGCAATGATGGGTGCATGACCTGCAGCTTCATGAATAATATCTGGTGCAGGCGTATATTCTATGTGATTTATCGTTCGCATATCAGAAGCAATCACCAAAACATTATACGCTTGAAATTCCATAAAAGCATTTGGCGGAATAAATCCGTCTACAGAAACTGCAGCCCAACCAATCTCTTTCAAAATCCGATTCATGCCTTCCATGTGCGGAATATTTTCGATAGAAATCCCCGTTTTTTCCAATCCCGCTAAATAAGAAGTATGCGCCACTTTGCTCAAATAATCCACATTTATTCGCATCACATAACGCCAAACAGCCTGATTTTGAGGTGTATATTCCTCATAAGGTTGTTTCACAATAAATTTGTGCAAATGTTTTGGTAGTTTTTTGGTGACTTCATTGAGTTCAAAATGGGATTCCATTGTATATTTCATAAAAATTACTTGGTAAAATTACGAATTTTGTAAATCATTCTTCAAAAAATACCTGTTAAAACTTAATGAACACTCTTTTAAATAAAATTTATTATATTTAGTTTTTTCAATATAATGGCTAAAGAAGGATTTGTTGCGCACATTTTTGATAGTATAAAAAGCGATAAAAGAAATCGTAGTTCTACTTACGAAAAAATCAAAAATTTTAAAAAAGGAAACAATATTCAAGTTTTTTTTAAGAAAAAAGCAACCGAAAGTCAACTCACCAGAATCAGAGAAAAAATTCAAGAGGAAAATAAAAAAGCGTTGCAAAAAAATATAATTCTAATTACAATTCTGATTTTACTACTCATCTACGTTATCGGTTTCGTAAAATTTTAAAAAAACCTTTGAAAACTTTCGTAATTTTACTCAATAATTTTTCAAAATGAACAAGAAAGTAATTTTAATGATTTTGGATGGTTGGGGAATCACTCAAGACCCAAAAGTATCTGCAATTTACAATGCAAAAACACCATTTATCAACTCATTATATGACAAATATCCAAATGCGGAATTGAGAACTGATGGAGAACATGTTGGTTTGCCAGAAGGTCAAATGGGAAATTCGGAAGTGGGTCACATGAATTTAGGCGCAGGAAGAATTGTGTATCAAAATCTGGCAAGAATCAACAAAGCTGTTAGAGAAAAAACGTTGGGAGAAGAAAAAGTATTGATTGACACCTTCACTTTTGCCAAAGAAAATAACAAAAATGTACATTTATTAGGATTGGTTTCTGATGGCGGAATTCATTCACACATCAATCATTTAAAAGGATTGTTGGATGTTGCTAAAGAAAACAATGTTGAAAATGTCTTTTTGCACGCTTTTACTGATGGACGTGATTGCGACCCAAAATCGGGCGCATTTTTTATCAATGAAATGCAAGAATACATGCAAAAAACTACAGGAGAATTAGCCACAGTGACAGGTCGTTATTATGCTATGGATAGAGATAATAGATGGGAACGTGTTCAAAAAGCGTACGATTGTGTTGTCAATGCCATTGGAACAAAAACGACAGATGCTGTTGCATCCATCAAACAAAATTATGCCAATAATATTACCGATGAATTTTTAGAACCCATCATCATTACTGATGAAAATGGCGTTCCAAAAACTAGCATCAAAGAGGGAGATGTCGTTATTTTCTTCAATTATAGAACTGATAGAGGAAGAGAATTGACGAATGCTTTGAGTCAGCAAGATTTTCCTGAATTTGGTATGAAAAAGCTGAATTTATATTTCACTACAATGACGTTGTATGATGATACATTTACAGGAATCAACGTGATTTATAACAATGATAATTTGAAAAATACCTTGGGTGAAGTGTTGTCAAATGCTGGAAAAAAACAAATCAGAATTGCTGAAACTGAAAAATATCCACACGTAACTTTCTTTTTTTCTGGAGGACAAGAAACCCCTTTTGAAGGAGAAAAAAGAATTCTTAGAAATTCTCCAAAAGTAGCAACCTATGATTTGAAACCCGAAATGAGCGCGTATGAATTGCGTGATGCTTTGTGTGAAGATTTAAAAACGGGTGAAGCTGATTTTGTGTGTTTAAACTTTGCCAATGGAGATATGGTTGGTCATACTGGAATTATGGAAGCTGCCATTAAAGCCTGTGAAGCTGTAGATATTTGCGCCAAAGATGTGATTGAAACTGGTTTGGCAAATGGCTATTCAACCTTGCTGATTGCCGATCATGGAAATTGCGAAACCATGATGAATCCTGATGGTTCGCCTCACACTTCTCACACTACAAATCCTGTTCCTTTTATTGTAATTGACAACGAAATCAAATCAGTAAAAAGTGGTGTTTTGGGAGATATTGCTCCTACAATTTTAGATTTGATGGGCGTGAAACAACCCGCAGAAATGACTCAAAAATCCTTGTTATCTTGATGAAAAAAAGTTTTCTTTTAGGATGTGTTGTTTGTTTCTTTGGATGTTCAACCAACAAGCCAACTATTGATAAAAAATCAACAGTTGTAACTCCTGTAATTGAAAAAAAAGAGATTATTACAAGAATTCCTTTTGAAACTATTGTAACTTCAAAAAAAGATGCTGATGGTTATTTGGTAGGCATTTCCAATAGATTTGATTTTCAGGATAGTGCTTACAAAGAATGGTTTGATAGTAGGTATCAAGAATATACCACTGACCAACAAGTGGTTAGTGAAATTTCAAAACACATTCACAAACTAACCATCAAAGCATTTATGGGAACTTGGTGCGAAGATAGTCAAAGAGAAATGCCAAAATTTTATAAGATTTTAGACCAAACAAAATTTGATGAAAATTACTTTCAACTAATTTGTGTTGACAGAACAAAAAAGCATGAAAACCTTGAAAAAGACTTGAATATCTTCAGAGTTCCAACAATTATTTTTTATAAAAACGGCAAAGAAATTGGACGATATGTTGAATATCCAAGAGAAACTATTGAAAAAGATATCTTAAAAATTGTTTCTGAGCAGCCTTATAAACATTCCTACGAAAAAGATTAACACTACCATTTATCAATAAATATAGTAACTTTGCACTTTATTTTTTGAAAATGATTGTAGTTAAAACCAAAGAAGAAATTGAAATCATGCGCGAAAGTGCATTAGTCGTTTCTAGAACTTTAGGAATGTTAGCCAAAGAAGTCAAACCAGGTGTTTCCACTTTATTTTTAGACAAATTGGCTGAAGAATTCATCAGAGAACAAGGTGCAATTCCAGGCTTTTTGGGTTTGTATGATTTTCCAAATACACTTTGCATGAGTCCAAATTCGCAAGTAGTTCACGGAATTCCCAACAAAGAACCTTTGAAAGAAGGAGATATTATTTCTATAGATTGTGGTGCCATCAAAAACGGATTTTATGGTGATCA
This sequence comes from Polaribacter sp. BAL334, assembly GCF_015767435.1. Classification (GTDB taxonomy): domain Bacteria; phylum Bacteroidota; class Bacteroidia; order Flavobacteriales; family Flavobacteriaceae; genus Polaribacter. The sequence goes on from NZ_JADWOV010000245.1 coordinate 72,950, forward strand.
TGCATACACCTTTGCTGTAGGTGAAATTGATGCTGAAACTCAAAAATTATTAGAAATTACCAAACAAAGTTTATACGTTGGAATCAAAGAATTCAAAGCTGGAAACAGAGTGGGTGATGTTGGTTTTGCGATTCAGAATTTTACTGAAAAACATGGTTATGGCGTTGTAAGAGAATTGGTTGGACATGGTTTAGGACGTAAAATGCATGAAGATCCTGAAATGCCCAATTATGGCAAAAAAGGTGTTGGAAAAAAATTTATAGAAGGCATGACTGTGGCCATTGAACCTATGACAAATATGGGAACTCACAGAATAAAACAGCACAAAGATGGCTGGACAATCACTACTTTAGACAACAAACCTTCTGCGCATTTTGAACACAATGTGGCTATTGTAAACGGAAAACCTCAACTTCTTTCCACATTTGATTTCATTTATGCAGCCTTAGGAATTGCCTCCAATGAAGAAGACGAATTCAGAAAAAAAGACTAAAATACAATCAAAATGAATATTCTAGAAATCCCACAAAAAGAAATTGTAAAAGGCTATAAAGGCAGATTTGTGCACATGGAAACTTTTACCCTTGCTTTTTGGGAAGTGGAAGCAGGTGCAGAAATTCCAATTCATTCGCATATTCATGAACAAACCACTCAAGTTATTGAAGGTGAATTTGAAATGACGCTTGATGGTGTAACTAAAATCTACAAACCAGGAATGTTAGTTACCATTCCTTCTTTTGTAAAACACGGAGGAAAAGCAATTACTGCTTGTAAATTGTCAGATGTTTTTTGTCCTGTTAGGGAAGATTATAAATGATGTTTTTTAGACACAAATTTCACGAATTTCAAAAAAAAATAGTTTGGTCTTTTGACTAATTTGAAAGGATTATAAATGTTTTTTTAGACACAAATTTCACTAATTTCACAAAAATGAAATATGGATTCTTTACTATATAAGCAGGAAAGTTATAGCATTATTGGAGCTTGTATGGAAGTTTATAATGAATTAGGAAAAGGTTTTTCAGAAAATATTTATGGTGATGCTTTAGAAATTGAATTGATAAATACTGGTATTCCTTACAAAAGAGAGGTTAAATTTCATATTACTTATAAAGGAGATGTATTACCTCATTTTTACGTTGCTGATTTTATAATTGACAATAAAATAGTTTTAGAGATTAAAGCAATAGAAATGCTAACTAAAAGTCATGTAAAACAAACACTCAATTATTTAGCTGCTACAAAATTAAAATTAGGCATTTTAGTGAATTTTGGAGAAGATAGTTTAACCCACAAACGCATAGTTTTGTGAAATTAGTGAAATTCGTGTCTATCTTTAAAAATTAAAAAAATACTTTAATCAATAATCTTTTATTTTTGTGTAATTCGTGTCTATATTCAAATCCATTTTAAACACCGTCCCAAGACCATGGCTCATCAAAATGAGTTATTTGGTGCGTCCAATGATTGCTTTTTATTTGAAAGGAAATAAATTTACGGATCCAATTGACGGAAAAAGTTTTCGAAAATTTTTACCTTACGGTTATGGAAAACAGCGTGAAAATGCCCTTTCACCATCCACTTTATCCTTAGAAAGACACAGATTAATGTGGCTTTATTTACAGAATGAAACCGATTTTTTTTCATCTGACAAAAAATTGAAAACTTTGCACATTGCTCCTGAACAATGTTTTTTAACGTTGTTTAAAAAACAACAAAATTTAGAGTATATCACTTCAGATTTAGAATCGCCCATTGCAGATGTAAAAGCGGATATTTGCAATCTTCCTTTTGAAGACAATTCGTTTGATGTCATTTTTTGTAATCATGTTTTAGAGCACATTCCTGATGATACAAAAGCAATGCAAGAATTGTTTCGAGTGCTAAAAAAAGGCGGTTTTGGCATTTTTCAAATTCCTCAAGATATTTCAAGAGAAAAAACTTTTGAAGACAATTCAATTACCGATAAAAAAGAACGTTCCAGAATTTTTGGGCAATATGATCATGTCAGAATTTATGGAAAAGATTATTTTGACAAACTCCGTTCTGTTGGATTTTCTGTTCAAGAAATTGACTACACAAAAAAAATCGCTCCAGAAAAAGTGGAACGATTTTGCTTGATGAAAGGCGAAATATTGCCTGTTTGTTTTAAGTAAGAAGTTATTTTTGAGAGTATTTCTCAATAAAATCAGTCATTTTCTCTAGCTTTTCATTTCCAAGAATAATCAAATCATCCCTTTTCAATTGATAAGCTCCCGTATTTAATTTTACGATTTTTGATTTTCCATTATAGGAATCCGTTTGATTTTCAGCCTCAATCAACCCTCCTTTTTGGTCTATCCAATAATTCTGACCGTCTTTAATTGCTTGAGCATTGTCATTGTGAAAAGCTCCAATAAAATCAAAATCTGATTTTGTTCTTGAAAAACGACCATCAATGGAGTGCAAAAATCCTTCTAAATTATACCCTTCTTTTGCATAGATTGGATGAATTCCTCCTCCTAAATGGCCTCCAAAATAATACCACTCTTTTCCGATTTTTACCTCTCCATCATCATTAAATTTATCAATAAAATCAGCTTTTTTAAGATTTTTCAACACGATTTCTTTATCAGAAATTTTTAAGATTTTTCTTTCAATTAAATCAAATACGAAAGCTTCATTTGCGTTATTTGGGTAAGTAACCAATTTCCCATTGGCTCTTGGAAACATCACAACTCCATAATTTGTGGAAAGCATGTTAAAATCTGAAACATTGGGAATTAAAAACCCTGAGTTGTCTGTAGAATTGTAACAATATAATTTGGTTGGATTTTCAATCGCGTTTTTGAGAATAAAAAAGCCATCAAAACTAACTACATCTTTATATTCGTCCGCCTCAATCAGAATTTTTCCAACATCATTGATGAGTCCAAAAAAATCTTTTTTCTTAAATAAGGCAATATTATTTGAATTGAAATTATAAATCGTATCCACTTTTATTGAGAGCAGCTCTGCTTTCTTTATCCAAATGGCTTTTAAAGAATCTATTTTTCTATATTCTTTCTCTTTTCGGATTTTTTCTTCTTCTATTCTTTTTTTCTCAATTTGTATTTTTTCTAAGAATTCGTTTATATCAACAGAAAGTGTCAACATTTCAGTATATTCTTCACTTTTTTTATTTTTGACCAAATTAAAATAATACCCGGAATATTTTTTGGCTTCTTCATAAATTTTTAGCTCATAATATATGAAGGTTCCAAGTCTTGCAACTTCTGGAGTGTTGATAGAATCCATATATTTCATGGCCTTTTCAAAATGATTTTTGGCAATTTCTACATCAAAATTATTCAGACTTTCGTTGGCTCTTTTTATATAAACCCCAGCAATTTCTATATTTGATTGCGCATTTGATTGCAGAAAACTAAGAAGGCATAAAAGGAAAATTAACTTTTTCATGATGATTATTTTTTTAATTTTTAGCAATTTATAAAAAATGTAAAACAACTAAAATCAAAATTATTTAATTTTTAGTAAATGTATCAAAAACTTGCACATTTTTAGCATCATCACTATAAATGAGAATTACTTTGACATGCGTATTCTTTTCTAAAAATAGTTTGGCTTCTTCAAAACCCATAGCCATAAAAGCAGTAGCATACGCATCAGCATCTGCACAATCTGATTTTACAAATACAGAAGCACTTAACAAATTACTTTCTGTTGCCAAACCCGTTTTTGGATTGATGGTATGAACATACTTTTTTCCGTCATCAGTTACTCTAAATTTCCTGTAATTTCCTGAAGTTGCCATTGAAATATCAGCAAGTTTTAAAATTGTAAATCCATTTTCATCTTGAGCATTTGATGGATTTACGATTTGAATTACCCAAGGTTTGTTGTCTTTTTTGGTGCCTTTGGTTCTGATTTCTCCACCAATTTCAATCAAATAATTATCCATTTTTTTTGAATCAAAAAAACGGGCTACAATATCAATGGCAAAACCTTTCGCAATGGAATTGAAATCCAAGTAAACAGCAGGATTATCCTTGATGATTTTTCTATTTTGTAGCGATATTTTTTCGAAACCAACGGATGTCATTAGTTGATTGACAATAGAATCTGAAAGATTTACGTGACTTTTTTCAGGACCAAATCCATAAGCATTGACCAAATTCCCAACAGTGGGATCAAAAAAACCATCAGTCTCTTGATGAATTCTTTTTGATTTTTCAAAAACTTCTACAAAAAAATCATCCACTACAATTGAGGTATCTCCATCATTTATTTTACTAATATCCGAAGTTGGAATATAGGTTGATAATGATTGATTAAACGCTAAAAATAAACTGTCAAGTGATTTTTGATAGTTTTTTGATGCATTTAAATAGGTAATTCTGTATGTTGTGCCAAAAACTTCCCCTTGTAAAACGAAGTCTTGTTTTTCAACTTTTGAATTACAGCCTGAAAAAAATGCTAAAAAAACAATAATTATGATAGTAATTTTTGATTTCATGAAAAAGACGATATTTACAACAAAAATAGTGTTTAAAATTTTCATAAAATAAAGAATAAACACCTATTTATAGCGAGTTTTTGTTAAATTTGCATACTGAATTTAATATGTAAATCATGAAAAAAATCATTATCGTATTCGTAACTGCTATTCTTGTTAGCTCTTGCGTAACAAAAAAAGAATTTGTTGAATTGCAAGCTAAACATGACAAAGCTCAAACTGAGTTGGTTGATGTAAAAGCAAATTTACAAAAGTGTTTGATTGAAAAAGAAAAAGAAGATTCAAAAATGTTTGCTTTGACTGAGCAAGTAAAATATCTTCAAGAAGATAAAAAAACGGCTTTAAAACAAGTTGAAAACTTGACTGTTTTAACGCAATCTTCTTCAGATAATATTAAAAATGTAATTTCTCAATTGAGTGAAAAAGACAAATATATCAATGGAATCAGAAAAGCAATGACTGCAAAAGATTCTTTGAATTTAGCGATTAAATATCACTTAACTAAGAATTTAACGGATGGAATTCAAGACAAAGACATTGAAGTAAACGTTGAAAAAACGGTGGTAATGATTTCTATTTCTGACAAATTTTTATTCAAAAGTGGAAGCTACAACATTTCTGAAACTGCTTACACTGTGTTAGAAAAAATCGCCAAAGTAATCAATGATCAACCTAAAATGGAAGTGATGATTGAAGGTCATACTGATTCAACGCCAATGAAAAAAGATTTGATTCAAGACAACTGGGATTTATCAGTATTGAGAGCTACTTCAATCACAAGAATTTTACAAACAAAATATAGCGTAAAACCTGAGAGATTAATTGCTGCTGGAAGAAGTGAATACATTCCATTAGCGCCAAATGATACCGCTGAAAACAAAGCTAAAAACAGAAGAACAAAAATTATTATCATGCCTAAATTAGACCAATTTTTCAGTCTATTAGAGCAAGATGGAAAATAATTTTTAATCCATTTTACCTTAAAAAACCATCTGAAATTCAGATGGTTTTTTTATGGAATTGATTTTATCAAAATTAAATTAAAAATTATGCTGTTAAAAAAGTAAAAATAGTTACATTTATTTTTGAATAATACCTTCAAAATCAATTTAATTTATATGCAAAAAGGTCGTGTTGAAGCTTTTAGTGACGGGGTTTTAGCCATTATCATTACCATTATGGTATTGGAAATTAAAGTGCCTCATGGAGACAACTTTACTGATTTGATTCCATTAATTCCCGTAATTTTAAGTTATGTATTGAGCTTTATTTATATCGGAATTTACTGGAACAATCATCATCATATGATGCAAACTGTAAAAACCGTCAAAGGCACTATTCTTTGGGCGAATCTTCACTTGCTTTTTTGGCTTTCCTTAATACCTTTTGTGACAAGTTGGATGGGCGAACATCATTTTAGTTCAAAACCTATGGCACTGTACGGTTTTGTATTACTGATGGCAGCAATGGCTTATTTTATGTTGCAAAACGAAATTATCAAAAGTCAAGGAGAAAATTCTATTTTAGCGAAAGCTGTAGGAAAAGATTTTAAAGGAAAAATATCTCCGATTTTATATTTAATTGGAATTGGTCTTAGTTTTGTTCATTCTTGGTTGGGAGGTGCCATCTTTATTTTAGTCGCTTTTATTTGGCTTATTCCTGACAAAAGAATAGAAAAAAGTTTGTAAAAAGACTAGCCTTTTATCATTCCAAAACCTTCACAAAATCCTCAAAAGCCACATAGTAAGGTTGGTCTTTAAAAACCGGATTTTCAACACTTTCTGCATTGGCAATTCCAACACCAGCAAACCAAACTTTGGCATTTTGTTGTTTGGCATGTGAAACAAAAGTTTCCATCCAAAACACATCATATTCATTGGGATTTTGCAAATTATTAGTCGCTTTTACCAACACAAAAATGGTGGGTTCACCTTTTTTGAACAATACAAACTGTGGATGTCTTTTCAATTGACTATTGATTGCTTGAAATTCATAGCCCATTTCCACCAATTTTTCTCCCACAATATTCATTGCCAAATTATGCAATTCTTGCTGCGTTAAAATCTGCATTGCTATTTCTTATTTCGTTTGTTGTAGTTCTTATCCCCTCTTGTTTTGGGTTTTTTATATTTTTTGGCAATTTCTCTGCGATATGAACCACCTAAATTTACTTTGCTGTTTTTCTCACTTTTCTCGTGAAAAGCTTCCCCAGGAACATATTCAATGCCTGTTCTGTTTTTGGATTGTTCATGCTCTTCTTTTGGACGCTCATCTTCCGTTAACATTTCTGAAATGGCAACTTCTTGTGGAAGTTGAAGCAAGGGAATCTTGTAATCCATCAAGGTTTCAATTGCCTCTTTGAATTTTTGTTCTTTTTCTGTGGACAATAAAATGGAATTTCCTTGTTTTTCAGCACGTCCTGTTCTACCAATTCTGTGCATGTAATTTTCCGGAAAATCGGGCGTATCAAAGTTGATGACATGACTCACATTGTCAAAATCCAACCCACGTGCCATCACATCTGTAGCCAATAAAATTCGGTTGAAACCTTCATCAAATTGCCTAATAGAACGAATTCTATAATTCTGTGTTTTATTGGAGTGAATCACACAAGATTCGTTTCCAAAAACAGGCTCTAAATGTTTGAATAACAAATCTGCGGTTCGTTTATAGGCAACAAAAATTAGTACTTTATGAAAGGTAGTTTTGTCTTTTAATAGATGATGTAATAAATTTACTTTGGTGAAAAAATTAGGAACATGATACGAAACTTGCGATATGTTTTCCAATGGTGTTCCACTCACAGCAATGGAAATCTTCTCAGGATTTTTGAAAAAATCATCTATTAAAAACGAAACATCTTCCGTCATTGTTGCGGAAAATAAAATGTTTTGTCTTTTTTCTGGTAGCAAATCAAAAATATTCATCAATTGAAATCGGAAACCCAAATCTAACATCACATCCACCTCGTCAATCACCAATTTTTGAATGGTTTTTAGTTTCAATACATTGCTCAACGCCAAATCATACAAACGCCCTGGAGTTGCCACAATAATATCTTGACCTAGCGCAATTCCTTGTTTTTGAGTATTGATATTGACACCTCCATAAACCCCTAAAACACGTATATTGAGATATTTAGCTAATTTTTCAACATCTTCTACTACTTGAAGTACCAATTCACGAGTGGGCACCAAAATCAACACTCTAGGATGTTGCGTTTTTAAAAAATTCAAATCTCTTAAAATCGGTAATAGATAGGCAATTGTTTTCCCAGTTCCAGTTTGTGCAATTCCAACCACATCTTTTCCTGATCTGATAATGGGAAATGCTTCCTGTTGAATGGGTGTGGGCGTTTTAAATCCTACATCGTCAATGGCATATTGCAATTGGTTGGAAAGGTCGAAATCTGCAAAAGTCATGGTTCCTATTTTTTGCAAAGATACGTTTTTAAAATATGGGTTTCAATAGTATTCTACATTGGTTTTTAGTAGTTTTGCTGATGAAAATTAATTGAAAAAATGATTACGGATACACATACTCACCTCTATTCAGAACAGTTTGACGAAGACCAAAAAGCGATGATGCTACGTGCAAAAAATGCGGGTGTTTCTCGTTTTTTTATTCCAGCAATTGACTCAACCTATACTAAAAGAATGTTTCAACTAGAGAAAGATTTTCCTAAAGATGTTTTTTTGATGATGGGTTTGCATCCAACGTATGTCAATGAAAATTATTTGGAAGAATTGGCGCATGTAAAAAATTGGATTCACAAAAGACACTTTTATGCCATTGGCGAAATTGGGATTGATTTGTATTGGGACAACACTTTTTTAACCCAGCAACAAGAAGCTTTTAAAACGCAAATTCAGTGGGCAAAAGAAAAGAAATGGCCTATTATCATTCATTGTAGAGAAGCTTTTGACGAAATTTTTGAAGTATTAGAATCTGAAAAAAGCGAAGATTTATTTGGGATTTTTCATTGTTTTACAGGAACAAAAGAACAAGCTGAAAAAGCAATTTCCTATAATATGAAATTGGGAATTGGTGGTGTTGTTACGTTTAAAAATGGTAAAATTGATCAATTTTTACATGAAATAGATGTAAAACATATTGTTTTAGAAACAGATTCCCCGTATTTAGCGCCCATTCCCTACAGAGGAAAAAGAAATGAAAGTGCCTATATTACACACGTTATTGATAAATTAGCCACCATTTATGGACTTCCTTTTGATGAAATTGCGGCAATAACCACACAAAATTCTAAGGATATTTTTGGCATTTAAATGACAAACGAAACTGCTTTTTTAGAAACTCCTATTGGAACCGCAAAAATTGTTGGTGATGAAAATGGCATTCAATCTGTGACTTTTTTGGATGAAAAAATACCAACTTCCATCGAAATTGCCCCTTGTTTGCAAGAGTGTGTTTCGCAATTAACCGACTATTTTGAAGGAAAAAGAACCGAATTTGAGTTGACACTCCATCCAAAAGGAACTTATTTTCAAGGGAAAGTATGGAAATCTTTATTGCAAATTCCTTTCGGAAAAACGACTTCTTATTTGGAACAAAGTACGCTTTTAGGTGACCCAAAAGCCATCAGAGCTGTAGCTTCCGCCAATGGAAAAAACCCAATTTTAATCATCATTCCTTGTCACAGAGTGATTGGTTCTGATGGTTCATTCACTGGTTTTTCAGCAGGAATTTGGCGTAAAAAATGGTTATTAGCGCACGAAAATCCTGTAAAACAGGAAACACTTTTTTAAGCTGAAAAACGGGAATGAAAGGAAGAAATGTGTATGCGTTTTAGATTGAATAACCAAAGGGCAGATTTGCGATCCGCGCCAATCCTAAATACCAATCTATACATAAATCACATTCACTATAATCCTGTGAAACAAAAAAGAGATAGGGCAAGATGATTATTAGGTAAGGATTGCAAAAAATAGGGTTGTGAGTAAGGATTGCAAATGCTCGCAAACGGCTATTGAAAAAATTACACAACACATCTCTCATTTGACAGGAAATGACATTGAAAAAAGTTACCTATAAAAAGTAAGGTTTTTTTATAAAATTTGATAAATTTAAAAAATTTTATAAAATACAATCTTTACTATATAAGCATTTAAAAAATGAGACTTTAATTTTATTTTTGTAGTACATGAAATTTAAATTAAAAATTAATAAAAACGGGAAGTTAGCTATACTATTCTCAGCAATATTATCACTATTTGCTGTAATTACCAATAATATGGCTACTTCAAATTTTAACTTATTTTTGATTTTTCCAAGTTGGCTATTAGTATTTAATTTTCTTTTAGTTGCATGGTACTTTAATTCAATTATTACAAACCTGTTTCTTTTCAAGTATAAAAAATGGAACCATATCATTAAAATTTTTATTATAATTTTTTCAAATAGTCTGTTATTAGTATTATTTATTTTTTTGAGTGCTTTTATTTCCCAAACCTTCCATCTTGAAAAAGAATACAATTACCTGTTATTGATAGTCAGGGGTATTATAAGTATATCCATAATATACCTTATTCAATATACGTTGAACATGAACGCAAAAAACCAGGCTGTTCTATTGCAAAATCAAATGCTTAAAACTGAAAATATTCGAGCACAATTTGAGATTCTAAAGCAGCAAATTAGTCCCCATTTTTTATTTAATTCTCTTTCCTCACTGCGTTCAATGATACGCTCATCAAATAAAAATGCAGAGAATTTTCTAATAAAGTTATCCGATATTTATAGGTTGTTATTAGCAAACAAAGAAATAGTCACCATTACTTTGAGAGAAGAACTAGAATTTATTGAAAATTATTCGTTTTTGCTATTTGCTAGGTATGAGGACATGTTACGCATAGACATTGAAATTCCTCAAGATGTATTGAATTTTAAAATCCCAACTTTTACATTGCAGTTGCTTTTGGAGAATTGTGTAAAGCATAATATCGTTTCCAAAGAAAATCCATTGAATATAAAAATTTATGAATCAGGAGCTAAAAGAATCACTATTGAAAATAATTTACAACAAAGAATAAGCATAGGGGAGGAATCTGGCATTGGTCTGCAAAACCTTACTAAAAGATACGATTTATTGGGTGTTTCTGATGGTGTTCAAATATTTTCTGATGAAACTGTTTATCGAGTAAATATTAAATTGCTTGACTCATGAAGATTTTAATCATTGAAGATGAGCCACATAATGCTCAAATATTGAGTGAAATTATTGTGCAGTTAAAACCGAATTCAATTATTCTTGAAACTCTAGAAAGTGTTGAACAAGCAGTAAAATATCTTTCTAATCATAACAATACACCCGATTTAATTTTTTCCGATATTCAATTGGCAGATGGGCTTAGTTTTGAAATATTTTCAAAAATTAAGATAAAGTGTCCGATCATTTTTTGTACTGCTTACGACCAATATACCCTACAGGCATTCAAAACCAATGGCATAGAATACATTTTAAAACCAGTAAAAGAGGAAGATATAGAGGCTGCATTTATAAAATACGACACATTAAAAGAATCGTTAAAGCCTGACAATGAAATTGTTCATCTTTTAAAAAAAACATTCAGTGAAAAGAAAAATTATAAAACATCAATCTTAGTTCATTACAAGGAAAGTTTTATACCTATTGCTGTTCATAAAATTGCTTTTTTCGTAGTTGAAAATGAAATCCTTTATATTCAAACATTGGATACTCAGCGATATCCTGTTTTTAAAACGATTTCCGAAATAGAGTCCTCTATTGACCCTTCCTTGTTTTTTAGAATTAACCGACAAGTTTTACTAAATAAGAATATTATCAAAGAGATTCAACCTTATTTTAATCGAAAAGTTATCATCATTACGGATAAAACAATCACAGAACAACTCATTGTAAGTCGATTAAAAGTAACCGAATTTATGAATTGGATTGAACAATCCTAGCGCAGTTCAATTCACCCTTCAATTTGTTCAATTCACACGTTTTTCATTTTTAACCACTTATTGGGTATTTAACTTTGTGTTAAAATTAAAATGCAAAGATGATGAAACACTTAGTACTGTTATTGTTACTAGTTGGCACATTGAATACTATTCAAGCCCAACAACAATCTGATAAAATTATTGGTATTTGGCTCAATGAGGATAAAACCAATAATATAGAAATTTACAAATTAGGGGATACCTATTCCGCTAAAATTGTTTGGCTTTCAAAAATGGAAAGCAATCCTAACCTGCAACCAAAAGATAAAAAAAATCCCAATAAGGATTTACGCAATAGGAATATTTTGGGGATGGATATTATTACGGGTTTGAAATTTTCTACCAACAAATGGGTTAATGGCAAGATCTATACTCCAAAAAAAGGAATGTACGCAGACTGTGAAATAGAACTACAATCCAATGGTCAACTGAAAATTATTGTTTCAAAATCTGGTTTTACAAAAACCCAAATATGGACACGAAAATGAAAAAGATAGTAAGCTTGTCATTTGTCTTAATTGCCTCGATAAGTTTGACAAAAGGTCAAAATACATTTCGTTCATTAAATGAGATTTGGTCTTATTCACTAAAAAATAACCCAGACAATTCGGTGTACCAATTGCAAGTAGAAAAAGCTTTAAAAGATAATTTGACTGCCAAAAGCTATCTGTATCCTAAAATAAATGCAGGATTTTCAGGGCAATATAACATGGAAATACCCGAAACTCCAATACCAGGCGAAATTTTTGGAAGACCAGGAGAAACCATTTTTGCCGAATTTGGGCAGACCTACAATTATACAGCAGGTCTTAGTACAAGTATCACATTACTGAACTGGCAATCGAAGTTTCAGTCAAAAATTGCGCAATCCAATGTAAATCTTGCAAAAGCAGAAAAGGATTTGTTTGAGCAGAACTTAAAACAACAACTAGCACAGGTATATTATGCAGTATTAACTTCAAAAGCAGCTGTTGATTTGTCTGAAAAAAATTTATCACTAGCCGATTCTACCCTAGTGCTAACTATAAACAGGTTTCAACAGGGATTAATTGACAATCTAACATTAAATCAGGCGAAAATTAATAAAAACAATGCTTTTGACAGATTGGAACAAAACAAGCAATATCTCTTTGAGAATGAAACCAATCTGAAAATCCTTTTAGGGATGCCCCCAACTGATACCTTTCTTTTGACCGAACAAATCCAATTTGATGAAAATGTCACTTTAGAAACTATTTCACCAAACGATTTAAATTTAACCCTTTATAAGATTCAGACTGAAAACGCTGTCTTTGCTAAAAAACAAGTCTTTTCTCGCTTTATACCTAAATTGGATATCGTTACTTACTTAGGTGGCATACAATATCAGGAAGATTTTAAATTTTCATTGAATTCAAAAGACTGGCAACCCAATAGATATATAGGTGTAAACCTTTCCATCCCAATATTTACCGGTTTTACCACCAAAAATCAATACCAATCTGCAAAGATTACCCAAAATATCGCCCAGATGAATTATGAGGAAGCGCAACGAAAATCGTCATTGAATGACAGCATTTTGTTTAACAACTATATCAATGCAAAGCATTCGGTGGAAACGGTAACTCAAAATTTGAAATTAGCAAATGAAAATGTGCAACTTGCTTACAGCAAATATTCAGAGGGGATTATAGGTCTTGATAATTACTTATCAGTATTTGACGATTATCTCACTATTGAAAACCAATATTTCAGCCGTCTGTCTGATTATTTTATAAATAAAGGAATCATTTTATCACGAAACAAATAACTAAAAATGAAAAAAGTACTCATAGTTTCGATTGTATTAATTACCATTTCTATTACTGGTTGTAAACAACAAGGATCAATACAATTATCAAAAAAAAATATTGTTGAAGCTGTTTTTGCTAGTGGTAATATTACCACAGAGCACCAATATATTGTTACATCTCAAGCAGATGGCTATTTAAGTGTATCATTTTTCAATGAAGGAGACTCTGTGAATGCAGGACAAATTTTATTCCGTATTGAAAATGAAGCACAGCTAGAGCAGCTAGAAAATGCGGAAGCAAATTATCAATATGCTAAAACAAATGTCGGTAATAATTCACCTGTTGTGGAACAATTGATAGCACAAAGAAGACAACTGAAAAACAAACTGACAACAGATTCGCTAAATTTTGTCAGGTATCAAAAGCTTGTCAAGACTGGAGCAGTAAGCCAGGTTGATTATGAAAAAGCAACAGTAAGTTATGAAAACGCTAAGCAGGACTTGGTGTCAATAAACAATCAGATTTCGGATACAAAAAACAAGCTGCAACTAGAAGTAAGCAAAAACAAAGCAAATTTAGCAGTGCAACAAAATTCATCATCGTTTTACGAAATCAATACCGAAGTGAATGGAGTGATTTTTCAAATCCAAAAGAAACAAGGAGAGTTGATAAAACGAGGAGAGTCTATCGCTGAAGTTGGCTCGGGTAAATTCATTGCAAAACTTTTTATTGTAGAAGAAGACATTAACAAACTAAAACTAGGGCAAGAAGTGTATATTGAGTTGAATACCGAGAGAAAAAAAAGCTATAAGGCTTATCTTTCAAAAATATACCCCTATTTTGATAATAAGGAGCAATCTTTTATTGCCGAAGCAACATTCAATGAACCTGTTGCGCAATTAAAATCGGGAACGCAACTTCAGGCAAATATAAAAATTAATGAAAAGGTTGATGCGATAGTACTACCAACAGAATATCTTTTACCTGGGGATTTTATCATGGACAAAAAAAATGGAAAGGTGAAAGTTACAGTGGGCATCCGAACTACAGATTGGGTTGAAATTCTTTCAGGTGCTGATAATTCTACCACCATTTTACTTCCAAAATAAATAAATTAGGATGTCAAAAACAACAAATATTCAAATTGCAAAGGTTCACCTGACCTCAAAGATATGGCAAACCTTTGTAGCTGTTTTAGGGGTAACCTTCGGGGTTTCTATGTACATCTTCATGAACAGTTTTATGAATGGTGTAAATAATGCTCAAGACGATCTGGCATTTAGTGCATTATCCCATATCCGTATTTATAATTTGGATAACAAGAATGATTACAATCCAATAGAAAGCCATTATAAAGATTCAAAAACACTCGTTACTATTCTTAACAGAAAGAATATTCAATACACTACTGGTCTAAATAACTCATCAGCTATTGTTTCATCTGTTATGAAACAACCAGAAGTAGTGGCAATTGCTCGTCAAGTGAATGCCAATGTTTTTTTCAGAGGAGGTTCAAAACAAGTCAATGGAATTATTTCTGGTGTAGAACTCAAATCTGAGGATGAATTGTTTAATACCGCCGAAACCGTTATTCAAGGGGAATGGAATAATTTATTGACCTATAAAACAGGGATTATTTTAGGAAAATTGCTGGCCGAAAAACTAGGACTCCAAATCAATAATAGTGTTAATGTGTTGACCTCTGATGGGGTTTCTAAAAATTATATTATTGTAGGCATTTTTGAAAGCAACTTAAAAACAATGGACGAAACAAAAGCCTATTTGAATATTACTGCAGCTCGTCAATTGGTGGGCAAAAATTCTGATTTTGCCAGTGATATTATGGTCAACATTAAGGACAGAGACAATACAGCATCGTTCATTCAAAAAATAGCCTCAATGATTCCTTATCAAATAGAATCGTGGCAGGAAGCTAATGAACAATTGGTAGCTGGTTCGGAACTCAGAAACATTATTGCTGTTGCAGTTTCGCTAACCATTTTATTGGTAGCAGGCTTTGGAATTTACAATATTATGACAATGACCATCAATGAGAAAATTAGAGAAATTGCCATCCTGAAAGCACTTGGTTTTTCTGGCAATGACATCATGACCATATTTTTAACACAGGCTACTGTTATTGGGCTTTTGGGTGCGCTTGTTGGAGCAATTATGGGATATGGAATCTCTTTATTGATCAATATGATACCATTTACCATTGCAGGAATGGAAACGTTGCCGATATTTTTTCGGGCTCAAGACTTTCTACTTGCAATAGTTTTTGGGATTTTAACAACACTCATTGCTGGTTATTTACCGTCTAGAAAAGCGTCAAAAATTGACCCAGTAATTATCATTCGAGGATAACATGGAAAAAACAATATCAATAGAAATCAATAATCTAATTAAGTATTTTTATGAACCTGAAAAATTTCAGGTTTTAAAAGGTCTTTCATTTACAGTACAAAAAGGAGAGTTTCTGTCTATTGTCGGAAAATCGGGTTCGGGAAAGTCAACTCTCTTATACGTGCTTTCTACTATGGATACCGATTATGAAGGAACACTGAAAATAAATGGAGATGTACTTACCGGAAAAACACAAAATCAGTTAGCTGCTTTCCGAAATGAACATATTGGTTTTGTGTTTCAATTTCATTATCTCTTGCCCGAATTCACAGCGTTGCAAAATGTAATGCTTCCTGCACTAAAATTGGGCAAACTTTCAATCGAAGAAATTGAACACAAAGCCTACGAGAGTTTAAGATTGCTTGATTTAAAAGGTCAGGAACTGAAAAATGCCAAAAGACTCTCTGGTGGGCAGCAACAAAGGGTCGCTATTGCCCGTGCACTTATTAATAGCCCATCTGTCATCATGGGCGATGAACCTACAGGAAATCTTGATACAAAAAACTCAAGGGCTGTTCAGGATATCTTTAAGCAATTGGCACAAGAGCATGGACAAACTATTATTTGCGTAACACACGACCCCGATTTTGCCAATAATACAGACAGGATTATTGAAATGCAAGATGGGCTTATTCTATCTTAAAATGGCTGTTTGCCTGTTTTTTAAGCAGCTCTTTTTTATGATATCAAAAAAAAACAAGTGAATCGATTTCAAATTATTCTTTTGGTACTACTCAGTGTACCTCTTTGCAATATAAGTAATGCTCAAGAAAGCAATGTTTTAGCCGATAAGTATTCAGTGACAATTCCAGATAATTATCAGAATCAAGGAAAATCCTATTCTTTAATTGTATATTATAAAGACAAAGCTATAGAAAGTCTATTGCAACAATATGCAAATACGAATCAAACCATCATTTTGCAATTGAACGATAGTGCAGTAAGTACTTGGGTACCCGATACTCTAAAAGTAATCATTCAGAAAACAATACATGATTTTTCAATAGCTAGAGATAAAATTTACTTATTGGTAGTGAACGAAAACATAGAAAAAACAGTAGAAATACGTAAGTCACTCAACTACTATTTTGCGGCAACTACCTATATTACCAGCAATCAGCGCACTTTCAATTTTTTTAAAGATCGCTTAAAACTAAATGACAGCGTTAAACTTTATTTTTTTGATGTCATAGATTTCAATGTTTTGGTCACCATACACCAACATTTTCTCGATAATTACTTATGGGCAATTGATATAAAAAAAGTATCAGAAGATGCCATCAGGTTTAATTTTGACAAATCCAATGACAAAGAAAATAAAAACCAGCTATCGCTAAGTTATGGTCAATGGTATTTTGATAATGCTGCCAAATCCAACAATAATACTCTTTTAGAAATTCCTAATAACATAGGTTTTTGGAATTTGTCCTTTGCAAGATACCTTTCAAAATCATTGACAGTAAAATGTAAAGTAGGAATAATCACAAAAAAGATAGAACCTCCTCGTCCCGATTTTTTTTCAGTCATTAATGGAGTCAATGTAAATATTGAAGGAGGTGGCATATTATTAATGCCAATAAGTGTTGGTATGGATTCCTATTTTTTAAAAAAACGCTTTCGTCCATTTGCGGGCTTTAGTGTAGGGATAGTCCCTACTATGTATAAATATGTTGAAGCGAAAGGGAATATATCTAATGGAATCATCAGAAATGAAATTGAATTTAATAGTAACGCACCCTTTGTTGAAGTATCAACTGGTTTTATATATCGCACAGGAAAAAATATTCAGATGGGATTAAATGCCGACTATAATCAATCAAAAGAATTTAATGAAAATATTGGCGGATACAGGGAGTTTAGTGGATTTAAAATATCGATGTTATTTTCAGTCATGTTTTAGTGATTGATGTCTCTCCGAAAGCAAGGATTTGAGCCTTAAATCCGATATCGGAGTCATTTGATATAAGACCTCATTTCACAACCTGTGTAATCACTTCACCAAGAATTAAACTAAAAATCCTATAAAACAAGAAACACTCTTTTAATTTTAACGCCTAATAAACTTAAAATCCTATTTTTACGTTCATTAGATAGGGTTTTTATATGTTTCAAAAAGTACTATTTTTTACTGTTTTATTTGTTGGATTTTCTATCCAATCACAAACGATTTCTAGCGATTTTAGAACAAAAACTTTTGAACTCAAAAAAGACAGCCTTCAACTGGATTCTGTTGCCATCAATCCTCAAAAATTCTTGGTGTTGGACAGCTTGAAAAAACCAATTCCTACTCTTGAATATGTTATTGATTTTAGCAAAGCTTTATTAATTATCAATTCAAAAAAATATTCAATAATCACCGTGAGTTATTTCAGAATTCCTGATTTTATCACCAAAATTTATTCCCCTTTTGATGAAAATCGCATTTTGCCAAACACCAATAATAATGGCATTTTATACAGTGTAACCACCAATAAAAAACAAGAAGAAGTGGTCCTTTTTGAAGGTTTGCAAACTCGTGGTTTTATCACAAGAGGCATCACTTCTGGAAACAATCAAAATGCAGTGACAAATGCTTCTCTGGATTTAGAAATCTCAGGAAAATTGTCAGAAAACACCAGTTTAAGAGCGAAAATTTTTGACACCAATATTCCCATTCAACAAAATGGATATTCTCAAAATTTGACAGATTTTGACCGAATTTTCATTGAAATGTACAGCAAAAATTGGCGTGTAAAAGCGGGCGACATTGCACTCGAAAATACCGAAAGTATGTTTATGCCCATCAACAAACAAATTGCTGGTTTGCAGGTAGAAGCGAACATCAATGAAAATTTTAAAATTGCGGCTTCAGGGGCTGTTGTCAGAGGAAAATTTAACAACTTTCGTTTTACAGCTGTGGAAGGAAATCAAGGTCCGTATAAACTTTTTGGTGCCAATAATGAAGCCGCGATTTTGATTATTGAAGGTAGTGAACGCGTATTTGTAAATGGAGTTCAAATACAAAGAGGAGAAAACAAAGATTTCATCATCAATTATAATTTGGGAGAAATTATTTTCAACACCAAATTTCCCATCACCAATGACATGCGAATTGTGGTTGAATTTCAATATGCGGAACGAAATTACACACGATTTGTGACATTTGAAGAAGCTGTTTATAAAGGCGAAAAGTTTGAAATCAGTGGATTTTTCTATTCTGAAAATGACGCAAAAAATCAACCTTTACAACAAAGTTTGACAAATGAACAAAAGGAAATTTTAGCAAATGCAGGTAATGATACAGATGCCATGTTTGCAGAAAGTGCTTTTATAGACACGTTTGATGACAACAAAATTTTATACAAAAAAACGATTCAAGGAACTACTGAAATTTTCGAATATTCTCAAAATCCGAATGACGAGTTGTATTTTGTGAGTTTCTCAAATGTGGGTCAAAATAATGGTGATTATCAGTTAGATAGAACCACTGCCATTGGAAGTATTTTTGTGTTTGTGGGCACAAATCAAGGTGATTTTAGTCCAATAATCAAATTAATTCCCCCAAATAAATTTCAAACATTTGTGGTGAAATCAGCATATCAAGCTTCAGAAAAAACACAAATCAATACTGAAATTGCCATTTCTAACAATGATAAAAACTTATTTTCTAGCAAAGATGACAACGAAAATGTGGCTGTTGCAGCAACAATTGGCTGGCAACAAACCTATATTGATAAAAAATGGCAATTGAAAAGCAACCTCAATCATCAATTTGTGCAACGTAATTTCTTGACGATTCAACGTTGGGAACCAATTGAATTTAACAGAGAATGGAATATTTTGACAAATTTGCCTACCAAAAACTTCTTTCAATCTGAAATTATTTTGCAAAAAGCAGCACAACATTTTTTGTCCTATAAATTCCAAAATTTGCAATATACAGATGCTTATAAAGGAAATAAAAACGAAATTCTGGCAAAATTCAATCTAAAAAATACGACTTTTTACGCCAATGGAAGTTTTTTAACAAATACCTCAACACTTGAAGACAATGCGTTTTATGTGGCAAAAGCGAAAGTAGAACATCGTTTTCAAAAATCTTGGGTTGGTGCTTTTGTGAATTTCGAAAACAACTCACGAAAAGACATTACAACCAATCAATTTGTCAACACCAGTCATCGTTTTAAAGAATATGAAACCTATATTGGCATTGGAGATACTGCAAAGATTTTTAGTAAAATTGGTGTGAATTTTAGAAATAATGACAGTATAAAATCGAATCAATTTGCAGAAATCAATAACCGAAAAACGTTTTATATAGACAGCAAACTCATCAAAAATAAATTTACAAATTTGAGTGTTTTTGCCAATTATAGAATCACCCAAAATAATTTTACGGAAGATGAAAAAACATTGAATTCACGAGTGGTTTTCAATCAAAAATTGTTTGATAATTTCGTGAATGTAACGACCATTTATGAAACTTCTTCTGGAAATGTTGCCAGACAAGATTATGTGTATGTAAAAACGGAACCTGGTTTGGGTTTTTACACTTGGATTGATTATAATGAAGACGGAATTCAAGATTTTAACGAGTTTGAAATCGCCTTATTTCAAGACCAAGCTGAATATTTGCGCTTGCCAAAACCGAATTTGCGATTTATTGCCACTCAAAGAGCTAGTTTTCAGCAAACTTTAACTCTCAATCCAAAAAATTGGGCTGAAAAAACAGGGCTGAAAAAGTGGCTTTCTCATTTTTACAACAGCACTTTTTTAACGGTTGAAAACGAGCAAGAAAGAGTTGGAAATTCGTTTCAATTGAATCCTTTTGATGTGAATAGCAGTGCTTTGATTGGATTGAATTATAACTTCAAAAACAGTTTGTTTTATCACAAAGATTTGCAAAATCACAGTGTAACGTTTACCTATGGAGATTCGCAATTAAAACAACAGTATTTTATTGGAAATCAAGAAAATAAAATCAATTTGCATCAATTGGATTATGCGCATAAATTCGCTGATTTTTGGCTGATTGATTTGATGGGGAAACTCACAAATATTGATTTAATTACAGAAAATTTTGACGACAGAAATTATGAAATTGATTCCTATGAAATAGCACCAAGAATTAGTTTTTTATATAGCAAAAACAATCGTTTTTCAGCATTTTATCATTACAATAACAAGCAAAATAATCTTCCAAATTTAGAGCAATTGAAACAGCAGAAATTCGGAATTGAATACTTTTATTTGGGTGAAAATAGCAATCAAATTTCAGCCAATGTAACCCTGTTTTTGAATGATTTTCAAGGAAATGTAAATTCGCCAGTAGCGTATCAAATGTTAGAAGGTTTGCAAGCTGGAAAAAATTATACTTGGAATGTATTGTTTAATAAAAAATTGAATGCATTCTTAAATTTGCAATTAAATTATTTGGGAAGAAAAAGTGAGAATTCGAAAACAATCCATACTGGAAATGTGCAATTACGTGCGATTTTTTAGTTAAATTAACACAAACAATCATTATTATTCAATTATATTATTTAATTTTGAACCCGAAATGATAAGAATAATTGCAATTTTATTATCAAACTTAGTACTTCTACAAAGTTTGCACATTGATTTTAAAGATATTAACAAAGTTAGTGCCTTAATTGATCATGCGCAATTTCATCAAGAAAAATATGGTGATAGTTTCGTTGAATTTTTATACGATCATTATATTGATCAAGAAATTGCATTAAATCAAAATCATAAAGAACATCAAGACCTCCCTTTTAAACAAGGTGTTAACCATTTTAATCACTTAGTTTCCATTTTGGAAATAAATCCAACTGTATTTAAATTAAGAATACCTAACAATTCCTTTTCAAAAAAGAATTTTTTTTATAAGGAATCTTACTCTGAATCCGTAAAACCCGCCATTTTCCAACCGCCCAAATTCGCATAATTTATTTTAGAAAAAGGAACCTGTAAAATAATTCGGGTTATATTTATATCTATTATTTATTATCAATTATGTTAGAAAAAATTATCAAATTCAGCTTACAAAATAAGCTGATCATATTCATATTTATTGCGTTTGTCATTGGTTTCGGGATTTTTTCATTGACCAAAATTCCAATTGGTGCTGTGCCTGATATTACCAATAATCAAGTGCAAGTAATTACCACTTCACGAAATCTTTCTACGCAAGATGTAGAACAATTTATCACCTATCCAGTTGAATTGGAAATGGCAAATTTGCCTGGCGTTGAAGAAATTCGCTCGGTTTCAAAATTTGGTTTATCAGTAGTAACCATTGTTTTTACGGATGAAATTGGCACGTATTTGCCAAGGCAATTGATTGCTGAAAAAATAAAATCTGCCACTGAAAAAATTCCACAAGGATTTGGAACACCAGAAATGGGGCCAATTACTACAGGTTTGGGAGAAATTTACCAATATATTTTGGATGTAAAACCGGGTTACGAAAATCGCTATTCAACAGCAGATTTACGCACACTTCAAGATTGGATTGTAAAGCGTCAATTATCGGGAATTCCGGGTGTTGTTGAAATAAATACTTGGGGTGGGCATTTAAAACAATACGAAGTTGCCATCAATCCTGAAAAATTGACTGCGATGAAAATTTCTGTTTCAGAAATTTATGATGCACTTGAAAAAAATAACAGTGTTGCAGGTGGAGGTTATATCGAAAAAACCAATGAAACCTATTTTATTAGAGGTGAAGGTTTGGTAAAAAGCTTGGAGGATGTTGGAAATATTGTAGTAAAAAATGACGGAAATCCAATTTATATTAAAGATGTTGCCAAAGTAGGATTTGGAAGTGCCACTCGTTTTGGAGCCATTACTGGAAATGGTGAAGGTGAAAAAGTGTTGGGACAAATCATGATGCTGAAAGACGGAAACTCAAAGCAAATTATTGATGCTGTCAAAGAACGAGTTGCCGAAATTCAAGGTTCTTTGCCTGAAGGCGTTTACATCAACGGATTTTTAGAACGAAGCGAATTGATTGCAAAAACTACTTTTACAGTTTCCGAAAACTTGATTTTGGGTTCGTTGATTGTGATTTTTGTGGTGGTCTTATTGCTCGGAAATTTTCGTTCAGGATTGGTGGTTGCTTCAGTAATTCCATTGAGTTTATTATTCGCAATTTCGTTAATGTATCTTTTTGGAGTTGACGCCAATTTGATGAGTTTGGGTGCAATTGACTTTGGAATTATCATTGATGGAGCTGTGATTATTGTGGAGTTTATTGCCTTTCGGATCATGAGGGAAAGTGAGAAACTTGGCATTCTTTCTAAAGAAGCAAAACAAGATGAAATAGATGCAATTACGCTAAAAAGTGCTTCAAAAATGATGAACTCTGCGATTTTTGGACAATTAATCATCTTAATCGTATTTATTCCCATTTTATCTTTAAGTGGTGTTGAAGGAAAAATGTTCAAACCAATGGCAATGACTTTTAGTTTTGCTTTGATTGGTGCTATGATTTTTTGTGTGACCTATGTTCCTGTATTTTCCGCTTTGTTTTTAAAACCTGAAAAACCTAGTGATAAAAATATTTCAGTTCGATTGATGAAAATTTTATACACCTTGTATAAACCGTCAATTCATTGGGCATTGCTAAACAAAAAAATAGTAGTTGGTTTGGCAGCCTTTATGTTGCTTTCAAGTGTTTGGTTATTCAGCAGAATGGGAGGCGAATTTGTGCCGACTTTAGATGAAGGAGATTTTGTGATTCAACCCGTTTTAAAAACAGGAACATCCTTAGGAAAAACCATTGAGATTACCACAAAAATCGAACAAATTTTATTGAAAAATTTTCCGGAAGTTGACCAAGTTGTGAGTAGAATTGGTGCTGCAGAAGTGCCAACAGACCCAATGTCTATGGAAGAAAGTGATGTAATTATCAAACTAAAACCCAAAAAAGAATGGACAAGTGCTGCAAGTAAAGACGAATTGGCAAACAAATTTAAGGAGGCTTTATCTGTAATTCCTGGGTTGGAAATCGAATTTACACAACCTATTGAAATGCGTTTCAATGAATTAATTACAGGAGTTAGAGCAGATGTTGCTGTGAAAGTTTTTGGAGAAGATTTGTCAATTTTGGCAAAAAAAGCGGATGAAATCAAGAAATTAATTCAACATGTAGCAGGTGCTTCCGATATTATTGTGGAAAAAGTGGAAGGTTTGCCTCAAATGAGTGTTCACTATCATCGTAGTAAAATAGCAAGATATGGATTGAATATTGCTGACATCAATCAACTGATTTCTATGGGATTTGCAGGGCAAGTTGCAGGCAATGTTTTTGAAGGTGAAAAACGGTTTGATTTGGTGATGCGTTTTGATGAAAATCATCGAAAAAATTTAGAAAGTTTACAAAATTTATATGTTGATACGCCTACTGGAAACAAAGTTCCTTTGAGTGAATTGGCTAGTATTCAATACACGACAGGTCCTGCAAAAATTTCAAGAGATGATACCAAACGTAGAATTGTTGTCGGAATTAATGTGAGAGATCGTGATTTA
This sequence comes from Polaribacter sp. BAL334, assembly GCF_015767435.1. GTDB lineage: Bacteria > Bacteroidota > Bacteroidia > Flavobacteriales > Flavobacteriaceae > Polaribacter. The sequence continues at coordinate 97,121 of NZ_JADWOV010000245.1, forward strand.
CAATCGGTAGTGGATGATGTTCAAAAAATACTTGATGAAAAATTGAAATTGCCTGTAGGTTATAGTGTTACGTATGGAGGGCAATTTGAGAATTTACAAAGTGCCAAAGCACGTTTGATGGTGGCTGTTCCTATTGCTTTGACATTGATTTTTTTACTGTTATATTTTGCATTTGGTTCCGTAAAAGAAGCATTGTTGGTGTATTCTGCCATTCCACTTTCGGCAGTTGGCGGAATTTTGTTGTTGTGGTTGCGTGATTTGCCCTTCAGTATTTCTGCTGGAGTTGGATTTATTGCGCTTTTTGGAATCGCAGTTTTAAACGGAATTGTATTGATTGAACATTTCAAAGAACTCAAAGAAGAAGGTATGGAAGACATTGAAGAACGGATTAAAAAAGGCACCAAAGAACGTTTGCGTCCTGTGTTGTTAACAGCTGCTGCTGCTGCTTTAGGATTTTTACCCATGGCTATTTCAACCAATGCTGGTGCAGAAGTGCAACGTCCGTTAGCGACTGTAGTTGTTGGAGGTTTGATTTCTGCAACTGTGTTAACGATGATTGTTTTGCCAGTTTTGTATGCTTGGTTTGAAGAAAAAAAATCAATAAAAGTGAATAAAAATCTACTGTTACTTTTCATTGGATTTTGCTCGTTTTTCCCAATAAATGCCCAATCAAAACTGACAATTGATGAAACGCTCCATTTGGCTTTAAAAAATAATGCCCATTTAAAAGCTGCATTTTCAAAAGTGAATGAAAATAAAGCATTGATTACGAGTGCTTTTGAATTCGATAAAACATCCATTTATTATAGTTTTGATGAGAATAATTTAGCTGTAAATGATTTGCCAATCAGAGTTTTTGGAATTGCACAAGATTTCAAATTCCCCACTTTTTATTTTGCAGATAAAAAAGTAAAAAAAGCACAATTGAGTATGGAGGAAACCAATTATAACATTGCTTTTCAACAACTGCAAAAAGAAGTGTATGCCAATTATTATCAATTGAGTTATGCAAAAAACAAAGCAAAAACCTATCAGTATTTAGATAGTTTGTATCAAGATTTTGCAAAAAAATCAGAAAGAAGATTTGAATTGGGCGAAACCAATTATCTAGAAATGATTACTGCAACATCAAAACAAAAACAACTAGAAACGCTTTACAAACAGGCTTTGCAGGAAGTAATTCTGTCAACAGAAAAGCTGAAAAGCGTGGTGCAAGTTGATACCGTAGAAATTGCAGATGGAATATTACAAAAAATTCCATTGCAGCAATTGACAATCAATGAAAATTTGGGGGTACAATATTTTGAAAATGCCAACAAATTTCAAAATGCTTTGTACAAAAAAGAACTCCAAAATTTATTGCCAGATATCAGTTTAGAATATTTTCAAGGAATCAATAAGCAATTGAATACTTCATTGAGAGGGTATCAAGTTGGCTTGAAAATTCCGTTGTTTTTCTCAGGAAATGCTTCCAAAATCAAAGCTTCCAAAATTGCTCAAAACACCATTTTTGAACAACAACAAGATTATAAAGTGAAATTGAACAGCAAATACAACTCACTTTTGGCAACCTTGAAACAGCATGAAGAAGCCATTCATTATTATGAAACGCAAGGAAAAAATCTGACAAAAGAAATCATCAAAACTGCCAATCGGACTTTTTCTGAAGGCGAAATTGATTTTTTTCAATACATCCAAAGTTTGGAAACTGCCAAAGATATTGAATTGTCTTATTTAGACAATTTAAACGCTTATAACCAAACCGTTATCAACATTAATCACCTTATTTTAAACCTATTTTAACGATGAAAAACACACTCATTTTCTTACTTTCTTTGGCATTTTTTGCTTGTGGAAAAAAAGAAATCAAAACAGATACAACTACTGAAAATTCAGCAATCAGCAATCAAATTGTCATTAACAAGCAACAATTTGAAAACGAAAAAATGGCATTAGGAACGTTCATTGAACACGAATTTATTTCATTTGTAAAAGCAAATGGAATGATTGATGTTCCACCAGAAAACAGAGCAATTGTAAGCACTTTTGTAGGTGGTTATGTTTCTAAAATTCCATTATTGATTGGAGATTATGTAAAAAAAGGGCAATTTGTAGCGAGTTTAACAAACACCGAATTTGTTGAAATTCAACAAAATTATTTAGAAATTTCGTCACAATTAAGTTTCTTGAAAAACGAATTTGAGCGACAAAAAACCCTTTATAACGAAAAAATTTCCTCTCAAAAAAACTATCTAAAAGCAGAAAGTGAATACAAAGGTAATTTGGCAATTTACAATGGTTTGCGAAAAAAATTGGAGATGATGCACATCAATCCATCAGAAGTTGAAAAAGGAAATTTCACTTCAAATATCAATATTTATGCGCCCATTGAAGGATTTATCAGCGATGTAAAAGTAAGCAATGGCGCTTTTGTTTCTTCAGCAAGTGAATTGATGGAAATTGTAAATACAAAAGAAATTCACTTAGAATTGAACGTATTTGAAAAAGATATTTTGAATATCAAAAAAGAACAAAAAGTCAAATTCAAAGTGCCAGAAGCCTCTGAAAAATATTTTGATGCGCGTGTTCATTTGATTGGAAATACCATTACAAATGACAGAACTGTGAATGTGCATTGTGATATTGATGAAAAAAATCAAAATTTTATGCCAGGAATGTTTGTGGAAGCAAAAATTATTTTTGAGAACAAAAATGAAATGGCGCTGCCAAATTCAGCCATTATTACTGAAGAACATCAATCGTATATTTTAGTGGTTAAAGAACAAAAAAATGAAGAAATTACGTTTGAAAAAATACTAGTTTCTATCGGTAAAAAAGACGAAGAATTTTCACAAATTATCAATTTTGAAGATTTTAAAGAGAAACAAATCCTTGTAAAAGGTGGATTTATGTTGTAAAAAAAATCATTTAAAAATAGTATTATCTAAACTTTTAGTATGTTTGTTTTTAAATTTAAACCTACATATATAAGATGAAAAAATTGATTTTTGCATTGGCATTGAGTTTTTTAACGCATTGTTTTATGGCACAAGAAAAAGAAGAATTCCCTCAAGACATTGATAAAAAAACAGAATTCAAAATAAATGTATTAACACTTATAGCTGGACCTTGGTTAGATGTTTCTTATGAAAGATTAATTGACGAAGAATCATCTTATGGTTTAGCCGTAACTTACAATACAAATACAAATGAAAGTAGCCTAAATTATGCTATAACACCTTATTATAGAAGATATTTTTCAGGGAAATTTGCGAGAGGTTTTTTTATAGAAGGATTTGGTGCATTATTTTCTGCAAATGAAGATGCTTTTTTTTACAATAATGATTTTGAAACTAATTTCGCAATGGGAGTATCTGTTGGAGGAAAATTTGTTTCTAAAAAAGGATTTACTACTGAGTTGTTATTGGGAATTGGAAGAAATTTAGTGAGAAATACCAACTATGAAGGATTTCCAAGAATAGGAATTTCAGTTGGATATCGATTTTAGTAAGAATCTATTTTAGTACATTTGTCATATAATTTAAAAAACATGAAAAAAATATTTTTAGCAATTACAATCTTAATAAGTTCATACGGATTTTCACAACAAGAAATCAAATTAGACATTGCTGACGCATTGATTATTAGAAGTTTAGAGTTTTCTTATGAAAAATATTTGACAGAAGAATCTTCTATTGGTGTTTCTGCATTATTTAATCTAACAAAACAAGACGTTGGTTTTCGATATAATGAAAACACTATGATTACACCTTATTATCGTCACTATTTCACTACAAATGCACAATGGAATTTCTTTGGAGAGGGTTTTTTAGGAATCAATTCAGGAAAGAAAGAAAGCATTAAAAATTCTGGAGATTATGATATAAAATATACTGATGGTGCTCTAGGAGTTGCTATTGGTATGAAATATATTGCAAAAGGCGGTTTGGTGATTGATGTATATGGTGGACTTGGAAGAAACTTATTTGGTTCAGATTCTCCAGTAATTGTCCCAAGAATTGGATTGAACGTTGGTTGGAGATTTTAGATGTCCTTAGGTAAAAATATAAAAAAGTCAAAAACGATGTTTTTGACTTTTTTTTTATTAATTTTATTGGGAATTTAAATTACATTATTATGAAAAAAAACATGGGCTCAACAGACAAAATCATTCGTATTTTGATTGCGATTGTGATTGCAGTATTATTTTTTACTGGAACAATTTCTGGGACTTTAGGAATGATATTACTCGTTTTTGGCGGAGTTTTTCTAGCAACAAGCTTTATCAGTTTTTGTCCATTATATCTTCCTTTTGGAATTTCAACTTGCAAAATGAAGCAAAAATAACTCATAAAAAAAGCATCTTTTTCAAGATGCTTTTTTTATAAATCTATTGAGTTTACATTTTCTGCAACCACGTTTTAACATCAACTTCTGCTTTGATAATTGCTTTCAATTCAGAAATTGCTACACGTTTTTGTTCCATTGAATCTCTATGTCTGATGGTTACAGCATTGTCTTGCAACGTTTCATGATCAACTGTGATGCAAAAAGGTGTTCCATTCGCATCTTGTCTTCTATAACGTCTTCCAACGGCATCTTTTTCGTCATAATCAACATTAAATTCCCATTTCAAATCCTCAAAAATTTCACGCGCAATTTCTGGCAATCCATCTTTTTTTATCAATGGCAAAATGGCGGCTTTGAAAGGTGCTAAAACTGCAGGCAATCTTAAAACGGTTCTTGTTGTTCCATTTTCCAAGGTTTCTTCTTGCAAAGAATTGGAGAAAACAGCCAAAAACATTCTGTCCAATCCAACAGAAGTTTCAACCACATAAGGCACATAACTTTTGTTTTCCTCAGGATCAAAATATTGTAATTTTTTTCCTGAATATTGTTCATGTGCTTTTAAATCGAAATCTGTTCTTGAGTGAATTCCTTCTAATTCTTTAAAGCCGAAAGGAAATTTGAATTCAATATCTGCAGCTGCATCCGCATAATGAGCTAATTTTTCATGATCGTGAAAACGGTAATTTTCTGCGCCCATTCCTAAACTCAAATGCCATTTTAAGCGAGTTTGTTTCCATTGTTCATACCACTCTTTTTGTGTTCCTGGCTTGATAAAAAACTGCATTTCCATTTGTTCAAACTCACGCATTCTGAAAATAAATTGTCTTGCAACAATCTCATTTCTAAAGGCTTTTCCTGTTTGAGCAATTCCAAAAGGGATTTTCATTCTTCCAGATTTTTGAACATTTAGAAAGTTCACGAAAATTCCTTGAGCGGTTTCAGGACGCAAATACACTTGTGTTGAATTTTCTGCAGAAGCTCCAATTTGTGTTCCAAACATCAAATTGAATTGTTTTACTTCTGTCCAATTTTTTGAACCAGTTAAAGGATCTACAATTTCCAATTCTTCAATCAAAGCTTTTACATCTGCTAAATCTTCAGTCGCCAAGGATTTTGACATTCTTGACAAAATAGCATTGATTTTCGCTTGATATTCCACCACTCTTTGATTGGTTGAAAGAAAGGTTTTTTTATCAAAAGCATCTCCAAAACGAGTGGCAGCTTTTTCCACTTCTTTATCGATTTTTGCTTCAATTTTTGCACAAAAATCTTCAATCAAAACATCAGCTCTGTATCTTTTTTTAGAATCTTTATTGTCAATTAATGGATCATTGAACGCATCAACGTGACCAGAAGCTTTCCAAGTTGTTGGATGCATCAAAATTGCAGCGTCAATTCCAACAATGTTTTCGTGCATTTGCACCATTGCTTTCCACCAATAATCTCTGATATTTTTTTTCAGCTCAACACCATTTTGAGCATAATCGTACACCGCACTTAAACCATCGTAAATTTCAGATGATTGGAATACATATCCATATTCTTTTGCGTGCGATAAAACTTTTTTAAAGTGATCTTCTTGTATTGCCATAATGAGCGCAAAGATAAACGTTTGACGGTTTTTTTCAAGAAAAAAATAGCCTAGTTTATTGAGAAACAATATCATTCTTTTAAAAAATCCTCTTTTGTAATTTTTTTAGTATTTTTAAACAAAAAAAATGCAACAAAATGAAAATTCTTACAGACTTATTCCGTCTATTTTATCCTGAAATGTGTTGTGGTTGTGATGAACAATTGATTCAAAACGAACAACTCATTTGCACCAATTGTAGGCATGATTTGCCATTGACATACTTTACAAGCCTGAGTGAAAACGACATTACACAATCATTTTATGGAAGAGTGAATGTAGAAAAAGGCTATTCATTATTATTTTTTAGAAAAGAGGGCATTACACAAAAAATAATTCACGAACTAAAATATCGTGGAAATGAACAAATTGGAACTTTTTTTGGAAATTGGTTGGGCGAAATTCTTCTCGAAAAAAGAGAATTTACGGACATTGATTGTATCATTCCTGTGCCTCTTCATCCTAAAAAATTGCAACAAAGAGGCTATAATCAAGTCACTAAATTTGGAGAAAGTTTAGGAAAACACTTGCAAATTCGGTTTTTAGAAAATGAATTGGTTCGTGTTTCTTCCACAAAAACGCAAACTTTCAAAGCTCGTTTTGAGCGATTTAGTAATGTGGATACCAAATTTTTATTGAAAAATCCTGAAATTTTCAATGACAAACATATTTTATTGATTGATGATGTCATCACTACAGGAGCCACATTGGAAGCCTGTGCGAATGAGTTTCAAAAATCTGAAAATTGCAAAATTAGCATGGTAACCATGGCTTGTTCTAATTTGATTCAGTAATATTTTCAAAAAATTGATGAAGAATTCCTGTTTTTACATTTAAAATTCCTAGAATAAATCGTTAATTTGTGACAAAATTCAGTTTTTGTGAAAATAGTTTACAGAGTCATTTTACTTTTTATGAGTGTCGCTTTTATAGCAAATTGCGCCAGAACAGGAAGACCTGAAGGTGGTCCAAAAGACGAAAATGCACCTTTATTTGTAAATTCAATTCCACCTTATAACACCGTAAAATTTGATAAAAAAGTTGTCAAAATCAATTTTGATGAATTTGTTACGTTGAAAGATTTGAACAAGCAATTGGTGATTTCTCCACCTATGAAAAATCCACCTTTAATTTCGCCTCAAGGTTCGCCTAGCAAAGAAATTAAAATTCAGATTTTAGATACATTGAAAGAAAATACCACCTACATTTTCAACTTTGGAAACGCAGTTCAAGACAACAACGAATCCAATGTTTTGGAAAATTTTAAATACGTTTTTTCCACAGGAACTTATATTGATTCTTTAGAAACAAAAGGAACCATCAATGATGCTATTTTACAAGAAATCCCAAGAAGCGTAAATGTATTATTGTATAGAATTGATACGGCTTACAAGGATTCTATCATCTATAAAAAGAAACCAAATTACATCACAAATACCTTGGATACAACCAATTTTAAATTCACCAATTTGAAAGAAGGAAAGTATTTTGTAGTGGCTTTGAAAGAAGAAGTGAGTGATTATTTATTCAATCCGAAAACCGATAAAATTGGATTTTTGACAGATACCATTCAACTACCAAAAGATAGTATTTTGGTAAAACCCATCACACTTTTTAAAGAAATTCAACCTTATAAATTTGTCAGAGGAAGAGAGGTTTCTAAAGGAAAATTGCAGTTTGCTTTTGAAGGAAAACAAAAAGACATGAAAATTCAAGTGACTTCAAAAGTTCCTGAAAACTTTAAAAGTGTTTCCAAATTCGAGAAAAACAAAGATTCATTGAATTATTGGTTTACGCCTTTTGAAGCGGATTCTTTAAACTTTATAGTGACCAATGATTTCTTTTCAGATACTTTGACGGTAAAATTGCGGAAAGAAAAAATGGATTCTTTATCCATTGATATTTCTCCAAAAAACGTGTTGAATTTTAGAGACACTGTTTTTGTAAGTAGCAATCATCCAATTATGAAGATTGATACCACTAAAATAAATTTGGTTGATAAAGATACGTTAGCGGTCAATTTCACCACCCTCTTTTCTGAAAAAGAAAATAAAATTGCACTTATTTTTGACAAAAAACCTTCTGAAAAATACACTTTAACAGCATTTCCCTCTGCATTTCAAGATATTTATGCTTTTAAAAATGACACTATTTCTGTAAAATTTGGAACAAAGAAAGTAGATGATTATGGTAAAATTACCCTGAATGTCAATAATTTCAACAATGAAAATTTGATTGTAGAATTGCTTTCGGGAAACAAACAAGACATTCTTGTAGAGCGCCAACTCATAAACTCGTCAACAAAAGTTATTTTTGATTTGTTAGAGCCCAAAAAATACACCATCAAAGTCATTATTGATAGCAACAAAAACAATGAATGGGACACAGGAAATTTCTTAAAAAAACAATTTCCTGAGCGAATTCTTTATCACAAAGAGCTCACAAATTTTGAATTGAGGGCCAATTTCTTTTTAGAAGAAACTTTTGATGTTGAGTAAATACTATTTTTGTAATAAGAATTAAGTAAACTTTTTAATTAGTTTTCCAACGGTCAATCCTTGAACTAAAATGGAAAATACAACAACAATATAAGTAATTACTAAAAACAAATCACGATACATATCTTGAGTTAAACTCAAAGCCAATGCAATGGAAATTCCTCCACGCAAACCTCCCCAAGTCATGATTAAATTTGTTTTTGGTACAAAACCTAGTTTTTTAGCGTATAATTTTATGGGTAATAAAAGTGATAAATAACGTGCAATCAACAAAAAAGGAATCACAATAAATCCTGCTAAAACGTAGGTGGTTTCTAGCGTTAACACTAAAATTTCCATTCCAATTAGTACAAATAAAATGGTGTTTAGCAACACATCAATCAACTCCCAAAATTTATCTACATATTGTTGTGTTATTTTACTCATTGAATTTTTCTTTAAGGAATCTTCTCCAATCAATAATCCTGCTGTAACCATTGCTAAAGGAGCAGAAACGTGCAATTTTTGAGCAAGTAATGAACCACCCATAACAACTGCCAATGTGATGATCACTTCTGTATCATAATCGTCTATTGATTTCATTAATCGATAACTTATCCAACCAATCAGCAATCCCAAAGCAAGTCCACCAACAACTTCTATCAAAAATAATTGAGTAATATCGGCAATAGAAACTGCTGTTGCACCTTTTGCAATTTGATAGATTGTTAAAAAAATAACGACTCCAACTCCATCATTGAATAAAGATTCTCCCACAATTTTGATTTCTAAATTTTTTGGAGCACCCACTTTTTTCATAATTCCTAAGACTGCAATAGGATCTGTTGGAGAAATTAAAGCACCAAATAACAAGCAATAAATGAAATCAACAGGGAAATCAATCAGTTGTAAAAGATAATAAACAAAAATTCCTGAAAGAAATGTTGAGATAAGAATTCCCAATGTTGCAAAGGCAATCACAGGTTTTCTTTGCGCTTTCAATTCAGCAAAATTGGTATGCAAAGCACCTGCAAAAAGCAGAAAACTTAGCATTATATCCAATAAAACTGTCTTAAAATCAATACTCGAAATAAATTCTTTTTCTTGTTGCAAAAGTGTATCATCAAAAAAACTAATGATTACTACTGATAAGGTAAAAAGAATTGTTATCAGCATCAATCCAATAGCACTTGGTAATTTTATAAATCGTTGATTGATATATCCAAAAATGGAAGATAGCACAATCAACACTGTTGCAATTGAAAAAATATCCATGGTTTATACTAATTTTTTAATCGCTCTAATAATGCCATAATGAATGCCTTCGTGAAAATTATTGAAGGCAATTGCTTCTTCAATAGAATGAATCACAAAGCCTGTACTTGTGGGATATTCTGAATAATTTTCGAAAATACCTGCTTCATAATCTTCTTGTAATGTATCTGGCAAACCTGCAAAAAGTTCTTTTACTTCCTCAAATTCCTCTTCTGTAAAAGTAACTGTTGGCGAAGTTCCTTTTTTATGAGTTTCAATCAAATCATCAGGACATAAACAGTTCAAATCTGATAATTTATAGTGTAATAATTGCTGCGTAACCAATACATGAGCCACATTCCAAGCAATATGATTCTTAAATCCTTTTGGAATTGTGTGCAATTGTGCTAACGATAATCCTTCTAATTCATTTAAAACAAGTTCTCTCGATTTTCGTAAAATATCAAAGTGTGTTTTCATTTTTAATTGTAATTTTGAAGTGTAAATATACTCCATAAATATGAAGAAAGTTTATTTTTTACAAACTTGTGACACTTGTCGTCGAATTTTAAAAGAGGTAAATCTAGAAGGTTTTGAGCTGCAAGAAGTGAAAGCAAAACCCATAAATGTAGCTCAATTAGAGGAATTGTATGCACATACAAAAAGCTATGAGGCGTTGTTTAACAGACGTGCAAAGTTGTATAAAGAGATGGATTTAAAGAATCAAAACTTATCTGAAAAAGACTACAGACAATTTATTTTGGATGATTATACGTTTCTAAAACGACCTGTTTTTATGGTTGACAATGAGATTTTTGTAGGAAATAGTAAAAATGTGATTGATGATTTGAAGGAGAAAATTGGCTAAAAATCAATTTGATTGATACATCTTCATCAATTCATTGGCTTCTTTTTCAGCACTCCAATTTTTGAGAATTTCAATTCTTGCTTCTTTTCCCAAAAATGGAATTTCTTTAGAAATTAATCTTTGTAAAATTATAGCAAGTTCGTCTGATTTTCCAGCTTCAAATAAGTAACCATTTTTTTCGTGAGAAATTAAATCATCATGAACTCCCACATTTTTTGTAGCGATTACAGTACATTCGCATGACATTGCTTCAGCTGTTACCAATGAAAATCCCTCTGAAAAACTAGGCACAACTGCTATTTTTGCAGCTTGATAATACCCAATAATTTCACGAGTTTCATCAATAAAATAGACTTGATTTTCAATACTGTGTTTTTGAGAAATGGCTTTTAATTCTGTCAAAAATTCAGGTTTATCAACTTTTCCAACAATCACTAAAGCCCAATCTTGATGGTTTTTTACTATGCTTGCAGCTTCCAATAAAATGAGTTGTCCTTTTGCTTTTCTAACTCTTCCTGCACATAAAATAATGTTTTTTTGCGCAATTTCAGAAATTGATTTTGAATGATTTGGCACAAATTCTTCCACATTTACACCATGAAAAACAAGGTCATTTTTTATTCCCAAATCTTGACTCATACTTGGAATTAAAGTGATGACTTTATCCGCTTTTTTTAATAAAAAAGAGGTCATTTTTGATGGTTTTGTGGCTGAATGACGCGTTGCAATCAATCTAAATTTTGCCCCCAAAAATCGAAAAAATAACATTCTGATGATTTCATTATTTCGGTGACAATGCACCACAATTTTTCTGTCAGAAAACAGCAGTTTTATGAATTTTGATGTTTTTATGAAATTTCCATCAATCGTATTTCCATACACATAGGTTTCAAAATTCGTTGAAAAAAAAGGCAATACATTTTCAATGCTTCTTGTTACTCCTGTTTTTCGGTGATGAAAATGTATATGGATTAAAATTGGTTTCAAAAATCAGTTTTTTAAGCAAATTTACGAGCAATAATCTCTAAAAAACGAATTTCCAACGCTTCCTGTTCTTTCCAATTGTAATCTGGTTTGACTACTTTTTCAATGAATTTTTTAGCTTCTTTTTCAGTTTCATACGAATTGAGTTGAGAAATTACTCTGTTAAAATCCTCTTGTTCGCCATTGAAAAGGTGTTTTACAAATGCAATTCTATCATTCAAACCAATTTGAATGCTGTTTACCAAACGATCATTCAAAGATTTTGGTGGCACATTTTCAAACAAATCAGCCATGATATCTACTGAAATAGTGTCTTGCAATTCGTCTTCTAAAGTTGAAATTTTACGCTCATCCATCAAAATTTTATCACTTTCAACTTCAGTTTCAGTTGTTTTTTCGGAGAAAATCATTTCCTCCAATTCATCAAAAGGTTGCTCAATAATTGGTTCAGAATGTGTGATTTCAGTTTCTTCCACTGTTGAAATTATTGAAATTTCTTCGATTGTTTCTATCACTGGTGTTTCTTCAATTGGAACAATTTCTTGATTTTCAGGCATTTTTTCGGCAACGAAATTGGACTCTTTCAACTCAAAAGCCTCTTCAAAAGTTTGAATTAATTCCTCTTTGGTAGTTTCCAAATTAGGGGTTGTATTTACATATTCCTCTACAAAAGCTAACATAGAAATGCGTTCAAAAACGGCTCTTGATTTTTCTTTCAACGCAAAAATATCATCACGATTTTTCATTTTGAGAATATCGTGCGCCAAACTGATTAAATCTTTTTCTAATTTTTTGTGCATAAGTTGTTTGTTGAAATCCATTTTTCAGTGTAAATATTTATAAATTTGTTGAAATTCAAAGTAAAATAAAATTATAAAACTAGAACGCTTAAAATTACAAAATGTTTCTTGAAAATACCGTAAATCATACAGAACAATTTGGTTGGATAGAAGTCATTTGTGGTTCTATGTTTTCTGGTAAAACAGAAGAATTAATCCGACGTTTAAAACGCGCTCAATTTGCAAAACAGCGTGTTGAAATCTTTAAACCAGCCATAGACACTCGTTATGATGATGATGAAGTGGTTTCGCACAATGACAGCAGAATTCGCTCAACTCCAGTCCCTGTGGCATCAAACATTCGTTTGTTGGCCAACGATGTAGATGTTGTTGGCATTGACGAAGCACAGTTTTTTGATGATGAAATTGTGGCAGTTTGCAATGATTTGGCAAATAGAGGAATTCGTGTGATTGTTGCAGGTTTGGATATGGATTTCAAGGGAAATCCATTTGGACCCATGCCTGCTTTGATGGCAACTGCAGAGTATGTTACGAAAGTTCATGCCGTTTGCACACATACAGGGAATTTGGCGCATTATAGTTTCCGAAAATCGCCCAATGATAAATTGGTAATGCTTGGAGAAACCGAAGAATATGAACCTTTGTCTAGAGCAGCTTACTACAAAGCAATAAAAAATCAACAACAAAATAGCCTAAAAAAAGACAGTTCTTCAGATACTGAAACAAGTGCAACATCTTATGAATAATCACGTAACTGTTCTAGAAATTGACGGAAAAGCACTAGAACACAATCTCCATCATTTTAAGAAAAAACTGAAACCAACAACCAAAATTTTGGCTGTTGTAAAAGCATTTAGTTATGGAAGTGATGATGTATTGGTTGCACAATTTTTACAAGACAAAATTGATTATTTTGCTGTTGCTTATGCACATGAAGGTGTTGCTTTAAGAGAGGCAACTATTCAAAAACCCATTTTGGTTTTACATCCTCAAATTGCAAATTTACAGACGGTTATTGACTATTGTTTGGAACCCAATTTGTATAGCTTTGAGATTTTAAATGCCTTTTTACAAATGGCAAAAGAAAATTCTTTAACAGCATACCCAGTTCATCTAAAGTTCAATACTGGATTGAATAGATTGGGATTTTTACCTTCGGATGTACCAAAAATAATTGATGAATTGAGAGGGAATCAGCATGTCAAAATTCAGTCGTTATTTTCGCATTTGGTGGCTAGTGAAGATTTGAATGAAAGCGTTTTTACACATCGCCAAATAGAAAGTTTTAAAAATATTGTTCAGGAGTTTGACGCTTTTTTAACGTACAAACCCATATTGCATATCTCAAATACCTCTGGAACAATTAATTATCCTGAAGCTCAATTTGATATGGTTCGCATTGGAATTGGATTGTATGGTTTTGGAAATGATGCTATTGAAACATCGCAATTGAAAAATACGCACAATTTGGTTTCTATCATTTCTCAAATTCATGAAATTGAACCTGGAAATTCTGTAGGCTATAACCGAGCATTTATTTCTACAAAAAAAACTCGTTCCGCCACAATTCCTATTGGTCATGCTGACGGAATTTCAAGAGCGCTAGGAAATGCGAAAGGTTTTGTAACTATCAATCATCAAAAAGCACCCATTTTAGGAAATGTTTGTATGGATATGATTATGGTGGACGTTACCAATATTGACTGTAAAGAAGGTGATACAGCAATTATTTTCAATCATCAAAAAACGATTCAAGAATTGGCAGATGCTGCAGGAACCATCACTTACGAGATTTTAACTGGAATTTCTCATCGCGTTAAAAAAGTGCTAAAGGATTGAAAATAATTGTTATTTTAGCGAAATCAACAATTTAAACTAATTAATTATGGGAATGCTTAAAGAATTTAAGGAATTTGCAATGAAGGGAAACCTCATTGACATTGCAGTTGCCTTTGTAATGGGTGCTGCTTTTAACAAAGTAGTGAGTGCTTTTACTGGTGGAATTGTCTCACCATTAGTGGGATTGATTTTTAAAGCGGATTTTAAAGATTTAAAATGGACAATCAAAGAAGGAATGGCTGATGCTTCAGGAACAGTTGTTGGTGAAGTGAGTGTAATGTATGGTGATTTTATTACCAATTTGATTGATTTTGTGATTGTAGCTTTCGTGATGTTTATGATTGTAAAAGGAGTAAATAGTACTAAGAAAAAAGAAGCTCCTGCACCTGCTGCACCAAAAGGACCAAGTCAAGAGGAATTGTTGGCTGAAATTAGAGATTTGTTGGCAAAAAAATAAGATTATTATTTATTGAAATAGCCTAAAATCCTGAGAAAAACTCAGGATTTTTTATTTAAAAAAACGAAAATCCAATTCCAAAAGAAACACTGTCTAGTCTGTTGTTTTCAAAACCAACAATTCCTTTTCTGTGAAAATCGATTCTAACAATAGTATTCCAACGACTTTCTCCAGCAATTTGCCAACCCAAACCAACACCATAATAATTTCCATTGGGATAATTATTAGAAGGACGCCACATTTTTCCATAACTCGTTTCTACAAAAAAGGCATCTCCTTCATTTTCAGTGATGTTAAAGCGCAACGTTCCATAAGTTGGGAAAGCGCTTGTGGCATAATTCCAATGAAAATCAAAACCTGCATTGACACTTAGTGCTACTCTATTAAAAAATTCATAGCCAAAACCTGCTCTAAAAAAAATAGCAGAAGGTTCTAAAAAAGTTTCATCATCGTCATTAAACAATGTATAATTTTCATTAATTCCAAGAGTTAAATTGGCTGAACCTGTAAAAAAAGGTCTTCCTAACTTTCTAGTATTTTCTTGAGAAAATGTCGTAAATGATGCAACAAAAAGGAGTAAGAGTAATTGTTTTTTCATAAAAAAGGTTGATTTTTCAACCGAGAATCAAAAACTATTCCGCAGTTAATTTTTCGATAAAACTTTCTACAGAAAAAGCATTATCCACTGAAAAATCACCAATTTTTGTTCTTCTTAATGCTGTTAAATGCGCTCCAGAATTCAACGCTTTTCCAAAGTCAAAAGCCAATGAACGAATGTAAGTCCCTTTGCTACAAACCACTCTAAAATGAAGGTTTGGTAAGTCAATTTTAGTAATTTCAAAATCGAAAATGGTAATTTCTCTTGATTTAATTTCAGCAGTTTCTCCTTTTCTAGCAATGTCATACAAACGCTTTCCTTCGTGTTTGATGGCCGAAAAAATAGGTGGTTTTTGTTGAATTACTCCTATAAATTGCTTGGTTGTTTCTTCAATTAAATGAGGAGTTATGTGCGAAATTTCGAACGTTTTATCAATGGAAGTTTCCAAATCGTAACTTGGAGTGGTTGCGCCAACTGTAAAAATTCCTGTATATTCTTTGATTTGCGCTTGATAAGAATCAATGTTCTTGGTTTCATTTCCTGTACACAAAATCAATAATCCTGTAGCAAGCGGATCTAAAGTTCCTGCATGACCTACTTTGATTTTTTTTAATTTAAATCGTTGTTTTATATGCCAACGCAATTTATTGACAACTTGAAAAGAAGTCCATTCCAAAGGTTTATCAATCAATAAAACTTGACCATTTTTGAAGCTTTCTTCGGTCATGAAATTCGTTAGAGAGTTAATTTGTAGACGAAAAAATGAATGAATAATAGTAAAATCCCAAAGAAAATTCGATAATATCCAAAGAGTTTAAATCCTTTTTTACTCAAATAATCAATAAATGATTTGATGGCGATTAACGCAACAACAAAAGCAACAATATTTCCAACTATTAAATAATTGATTTGATCAGCAGAAAGTTCAAAACCTGCTTTGTAATAATCGTAACTTTTCTTTAAAGTTGCTCCTAACATTGTAGGAACAGCTAAAAAAAACGAAAATTCAGCCGCTGTTTTTCTGTTGATTTTTTGCGTCATTCCACCTACAATACTTGCACCACTTCTTGATGTTCCTGGAATCATGGCCAAACATTGAAAAAATCCAATTTTTAAGGCTGTTAGATATGAAATTTCAGTATGAGCAGTTGGATTTTCAGCATCAAATTCTTCATTTGCTTTGAACCAATCATCCACTTTCAACAAAATAAATCCACCAATAATTAAGGATATTGCTACCGTAATTGGACTTTCTAACAAATTATCAATGACATCATTCAACAACAATCCTAAAACAACAGCAGGAATAAAGGCAACTGCCAATTTGAAATAGAAATCAATACTTTGAAAAAATCGTTTCCAATACAAAACCACCACTGATAAAATGGCACCTAATTGAATGACAATTGTAAAAAGTTTGGTGAAATCGTCTGTTGCAATTCGCATAAAAGAGGAGGCAATAATCATGTGGCCTGTTGAAGAAACTGGTAAATATTCAGTAATTCCTTCAATTACAGCTAAAATAATGGCTTCAATTAAATTCATTTTTATTTTTTTGGATTGACTAAAATAGCATAAATTTCAATTCCCAAACCAATAATAACCAATGTTGGTGCCAAACGAATGCGTTGCCAATTGTAAATCTCTTCATTAAAAACGTTTGGGTCATCACTACCTCCACCTGCCATAAAAATAAATCCTAGCGCAATGAATATAATGCCAATCATCATAAAAATATAGTTTCTTTTTCCAAAAAGGAATTCTTGTTGGGGAGTTGTTTCGTTTTTCATAAGTATTTTAATAATAAAGTTCGTCTGTTCGTAAATTCAAAAATCGCTGTGTTGCTAAAAATGTACTTATTAAAGTGATGATAAATGCCGTTAAAATTACACCAAGAGATAAAATGGATAAGGTTGCATAATCCTCTAAAATAGCTAAACTTGGGATGAATTTATCCACATAATAGACCACAAAAGCCAATGCAATCAATGCTAAAAAAGCACCAATCAACCCTAATTTTATACTTGTTAAAATAAAAGGTTTTCTGATAAAACTTTTTGTAGCGCCCACCATTTGCATGGTTTTTATGGTAAATCTTTTGGAATAAATAGTCAATCTAATTGCGCTATTGATTAAAATTGTAGCAATAATTGCAAAAAAACTACTCGCCACTAACAACCAAAAACTGATTCTTTTAATATTTTCCGTTAATAAATTAATCAACGGTTTGTCATAAGAAACGTCTGCAACAAAAGCATTTTTTAGGAATTTTTCTTCCAATTCTTGCATTTTTTCCGGAGTTACAAAATCGGCTTTTAGATAAATATCAATACCGTTTTTCAATGGATTCTTGCCTAAAAATTCTAAAAAATCCTCTCCAATTTCTTCACTATATATTTTTGCAGCATCTTCTTTACTTGTATAAATTGCACTATTTGTAAATGGTTCTTCTAAAAGATAGGCTCTAAAAGTAGCTATTTGCTCATCAGAAATTCCATCTTTTAAAAACAAAGTAATAGCCACTTGTTCTTTTACAATATTGGCAACTTTGGTTGATTTTAATAAAATCAATCCCAAAATTCCGACCATAAATAATACTAAAGCAATACTAACTACTACTGAAAAGTAAGAAGACTGTAAACGTCTTTTTTGATACGAATCAAACTTATTTGGCATTGTTTTTTCTAATTATAAACGCTTGCAAGATACAAAAATTTGATGGTAGATTTTTGTCAGATTTTAGCGTAAATTTTAAACTGTTATTGGATTTCTTGACACAATTCAATCAAGACTCCATTCGTTGTTTTTGGATGCAAAAAAACAACTAATTTATTATCTGCTCCTTTTTTGGGTAAGTCATTTAAAACAACAAAACCTTCATTTTTTAATCTTACAATTTCTGCATGAATATCTTGAACCAAAAAAGCAATATGATGAATTCCTTCACCTTTTTTTTCGATAAACTTCGCGATAGGACTATCAGGATGTGTAGCTTCTAATAATTCAATTTTATTGGGACCTGATTTGAAAAAAGATGTTTTCACGCCTTCAGAAGCAACTTCTTCTATTTTATAGTGAGATTCGCCAAAAAGTGATGCAAAAAGTGCATTTGATTTTTCTAAATCTTTGACAGCAATTCCTATATGTTCTATTTTTTCCATGTTGTAAAAATAAAAAAACCAGCAAACAAAATGTGTTTACTGGTTTTAAAATTTATTATTTGTAGGTTTTATTTTCTAACCAAAATTTTAACATTATCCACTTCGTAAGTTCCGTCAATGGTATCAGCGGCATTATCTCCTCCTGTATATTTGAAAGCAATGTGAGCTGTGCCAGAAAATCCACTTAAATCAATAGTTCCGGAATCAACCCAGTTTTGGAAATTTTCACTTCTAGAAACAATTGTTGCTGGTAATTTTTGCCAAGTAGCAGTAGTTACATTTGCAGAATTTCCATCCCAGTTTGTAGATATTAACACCTCTAAAACGCTTTCATCAGCAAAACTATTGGAAGTTTTGAAATTTAAAAACTCTAAATCTTGTGCATTCAAATTAATACCTGGAGAAATCATCCAAGAAATATTACTTGCATCACCAGATCTAAATGCGCCCATTGAGGCTATTTTACTGTTTGGATTTCCTGAATCTGTAGATGTTAAAACTCTCCAATTGAAACGACCTACTTCTGTAAAAGTAATCCAACCATTTCCTCCTAAAGGATTTGTGGAAGTCATTGCTTCAAAATTTTCCTCAAAAATTGGAGTAAAATCGTTTGCATCTAATGGAGTACATCTTGCTCCTGTCATAACTACATCAGTAGTTTTGTTTAATGCTAATACTAAATCGCTACCATTAAATGTTTTTGAAACTACTGCTGAAATGCTTCCACCACCAGCTGGTAAAACACTAAATTTGAATTCAGCAAATGCGCTAGTTTCTAAAATGAAATTGGTGTAGCCAAAACCATCACAACTTTCTAAAAGACGTTGAGTATCAAATTGATCAGCAGCATCCACATACGTTTTTCCTACCAAAGAGCTTGGAAATTGTGCATTTTCAACTTTTACAAAAAGCCCTACATGACTATTGTTAATTTCTGAAAACTTCACTACGATTGGTATCATTTCTTCAGTATTTGCATTTCTAAATACATGTTTATTCGTTTGATTTACCGTCAAAGTCCCTAACCTTCCAGCAGAAAATTCTCCACCACCAATAGCAGTTACTCCATCTCCAGTTCTCACTTCGCCAATATATAAATCTTTTAAACGAATGTACACTTCTCTTCCAATGTTGAATTTGTTGTAAGAATCCACAAACTCTGTAACTATTTTAATAGCTGCTGTTGGGTTTGATGGAGCATCTTGAATGTAAAATTCTTTAAAGAAATTACCTGTTTGATCAGAAGAAGTTACATATCCTTTTACATAAATATCAGAGGTAATTTGTGTTACTTGTCCACTAACCAACAATCCTTTTAAATTGGCTATGGAGATTTCTGTTAATGTTCCTGCTGTAACATCAGCTTGAATTTTAGCAATTGCTGCATTTTCTTCAGTTCCTAAAGCATTCGGAACTTCGAATTTTCCATCTTCTACACACGATGTAAAAGAAATACCAGCTACAAATGCAAGTAATAAAATGATGAATTTAGTTGTTTTCATGTTCAATTATATTATGTTTTTAAAATCTTAAGTTTACGTTTAAAAAGTAAGTAGTTCCTCTACCATACCAATATTTATTCCCAAAAACGGGTGTATCAAGAGCTTTATCATCTCTTAATTGACGGAAATTTGCATTTCTTCCTTGCTCAAATCCTCCTGATTTGTATTCCTGATTCAATAAATTGTTTACAGTAGCAAATACACTGATAAACTTATCTCCAATTTTCCAAGATTTTCCACCCATTAAATTGACAACCATATAATCATCAAAACGCTCTTGTTGCAATAATTCTCTTGCTAATTCTGG
Organism: Polaribacter sp. BAL334; assembly: GCF_015767435.1. Taxonomy (GTDB): domain Bacteria; phylum Bacteroidota; class Bacteroidia; order Flavobacteriales; family Flavobacteriaceae; genus Polaribacter. The sequence goes on from NZ_JADWOV010000245.1 coordinate 117,348, forward strand.
GTCATAATCGTTGAAAGGCAATCCATCAGCATCAGTGTAAAAATTACTTGACCTGTTCAAAGGTGCAACATCAACAAAAATATTACTGAAAAAATTTGCAGTTGCTCCAAAATACCAGTAATCTGGATCTCTATATTCAAAACCAATAGAATAGGCACTTTGAGGCCCTACTGCCAACCTAAAATCTTTCAATTTTGACTCTCCGAAATTTTTTGATCCGTTTGTAAATCCAGCAATTTGAGTTTGTGAATTGTCTTCAGAAGTTAAATAAATATTTGGATTGTTATCATAGGTATATTGTCCAATAGATGCAGCTCCTTTTAATTTGATGGTTGGTGTCACTTGTGCTTCTAAACCTAATTCAACACCTAAATGTTTTTTATCAACTCCATTTAAAACTTCTTGAACAAAAGCGGTATTATCACCACCAATTCCATCAGCAAAATAGAAAGAAATCTCTGTTGCATCTTGAATATAGGTGTAAAAACCTGTTATTCTTGAAGTAATTATAGGACTTCTCAAAATGTAACTTGCATCAACAGAAAATATTTTTTCGCTTTGTAAATTTTCAACTACGTTATTATTTTCTCTTGAATTTGAAAACGAATTTCTAATAGTTGGTGCTTGTGTCATATAAGCCACATTTGCATCCAATAGATGACGTCCTGTTATTTTATAAGTTGCGCCACCTTTCAGTCCAAAATTGGTAAAATTCAATTTTTTTGATAATCCAAGAGAGTTGTTTGGAAATCCTCCATTTTGATACAATCCATCTCTTTGATGTGTTGTTTGAGAAACAGAAGCTGCTGCAAAAAAATCAACTTTATTGTATTTGAATTGACTTTGTACAAAAGCACTCGTCACATCAGAATTTAAATTGAAGTTATAACGAAACTTATCTCCAACACCAACAATTCTATTTGGTTCTGCTAAGTTATTTTGTTGCTGATTTGGTGTTTCTCCAAAATTATCGATATCTAAATATCCAATCCCACCCAACAAATCCATTACTTCAGCAAAATTACTTGAACGCAAACGTCTGTATTCTAGTTTTGCATTTAGAGTTATGTTCTTGTTTATTTGTGAATTCAAAATTGAATTAAAAGTCAATTGTTTGTCATCATTTCTATCTTCATATAATACGTATGCGTTTTGAATTCCTACTGATGCGTTTGTGATATTTGCATCATAAATTCTGTTCCAATCTATTTGACCATTATTTTGAAAGTTTTGCAACGATTCATAAGCACCAACTAAATTTTCATTTCTTACGAAAAAACTTGGCAAATTTTGATAATAAATAGGACTTGGATTTGCACCACCATTAAAGTCTAAACGGCTATTTCCAATTTCTCCAAATTGATATGCAATGTTTGTATAGATAGATGTGTTTTCTGAAATATCCCAATAATGATTCAACATTAAAATTGGTTCTTCCACATTTTTTACTCTTGAATTGGTTCTTCTTCCATTCAAATACCCCCAATATTCATTGTATTTGATGTCTTTTAAATCGTAAACTTCTTGGGTATTTGGAGAAGATTTTCCTCTTTTATTTGGAGCAAAAATTGAGGTAAAATTAATACTGTGTTTTTTGTTAATCTTTTTCTCAATAGAGGCAAAAAGAGAATATGCATCATAACTAGAACCCTCATTAAACCCTTCATTTCCAGCTCTTCTACTTCCTGAAAAAGTAAAAGACCATCCATCTTCCATAATTCCTGTAGAATAGGTTGCCATCATTCTATGCACATAACTTCTGTTTGAGGATGCATATGAAATCCGAGTTCCTGGGCGTTGTTGAGAAGCTCTTGTGTTGATATTTGTTGAACCTAAAACTCCTCCAAATGCATAGTTAGAAGCGCTTAAACCATTATTAAATTCCTGATTTCTCAACACATCATTCAAACCTCCCCAATTACTCCATTGTGCTCTTCCATCAAATAATTTGTTCATTTCAATACCATTAATCAGTACTTTTCCATTTCCTGAATCCAATCCCTTAATACTGAAAAAAGAAGAACTGAATTCAAATGCGGCTGTTCTTAAAAAAACATCTTGAGTAGCTTGCAACAATCCTGCAATATTATCAGCAGCACCACCATCGTCATTCAACTCATCATCAGTGATAGTAATTAAACTCAAATCTAAATCTTCATTGACGTTTTTATAAAATAAAATAGTTCCTAAATCAACAGTTTTGCCTGCTAATTCTATTGGAAAATTTTGCGTTTCATAACCTACTAATTTCAACTCTACAATATAGCTTCCATTTGGCACATTTTTTAAATTAAAAACTCCATCAGCACCAGTTGTCTGACTTGAAGTTGTTGATAAAACAGTGACCAAAACACCTTGTAGAGGATTTTCAGAATCGCTATCAGTAACAATTCCTTTTACAACGTTTTGAGCATTGAATCCTATTGCTAAGAACAATGAAAAAAACATTGATAAAATAATTTTTCTCATAAATGTTTGTTTGATTTTTTTTATTTTTTTTAACAAAATACGCACAAATTTAACTATTTTTAACAAATCCTAATGTTAAAATAACATTATATAATTATTTGTTTTATAAGTTTGCACCAAATATTCAAATAGATGAAAAAACGAGTGATTTTTAATGTCTTATTTTTAATGACATTTTCAATTCTTTCTTCTCAAGAAAAGGGAAAACAATACAATATAAGAACTATTGCTTTCTACAATGTAGAAAATCTTTATGACACCATAAATGATGAAACTATCAATGATGAAGCTAGTCCAATGATGGAGTTGAAAGCAAATAAATCAAAAATATATTGGGAAAAAATAAACAATATGGCAAGCGTAATTGCCCAAATTGGTGCAGAAAAAGCTAACACAGGACCTGCAATTATTGGCGTTTCCGAAATTGAAAACTTGAGTGTTTTAGAAGATTTAGTAAAATCGGAACATTTATCAAAAATGGGTTATGGAATTATTCATTACGATTCTCCTGATAAAAGAGGAATTGACGTAGCTTTATTATATCAAAAAAGATATTTTAAACCTGTTTTTCATCAATCTTTTGACCCAAATATTTACAGAGATGGATATAAAGTATATACCCGAGATCAATTATTAGTTTCAGGATATTTGGATGATGAATTGATTCATGTGATTGTAAATCACTGGCCTTCAAGAAGTGGTGGCGAAGCAAAAAGCAGACCCTCTCGTGAAAAAGCTGCTTATCAAAACACAAAAATTATTGAGCAAGTCCGTGAAAAAGACCCAAATGCAAAGATTTTAATCATGGGTGATTTTAATGACGATCCTACCAATTCAAGTTTTAAAAATGTGCTAAAAACAATAGGAAAAAAAGAAGATGTTGCCGAAAATGACATTTTCAATCCTTATGAAGAAATGCACAAAAAAGGATTCAATACACTTGGTTATCGTGATAACATCAACTTATTTGACATGGTTTTGATTTCTGAACCTCTACTAAATAAAGGTGAAAATGATTTTTCTACCTACAAAATGTTCAAAGCGATGATTTTTAATAAGAGTTTTTTAACAGGAAGAACAGGGCAATACAAAGGATATCCTTTTAGAAGTTTTGCTGATGGTGGTTTTACTGGAGGTTATTCTGATCATTATCCAGTATATATTTACTTGATAAAAGAAAGAAAATAAATCGATATTTTTATAAAAACAAAAACCCATAATTCAATGAATTATGGGTTTTTTTGATAAAAAATTATTGCCTTTTTACACTACAGATTTTTCTTCTTCAGAAATAAATTCATAATGTAAGTATGTGTAAGCATCTCTAGGTATAATTGAAATCCACTTTTTGTGTTTTAAATACCATTTAAAACGGATAGAATTTACTCCTTTTGTTAGATAAGCTGCAATAAAAGGATGAATGTGTAATTGAATCTTCTTATTGGTTGATTTTTCGCTTTTCAAATTGTAGAGATATTTCTCTAAATCTGCTTCTATTTTGTCTAACAAAATAATGGGAGCTTCTACTTGTTGTCCATTTCCATTTGGATCAGTTTCGGTAGTTTTAATACTCAATTCAGGTCTTACCCTTTGTCTTGTAATTTGTACCAATCCAAATTTACTTGGTGGTAAAATTTTGTGTTTTGTTCTGTCAAAAGACATGGCCTCTTTTAAGTGCTGATACAATTTATTTCTATTATCAGCATTGTGCATATCAATAAAATCAACTACAATAATTCCTCCCATATCACGCAATTGTAACTGACGTGCTATTTCAGAGGCTGCAATTAAATTTACTTCTAATGCTGTTTCTTCTTGAGAACCTGCTTTGTTGGAACGATTTCCGCTGTTAACATCAATAACATGTAACGCTTCTGTGTGCTCTATCACTAGATAAGCACCTTTACTCATTGAAACAGTTTTGCCAAATGAGGTTTTGATTTGTCTTTCAATGCCATATTTTTCAAAAATTGGCACTTGTGAATTGTGTAGCGTCACGATTTTTTCTTTTTCAGGATAAATTTCTTGTAAATACTCTTTAATTTCAATGTAAAGAGTTTCGTCATTGGTTACAATGTTTGTAAAAGATTCGTTCATTACATCTCTAAGAATTGAAGATGCTCTGTTGAGTTCGCTTAAAATTTTGGTTGGTGTGGTTGTGTTTGCAATTCGTTTGCACATTGTTTTCCAACGTTCTAATGAATTTTGCAAGTCTTTGTCTAATTCTGCTACTTTTTTTCCTTCTGCAACAGTTCTTAAAATAACACCAAAACCTTTTGGTTTGATGCTTTTTGCCAATCTTTTTAAACGCTCTTTCTCTTCTGGATCTTCGATTTTCTGAGAAACAGAAACTCGATTTGAAAAGGGAACTAACACCAAATACCTGCCTGCAATAGACAACTCAGAACTGAGTCTTGGACCTTTGGTTGAAATAGGTTCTTTTACAATTTGTACTAATAAATTTTGTCCTGTCTTTAAAACATCGCTAATACTACCGTCTTTGTTGATGTCTTCCTGATATTGGAAATTTTTAAAAGTGAATTCTTTATACTTACCTGTGCTTACTTTCTTAATGAACGAATTTAATGAGTTTACTTGCGGGCCTAAATCATGGTAATGTAAAAATCCATCTTTTGGAAATCCTACATTTACGAAGGCTGCATTTAAACCTGTCAACACTTTTCCAATTTTGGCTAAAAAAATATCGCCTACAGAAAATTTGTTTCCAGTTGTTTCATTATTCAATTCAATAAGTTTTCCATCTCTTAATAAGGCAAAATCAATATCAGATGAATTTGAACGAATGATTAATTCTGTTTTCATACTGAACTGGATTTAACTCTACACTTTGCAGTGCAGATGGATTAATATTGTCAGGTATTTATAATACCATTTGAGGTTTTTCAGAACCTCGATGTCAATGAACTTTTTGCTTTTCGCTAAACTATAAACGAAAAAGTAAGCCAAAGCTTACTTTTTCTTCTTATGTCTATTTGCTCTTGCTCTCTTTTTTCTTTTGTGTGTTGAGATTTTTGATCTCTTTCTTTTTTTACCACTTGGCATAATTGCTTGCTGTTTTGTTTAAAACCTAGAAAATAGGTTTTGATTTGTATTTAATTATTTTACTACAACTTTGTTTTTCACTCCTTCAGTAAACGTTTTTGCTGGTTTAAAAGATGGAATATTGTGAGCTGGAATTTTGATAGTAGTGTTCTTTGAGATATTTCTACCTGTTTTTTCTGCTCTAGTTTTGATGATAAAACTACCAAAACCTCTTAAATATACATTGTCCCCTTGTTCTAATGCACCTTTAACTTCAGCCATAAAAGATTCTACTACGTTTAAAACGTCTGTTTTTTCAATTCCTGATTTGTCTGAAATTTTCGATACGATATCTGCTTTCGTCATGATTCTATTTTTATTAATTTAATTTCAAAAATGCGGATGCAAATATATGATAATTAATCTATTCCAAAAAAATAAACCCTTAAAATTATCTGAATTTTAAACTGTAATTTTACAGACCAATTTTTTATAAATGATTTTTTCTGAAATTTTGATTGTTTGGTACCTAAAAAACAATCGTGAATTGCCTTGGCGAAAAACCAAAAACCCTTATTTTATTTGGCTTTCCGAAATAATGTTGCAACAAACTCGTGTTGCACAAGGAATGAACTATTACTTGAAATTTACCGAAAATTATCCAACAGTTTCTGACTTGGCAAATGCTTCAGAAACCGAAGTTTTAAAAATGTGGCAAGGTTTGGGATACTATTCTCGTGCAAGAAATTTACATTTTACCGCAAAATATATCACCAATGAATTGAATGGTAAATTTCCTTCCACCTTCAAAGAAATTATCACTTTAAAAGGAATTGGAGATTATACAGCATCTGCAATCGCTTCAATTTGTTTTGATGAACCAACTGCAGTGGTTGATGGAAATGTTTACAGAGTTTTGGCAAGATATTTTGGCATTCAAACACCCATTAATTCATCATCAGGAATCAAAGAGTTTAAAGAATTAGCACAAAATTTGATTGATAAAAATCAACCAGGAACCTTCAATCAAGCCATTATGGATTTTGGCGCAATCGTCTGCAAACCTCAAAATCCCTTGTGTGAGGAATGTCCGTTTTCTGAAAGTTGTGTGGCACTTCAAAAAAATCTGATAAAAGAATTGCCTGTAAAAGAAAAAAAAATCAAAGTAAAAAATCGTTATTTCAATTATCTAGTAATCAAAACGGAGGATGACAAAACTGTTTTGACACAAAGAAATGATAAAGGAATTTGGCAAGGTTTGTATCAATTTCCATTGATAGAAACTGATTCAATAATCCAAAAAGAAGAACTTATTTCATCCAAAGAATTTACGGATTTATTTCCAGAAGAAACCACCATTTCTTTGTTCAATCCTAAAGAAATCATTCACAAATTATCTCATCAACATTTACACACTCATTTTTGGATTGTGGAAACTACCTCAAACAAAAACGCTGAAATTCCTTGGAAATTAGTTCAAAATTTCCCTGTTCCAGTATTGATTGCAAATTTTTTAGCACAATTTCAATTGAAAAAGTAATGGATATTTTTAGTACTTTTGATTCATTAATTTTTGAATGCTATGGCAGGAACAATCAATAAAGTAATTCTTATTGGAAATTTAGGTGACGAAGTGAAAATGCACTATTTTGATGGTGGCGATTCTATAGGACGTTTTCCATTGGCAACTAGCGAAACGTATGTAAGCAAACAAACTGGAGAAAAAATCACCAATACTGATTGGCATAATGTGGTTGTAAAAAATAAATTAGCTGAAATTTGCGAAAAATATTTGGTGAAAGGTGACAAAGTGTATTTGGAAGGAAAATTGAAAAATCGTCAATGGGAACAAGATGGCATCAAACGTTATGCAACCGAAATTCATGTTACAGATTTAACGATGTTATCCAACAAAAAAAATACGGAAAGCAACTCAAACAGTCCAAAAAATAGTCAACCTTCCTCAGTTATAAACACCAGTCATACTGAAGAAAATGACGATTTACCATTTTAATTAACGAAAATTTCAACCCTTGGATCCAGATCCTGAACCTTTATTATTACTATTTTCAAGCTTCAATTTATTGATTGTTATCAACGCAATTGCGCTGATTTTTTTATTAATTGCTTCCGCGCTAATTTCTGGAACTGAAGTCGCTTTTTTCTCTCTTTCTCAAACTGATTTGAATATTTTATCAAATCAAGCAAAAGGAGAAAACATTGTTGTAAAATTATTAGAAAGACCCAGGAAATTATTAGCAACAGTTTTAATTGCCAATAATTTTATCAATATTTTAATTGTCCTTTTATTTGCCACTTTAGCTGAAAATTTATTTGGCGATTTTGATTACCAACTAAATCTTTTCTACTTTCAAATTCCCATTCGTTTTTTGATTGAAGTAATTCTAGTTACCTTTTTGATTTTGTTATTTGGAGAAGTGTTGCCAAAAATTTATGCCTCAAGAAATGCACTTTTTTTCTCCAGAAAAATGTCAAAATTCATCAATTTTATCAATACAATTTTGACACCTTTTAGCATGCCATTGATTTGGCTTACAAAATTTATCGAAAAAAACTTGGGAAACATGAACTCTCATTTCAATGTAGAAACACTTTCGCAAGCATTAGAATTGACTTCAGAAGGCGCAACCACCAAAGAAGAACAAAAAATTTTAGAGGGAATTGTCAATTTTGGAAACACAGAGACTGTGCAAATCATGACGCCAAGAATCGATATTTTTGCCATTTCTGTTGATGAACCATTTGAAGAGGTTTTGAAAAAAATTCTTGAAAAAGGCTACTCTAGAAATCCGGTTTACAAGGACAATATCGATACTATTATAGGGGTTTTATACGCCAAAGATTTGTTGGCGCATTTGAATAAAACCAGTTTTAAATGGCAAAATTTGGTAAGAGCTGCATTTTTTGTGCCTGAAAATAAAAAATTAGACGATTTATTGGACGATTTTAGAGGACGTAAAAATCACTTGGCAATTGTAGTAGATGAATATGGAGGCACTTGTGGTTTGGTAACTTTAGAGGATGTTATTGAGGAAATTGTAGGTGATATCAATGACGAATTTGATGATGAAGATTTGTCGTATTCAAAAATTGATGAACACAATTATATCTTTGAAGGAAAAACGACTATCAAGGATTTTTGTAGAGTTTTGGATGACGAAGATGAAGATATTTTTGAACGAGAAAAAGGCGAAAGCGAAACTTTGGCAGGATTTATTTTAGAAATTTCCGGAAAATTCCCAAAAAAAGGAGAGAAAATAATTTTCAAGAATTATACGTTTACCATAGAAGCGTTGGATAAAAAACGCATCAAACAAATTAAAGCTACCAGAAATGCGTAATTCTTTTTTCTTTATTCTTTTTTCTTTTCTCTTTTCTCTTTCTTCTTGTAATTCCGATTTTTTACCAAAACCAAAAGCGTATTTAAGTCTTGAATACCCTAAAAAAAAGTATGAAAATTTGACACTTGAAAGACCCTATTATTTTGATATTCAAGAGAATACACTTATTATAGACGAAGCAAATAATTGGTTAAAAATTCAATACCCAAACCTGAAAGCGTCTGTTGACATAACGTACAAACCTATTAAAAATAATTTGGAAGCATTGTTGATTGATGCTGAAAAATTGGTTTTCAAACATGCCGTAAAAGCAGAACAAATCATCCCAAAAGATTTTCTAAACTATGAAAAAAGAGTTTTTGGAAGTATGTATGAAATCACTGGAAATGCGGCTTCTAACCTTCAATTTCATTTGACAGATAGCACCCATCATTTTATAAAAGGAGCTTTGTATTTCTATGCAAAACCCAATTATGATTCCATTTTACCAGCTGTTGATTATATCAAAAAAGATATTTTACAATTGATTGAAACGTTGGAATGGAAGAAATAAAGTTGATTTAATAGAACGTTTATTTTAAATTTTAAACATTTTTACTTTGTGTTTTTTGTGTCTTCTTTGAGAAACTTTGTAAAATAGCTATAACACAAAAAGCACAAAGAAGCCACAAAGAAGGCACAAAGAGAAAAAGAGATAGATTATTGATAATTTTCAATTCCACCAGCCAAACTAAACACTTTCAAATCAGGAAAATGGCTTTTTAAAACGGAAGTTGCTTTATAACTGTTCAATCCTTTTTGACAAACCATGATATAGGTTTTAGTCTTATCAATATCAATTTTAGCGACATCAAATTCTTGAATTGGAATGGTTTGATGCACTTGAAAAGGCAATTTCAAATTGGGTAAAACAGCAATTATCTCCAAATTATCATCCAATAATTTTTCTTTTAATTCAGCAGACGAAATCAACCAATTTACATTTTGAACTTCACAATTCTCATCAAAATAGCTTTCTGAATCAAAGATTTCTTGAATTTTTTCTTTTGTAAAATTCGAAGTTAATTTCATTTTTAACTGTGAATTGTTCAGCGAATTGTAAATCAATAATTCATTTTGAAGCGGTTTTCCAATTTCGGTGATGATTTTCAACACTTCATTCACTTGAAGTGTTGCAATGATTCCAACAATCGCATTCAAAGTTCCTGCAGTTTCACAATTGGGAATATCAGTGGTCATGATTGGAAAAGCATCTCTTAAATTTGCAGAAAATGCATCTTGTTGTGGCAGATTAAAACTCGCTACGTAACCATCAAATTTATACAAAGAACCATACACTAATGGTTTGTTTTTCAATACACAAGCGTCATTTAAAAGGTATTTTGTAAGCAAAGAATCTGTGCCATCAACCACAACATCAATTGTTGAAATCAAGTCAAAAACGGTCTCTTTTGTAACAGCTTTGTTGTAAAAAATCACTTCTGTAAAAGGCGCTCTTTCTTTGATAAAAGACGCCAAAACAGCTGCTTTTGGTTTGCCAATATCTGATAAATTATAAAAAACTTGTCTGTGTAAATTGCTGATATCAACAGTATCAAAATCAATCAAATGAATTTTTCCAATGCCACTTGAAGCCAAATATACTGCAATAGCACTTCCCAAACCTCCACAACCAACTATTAAAACAGAAGCGTTTTGTAATTTTTCTTGCCCAACTTCACCAATTTCTGATAAAGTGATTTGACGTTTGAATAGTTGGTTTTTGGTTGGTTTCATTTTTTGCTGAACTTGTTTCAGTATCTTTTTTTGTAAATTCGAAAGGAGCCTTTTTAGGCGATTAAGAAATCCATTTTTTGTTTTAAATTTTATGTATGATTGATGCTTTTGCCAATTCAAACTCTTCAGGAGTATTGATATTTCGAATCAAATCATCATCAACTTCTACAATCTCAACATCATTATTGATGAGCATTTTTCGAGGGCAAGAATATCCTTGAGCTAAATATTGCAACAAAATTGGATATGCTTTTGGTTCATAAATGGTAATCAAAGGCTCCATAAATTCCTTGTTTTTTCCTTTGATGGCAGTTGCCACTTTTGATGGATTCCTTTTTTGAAGCAACCATTTAATCAGTTCATCATTCACAAAAGGAACGTCTGTTGCCAACACAAACCAAGCCGAATTTGGATCTTTTTGGAATGCTGAACAAATGCCTCCAAAAGGTCCTAAATTCAAAAAAGTGTCTGAAATTTCATTGATTTTTGCTGATGAATTTCCCACAGAGAAATACGTTTCAATATTGTTGTTTTCAAGCAACTCTTTGGCAACTTCTTTTTGTGGTTTTCCATGAAATTCGAGCAACGATTTGTCTTTTCCCATTCTGACACTTTTTCCGCCAATCAAAACCAACCCTTTAATTGGAGGAATTCTTTGCTGAATTAACTGCTGAATGTGATGTGAAATTTTGTCAATTTCATCCATTGAATAGCATTGTAATTCTTGAATTTTCGGATATTTCTCCATCAAAAAAGGAAAAAATTCGATGTCAGTTTTCAATTTTATTACAAATTGAATATCTTGTAATTGATAGAGTCTTTTGAGAACAGAAGCTTCCTTTTCTTCATCCAACATCAAGATTTGTTTGGCTCCTTCAAAATGATTTCCATTGATAAAAACCAAATCAAATTGCGCAAAATCCACTTTTTGTTGATACGGATTTACGGCTTTTGAAGAGTTGATTTGCACATTTCCTTCCTGATGAAAAGTGAATGTGGATAGCAAATTTGGGTTTTCATTTTTGGCATGAGAAGCATCAAAATACCCCAATTGATAGTTGGATAATTTTTCAGAAATCTGCTGAACTAGAGTTGAAATAATAGCGCAATTTGTTCCTAAAATAGCAATTTCATTTGGAGCGTAATTATCGTTATTTTTCCTAGTTAAGTTTGTATGTTTTTGATGCTTATCCATTTTTGATATCCGATTTTCCACCTGTTTTTTCCATCAACTTTATTTCTTGAATGAGCATTTTTTGACTGATACTTTTACACATGTCATACATCGTTAAACAGGTAACACTTGCGCCAGTTAAAGCCTCCATTTCAACACCTGTTTTCCCTTCAATACTCACTTTGCACGTCACTTCTGCATGATCATCATCCAAAATTTGTATGTCAATATCAACGCCATTGATCATTAAAGGATGACACATTGGAATCAATTCTGAAGTTTTTTTCACTGCCTGGATTCCTGCAATAATCGAAGTTTGAAAAACAGGCCCTTTTTTGGTGACAAGTTCATTATTTGTGAAATGTGAAATCACTTCTTTTCCTAAAAATATTTTTGCTTTTGCAATCGCTGTTCTTTGAGTTATTTGTTTCTCAGAAACATTGACCATTTTTGGATTTCCAGAAGTATTTATATGTGAAAAATCAGGCATAAGTTTTAAGTTTTTAATCTTTAGTTTTAAGTTTTAGAGTCATTAATTTTTTTTTTGTGAAGTTTTCACAATAGAAGTTAAAATTTTTATCAATTCATCTATTTCTAAAATCAGAGAATTTACATATAACAGTGTAAGTTCGCTTTCTTTTAAAAGTCTTAACCAATATTTTATTTCTCTAGCCTCTTTGGATGATATTGCCATTTTTGCTGCAAAATCTTTTTTACTTTGTCCTGCTAATGCTTCCTCAATATTTGCCCCAATTGAAGTTCCTGATCTTAAAAGTTGTCTTGAAACTATAAACTCCTTTTCAATTTGTAAATCTTTATAAAGTGAAATAATATGTAACGAAAATTGAAAACTCTTTTTTTGAACAATACTCTCTTTCATGATAACTTTATTTACTTAAAACTTAACACTAAAAACTCAAAACTTTAAAACTTTCTCCTTTTTTAAACTCAGTTGTATCATTTGGCAATTGCATAAAACCGTCTGCTTTTAGCAAACTTGATAAATCTCCAGAACCATTTGCGTTTATGGGAGTTGCAATCAAATGCCCAAATCTATAGTGTATTTTTATGGGTAAAAAATACGTTAAATTCGGTTTAAAAATCACATTTTCTGATAAAATAGCTGTTTTTTCTTCCATTTTCGACCCTACAGATTTGTAAAACCAAGGATAAAAATACACCAAACAATTCACAAAAGTTGAAACTGGATTTCCTGGAAATCCAAATACTGTACATTTTTCAGTTTTTCCAAAAAAGAAGGGTTTTCCTGGTTTTTGAGACACTTCATGAAATAATTTTTTGACTCCTAATTCACTGAAAACTTCTGGTAAAAAATCAAATTTTCCTTTGCTAACTGCGCCACTAAAAAGCAACACATCATAAGTTTCTAAATATGCTTTGATTGTTGATTTTAAAACGACTTTATCATCCAAAATGTGACTTGTTTCTGATGAAATATGTAATTTTTCAAGTAATGAAACCAAGGTAAAAACATTGCTTTTTCTGATTTGATGCGCTAATGGAATTTCGTCAACAGCAACCAATTCATCTCCAGTAGAAATAATCATCACTTTGGGATGTTTTGCTACTTTTACAAACGACTTTCCAACAGTTGCAAAAACGCCAATTTCTGCAGCGCCAATTAAGGTGTTTTTTGCAATTAGTTCAGTTCCTTTTTGCTCATCTTTTCCTTGTTCGTGAATATTTTGTCGGTCGTAAATCGCATCAATATTTATGATCGCAATTCCATTTTTGATAGTAATATCTTCATATCTAATAACTGCAGAAGTATTTTTTGGCAATACAGCTCCAGTCATCACTTCAATACAATTTTCAGGATTTTTCAACGAAATTTGCTCACTTCCAGCAGGTTGAATTCCTTCTATTTTATAGGTTCTTTGTCCGTTTTGAAATGAGGTAACATCAATGGCAATTCCATCCATAGTAACTCTATTGAAAGGTGGAAAATCGCGATCTGCGAAAATCGATTCTTTCAAAATTCTTCCAGAAGATTTTAAAAAAGGAATTTCATCAACACCAAAATCTTGTGCTGAATTTTTAACTATTTGTAAAGCTTCCTTAAATGAAATCATTTATAAATGCTGAATAAAATCCATTCTTTTTCCTAAAATTCTAATAATAAAAATTTGGTTATCTGAATCAAAAACATAAAAAATGACATGTGATTTAAATCGATAATAATTTAAGCTTTTCGCAAACATACTAGCGTCTCTCGCCAACTCGGTTCTTTTTGACAATTCATCAAGAAATAATTCCAATGCAAATAAATATTCTTTTGCCTGTTTTATTCCAAAAAAATGTATGCCAAATTTATATATTCCAACTAAATCATTTGAAGCTGCAGACGATAATTTATAATTCACCTTTATCAACTTTTTGAATCAATTCCGAAATTGAATAGGGAGAAACTCCACTTGAGAATCCTTGATCAATTGCCTTTTGAAGTTCCAACAATTTCTGATTCTCAAATTGGTCTTTTCTTACTAAATCTCTAATGTATTCACTATCGTTTGTAAAATTCCCAATTTCAATTTGAAGACGAATCCATTCATTTTGCTGCTGAGTAAACGTAATTGATTTTCTAATTGTTTCCATATAAAATAATTTGATGCAATATAGTGAATATTTGCACCACAAGAAACTATAAAATTAAAAATAACCCCAAAAATATTTTACCCTCCAATTGTACTCATACTTTCAGAAACACTTCCTTTTTTTCTATTGGCTTCTGCAATAAATCCGTTTTCAGGTTTTTCTTTTACAAGAGATAAAAAAAGCGTTTTTACATCTTCATCACTTGCGCCATTTCTTATAAAATCAAGCAAATTAAAAACACCATCATCAAACAAACAATTTTTAAAAGTGCCTTTTGATGTGATTCGAATTCGGTTGCAATCACTACAAATTGTTCTTGTAAAAGCAGGAATAATTCCTACTGAACCTATGTGATTTTCGATTTTATAATTTCTAGAGGTGGATGATTTTTCAGACTGAATTTCAGTCACTTCAAACTCCCTTTTTATTTCATTTAAAATTTTTGGAAACGTCCAATTTTTATTCATTTCACGCTGACCTTTTCCGTTGAAAGGCATTTCCTCAATGAAACGAACTGCTACATTTTTGTCTTTAGTTAATCTCACAAAATCATTGATTTCATCTGTATTAAAACCTGATTGAACAACGACATTCAACTTTAATTGTAAACTACTTTTTTCAAGCAATTCAAAGGTTTTAAACACTTCTGGAAAGACATCTCTTCTTGTGATTTTGGCAAATTTTTCTCTCTGTAAACTATCAATACTCAAATTGATAGTTTTCACTTTTTTCAGTGTTTCAATCTTTGAAATATGTTCGGAAATCAATGCGCCATTCGTAGTAATGTTGATTTCTTGCAGCAAATCATTGAAAGAAAGCATCTCTAAAAACTGGATAAAATCTTTTCTTACGAAAGGTTCTCCTCCAGTTAAACGTACTTTTTTAACGCCCAATTCTGACAAAACACGAATTAAACGCGTCATTTCATCAAAAGTCAGTAATTCATCTTTTGGAACAATGTCAATTCCGTGCGCAGGCATGCAATATTGACAACGCAAATTGCAACGGTCTGTGACTGCCAAACGCACATAGTCAATTTGACGACCAAAAGAATCAATTAAAGAATTCATCAATTAGGCAATTTTTTACTGAGCAAACCATAGATAAATGCACCTAATAAAGCGGATAGTAATAAAATCAACGCAGGTAAAAATTTGAAACCTAAAATTACAAAAATGGGTCCTGCACAAGCACCTGAAATCCCCCAACCAATTCCAAAAAAAGTACCTCCAACCAATGTTCTTACAAAACCTTTTTCCTTTTGTTTTGGTTTGATGAGATTTCCATGAATATCTTTGATAATTCCGCGTTTGAATAATTGCATAAAAACGGCAGAAATTACAATAGCACTTCCAATAATTCCAAACATGTGAAATGATTGAAAACGAAACATTTCATAAAAACGAAACCATGAAATTGCTTGAGATTTGCTTAAAACAATCGCAAAAAAGATTCCTAAAAGTAAAAATTTAATATTTTTCATAACTTAAAAAATTGTGGGAATGATGAACCAAGCAGCAATAATACCACCAATAAAAAATCCGATAACTGCCAATAATGATGGAAATTGCAAACTACTTAAACCTGTAATTGCATGACCAGAAGTGCAACCTCCTGCATAACGTGTTCCAAAACCAATCAACAAACCTGAGACTACTAAAATCAAAAATCCTTTTAAGGAAAAAACGGCTTCGTTGCTAAAAATTTCGTCCGGAAAATATTGATTCGCCACATTTGTAAAACCAATATCTGTCAATTCTTGAATTGTTTTTGGATTCAATGCAACTGTTTGATCAGGAATTAAAAAATGAGAAGCGATAATTCCGCCAATGACCAGTCCAATTGCGAACATCAGTCCAAAATCTCTTTCTTTCCAATCTTTTTTGAAATAATCAGAAAATTTTCCTGCGCCTGCTAAGGTACAAAGTGTTTCAAAATCAGTTGAAGTTCCAAAATTTTTCCCAAAATAAAAGTATAAAACCAATGAGATTGCAATCAAAGGTCCACCAACAAACCATGCAAAAGGTTCAAAAATAAAATCCATATTATAGTTGTGTTTTTAGATAATTCATAATTTTTTGGGTTGCTCCCAAATGTTCTTGAATGTATTTTTTATTGATATTTCCAGTCGATTTTCTAAAATCTTCTTCCTTTTTCAGTTTTGTAAAAATACTCGAAAATTCGTTTTGATTGCAAATAGAAATGCACCCTTTCAGATTTACCAAATCTACAGCTTCTTTAAATTTGTCAAATTTATTTCCAATCACCACAGGAATTCCAAAAGTTGCTGGTTCTAAAATATTGTGCAAACCCGTTTTAAGACCTCCTCCAACATAAGCCACATTTGCAGCAGCATAAATTTTGGTTAAAATTCCAATGGTATCAACAATCAAAACTTGATATTCAGCCATGTTTTTTCCTTCTTTTTCTGAAAACAAAACCGTTTTTTTATGGATTGATTTTTTCAATGCTACAATAGCTTCATTTTGAATATTGTGTGGAGCTATAATCATTTTTTCATCATCTAAAGCAATGTTATTGATATAATTAACTAATAGCTCTTCATCCTCTTTCCAAGTGCTTCCTGCCACAATGGTGTATTGATTATTTTTAAACTCATCAATAAAATCGAGTGAATTATCTTGATTCAAAATTCTTGAAACTCTATCAAAACGGGTGTCTCCAACAACGGAACTATTTTTAAAATCAATGCTTTCTAATAATTTTTTAGAATTTTCATCCTGCAGAAAAAAGTGATGAAAAGCTTTTAAAGAATTGCGCATATAACCACCATAAAACTGGAAAAACAATTGATTTTTTCTAAAAATTCCAGAAACTAAAATCGTTGGAATTTGGTTTTTATATAATTCATTTAAAAAATTTGGCCAAAATTCATATTTCACAAAAATGGCAAATTTGAGATGGATATTTTTTATAAATCTTTCAGCATTCGCATTTGAATCTAAAGGTAAATAACAAACAACATCAGCCAAATCATAGTTTTTTCGAACTTCATATCCTGAAGGAGAAAAAAAAGTAACCAATATTTTATACTGTTTGAAATTTGATTTTAGTTCCTCAATAATTGGACGCGCTTGCTCAAATTCGCCCAAAGAAGCCACATGAAACCAAATAGTTTCTTCATTTTTTAATGCTTCAATTTTGAGAAATGTTTGTTTTCTTCCATTAATAAAAAGCTTTATTTTTCTATTAAAAAGCGCTATTATTGGCAAAATTGATGAGACAATGAAAACTAAAAAATTGTACAAAAACTTCATGAAGGTAAAAGTACAAAATTGATAGCAGTAAAAAATATAGAACTTAAAAACAAGTAATTAATTTATGAATAAAAAAAGCCACCCAAAAAGGATGGCTAAATTTTTTTTAGTTGATCTAGAGACATATTGTTCCCCCGAAAAATTGTCTAAGATTTTCACTAAACACATTAAAGGTAAAGCATTTTACAAAAAATAAATTTAAAATGTTCTAAATGATTGATTTTGTGTTCTTAAATTAAATTTATACGGTTTATAAGGTCTTCTCTAAACTTTTTTCCAATAGGAATTTCTTCATCAATAATTTTCACAGAATTGCTATTTATCTGGCTTAAAAAAGCGACATTAATGACAAATCCTCTATGAACTCTTATAAAATTAGTATTTAGTTTGTTCAAAATATCATTCAAACTCGTTCTTACAACATGTTTTTGTTGGTTTTGAAGAATTATTTCTACATAAACGTGGTCACTTTTCAAATATAAAATATCATTAAATGAAACTTTCGTAAAAAATCCTTTATTTTTTATGAAAATTGCCTCTTTAATAATCAAGTTTTCATCCATTAAATCTCCTGATTTTGTAGAAAAATTATGCAATGCAATTTCAATTGAACTGTATAGTTCTTCCTTTGAAAAAGGTTTGATCAAATAGGCAGGAGGTTTTACTTCTTTTGCTTGATTGATTGTAAAAGAATCTGCATTGGAAGTGAGAAAAATAAATGGAAAATGATAACTTTCTCTGATTTTTTTTGCCAAATCAATTCCTGATTTTTTTCCAGAAAGATGAATATCTAAAATAGCAATATCTGGTCTTTCAGATTCAATTGTTTCAATTGCCTCCGTAAAATTTATGGCAGGTTCTAAAGCATGATATCCCAATTCATTCAAGGCATTGCAAATACTATCTGCAATGATAATTTCATCTTCTACAACCAATATTTTTACTTTTTCCATCTTATTTTATTGCCCTCACAATGTATAAAAAGATTTCAAAGTTTGCGTTATTTTTTTCTAAATTTATTGTACTAGGCTTCTAGCATAATTGTCTTTGAATGTGATTTCGAATTTTGCGCCATTTTGATTCAATTGTTTTAGAGTTCCATGCAACTGTTTTACCAGTCTATTTACAAGGAGTAGTCCCAAACTTTTTGCATTTTTAATATCAAAATCTTCTGAAATCCCTTTTCCATTGTCTTGAATTATCAGTTTATAATGTTCTGATTCTTTATGAATTGAAATCGAAAGTTTGTTTTCTTTTTCATTATGAAATGCATATTTGTATGCATTTGTGATTATTTCATTGATAATCAATCCTAATGGTATTGCTGTATCAACTTCAAAAAACATATTTACTGCATCAATTGTGGTTTCAACATTGTTTTTTTGCTTGTAAGCTATTGATAATTCTCTGGTTAACATTCTTAAATATTCATTAAAATCAATCAAACCTGTATCGTTTTGATACAATTTTTGATGAATTAATGCCATCGATTTTACCCTATTTTTTCCTTCATTGACAAGTTCAAGTGCTTTTTCATCTGAAATTCCTTGAGTTTGCAGTTCTAATAAACTTGCTACTATTTGAAAATTATTTTTTACTCGGTGATGTACCTCTTTTACTAATAATTCCTTTTCTTTTAAAGTTTCATTTATTATTTCATTTTTATGAGCAAGCTCTTTTGATTGCTTTGAAATTTTTCGAATAATCAATAAACTTATGATGAGAAATACACCTACAAGAATCAAAATCAAACTAAATAATTTGTTTTTCTCTTGTTCATTTTCAATTTCTTGCTGCTTGGTTTTTTCTACCTGTTCCACTTTAAAATCCGCTAAAGATTGTGACAAATCTTGAGAGTAAATTTTTCTTGTAAGCGCAATAGATTGGTCTTTAATTTCTAGAGCTTCTTTTAAAAAATCGTTATTTACCAACGCTTTAGAACCCTCAAATAATAGTTTATAAAAGTCATTAGAATTTAAATCTTTTCCAAGAATTTGAAACTTTTCAACCAATTCTTTAACGTCTTTTACTTCAAACTTTTTTAAAACTTCTTCTCTAATTACAGTATCTGTATCTGGCTTTCCAAGTAGTTTTAGATACAAAGCATAGGTTTGAATCATATAAGTTGGGTCGTTATACAACTCATCAATATACTGTAAAACTTTTTCAGTATTACCACCCTTAAAAATATAGGCATCTATTAAATGTTGTAAAATGGCATGATAATAAGGTGTATGTTTTTGAAGTTGATTTTCAAGCGCTAAACTTTCTTCGGAAATATCAATATATTCTTGAAGTTTACCTTCTAAAACTAAAAAGTCTGTTAGATGATATAAAAACATGATTTGAAGTTCTATATCTTTTAATTCTTTTGCTTTCGCTAAGCAGTCTAATACTAATTTTTTTCCAGCATCTAGATTTCTTTCAATTAAATTCAAAACAATAGGATGTGTTTGCAATCGTAATGTTGCCTTTTGAATTGTAATGTCTTTTTCATTGAAATTAGACAGATATTTTTCTAATTCTCTATGTTTTTCAGAAGCTTTTTCTATACTAACATCATCTCTAAGACTATAAATTTGGTCACATTTGATTCTAAAAAAGGACTCATCAAACTGTTTTTTTTCAGGAATTTTTACTGTTTCATCAATAAAATTTGAAATACGTTCATATTTTATAGAAGTCCTATTTCTTAAATTTAAAAATAAGGTATTGTATTCTTTGTAGGAAAGTTCTTTGTTTTTGGAAACTTTTTCAAGAATTGATTTGTATTCAGATTTTTCTAAATTTTTCAGAAAATACGAAGCTGAATCCAATTCTTTTAATAAAATAAATTCTTCAATTTTAGTTCTAATCTCTTCTTGAGAAAATTCCTTTTGTTGACAAACTATAGAAAAAGAAATAAAAAATAAAACGATGCTGAAAAAAGTTTTCATAGTTGATTTTTTGATTCCTAAAAATAAGAAAACAATTGATAGAAACAAGTTAAAAAAAAATTAAAATAAAAAAAGCTCAAACATAAATGTTTGAGCTTTTTTTATAGTGTTAAAAAGATTTTTTAAGCTTCAAATGGAGTTATAGAAACATACGATTTGTTATCTCTTTTCTTTCTGAACTCAACAACACCATCAATTTTAGCGTGTAAAGTATGGTCTTTTCCCATATATACATTATCACCTGGATTGTGAGTTGTTCCTCTTTGACGAACAATAATATTACCTGCAATTGCAGCTTGTCCTCCAAATATTTTTACACCTAGACGTTTCGATTCTGATTCTCTACCGTTTTTCGAACTACCTACTCCTTTTTTATGTGCCATGACTTTATGGTTTTAAAATTGTGTTTCTTATTTAGTTAACGCTTCAATCAATTCAGCTTTTTTCAAAGAGCTGTATTCTTCAATACCTTTCTCTTTTGCCACTTCTCTTAATTCAGCAACAGTCATTGCGCTGTAATCTACAGTAGCTGTTTTTATAGCTTCGGCTTTTGGAGCTGCTGCTTTTGCTGATTTTGTTGCACCAGTAGCAGCAATAGATTCAATACGAATCTCGCTTAAATACTGTCTGTGTCCGTTTTTCTTTTGATAACCTTTTCTTCTTTTCTTTTTGAAGACGATTACTTTATCACCTTTTAAGTGACTTAAAACTTGAGCTGTTACTGAAGCTCCTTCTATAGCTGGGGCGCCAATTGTTACTGATCCATTGTTGTCTAATAAAAGAACGTTGTCAAAAGTTACTTTTGAACCTTCTTCTGCTTGTAAACGATGAACGTACACTTTTTGGTCTTTTGCTACTTTAAACTGCTGCCCTGCTATCTCTACGATTGCGTACATACTATTTGTTTTGCGTATTAATACTTGTTTGTTTGCATTTACTTCGTGAAAATGCGGGTGCAAATATAGTTCTTTTTTTAATTTTATCAACAGATTTCTAAAATTAATTTACAGATACTGAACCAAATAAAAATTCCATTTACATTCGTTTATTTATATATCGTTTACTATTTTTGAAAAAACTATAAACAGCGCGATTTTTATGTAACAATGCCTGTTTTTTTGCGTCAAATTAAACTGAAACTTTTATTAACTAAATATCTATCAATGAAAAAAAGGATTGTAACACTTTTTACGGTGTTTTTAGTAGCGATTTCTTCAACAGCTCAAAAGGTTGAATTTGAAGAATATAAATTAGACAATGGTATGCATGTCATTTTGCATCAAGACAATTCTGCTCCTGTAGTAGTAACATCAGTAATGTATCATGTTGGCGCAAAAGATGAACAACCAGATAGAACTGGAATGGCGCATTTTTTCGAACATTTATTGTTTGAAGGAACAAAAAATATCAAAAAAGGAGAATGGTTTAAAATTGTTTCTTCTAATGGTGGTAGAAATAATGCTACCACTGATGACGATAGAACCTATTATTATGAAATTTTCCCATCAAATAAAATTGAATTGGGATTGTGGATGGAATCTGAAAGATTATTGCATCCCATCATAGGTCAAGAGGGTGTAAATACTCAAAATGAAGTAGTAAAAGAAGAAAAAAGATTGCGTGTTGATAACCAACCTTATTCTCGTTTTTTAGAAAATGTGAAATTGAACATGTTTAAAAGACACCCTTATAAAGGAACTACCATTGGTAAAATGGAGCATTTAGATGCAGCTACTTTAGAAGAGTTTTTAGCATTTAACAAAAAATATTATGTCCCTAATAATGCTACACTTGTGGTTGCTGGTGATATTAATATGAATGAGGCTAAGAAAATGATTGACTCTTATTTTGGTTCTATTCCAAAAGGGGAAGAAATTAAAAGAGATTTCCCAAAAGAAGATCCAATTACTGAGCCAATAAAAGCTACTGCTTACGACCCAAATATTCAAATTCCAGCAATCATTACAGCTTATAGAACTCCCTCAATGAAAACAAGAGATTCTAGAGTTTTGGATATGATTTCTTCTTATTTAAGCACAGGAAGAAGTTCTGTTTTGTATAAAAAAATAGTAGATGACAAAAAAATGGCATTGCAAGTAGGTGCTATTAATTTGAGTCAAGAAGATTATGGAACTTACGTTTTATATGGATTGCCTCAAGGTGAAAATAAATTGGAAGATTTAATCAAAGAAATTGATGAAGAAGTTGTAAAAATTCAAACAGATTTAATTTCTGAAAAAGATTATGAAAAACTACAAAATCAATTCGAAAATAACTTTGTAAGTTCTAATTCAAGTGTTGAAGGAATTGCAAGTTCATTAGCCACATACCATGTGTTATTTGGAGATGCAAATTTGATCAATACAGAAATTGATATTTATAGATCTATCACAAGAGAAGAAATGAGAGAGGTAGCAAAAAAATATCTAAATCCAAATCAACGATTAATTTTAGAATATCTTCCAGAAAAAAAATAACATCAAAAGACATTATATCATATGAAAACAAGAATTATAACTTTAGTCACTTTACTACTCCTGTCTTTTGCTGGAAATGCACAAATAGACAGAAGTAAACAACCTGAACCAGGACCTTCTCCCAAAATAAAATTAGGAAAAGCTGAAACTTTTACGCTAAAAAATGGCTTAAAAGTAATTATGGTAGAAAACCATAAATTACCAAGAGTTTCTGCAAACTTAACGATTGATAATGACCCTTATTTTGAAGGAGAAAAAGCAGGACTTTCTTCTATGATGGGAGGATTGCTTGGAAGAGGAACTAAAAATATCACCAAAGATGCTTTTAATGAAAAAGTAGATTATTATGGTGCAAATGTTTCGTTTTTTAGTTCAGGTGCATTTGCTTCGTCATTAAAAAGATATTTTCCAGAGATTTTAGGATTGATGGCTGATGGCGTAAAAAACTCCACTTTTACACAAGAAGAATTTGAAAAAGAACAAAAAATCATTTTAGACAATCTTAAAAACAATGAGAAAAATGTTACTTCCATTGCAAGACGTGTAGAAGATT
Organism: Polaribacter sp. BAL334; assembly: GCF_015767435.1. Classification (GTDB taxonomy): domain Bacteria; phylum Bacteroidota; class Bacteroidia; order Flavobacteriales; family Flavobacteriaceae; genus Polaribacter. Next base: position 141,031 of record NZ_JADWOV010000245.1, read on the forward strand.
TATTGACGTACGGAAAAGACCATCCTTATGGAGAATTTACCTCTAAAGAAAGTGTGAACAAAATCACTTTGGAAGATGTTGTGAAAAATTACAACGATTTTTACAAACCAAACAATGCGTATTTAGTAATTGTCGGAGATTTTGAAACCAAAGAAATAAAAAAACTAATCAATTCATTATTTGCAGATTGGCAGCCAGGAACAATTCCTACGTATACTTTGCCAACTCCAAAAAATGTTCCAACAACAGAAATCAATTTTATTGATATGCCAAACGCAGTTCAATCAGAAATTGCTGTGATTAATAATATCAACTTACAACTAGGAGATAAAGATTATTTTGCTGCAGTATTGGCAAATCAAATTTTAGGTGGTGGAGGAACTGCCAGATTGTTTCAAAATTTACGTGAGGACAAAGGATATACTTATGGAGCATATTCAGGTGTAAGACAAAGTAAATATGCAGGAAGTTTTAGAGCTTCAACAAGCGTAAGAAATATGGTAACTGACAGTTCAGTAGTGGAATTGATGAGAGAAATCAATACCATTAGATACAAAAAAGTATCTGAAGAAGATTTGAAAAACGTAAAAGAAGAATACATTGGTGGTTTTGTGATGGATGTTCAAAAACCAGCAACAGTAGCAGGTTTTGCATTGAACATGGCTAGATACAATTTGCCAAAAGATTTTTACGAAACCTATCTTGAAAAAATAAATGCAGTTACGTTGGATGATATTCAAAATGCAGCCATCAAATATTTTCAAGGAGATAAAGCCAGAATTATCATTACTGGAAAAGGAATTGATGTGTTGAAAAACTTGGAAAATACCGATTATGTCATCAAATATTTTGACAAAGAAGGAAATCCAACAGAAAAACCTGCAATGACATTGCCAATTCCTGATGGAATGACTGCTGAAAAAGTAGTAAACAATTACTTGAATGCTATTGGCGGAAAAGACAAAGTGATGGCTGTGAAAACCACCATGATGACTGCAAATGCAACTATTCAAGGAACTCCATTAGTAATGACAATGAAAGCTTCTTTACCAAACAAAACTTCACAAGTAATTAGTGTGATGGGAAATGTGGCTCAAAAATCAGTTTTTGATGGCGAAAAAGGCTATGCAGAAGGACGTGGTCAAAAAATGGATATGACAGCTGAACAAATTGCAGAAGCAAAAGCAGCAAATTCCATTTTCAATGATTTGAATTACACTGCAGGAACTTTGGTAAGAATTGAACCTTTAGAGGGAAAAAATGCCATCGTTTTAAAATTCAAAGACACTGAAATTTTTTACGACATGACAACTTGGTTGAAAGTAAAAGAAGTGAAAAAAGTAAAAACTCCAGATGGAAAAGAAGTAGAAGTTCCAACAAACTTTGGAGATTATAAAGAAGTAAATGGCATAAAATTCCCATTCTCAATTGGTCAAAAAATGGGTCCTATGGATTTGAATTTTGAAATCAAAGAAATCAAAGTAAATGAAGGTGTTTCTGATGCTGATTTTAAATAAATCAATTTAGAAAATAGATTTTAGAATAAAGAGAAAAGAAAAAAGAGTCAAGACGTTTTGTTTTGACTCTTTTTTTATGACTATTTTTATTAATTTAAACCTGTTGGTGTAATTGAGTTTTGAAATAAATTTGCCACGAATTCACGGATTTTTTATAAATATGAATCCTATAAATTTAAATTTTCATCAAAGATGAAAACAATTATTGTGATGAAATCCTTAAAATTGGTGAATTCGTGGCAAAAAAAATCTATTTTATTATCCAATAAAATAATTTGACTCAACGGGTTAATTTAAATTTGTTTATTCTTGCTTCTTTTCTCTTTTTTCTTGCTTCTTTTCTCTTTTTTCTCGATTCTTATTACCTAGCCCTATTCACCAAATACACTCCAAACATAATGATAAATCCTGCAAATAGTTGTAGAATACTCAGTTTTTCACCATCTAAAAATCCCCAGAAAATGGCTACTAAAGGCATTAAATAGGTAACAGAAGAAGCAAAAACAGGTGTTGAAATTTGAACCAATTTGGTGTATAACACTTTGGCAATTCCTGTTCCGAAAATTGCGAGAATTACTACATAGAATATAGAATCCATTTGCATTTGATTTCCTGAAAAAGTGCTAAAAAATCCTGAAAAATAAAGGACTGCAATTGCAGGTGGTAACATCATCAAAAAATTTCCTGTGATGATTGCCAAAGCATCTAAATCCGAAAGATGTTTTTTTAAAATATTTACATTCATAGCATATCCAAAGGTTGCCAAAATAGCCAATAATGAAAACCAATAATTTTGATTCGGATTCATATCTGCCCCTTTTAAAATAAGGATAGAAGTTCCAATCAAACCAAATAAAATACCTATAAATTGCTTTTTCTTGAAACCAAATCCAAAAACTACTATTCCAATGATAAACGTATTGAAAGGCGTAAAAGAATTCAACATGGAAGCAATAGCACTATCAATTTCTTGAACCGCAAACGAAAATAAAAAAACAGGAAAAAAAGTTCCTAAAAAAGCGGTGTAAAAGATATACTTCCATTGATTTTTCTTGATTTTTTTCAAGCTAGAAAAACCAATCATCAATAATAAAATAGAAGAAGTTGTAATTCGTAAAGCACTCAAAGTTATAGGCTCAAAACCCAATAATGCTTTTTTAATTAAAATATAGGAGCTACCCCAAACTAAAGTAAGTAAAACAAGAAACAACCATTTTCGTTGTTGTAAATTCATAAAGAAAAAATTGCGACTGCAAAATTCTAATAATTTCTGTAAAGAGCTGTATTATAATTTATAAATTTGCAACATAATTTAATCAGAAAATCTTATGAACACAAAAAAAATAATTTTCAGTATTGCAGTTGCCTGTTTATTCATGGTTTCATGTAAAAAAGAAGCAGCAAAAGTTGAGTTGCCTGTTGAAAAAGCGCAAGTTTCATTGGCTATTTCAGGAATGACTTGCGAAATTGGTTGTGCAAAAACCATTCAATCAAAATTATCAAAAAAAGAAGGTGTTTTAGATGCCAAAGTTGTTTTTGCAGATAGCATTGCCACCATCGAATTTGATTCAAATAAAACTTCGGAAAAAGACTTAATTGCTTTTGTTGATGGCATTGCAGGAGGAGATTTGTACAAAGCTTCTATCCATAAAAAAGAAAATCATTCATGTACTGAAAAGTGCGAAAAAGAATGTGACAACAAAACCGCCACAAAAATGGAATGTAAAAAAGATTGTAAAATGGCTTGTTGTGCTGATAAAAAAAGTTAAAGTTCAATAAAAACTTAAAAATAGAAGCCGTCTCAATTCTAAATTTGAGACGGTTTTTTTTATTAAAAAAATTACCTAAAAAGGCTTTAAAGTTTTATTGTACTTGATTTGTTCATTGAAATATTTTCCTGTTTTTTTTCTATAATATTATCTAATTCATTACATATTTTTCACTTTACAATATATTAACATACAGCTTGAATACTTAATAATCACTTAACCAAAAAAAATGATTGCTAAACTAATTTTGCAATTCATTATATTAACTATATAAACTTAATTATGAAAAAAATTTTACTTTTATGTGTTTTATTTGCTAGTTCAATAGCATTTAGTCAAGTTACATTTATAACCACAGATACAAATTGGTCTGGGGATGTAAACATTGACGGAAAAGTTGTTGTGAATAATAATGCAACTTTAACGATTCAACCTGGAACAGTTATCAAAGCTGCTTTTAAATCTGACCCAGTTGATGCTTCTGCTTTAGTGATTGCTAAAGGTGCTAAATTAATGGCAAACGGAACTGCTGCTTTACCTATCGTTTTTACTGCTGCTGCTGATCCCTTAACAGCTGCAAACGTTGCTGCTGGTGTGTATGTTGCTCCTGGTCATGACTTAGACTTAAACGGTCTTTGGGGTGGAGTTATCATTTTAGGA
>NZ_JADWOV010000246.1 GCF_015767435.1 Polaribacter sp. BAL334
TATCGTTTTCAAAGGCTTTAAAGTGGGTAGTAAAGTAAAAGGTATTGATGCTGACACTTTTGGAACTACACTTACTTTCTCTAACTTAGATTTCGTAACTACTGATGCTCTTTCAACTATTTCTACTCAATTAACAAGTACACATGCTGAAATATTAGCTGATCAAACTCCTGGAACTGGGGCAAATACGTGTGTTTTTAGTGGTTGGACTGCATACTTTACTAAAGATGCAAATCTTTGTTCGTCATCTAATATAGGTAGTGGTACTGTATTTTTTATAACTTCAGACACAAATTGGTCTGGAACTGTAAACATTGACGGAAAAGTTGTTGTAAATAATAATGCAACTTTAACAATTCAACCTGGTACAGTTATCAAAGCTGCATTTAAATCTGATCCAGTTGACGCATCTGCTTTAGTTGTAGCTAAAGGTGCTAAAATCATTGCTAACGGAACTGCTGCTTTACCTATCGTTTTTACTGCTGCTGCTGATCCCTTAACAGCTGCAAACGTTGCTGCTGGTGTGTATGTTGCTCCTGGTCATGACTTAGACTTAAACGGTCTTTGGGGTGGAGTTATCATTTTAGGA
>NZ_JADWOV010000247.1 GCF_015767435.1 Polaribacter sp. BAL334
GGACTTCGGATTGATAACAATATGCATCAATTGTTTTTTTTGATACATCAATTCCTACTACTTCTTTGTAATTTTTCATATTTTTACATTTAGGTTAATAAATATGTTGCTTTAACTACTTCCTTTATCGGGAGATTTTTCTCCTGGTATTCCAAATGGTTCTCGGCAACTTTATAGAAAGAGAGGACTCGTACGTGCAGTGGAGCTCAAAATCTAAAACACGTTATAGTTCTCCTCTCTTTCTTTATAAAGATATTTATTACAAACTAAAGAAATACGTTGGCGGTAATTATAAAATTGTGCTAAAAAGACTAATCTCCTAAAATGAAAAAAATAGTTACATTTGCATAATGAAATTTACAGTAATCATATTATTAACCTATTTTATTTTAATGAATTTGCTCCCAGTAGCAAAATTCATTAAAATGGAAATAATGGATTCTTGTGAAAATAAATGTATGCAACATTGCAATAAGCAAAAAAGCAAAGAAGGGAATAATCCTTTTAACAAACAAAATTGCATTTTAAATATTAATCTTTCCTCAATATTTGTTTTCCTACCAAATAATTTTACTTTTTCAGACGTTTACTTTAAATCAATAGCTGAGAAACAAAAATATTACTTCAAAGAAATTATTCTTAATGGTTATATTTCTAAAATTTGGCAACCTCCAAAAATTATTTGCTAAAATTTAGATTTTAAAAATAAATAATCATTTAAAAATAATACAATGAAAAATATAATTTCAATTGTAATGCTTTTGCTATTTGTAAGTTTAAGCGTTAATGCTCAAGAAAAAAAACAAAGTTGTGAGCAAACAAAAACTTGTACAATGGACAAGAAAGCTTGTTCTGAAGAACAAATGAAAAATTGTAAAATGAACAATAGTAATTGTTCTGCTGACAAAAAAACTTGTTCATCAGAAGATATGAAAAATTGTAAAAGGGATAAAAACACTTGTTCTTTAAACAAAAAAACTTGTACAGAAGAAGAAAGAAAAAACTGTACAAGAGATAAAAAAGAAGCTTGTTTAGTTGGTAAAGCTGAAACAAAATCTTAATATTTAAAACAATTTTGGGAGTTTGGTATACCCAAACTCCCATTTTTTTTAACTAAAATTCATAAAATGAAATACATTATTTTATTAAATTCAATTATAATTCTTTTAATAACAAGTTGCAGTACAAGTACTAAACCAACAAAAAATAACATAAAAATCATTGGAGCAATGAAAAATGTGATGTGGAAAGGTGAACTTGTAGGAACAATAAATCTTGATACAATTAAGGACAAAAAAGGGCTTTATGGTATAGGACCAGTTGAATACCTAACAGGAGAACTATTAATAATTGATGGAAAATCCTATGTTTCTACAGTAACATCAGACACAACAATGGTTGTTGAGGAAACTTACCAAGTTAAAGCACCATTTTTAGTTTATGCTAATCAAACGGATTGGAATATTGAAGACTTACCTTCAGACATCAAGACAATTAAGGAATTAGAAGAGTTTATCGACAAAAAAGCACTTGATTTTAATAGACCTTTTGTTTTTAAATTGAAAGGGCAAATTGATAGTGCCAAAATCCATATTCAAAACTTACCCAAAGGAACAAAAGTCAGTTCCCCAGAAGAAGCACATCAAGGACAGATAAACTATGCATTAGGAAATAGTGAAGTGGAAATAGTAGGTTTCTTTTCAACGGAACATAAAGGTGTTTTTACACATCACGATTCCAATGTACATATGCATCTAATTACAACGGACAGAAGAAAAATGGGTCATTTGGATAAAGTACTTTTTGGAAACGGAGACATAAAATTGTACTTGCCGAAAAAATAAAAACTACCGCCAACACCGTATATAATTTATTGCTGGCTTCTTGCCTACTTACGAAAGTCCTCGCGGGCTTTCTTGGTTGGTAATTATTTACTAAATTAGGTGCTTTAAACACGCAACAAACCATATACAACAACGTTAGGCACAATTAGGAAGAAACATCAAGAAAAAACTTAGTAAATAATGGCAAAGAAAACTTGGATAGAAAAAAGGGATTGTGACAAGTCATGTAAAATTAAAACGACAGACAAAAAATTCGCAGACATTCCAGAAGGAAGCAAAATGTTTATTGCTACACCAAAAATAATTGATGACTACGTTAGGCATATACCTTTTGGAAAATCTACTGAATTATCAACTATGAGAAATGACTTGGCAATTGAATATCAAGCAGACAAAACCTGTCCTGTAACAGCGGGAATTTTTTTGAGAATTGTTTCTGAAGCTTCATTTGAGGAATTGAATGTAGGAAAAGACATCGAAGAAGTTACGCCATTTTGGAGAATTGTAAACCCAAAATCAAAATTGGCGGAAAAACTAGAATGTGGAATTGACTTTATAGAAAAGCAAAGAGAAAATGAAGGAATTGAAAAATAACTGTACCTAACACCGTTTATAAAAAATTGCTATTTTTAGCTTAATTTAAAGTCTGTTGCTTTTTTGCAAACTTCAGAATTTCCGTTGGAAATTCCTCGTTCACAAAACCGCAACTTTCCATAAACAAACCGTTACCCAACATTAACAAAAACAGAACGTTAGAATTTAAACCGAATAGAAAACTTAAAAAAATAGATATGAAATTTTACACTTCGATACCTGAAAGTCTGAAACCATATTATAAAGCGGAATTGAATAAATACCGAACTGAATATGCAAACGGAAATTTAAAAAGTGCGTGGAATCATTTGGAAAGAGCTCATATAATTGGACAGAAATATCCTTACGCTCATACTTTTGTACATTGGAAAATGTTAGAATTCGGAATTAAAATCAAAAACGGAAAAGAAATTATTGGACAAATTCCACGTCTGATTTTTGGAGGTGTGAAATCCTTTGTTGGAAAAATTCCAGTTGGAAATCCTGGAGGAGCGAATGTTCCGCCATTAAAACCATTTCCGATTGAAAAAGAATTACAGAATATTTTTGAGAAAGCTGGAATTGAATTAATCTGAAAATAAAAAACGTTGGGTAACACCGTATAAAAAAAATTGCTATTTTTAGCTTTATCAAAAGTTGTTGCTTTTTTGCCAACTTCTGAATTTCCTTCGGAAATTCCTCGTTGTCAAAAACGCAACTTTATTTATACAAAAACGTTGTGCTTCATTATAACAAACCATTAACCAATGATAAAATTCTTTAGGAAAATTAGAAAACATCTACTGGCAGAAAATAAGTTCAGTAAGTACCTAATTTATGCCATAGGAGAAATTATTCTGGTAGTGATTGGTATTTTAATTGCTCTTCAGATAAATAATTGGAATAATGATAATATCGAGCGTGAACTTGAATTGAATATGTTAAGCGAAATTCTAACTAATCTTGAAAAGGAC
>NZ_JADWOV010000248.1 GCF_015767435.1 Polaribacter sp. BAL334
GGACGTTTCTACTTACACACAAAAGCTTCAGGAGTGTTGAGTACAACTGACGTTGCTTTAGACAATATCAGCATCTATTCTCCAGCAAAATCTTCGTTGAGAATTGTAGGGTTATCTCAAGGAAGAGCCAGTGTAAAAATCTATAATATTTTAGGAAAACAAGTGCTAAACACTTCTTTTGTTTCTAATGGGGTGCAAGATATTGCATTACCAAAATTAACAACTGGTATCTATATCGTACAGTTAGAAAATGAAAACGGAACTTTAAACAAAAAAATTATTTTAGAATAATTTAGTAATTTTTAAACTAGAAAATATCATGAAAAATATAGAACATAAAACAGAAGACATTACAAGAAAGGAAGCCATAAAGAAAATAGGTAATTATAGTAAATATGCAGCATTAACTGCATTAGGTACTTATATGATTTTGAATCCTAAAAAAGCTCAGGCACAAAGTCCTGCTGCTCCTGGAGATGGATTTTAAGTATTGAAGCAACTAAAATTAAAAA
>NZ_JADWOV010000024.1 GCF_015767435.1 Polaribacter sp. BAL334
GTTTTGAAACGATGGTGCATCTCACAAAAGAAAATGAATTTGTGGTTTTGGAAGGAGATGAATATTTGAGTTCGCCCATTGATAGACGTCCCAAATTTCATTTATACAAACCCAATATTGCTTTGTTGAGCGGCATTGCTTGGGATCATATCAATGTTTTTCCCACATTTGAAAATTACAAAGAACAGTTTAAAATATTTACAGATTCCATGATCAATGGAGGAAGTATGGTGTATAATTCAGAAGATGAACAGGTAAAAGATGTTGTGGAATCGTCTGAAAATCACATCAAAAAATATCCTTACAGCACTCCAAAACATTTTATTGAAAACGGAATTACCTATTTAGAAACACCTGA
>NZ_JADWOV010000249.1 GCF_015767435.1 Polaribacter sp. BAL334
ATGAAGGCTGAAGTGAATTTCAATATTTTAGGAAACGTTGCCGGAAATCCTATTGATGATATTTTCTATGAAAATGTAGGAAGACCTGTAACTGTAAATTCCGATAATGGAAATTTAACACTCACAGATAACAATAGATTACGTGTTTACAATGCTTCTTTTGAATGGAAAGCCGAGAATTTTGATATGAGAGGTTTTTACAGAACAAACCATTATCATTGGGCGTATGAAGGAGATATTTTTGGTTTATATCCAGAAGCGAATTATGGCCCTAATTTAGATATTTATAATGGAGAAATTCTAGGACTTGAAGTAGATGGAAAAGGTTCATTATCGGGATTAAAAGCGGCATTTGGACCACAACTTTGGTGGGGAGCAAACCCAGCTGTCTTGTTAAAATATAGAAAAAAAGTGGGTCA
>NZ_JADWOV010000250.1 GCF_015767435.1 Polaribacter sp. BAL334
CTCTTTTATTTTTTCATTGCTTTGTGCTACTAATCTTTCATGATATTTCATTCCTAAATCTCTTGCAAATGTTAAAGCACCTTTACCACTTGCTGCTGGAGCAATTACAAAACTAAATAGATTTGCAAAATTTTTCTTACCTCTATAACCGCCAGATACTGTATTCATACAACCACTTACTATTGTAATTGCTCCTGTAAAAAATACATCACGTTCACGCAAATCTTTAAACACTTCACAACCTTTTTTGAGGATTTTAGGAAGTTTATCGAAAACATGATTTGGTAAATAGGGCATATTTATGAGTTCAGACTTATTGTTCTCTATGTTCTCTATGTTCTCTTTGTTTTCATTTGTTGAAATATTTGAATTTGCATCTTTCGCATACTTCGCAAAGTCTTGTATATTGTTTTTATATGCGCTATTCACTGTAGCTTTTATTTCAGATTCATCTAAATCAAAATTTGTGAGGCAATAATCTAAAGCATCTTCTTTATTAATGCCAAACTTGTTGGCATTGCAAGAGAAAAGGAAAATGAAATTATTTCTATTGCCATTATAATACTGTTCTTTTTTTTGAGTAAAAACAAGGCATTTATCTAA
>NZ_JADWOV010000251.1 GCF_015767435.1 Polaribacter sp. BAL334
CCCCAGTGATTAAAAATACTTTCTTTTAATAGTTTTAGAGGACCAATAACTGCAAATGGGAAGTTTCCTGTGACAGGTTCTTGCACATAATTGAAATCGATTAAAAGTGCTTTATTATTTCCAGTTTCAATAAAACAGTTTGCATGACCATCAAATTCTTCTTTTAATGGTTGTTTATTGATGTATAATAAAATATTATCTGTCAAAGTTTCGGCTTGAAAATGGGCCACAGAACCTGCTTTTGAAGCTGGAACATTGGTGGCATCACCAATGACGAAAATATTTTCATTTTCAAGAGATTGAAGAGTATTTGGGTGAGTAGGGACAAAGTTTAATTCATCTCCCAAACCAGATTTCCCAATCACTTCATCACCCATATTTGTAGGAAC
>NZ_JADWOV010000252.1 GCF_015767435.1 Polaribacter sp. BAL334
AGACACTTTCAATACTTTATTGAAGGAGACTCTATTGATGTACTTGTGAAGTCTAAAAAAGGAGATGAAAATAAGAAAAAACCAATCTTTTTTTCAGTTCAAGGTTCCTTAGGTGTTCCATTACTCATTCATAATGGCAAACAGAGAGTAAAGTATTCAACTCTTGAAGAAGGGTTTGTTGAGGATGATTATCATCTTATAATAGTTAATAAACCCGGAATTCCTTTAATAAGTCATAAGGATAGTTTATCAAATCGAGGGGAATATTATGATCACAAATCTCAAAAAATATACCCAAAAGAATATGTCAACAAAAACTATTCAGAGTATTATGTTAAGCGAAATATTTCTGTCATAGAATTGCTTCTAAAAGAGAGCTGGGTTGATAGTTCAAAAATTATAGTATCTGGACATTCACAAGGAAGTGGAATTGCTGC
>NZ_JADWOV010000253.1 GCF_015767435.1 Polaribacter sp. BAL334
AAAGAAAAGGAGTTGGTCGTCGAGGAGCAGAATTTACAAATTTGAAATTTAAAATTGTTAAAGATTCAATATCAACTGAATTTATATATAAAACATTTGATAGAATAATAGACTAAAAACGTGCTACAACAATGTATATAAAAAATAGGCGAAATAGTAGTAAATTCGAGGCTTTTGGCTCGTATCAAAGTTTGTACTTAACCGAAAGTTTGGTGCTTCAAAATCGCCTACTTTTCATATACTAACCGTTAGCGGCAATGTTAAGACGACATAGAATATGCAGAAATTAACATTTCAAAGAAATAAGTACGGTAAGGAAATTCTTATTGACACGGTTCACACATCAGAGTTTGCCGTTGACAAAATGGAAGTGCTTCCTGATTTTTATACAATTGCATTTCTGAAAAATTCATCGGGGACAATCAAAATAAATAATCAAACTATTTCGCTTGGCAAAAATGTAATCATCTTCATTCCTGTGTCTCAATTGGTAGACATCAGTAAGGCTACTTTTAAAGACGGTTACTTTATTTTTTTCGAAGGAGAATTTTTGGACAAGTTTTTTAATGAGCAGAATTTTATTTTCAAGTTTTCATACTTTCATAATACCGACAATCCACTTTATTTACAAATAGACAATCAAGAACAAGCCGGTATTTTTGACTTGTTTGAAGAAATACACAAAGAAATTAGAAACTTTCAGCAAGATAGCGAACACCTAATTCGGGCTTATCTGTATCAGTTATTGATAAAGTTGAACCGCCTCTACACCAATTTGCATTTAAAATTAAATTCCAAATTGCTTACGAATGATTACCTATTAAAATTCCGTTACGCCTTAGAAAAAGACATAAAAAAGCACAATGATGTTCAATATTATGCAGATTTATTAGGAATTAGTCGTACTTATCTAAACAAGCTTTGTTTAGATTTTTATGCTAAAACAAGCGTACAGATTATTAAGGAACGACTTGCATTGGAAGTAAAAAAAGAACTTTTATACACTTCTAAAACCAATGCTGAAATTGCATACGAATACAATTTCTCCGACCCTCCAAACTTTACCCGCTTCTTTAAACAAATAACGTCTCAGACGCCACAACAATTTAGAGAGTTGTCAAAATGACAATAAATTTATTGTATTGATAATTTTCACTTTTTAGCCCATCATAACTTTGTTTAAAACTTAAAACAAAGAAAAATGAAAAGGTTATTTATCACATTCAGCCTCTTGGTTTCGGGCTTCATCACGTATGCTCAATCGGTCAAATCTACTGCCAGCCCTATATTTGAAATAGCAGTACGCACAGTAAAGGAGGGAAAAAATGAAGATTTCGAGAAAGCAAGAAAAGCATTTATTGAAAAACTCACCAAAATAAATGGCGTATCCAACGACCGTGAGTTTCAGTCGTTCTATGCACTGCCTACACCCGACAAATTGCCTGTGTTTATAGGCATGACCGAGTACGAATCCAACGCCACACTAGGAGCCGTACAATCCAACAACGACCTGATGAGTAACTTCATGAGTTTTGCCCAGACTATGGACTTGAAGGCCTATGTATTTGTGCAGCCCATAGAAGGAGGAGAGTTTAATCTAGCAACATTGGCAAACAAACAAGGACAAATTTTGGAAATAGCTGTTCGCAGAGTAAAAGAAGGTCAGGAAGCAGAATTTGACAAAATGAGAAAAGCTTTCGTCGCCAAATTGGGCAAAGAAGACGGTGTTGTACAAAGCTGGGAATTTAAAGTAGTTGCCGGACAAAATACCGAAGGTTTAGCTGTTGGAATGACAGTTTATGAAAACCAAGAAAAATTTCAGAAAATAGGTCAAGCTACCCAAACATGGGCAGAAAGTGCCTTCTTTGGAACGTTTGACCCGGTTGCTCTTCAATACGCCTATTCAGTTAAATGAAAATCCTAAAAAAATATAAAATGACAACACAAAATTCAACTTCAATAATCGTAAAAGATTTTAATGGGGTAAAAGTTCATACTTTTTTAGCACCATACGAAGCTGCGGCAAACGCAACGCACATTATCGAAACAGAAAACAAATTAGTTTTGCTAGATACCCACTTCTTAACGCCATTGGCACAAGCTTTCAAAGGATATGCCTTGTCGTTAAATAAACCAATTGACAGGATTTTTATTTCACACGGACACCCCGACCATTATTTCGGTTTGGCTTCGGCTTTCAGTGAATATCCAGCTTATACCCTAACAGGAATTGACAAAGTAATAGCTGAATGGGGTCCCCAAATGATTAAAAATCAGAAACCAATGTTTGGTGATTTAATTCCAAATGAAGTTGTTGTGCCTTCACACACGCTTGAACCAAATACAGAAGAAGTTATTGATGGCTTAATCTATCAATATGAAATGGTAGAAGGTGCCGAGAGCGAAGCTCAACTATTAATAAAACTACCACAAATAGGTGTAATCGTTGTTCAGGATTTAGTTTACAGTGGGGTTCATTTATGGCTAGGCATGGGTTGGTTTGACAAATGGATTTCGGAGTTAGAAAATGTATTAAAAGCAGATGGATATAATTATATTTTAGCTGGGCATGGCTTGCCTTGTGGCAAAGATGAAGTGATGAATTGTATTTACTATTTAAAAGTAGCCAAAGAATTATTTGCAAAAAAACCTTCTGCGGAAGAATTTAAAACTCAACTAATCGCAAAATATCCTTACAGAGAAAGTGCCATGATGTTTGATATGTATTTAGGGTTTTTGTTTGGTCAAATGGGTAGTCACTAAAGTGTAAAAATTATGGTAGAAAGACACAAAGAAATAGCGAGATACATTTCGCAAAAAGTAGTCAATGAAAAGGACTACACTGCCATTGAAGAATATTTAACAGACAATTATGTTTATCATGGACTAGGAGGATTTATTGCTAAAACGCCTCAGGGTTTTATGGAAGCAATCAAAGGTTTTCATTCAGCAATCCCGGATTTGCAATCTGAAATTATTGACATTGTTGGGGAGGGCGACCGCTTGGTGATTCGATTCAATTTTACAGGTACGCATAAAGGAGATTTTTTGGGTTTTCCTGCAAGCGGTGCAAAGCTAAAGTTTGAAGGAATTATAATGAGAAGGTTTGAAAACGAAAAGGTTGCAGAGGACTGGGACTATTTTGATTTTCCAACTGTTGTTGCACAAATTCAATCACACTAGACCAGATAATTTAACCATACACAATAAATCAAGCCGTTCTATTTTTGGGACGGCTTTTTTAATGACAAGAAACACTGCCGCTAACAGCGGTAACTGTTGCACAACCACTTCAAAAAACTATCCAGACGCTTAAAAATCAAAATAAGTATAAAAATAACCTTGTTTAGTGCTTTTTAAGCGAGGTTTATTTTTGGAATAGAGTTGGTTTTTCTAAAAAAGGAGAGGCTTAAAATGAGGCTTTTCGCCTTTAATAAGAATACGTTTTAAGTCTGTTAAAACCTCAAACGTATTATAATAATTAATTATATCAAATTAAATTCATTTGCTATTACTAATTTTAATACATAAAACTGATTATATATCCTAAGAAATTTGAAATGTATAAAACAAAAAAAGGAGCTGAAAATCAGCTCCTTTTTTAAAATTATAGGTAAATCTTATTTTTGTTCTTCTTTTTCGTCTTCTTTGGTTGTTTTATTCCAAATTTTGATTTCATCCTCCATTTTAAGGCCTTTTAAAATTTGAACATTTACACCATCAGAAGTACCTAATTTTAAGGTTCTCTTTTCAAAAGTACCATCTGCTTTTTTCACTTCCACATAAGGCTCTTCTGTTTTAGAATCGAAACGTAACAAGGCTTCTTTAATAGCCAGAACATTTTCTTTTTTCTCCAAAACGATGTCTGCATTTGCACTATATCCTGCTCTGATAAAATAACTATCATCCAATAAAACGTCAGCTTTTATTTTAAACTGAACAGCTCCTGCTTCTTCTGTTCCTTTTGGAGCGATAAAAGTCAATTTTGCAGGAAATTTTTTGCCTTCAATGGCACCAATAGAAACTTCAATTTCTGAACCATTGATTAATTTCCCAACTTCTGACTCATCTACTTTTCCTTCGAAAATCATTTTGTTCATATCAGCAATGGAAGCAATGGTAGTTCCTGCATTAAAGTTGTTCGATTGAATTACTTGATCTCCTTCTTTCACTGGAATTTCAAGAATTGTTCCAGTCATTTGCGCATAAATATTGGTATTTGCAGCACCTGCAGCGCCTGAAGAACCACTTTTAATGATTTGATAATCGTTTTGTGCATTCTTTAAATCTTGCATAGTTTGATTGTAATTCAATTCAATATTTTCAAATTCTTGTTTTGAAATTACGCCTCTTTCAAACAAATTTTTGTTTCTATCCAACGCAATTTTCGCGTTATCCAAAATGATTTTGATATTGTCAACACGACCTTTTGCGCTGATTAACGATTGTTCATTGGGCACAACTCTTACTGTTGCAATCAAATCGCCTTTCACCACTTTGGCACCTTCTAACAATAATATTTTATCAATAATCCCTGTAATTTGAGGTTTGATTTCAATTTCTTCCAAAGGTGTTACTTTTCCTGTAGCTACTGTTTTCTTTAAAATAGTAGTTTTAAAAGGTTTTTCGGTTTCATATTGAATAATACTTTTACTATTCTTTTTCCCGAACCAAATTAATGCGGCAATAAAAAATACCCCAATAATTATTAAAATGATTTTTGCTTTTTTACTCATGATTTGTTGATTGATTTATTCTTCTCTTAATGCTTCTATTGGTTTTACTATGGTTGCCATGTGTGCAGGAATCAATCCAATTAAGGTTCCTAAAACTACTAATGTGGCAAATGCGATGATGATGATTGGAATATTTACTGTTGGGTTTACCAATGCTGCATCTGGACCTTGACCAAACGCTGTGTCAATGACAAATAACACTGCACTTCCAAAAATAATTCCTAACATACCTGCTATGGTGGTTAAAAAAACCGATTCTAATATAATTTGCTGACGTATACTTCTTGGAGTTGCTCCAATAGCTCTTCTAATTCCAATTTCTTTGGTGCGTTCTTTTACGGTAATCAATAAAATATTTCCGATGGCAAAAACACCTGCAATTAAAGTGGCAATCCCCACAAACCATGTTAAAAATTGCATTCCTGTAAGAAATCCTGTCAGTTTTGCGATTTGTGTTCCTAGATTGAATG
The DNA here is from genome assembly GCF_015767435.1 of Polaribacter sp. BAL334. Classification (GTDB taxonomy): domain Bacteria; phylum Bacteroidota; class Bacteroidia; order Flavobacteriales; family Flavobacteriaceae; genus Polaribacter. The sequence goes on from NZ_JADWOV010000253.1 coordinate 5,207, forward strand.
ACCCAAAGGCTCTTTTATCCTCAGGATGCACATTGTGCAAGTTTTTCAATGTTAAAATGACATCTTTTTCCATTTGCTCAATATTGATTCCTTCTTCTGCAGTAATCACCATCCAATCAATATTATTACCAGTATTATACACTCTTTTAAACGTTGAAAACGGAATGTAAGCTGAGTCTCCATCTAAATTGATGGTATTTGAGGGCTCATAAACACCTACCACTTTGTAATTGATATTGTTAATTTTGACATAAGCTCCAATCGGATAAACACCTTTATCAAACAATTGAATGTACATATCTTCTGAAATGACCGTTACTTTTGATGTTGTCAGCATGTCATTTTCATTGATAAATCGCCCGTAAATCAACTTTTTCTTTTGAATTTGATCCAACACTGGATAATCTCCACAAACTTGAAAATTTCCTGATTTAAAATCATGCGTGATTAAATTATTCGTTTGATTTCTTGGTGCTAACAATTTAATTTCTCCTTCAAATTCTCTTTTCAAAATTTCAATATCAGCTTCTTTCAAGCGAAAAGTTCTTCCTTTTTGAAAACCTCTGAAAGGAGTATCTGTTGATTGTGTCCAAACAAAAACACTGTTTGTGGCAAAATCTCCAAACAATTTTTTAAACCCATTTTCCATGCCACGTGCAGCTCCAAGCAACACAACTAATAAGAAAATTCCCCACAAAACACCTATAATGGTAATTCCAGTACGTACTTTATTTTTACGAATACTTCCGTAAATTTCTTGCCAAGAATCTGAATCGAATATAAATTTCATATGCTTAGTCTGCTCTTAAAGCTTCAATAGGTTTGATGTTTGCGGCTCTTTTTGCAGGAATATACCCTGCAATCAATCCTGAAACAATTAATACAATTGTTGCTCCTACAACAATTCCTGTGCTTACACTTGGATCTTTGATGAAATAATCTTTTTCTAAACTATCACCTATCAAACTCAGTAAATACGTTCCTAAAGACAATCCTAAGTAACCTGCAATCGTAGTGATGAAAACAGATTCTTGAACCACCATCCAAACAATTGATAATGGCTGTGCTCCTAACGCTTTTCTGATTCCAAATTCTTTTGTTCGCTCTTTGATTACAAAAATCATGATGTTACTAATTCCGATAATTCCTGCAATCAATGTTCCTGAACCCACCAAAATTACGATTGCATATAAAATTGCCATAAAACTGCCAACATTTTTATTCGCTTCTGCCATGTTTCTTACAGAAAGTGCACTTTGATCATCAGGATGGATATTTAACTTTGAACGCAAATCTCTTTCCAATTGATTTCCAAAAGAAATAGCTTGGTCTAAATTCAAATCTGGATTGTATCCTAAATTAATTTGACTGATGTAATCGTTATTACCATAAATCATTTGCGCAGTAGTAGTTGGAATGTAAGCCAATCTTTCTTCATTATCTCCTCCTTCATCTGAAAAAATTCCTATCACCAAATACGAACTTCCATTCATATTGATTCGTTTTCCCAAAGCAGGTTTTTCACCAAATAAATCTGCTTTTATCAATCGTCCAATTACAATCACTTTTGATTTTTCTTGCAAATCTTTTTCATTCAAATAACGACCTTCATCAATGATTGTTTTTTCTAAAAATTGATGATCAGGATGCACTGCACGAACACTATAACTATTGGCTTCGTTTTTATATTTTAAGGTAAAGTTTTTGTAGATTCTTGCAGATTGGTATTGAATTTTATTTTCATATTCCTCTTTTACATAATTAAAATCATCATTTTTAAGCTGAATAGTTCTCCCTGTTTGCAATCCTTTATAAGGTTTTGATGTTTGCCAAACTCGCACAAACATCGCGTTTTGAGCATCATCTGCAAAAGCACTTTTGAAAGAGTTGCTTAACCCACTGACAATACCAAACAATAACGTAAATAATAAAATGGCAAATGCAACTGTAAATCCAGAAAGCACAGAACGCAATCTGTTTTTATTGATGCTTTGAAAAATTTCCCGCCAACGATCAATATCAAACATGTGAAACTGAATTTGTATTTTTGGTCAATTCGTCACTCACAATTACGCCGTCTTTTAAACGCACAATGCGTTTGGTTTGTGCAGCAACTTCTTCTTCGTGTGTAATTACAAAAACCGTCATTCCTTCGTTATTGATGTCTTTTAGCAAATCCATCACAGAATCTGTAGTCGTAGAATCCAATGCTCCTGTTGGCTCATCAGCCAACACCACTTTGGGTTTGGTAACCAAAGCTCTCGCAATTGCCACACGTTGTTTTTGTCCTCCTGAAAGTTCGTTAGGCAAATGATTTGCCCATTCTTTTAACCCTACTTTTTCTAAATATTCCATGGCAATTTCCAAACGTTCTTTTCTGTTAACTCCTTTATAATAAAGAGGTAAGGCTACGTTTTCTAAAGCAGTTTTATAAGAAATTAAATTGAAAGATTGGAACACAAATCCTAAAAATTTGTTTCGTAAAATCGCCGCTTTTTTCTCATTCATATCTTTGATGAGTTCACCATTCAAGTAGTAATTCCCTTCATCATGAATATCTAATAAACCAACAATATTTAGTAAAGTGGATTTTCCTGAACCAGAGGAACCCATAATAGATACAAATTCGCCTTCTTTGATGTGTAAATCGATACCTTTTAAAACGTGGATGGATTCTTTTCCTATGGGATAGGATTTATGGAGTTTTTCTATTCTAATCATCTGTTGGTTAATTATTTTTACGAAAGTATTCAATATTTTAAGGCATGAATACTAAGTATTTGTTAAAAGCTATAATGACTTGTTAACAAAAATAAGACGTATCAATTCAAAAAATGTTACAGCGTTTTTGAAAAACTTGCAGTATTTTTGTGTGATTTTTAAAATTAAAATAGCTAAATGATTGATTTCCCAAAAGATAAAAAAATTATTCTCACTGATGGCGTGTGTAATTTGTGCAATAGTGTTGTTTTAAAAATCATCAAATATGATACAAAAAACACTTTTTTGTTTGCAAACCTGCAATCGGAAGCTGGAAAAGAATTGACCAACTATTTAGGAATTGATACCAAAAAAATAGATGCCATTATTTTGTACGAACCAGGAATTGCCTATGAAATTAAAAGCAATGCAGCACTAAAAATCATGCAAAATTTTGGAGGAATTTGGAAATTCACCTATGCACTGCGCATTTTTCCTGTTGGTTTTCGAGATGTGATTTATGATATTATTGCCAAAAACCGCTATCAATGGTTTGGAAAAAAAGAAAGTTGCATGATGCCAACTCCCGAAATCAAAGCTAAATTTTTAGATTAAATGATACTTCCAAAGCAAATTCAATGCATCATTTTTGATATGGATGGTGTGATTATTGATTCCGAAGAAATCCATAAAAAAGCATATTTTGAGACTTTTGAAGCAGTTGGAGTGCCTGTCTCTGAAGAATTGTATAAAACATTTACAGGTTCTTCTACTTTGAATGCATTTCAAAAATTGGTACAGCATTTCAAATTAGACATAAATCCTGAAAAACTGGTATTAGATAAACGTAAGCGTTACGTGAATTATTTTGAAAATGATCCTACCTTACATTTGGTTTCTGGAGTTGAAGATTTGATAAAAAAAGCCCATCAAAAAGGATTGACATTGATTTTAGCTTCTTCTTCAGCCATGGAAAACATTGAACGTGTTTTCAATCGTTTTCAATTGCAAGCATATTTCACTGCGAAAATTAGTGGTGCTGATTTAAAAGCATCCAAACCACATCCTGAAATTTTTGAAAAAGCAGCAATGATGTCAGGAATTTCTAAACAAAATTGTGTGGTAATTGAAGATTCTGACAATGGTATTGAGGCTGCAAACAGCGCAGGAATTTTTGTATTTGGATATAAAAATCCGTTGGCTGCTGATCAAACATTGGAAAAAGCAGACTTGATTATTGATGATTTAAGAGAAGTTGAAAACTATTTTTAGGTACAAATTACCCAATAATCTTCTTTAACATTGCAAACAGATTTTTCTCAAAAATATCCACAGTTCCATCAGCAAAAAAAACATTTTTGATATCTCTTATAATGGCATCTTTTTCTGATTGTGATAAATTATTTTCAGAAACATACTGCTGAATTTTATCCAACTTTTGGTCTTCAGAATCCACAACTACTTCTGTATGAATTCTGTGAAATGTCTTGTCATCAACTTTTGATAAAATAAAATTCAACTCTGCTGAATCTTCAAAATAATCGCAATGAGCCGCATACAAAAGCACGTATGCTAAAAATTCCTCTCTTGTCCAATCGTTATTTTTCATCATATATTTCAATGGGTAAATTTGGTAAAGTGCCCCATTCAGTCCAAGAACCATCATAGACTGAATGATTTTTGATTTCTGCAATTTCAGTGCTCAACGCTAAAACTGAGGCTGTAATTCCTGATCCACAAGAAAAAACCATGGCTTTATTTGAAGGGTTTTTTGATTGAAAAACCGCTTGTAATTCTTGTTTAGATTTCATTTTTGTACCATTCAAAATAGCGGTGTGTGGCAAACTCACTGATTTTGGAATTCGTCCACTTTTCACTTCTTTTCTGGGTTCAGGTTCTGTTCCGTAAAAACGACCTTCTGAACGTGCATCTACCACCAAGCTTTCATTTGAAGTAAGATTTTCAAGAATATCATTGACAAAAGAAATCTTTTGTGATTGATAATTTGATGTGAAATTTCCTTCAGAAAGTTTCTTTTCTGTAGGTTTTTCAATGGGTTTATTTTGTGCTTTCCACGCAGGAAATCCACCATCTAACACTGCAATATTGGTAAATCCCATCAATTGAAACATCCACCAAACTCTTGGACTTGAATAGATTCCTAAATCGTCATACACCACTATACAATGTTCTTTTTGAATTCCGAATTTCCGAGCTTTCTCCTGAAATTTTTCTGGAGATAATATGGTATTTGGAAAAGGTGCATCAGCATCTGAAAAATCATTCAAATCAAAAAATAAGGCATTTATGATTTGAAATTTTTCTTCAATTACTTCCAATTTTTTAGCACCAACTTTAGGAATTGTTGCGTCCAAAATAAGAAGTGATGGATTGTCTAAATTTTGAAACAACCAATCTTCTGAAACTAATGGAGAAGGAACTTGTAAAGACATCGTCATCTTATTTTATTTCATCTAAATTGTCATCCCAATTTTTAGGTTTTGGGTTCCCTAACTTTCCGATAGAATTTGCAATTAATACTGAAACAGTTGCATCTCCAGTAACATTTACCACAGTTCTACACATATCTAAAGGCCTGTCAACAGCGAAAATCAACGCCAAACCAATGGCCAATTTATCAGAGGGAAAACCTATAGATTCTAGCACAATAACCAACATTACCATTCCTGCACCTGGCACAGCAGCTGAACCTATGGAAGCTAATAATGCTGTTAAAATGATGGTTAATTGATCAGCAAAAGTCAAATCGAAACTCAATGCTTGCGCAATAAAAACGGCTGCAACAGCTTGATATAAACTTGTTCCGTCCATATTGATGGTTGCGCCAACAGGCAACACAAAACTAGAAACTTCTTTATCAACACCAATATGTTCTTCTACTCTTTCCATAGTTACAGGCAAAGTTGCGGCACTTGAACTTGTGGAAAAAGCTAATAATTGAGCAGGACTTAATTGTTTTAAAAACCAAAACGGATTCATTTTTGTGAAAATACGAATGATGACAATATAGAAAGAAATCATCAGTAATAATCCAATCACCACAGTTCCAGCATATTTTAATAACGCCACTAATAAATCAGGATCATCTGAAGAAACAACTACATTTGCCAACAATGCAAAAACAGCATACGGTGCAGAAAGCATGATGATATCTACCATTTTCAGAATTACTTCGTTCAGTGAATCAAAAAAATCTTTCAAAGGTTTTGCTCTTTTTTCACCAATCAGTAACATAGAAATTCCGAGGAAAATGGTAAAAAAGATGACTTGTAACATGGCAGAATTATCAACCATCGCTTTCAAAGCATTGTCAGGAACAATATCTACTAAAAATTGTAATGGACCTGAACCTTTTTGCTTGGATGCTTCTGCTAATTTTGATTGCACATCTCCACTATTTGCGTAGGTTTCTGTTAATTTTTGAATTGTTTCCTCTGAAATTCCATCTCCAGGTTTTAAAACATTTACCAATAATAACCCAATGGTAATGGCAATGACAGTTGTTCCAATATAAATTGACATGGTTTTTAATCCAATATTTTTGAATTTTGAAATGTCTTTTAAATCAGAAATACCCTTTACTAAGGAAGCAAGAATTAAAGGAATTGCGATGAGTTTCAGCAGTTTTACAAAAATTGTCCCAAAAGGATTGATCCAATTGGCAACGAAAATAGCTCCTCCATCAATGGTTGTCATTCCCAATCCAAAGAGAATTCCGACAATCATTCCTATTAAAATCTTCCAATGTAATGCTAGTTTTTTCATGTGTGTAGTTCAATAATTATCAGTTTGAAAGGTAAAAAAATAATTAGAATATACAGTATGATTCTCGATTTTATTGAGAAATTCTTAATAAATCACAAAAATCAAGAAAAAAACTATGGATTTAATTAAAAGTATGTAATTATAAATTGATGAAAGAAAAAGTAATTTTAAAATAGTATTAATATAACTTTTTGGGTGTAATTATTTTATTGGATGATAGATTTTTTTTGCCACGAATTCACAAATTGTAAGAATTTCATCACCATAATTGTTTTCATCTTTGATGAAAATTCAAATTTATTGGATTTGTTGTAATTAAAAATCCTTCAATTCGTGGCAATTTCATTTTAAAATTCAATTACACCTAAAAGGTGAATATATTATGATACTTTGGTTTTATAACAAGATTTATACACTTCTTCATACACAGGCAAGATATTTTGAATGGAGAATTTTTTGGCATGCTCAAGTGCATTCAATTTAAATTGATTCAGTATATCATCGTTTTTTAAAATAGAAATTGCATTTTTTGCCATGTCATCAATATCCTCTAAATCACTTAAATAACCTGTAACTCCATGAATATTGACTTCTGGCAAGCCTCCTGTATTTGTAGAAATTACTGGGGTTCTTGCAGCCATGGCTTCTAAAGCTGCCAATCCAAAGCTTTCTGTTTGTGAAGGCAACAAAAACAAATCAGAATAACATAAAATTTTGGTAACTTCTGTACTATTTCCTAAAAAATAAACGCTGTCTTTAATTTTGAGTTTTTTGGTCAAGTTTTCCGCTTTTATTCTTTCAGGTCCTTCACCAACTAATAATAATTTGGAAGGAATTTCTTTTTGAACTTCATAGAAAATTTTGATTACATCTTCTATTCGTTTCACTTTTCTAAAATTACTAATATGCGTAATGATTCGTTCCTCTGGCTTTGCCAAAGCATTTCTATTACACTCTTCATCTTGTGCTTTTTCGTATTTTTTGATATCAATAAAATTATAAATTACCTGAATTTCTTTGTTTACATGAAACAATTCATTGGTAGTTTCTTTCAAATTATTAGAAACTGCAGTCACCACGTCAGAATGATTGATGCTGAATTCAACAGCTGCTTTGTAGGTTGGATGACTTCCCACTAATGTGATATCAGTTCCATGCAATGTAGTAACCACTTTGATATTGATTCCTTTTTCCAACAACATTTGTTTAGCCATGTAGGCTGCATAGGCATGTGGAATTGCATAATGCACATGCAACACTTCTAAATGGTATTTTTTGACCACTTCCACCATTTTACTAGACAACGCCAATTCATAAGGCTGGTATTGGAACAATGGGTATTCTTCAATCAATACTTGATGAAAATGCAATTTGTGAGATAAAAAATCCAAACGAACAGGCTGATTGTATGTGATAAAATGCACTTCATGACCATTGTCTGCCAAAGCCATTCCTAATTCTGTTGCCACTACTCCACTTCCTCCAAATGTTGGATAACAAACAATACCTATTTTCATTTTTTTTGATTGATTTTTTATGCGCACTTTTTCAGTCGTAAAGATAAAGGTAATCTAACAGTTTCATTCTTAATAAAAACAAAAAAACCTACAAAAAAGATTTGTAGGTTTTTTTTTATATAATGCTAGGTTCTTTATGAAACTGAAGCTGCATATTCAATTAAATCAACAATTTTTGTTGAATATCCCATTTCGTTATCATACCAAGAAACTACTTTTACAAAGTTGTCATTCAAAGCAATTCCAGCTTCTGCATCAAAAATTGATGTTCTAGTATCTCCAACAAAATCTTGAGAAACCAACGCTTCTTCAGTGTATCCTAAGATTCCTTTCATTTCATTTTCTGAAGCATGTTTCATAGCTGCACAAATTTGTGCGTAAGTTGCAGGTTTTTCTAATCTTACAGTTAAATCAACTACAGATACATCCATTGTAGGAACTCTGAAAGCCATTCCTGTTAATTTTCCGTTCAACGCAGGAATTACTTTTCCTACAGCTTTTGCAGCTCCTGTTGAAGAAGGAATGATATTGTGCAATGCAGCTCTTCCACCTCTCCAATCTTTTGATGAAGGACCATCAACCGTTTTTTGAGTTGCTGTAGTAGCGTGAACAGTTGTCATTAACCCTTCTACGATTCCGAAATTGTCATGCAACACTTTTGATATTGGTGCTAAACAGTTGGTTGTACAAGAAGCGTTTGAAAATATTTTAATATCAGAAGTCAATTCTGTGTGGTTTACACCCATTACAAACATTGGAGTATGGTCTTTTGACGGAGCAGATAAAACAACTCTTTTTGCTCCAGCTTCAATATGTTTTAAAGCAGTTTCTTCAGTTAAGAAAAATCCTGTTGATTCGATTACATAATCAGCACCAACTTCTCCCCATTTTAAGTTTGCAGGATCTCTTTCAGCAGTAATTCTGATTTCATTTCCGTTTACAACTAATTTTCCGTCTTTTACAGAAACGTCACCTTTGAATTCTCCGTGAACAGAATCGTATTTTAACATGTATGCTAAATAATCCACTTCAAGCAAATCATTGATAGCAACTACTTGTACATTTTTTCTCAATACTGACGATCTAAAAGCTAGTCTTCCTATTCTTCCAAATCCATTAATTCCTATTTTAATCATAATTTTAAATATTTATTTACACAGACATAATGTCTGAAACTCTTATTAATTCTTTATCTATTTTTGATTGTCCTTTGATTGCTTGCTCTAATGGTGTTAAAGCAATTTGATCATTTAACAATCCAACCATATAGTTCGATTTTCCTTCTAGCAAAGTTTCAACAGCTTTTACACCCATTCTACTTGCTAAAACTCTGTCAAAACACGAAGGACTTCCTCCTCTTTGTAAGTGACCTAACACAGAAACTCGTACATCGTACTCAGGCATGTGTTCTTCAACATAATCTTTTAGTTCAAACACATTTTTTCCTGATTTATCGCCTTCAGCAACAATGACAATACTTGATGCTTTTCCTGATTGTTTACTTCTATTTAAGGATTCTACCAAACGCTCTAAACCTAAATTTTCTTCCGGAATTAAAATTTCTTCAGCACCTGCTCCAACACCTGCATTCAATGCAATATGTCCTGCATCTCTTCCCATTACTTCAATAAAAAATAATCGATCATGAGAACTTGCTGTATCTCTAATTTTATCAATAGCATCAACAACTGTATTTAATGCAGTATCATAACCTAAGGTATGAGAAGTCCCTGCAATATCATTGTCTATTGTCCCAGGAATTCCAATTACAGGAAAGTTAAATTCTTTATTAAAAATAATAGCACCTGTAAAAGTTCCATCACCACCAATTGTGATAAGCGCATCAATATTTGCCGCTATCAAATTATTATAGGCTTTTTGTCTTCCTTCTTTGGTCATAAATTCTTTTGACCTTGCAGATTTCAAAAATGTTCCTCCTTTGTTGATGATTCCTTTTACACTTCGTGCATTCAATTCGATAAAATCACCAGAAATCATTCCTTGATATCCATGATAAATACCTACACATTCTATTTCGTGATATGAACACGTTCTTACTACAGCTCTTATAGCGGCGTTCATTCCTGGGGAATCTCCTCCAGATGTCATGACACCAATTCGTTTTATTTTTTCCATAATATAATAGCGTAAAATTACGGCTTTTTAATGACTTCAACTAAAAAAACTACGAAAACGTTATAGAGCAAAACCCCTTTGTTTACAAGAAAAAATCATTTAGTTTCGCCAAAAATTTTACATTTAATTGATTGACTTTAATTCATTTATTAATCTCCTGAAATATTGTTTTTTACTTCTTCTTTTTTACCAGTTTCAACCTTTTTTTCTTCTTTTTTAAACTTTATTTTTCGTCTAATTTTTGTTAATAATTCTGAAAAATTATTAAAGTTTACTTGATATGTCAAACCAATTCCTTGGGTATATCCTATTTCTTCTGTAGAATATTGAATTTCATTTTGTCTGTTGAAAATTACACCTCTAAAATTTCCTTCTTTATTCAATAAAAACTCCACTTTTACTTCGCCAATTACACTTGATTGTGTTTGCGAACCAACAGGAACTCCCAATTCACCATTGATAATAACTCTATCACTTAATTGTGTGCTGAAAGAAACATCCACTTGATCGTCAATGATTAAATTATTGATGTTATTCGCTCCTTGCTGATAATCAATTCCTAATTGAAATTTACTATCAGGACTATTTATCAAACTAGAGAAAGCGGCTGCAATAGCACTTGAAGCTGTTCCTGTGATGCTATTATTGATATCAAACGAAACACGATCTGGGTTTCTAAACGTTCCAAAAGCCAACAAGGAAATGAATTGCGTTGTTTTTTCATTGATATTATTATCATTTAAAATAAATTCTAACTCATTTGCAATGGTTGGATCAACATTCGTTAGTTTGATGTCTAATTCTTGTTTTGAGCTAAATAATCCTCCTGAAATTCGGGTTACCAAATCAATATTTTCTTTTCTGGTAGAATTGTAATTTTCCAATAAAACTCCAGGATTTGCTTTCGCTTTATAAATGGCAGTTACATCTAAATTAGCTTCATATGGATTTCCATTCCAAGAAACTGTTCCTCCTTTTTGAATGATAAAAGGCTTGTTTATGATTCCTCCATACTTAAAATCATACACTCCACTATCAATTGTAAAATCGCCAAACATATTAAACATGCCTCTTGTATTGATGCGAATTTGCAAATCTCCTGAACCTCTTCCTGTTAATTTACTTCCATAGACTTCATCAATAACAACTTGTGCTTCTGCGTCTTTAGTTACCTGAATATCAATATCTAAAGAAAGTCCTTTGATGGCATCTTCTGCTACTTCTCTTTGTCTATCTTCAATTTTTAAAGCGTCTGATTTAAAATGAATTAGCCCAAAACTATCCACAGTTTCTATATCTTTTAACGGAACAACAAAAACTGTTTTTGGATTTGTTTTGGCATTTATTTCAATAGATAATTGATCTGTAAGACCTGAAATTGTTGCAGTACCATCCATAAAAGCAGTTCCATAAAAAAGGGCTTCTTCTGTATTTTCTGTATCTAAAACCAATAAGTTTTTTGTGTCAATTTTTAAATCTAAAAACCATTGTTCAAAATTTCTGTGAGAAATATTGCCACTTAAAATTCCACGTGTTTTGTGTTTGGTATCAAAAATTTTTAAATCTTCTAGAATAAAGGATTGTTCTAACAAAGAAATCGTTGATTCGCCTTCAAAATCATAATCTACATTCAAATAAGGGAATTTTAATCCTGCATTTTTAAGTGTTAAAAAGCCTTCCATTTCAGGATTTCCTAAAAAACCTATCAATGTAAAATTTCCTGAAACATTTCCTCTTAACGAAGAAATTACATCTTGACCTAAAGGACTGAAAGCATCTAAGGTATAATCTTCCATAAAAACCTCTAAATAAATCAATGGTTTTTTATCTGAAAAATCGAGACTACCAATGGCTGCAATGCTTCTTACTCTTTCATTACTGATAGATAAATCAACATTGTATTTTTGATAAGAATTATCTCCTTTGATATTGATGGCCAAATCTCCTTGTTTGAATTTATTAACCTCAAAATCCTTGATTACTAAAATGGCTTCAGGATTGTAAACATTGTCTTTTTTGATAAAATCAAGATGTCCTGTTACATTTCCGTTCACTGCCAAACTATCTATTTTTGGCAGAAAACTATCCAAATTCACTTTGTTGAAATCCGCTAGTAAATAAATTTCTTCTGAGCCTTTGAGATTTCCTGTAAATTCAATTTTTTGTTCTCCTGAAACGATTTTAAATTGGCTAAAATTGAACTCGTCTTTTTTCAAATCAAAGGTGATTTTGTCAATATTTGTCTCATCAGGTTTGATGGTCCAAGCCGTGTTTTTAAACACAAAAGTGGATTCTTCAAAACCAACTACCGATTTTTTTTCTTTGTTAATTGTATAGAAAAAATCCAAGTTAAAATCTTCTTTGTTATTTGGACCGCCTTTAAATTCGGATTTAAAAAACAACGTGTCATTTTCTGTTCTGTTTAATAAATTCAATTTGGAAACATTGTAGTATTTCGTATTGACTTCAGAGGCTGTTAAATGGGAATTATACAACGGATTTTGATTGTCTGTCCGCAATAAAACATCTTTCAATTCATTGCCATAAGCGTCTATTTTAGGCGATGAAATGGTAAGCTTTAATTGATTTTTATTGGATTGAATTTTACCTTTTATTTTGGTGTTATTATCAATAGAAACTTCAGGAAAAAAAACAGTAATTATTTGATTGTAAATGGTAAAATTAAAGTCAAGATACTGATTTGGAGCAACTTTATAAGGTTCGTAATTGTTGTAAATGCTTCCTAACGCATTTTGCGAAACTTGGACAATTTCATCAAACGAAAATTTTCCAGTCAAATATCCTTTTGCAATATCTTCCGAATTTACTTCAATTGTTTTGATGGAATCTTTAACGGAAGACGTGAATTTAAATTCTTTGAAACTAAATTCTTGTTTTTCATTTGTATAAAAAATATTTTTAAATGTAGCATTTCCAACAATATCATCAAACGTATTTCCTTCTACATCAATTTCAATAATTCCTTTCAATTTTGAAATAGAATCTCTTGAAAAGAGATTGGTGTTTTTTAAATTCAAATAGCCAATTTCGGAGGTGAAATCAAATCTATTGACTTTGCCAGATAAATCAGCCAACCCATTGAATTTCATCTTAAAATTCTCATCATCAATTGTTAAAACACCATCAAATTTGTTATTTTGATATTGTCCATTTGCATTGATATTTTTATAATTGTAGTAATTATAAACGAGTTGAGAAACATTTCCATTGAATTTTGTATTGATATTATCCAATCGAAATCCACTTCCTTTTACAGTTCCATTTAAAGAAACTTTTCCGAAAGTTGCATCGTTAAACAAAACGCCAATTCTAAAATTTTCCAACGAAACTTTTCCACTATACGTAGCAAAATCAATGTTATCAACATTTCCTATTTCCAAATCAGCAATTGCTTTTCCAATACTAGAACTCAAAATTACATCCGCAATTACTTGAGTGGGTGTTGCAAAAACAGTTCCTTGCAAATTAAATTGACCTAATTTATCAAAAGAAGAAGGCAAGGTTTTTCCCAATAAATTGGGCAAAATATTTTTCAGCTCTTTTTGAGTAGCAATCATATTTTTGAAATCTCCCTGAAAAACAAAACCATTTTCGCTATTAACAGCATTTACAAAACTCAAATCTCCTTCAATTCTAATTCCTCCTTTTGTGGTCAGTTCAAAATTTTCTAATCCAAAATTATTCAAAGTTCCCTCTAAATTTCCATGAAAATCAAGACTGTGTTCGCCTGATAATTCTCCATAAAACTTTTTTAAATCCTGAATAGCCAAACTACTTTCAGAAAAATCAGCTTTGATGTTCACTTTGTCATTAAAATCGACCAAATCTTCACGCTTATAACTTAGTTTGATATCGCCAACAATTGATGAAAATTCAGTTTGTAAAGTGGTATTTTTAAAATCCATTCCTGATAATGAATACCTAAAATCAGTTGACAAATTTGTGACTTTCAAATTGTAAGAATCATTGAAATACAAACCTCTAATATTTGAAGAAAAATCAGGCCCAACAATGGAAAAATCTTGCAAATTTCCACCAGCATTCAAAATTTGATAACCAATAGAATCAATTTTATTGGCATCTATCAATTTGAAATTCAGCTTATTGATATAAATGTTAGATGATTTTAAAATAAATGGAGGCGTCAAAGAATCTCTCGGTTTTCCATCATCAAAAAGTTCAATAAAGATGCTTAAATTATCATTGGTTTCACCTTTGTAAGTCTTCAAATGAAAATCAACACCCTCCAAAGAAATGCTTTTTAAATTGACTTGATTGTCTAAAATTCGCTTAAAATTAAATAGAGAAGTTCTTAATTTTTGAACATAAATCAAGGTATCTTGATGATGATCTTTAATTTTTACTCCTTTTAAATTGACACTTCCAATAAATGAAAAATCGACTTTTTCAATTACGATATCCGTTCCAAAGTCTTCATTGATTTTCTCGGTAACATAATTGCCAATTTTTGTTTGAACATAAGGAATAGAAAAAATGATGCTAATGAATAGCAAAAAGAGCACAAAATACCCCAACCATTTTCCTAATTTTCGAAACAATTTTTTGATGACGATTGATTTTTTAACTGTTAATGACAACTTGAAATAATCAAAAATATTGCCAATTTCAACAAAGTTCGTACAAATGTAGCAAACAATAAAATTCTATAATTAAAATTTGCGGGCTTCCTTAAAATTATACTTAATTTTGTGTCAAATTTTTATAAAAATATGGAACAACCCATTTATATATTGGGAATTGAATCTTCTTGCGATGACACAAGTGCTGCAGTGATTTGTGATGGAAAAGTATTGAGCAATGTCATTGCCAATCAAGAAGTTCACGCACAATATGGAGGTGTTGTTCCTGAATTGGCTTCAAGAGCTCATCAACAAAATATTGTTCCTGTTGTGCAACAAGCTTTGAATCAAGCAAATATCTCAAAAAATCAACTTTCTGCAGTTGCATTTACCAATGGCCCAGGATTGATGGGGTCTTTATTGGTGGGAACTTCGTTTGCCAAATCATTGGCTTTGGGATTAACTATTCCTTTGATTGATGTCAATCATATGCAAGCACATATTTTGGCTCATTTTATCGAAAATGATTCACCAAAACCACCTTTTCCATTTATTTGTTTGACAATAAGTGGAGGACATACCCAAATTGTAAAAATTACGGATGAGTTTTCCATGGAAATTTTAGGAGAAACCATTGATGATGCTGTTGGAGAAGCGTTTGACAAATCAGCAAAAATTTTAGGATTGCCTTATCCTGGTGGCCCTTTGATTGACAAATATGCACAGTTGGGAAATCCGAAAGCGTTTCCTTTTTCAAAACCTCAAGTGGCCAATTTGAATTTTAGTTTTAGCGGATTAAAAACAGCAATTTTGTATTTTCTTCAAAAAGAACAACAAAAAAATCCTCTTTTTATAAAAGAAAATTTGAATGATATTTGTGCCTCAATTCAGTATACAATTGTTGAAATTTTGATGGATAAACTTAAAAAAGCAGTGAAAGAAACTGGCATCAATCACATTGCCATTGCTGGTGGAGTTTCTGCCAATTCAGAAATCAGAAAACGTTTGCAAAATGCTGAAAAACAGTTGGGTTGGAAAACCTATATTCCAAAGTTTGAATATACCACTGATAATGCTGCAATGATTGCTATTACTGGATATTTGAAGTATTTGAGAAAAGATTATGCCGACATTTCCACTGCTGTAAAAGCGCGATTAAAAGTAACAGAGTAACCTATGAAAAACTTTAAAAAAAGTCTTATTTTTTTGCTTTCCTATACCTTTTTTTGGGTTGGATATTTTGTTTTTGCGCGTCTTTTTTTCCTAATCTATTATATTGAAAAAACAACCGAAATTGGATGGTTAGAAAGTCTTAAAACCTTCTTCTTTGGTTTTCAGCTTGATCTTTCTTTTGCTTCTTATTTGAGTGCTATTCCTTTTTTACTCTTTGCTTTTTCAAAAATAATTGCCACTAAGAAAATCATTTTTGTGATTAATTATTTTACCTATTTCTGTCTTATTTTAATAAGTCTATTACTTTTTATAGATGCAGGATTGTATCAAGCTTGGGGAATTCGTTTAGATACTTCACTTTTACCATATTTAAATACACCAGAGTTGATGATTTCCTCTGCATCAAAGACGCAATTAATTTCAGGAATCATAGGTTGGATTGTGGTTTCAATCTCTTTTAGTCTTCTTTATAAGTGGATTGTTTTACCAAAATTAAAAACTGGAATTTATAAAAGTTGGAAAGAATTTCCTGCATTTTTATTGATTTTTGGAGCTTTGGTGATTCCTATTCGTGGCGGATTTCAATTAATTCCTGTAAATCAAAGCAATGTGTATTTTTCTGAAAACATGTTTGCGAATCATGCATCCTTAAATTTTACTTGGAATTTTTTCAACACTATTGCGCACAAAACAGATGGAAAAAATCCCTATGTTGCTTTTCCAACAGTCATCGCAAATACCATTATTGAAAACTCAAGAAACCCATTACTGACTTCTCCAAAAAATGATATTTTAACTACTTCTAAACCCAATATTATTTTGATTCTTTGGGAGAGTTTATCAGCAAAAGTAGTAGGTTCCTTGGGTGGTGAAATTGATGTAACACCCAATTTGGATTTTCTTTCAGAAGAAGGAATGTTGTTCACCAATTTTTATGCTAATGGAGATAGAACAGACAAAGGAATTCCTGCGATTTTAAGTGGCTATTATCCACAACCTGTGGAAAGAATCATGCGTATGCCAAACAAAACAAGAAGTTTGACAATGTTGCCCAAAAAAATGTATGAATTAGGTTATGAAACTTCTTATTATTATGGAGGTGACTTGAATTTTGGCAATATGAATACCTATTTAAGAAATGCCGGAATTTCAAAAATTGTAGATGGAAATGATTTTGATGAAGAAGACTGGAATTCAAAATGGGGTGCTCATGATGATGTTTTTATGCAACGTTTTGAAGACGATTTAACTACAGAACAAAAAGAACCTTTTTTTAAAATTGCGTTGACATTGTCTAGTCATGAACCCTATGAAATTAAAGGAGCCTATAAATTTGGAAAAGATACTGAGGACAATCTTTACAGAAGTGCGCATCATTACACAGATAGTATTATTGGGAAATTTGTTGATTTTGCAAAAACGCAAACTTGGTATGAAAACACACTAATTGTGATTATGGCCGATCATGGACACAGTTCTCCTGAACACGAAGGTCCTTATTTTTCTCCAAAAAAATTCCATATTCCTATGCTTTGGTTAGGAGGAGCTGTTAAAAAACCAGGTACAAAAATAGCTATTGTTTCAAGTCAGGTTGATTTTTCTTACACTTTACTGCAATTATTAAACGGAGATGTAACTGGCTTTGAATTTGGAAAAAATTTCTTTCATAAATCTGATAAGCAATATGCACATTACACCTTCAATAAAGGATATGGAACTATTTCCGAAAATGGTCTTTTTTTATATGATTATGTGAGCAAAATACCCATTTTGTCTGAGGGAAAAAATGCTTCAAAATTAGATTCCCTTGGAAAAGCGATTACCCAAATGTCATATCAAGATTTTTTAGAAAGAAAATAATTTAGTTACTTTGAAACTGAAAAAAATTGATATGAAAGCAACTCTTAAATTAGCTATACAAGAAAAAGTTTTATTACAAATTTTTAAAAAAAACCATTCAATAACCTTTTTTGATATTGGGTCTTGTGAAGGTTTAAGTAGCATTCGATATTTAGAAATATTAACAAATGCAACAAGTTATGCTTTTGAACCTGTTCCTTCAAATTTTGAAAAAATACTTAAAAACAAAGATAAATTCCAAGCTACTAATTTGCATGCTTACTGTTTAGGATTATCTTCACAAAAAGGGACTGCTACTTTTTATCTTTCCTCAGGAAAACCACCTAACAAAGAGGTTCCTACGGATCAATCATCAGATTTTGGTAATAAAAGTTCATCTTTATACAAACCAGGAAAAACAAAGGAAATTCATCCTTGGCTTGAATTTAATGAAACCATCAGTATTGAAACAGAAACTTTAGAAAATTTTTGTAAAGACCATGAAATCAAGACAATAGATTTTATTCACATGGATGTTCAAGGTGCTGAATTAATCGTTTTAGAAGGAGCAGAAAATATAATTTCTAACATTAATTCGATTTGGCTTGAGGTTGAAAAAGTTCCATTGTATGAAAATCAGGCATTAAAACCACAAATTGAAACTTTTTTGCTCTCAAATAACTTTATTTGTGTGATTAATAAAGTGAATAATATTGCTGGAGATCAATTTTGGATTAAAAAGTCTTTTTTTGATTCTTTAGATAATAACACCAAACTTCAATTACAATTCATTTGTTATAAGAGTAATTTAAAATCTGCATTTTCAAGCTTTTTTGGACATATAAAACAAAAAATCAAAAAACTTAAAGCATAAAAAATCCCAATTTTCATTGGGATTTTTAGTCATAATTTTCTTCAAAAACTACAAAACCTTAATAGTACAACCAATCGCTTTTGTTTCGGTTTTTTCTATTTTTTTTCCAGCTAACAACGCATCAACTGCATTTTCAACATATTTTTCAGTAACTGCATCAGGATTTTTTGAGCTGTTATCAATAGCACCAATATATTCCACTTTCATTGATTTTTTTGAGACGATAAAAACGTGTGGAGTTTTAGAAGCTCCAAACTTTGGATATACTTTTTGACCTTCATCAAACAAATACGGAAATGTAAATCCTTTTTCTTTGGCTCGTACTTTCATATCTTCAAAACCATCGCCTTTTGATGCTTTTGGGTCATTTGGATTGATCGCAATTACAGGAAATCCTTTTGATTTGTATTTGGCATCCAACGCATTGATTCTGTCTTCATTTGCCACAGAATAAGGACACATATTGCACGTAAAAATGATGATAAATCCTTTTGCTTTTTTATAATCTGCTAATGAAACCATTTTGTCATCGATATTTTTAAGGGAAAAATCTTCTATGGTATCTCCAATTTTGTACCCATTTTCTGTACGTGTAGAAAATGCAGTGGTCATCAAAATTAGCATCGCTAAAATCAGGGTATTTTTAATTGTTTTCATAAATAATTAGTTTAAAAATTGTTTTAATTCGTTTTCAAGTGTTTCATAATCAAAAGTTTGTTCATAAAACTTTCTTTTATTTTTATGGTAAATCAATGTTGCTGGCAAGGCTCCACTCCAAGTTGCATCAATGGCTTTTATCCAAATATCTTCGTTAAAATCGTCTAACAAAACCACTTCTGATTGAATATTATTTTTATTGATAAATGGAATTAATTTTGTTGAAACTTGTTTTGGAAAATCCAAACTGACCAACAAAACTTCCACATTTTTACTTTTATATTCGGCTCCTATTTTTTCAAAATAAGGCAACTCTTTTACACAAGGAGCACACCAAGTAGCCCAAAAATTCACCACGTATATTTTGTCATCCTGCTTTTCTAACAAAGGTTTTAATTGCTGATAATTCAAACTTTTAACGGTAGCAATTTTTGCGATTTCCTTGGTTAAAGTCTCTTTCGGAATCTCTTTTTTGCATGAAAAAAGAAATGCGGCTATGAGTGTAAATGAAATGAATTTTTGTATCATGAAATAAATGTAGTTTTTTTAAAAATAGCGAAAAAATAATTAACTGATTCTTAACAAAAAACCTCATAAGCAGTAACTTATGAGGTTTGTAAATTCTTTCAACTCGTGATTTATCCAAAAATATCATTCAACACTTTTGCCAAACGGACACCGCCTTTTTGCAATTGTGTTCTCACTGTTTCTAAATACAAATAAGAATATCTGTAGCTCAATTTATCCCCTGATTTCACAGATCCATAAACGTCATTCGTAATTTTATGAACTTCATTTACCCAATCAACCACAGACCCTTTTTGCAAAGATTCTATTTGCCCTTTTGATAATTGATCCGCATTTTCTGCCAATTCCAAGTAACTCATGTTAAAATCTTCAATGATTTTTGTATCCCAAACTGAATGTAAGTTAGTGCCTTGTCCAAACCATTGTACTTGAACATCATTGCCTCCTTTGTCCTCTTTTCTACCAATATGCATTGGTTGATGCAAATCACCAATCAAATGAATTAGCATTTTTAGATGAAAAACTTTGTCTTCTTCTGAACTTTGTTCGTTTTTCAACACTTTTATACAGGTATCAATTCCTACAACCAAATCACCTTCAGGATTTTTTTCTGATGCTTCATAGGATTCTTCCAAACCCATATTTACATAATGCCACACTGAATAACTATTGTATTTTCTGTCGGATTTTATTTCATCAGCATAGGTTGACACAAAAGCCAAACTTTTACCTTTCAGTAGTTTATCAATATTTTTTTTTGCTTTTTTTGTCAAATGATTCTCTGCAATTTTTCCAGTAACTCTATGTCCGTTTTGACCCCAAAAAAAAGCTTCTTCATGAGTTGATTTTGTCAATAAGAAAAAGGGAATGAGTAAAATAAGTTTTAAATTCATGGATATTTGATTTCTTAAATTTTGGCTAAATTACAGAAATAATTGAAGAAATATTTGAAAATATAAAAAATTATGCTTTATATTTGTGATATCATTTTAATATCATAATAAATTATACAAATCAATAAACTAAAACTCATGAAAGCAGAAAAAATTATCAAACCAGCAAATGGTTACCTCATGTTATTTGTAACGTTACTCATCTTTACAGGAAGTATTGTTCTTGCCATTCAACAAAGCAATCCACTGTATTTAATTATTACAGCCATTAGTTTTATTGGCTTTTTTGGATTTATTTTGGTAAATCCCAATACCTCACAAGTCATTTTATTATTCGGAAAATACGTGGGAACCATAAAAGATAATGGTTTGTATTGGGCAAATCCATTTTTTACCAAAAAGAAAATTTCTTTACGAGCAAGCAACTTTGATAGTGAACGTTTGAAAGTAAATGACAAATTGGGGAATCCAATTATGATTTCAACCATTTTGGTTTGGAGAGTTACTGATACCTACAAAGCTGCTTTTGATGTGGACAATTATGAGAATTTTGTACGAGTTCAAACAGATGCTGCTGTGCGAAAATTAGCAAGTATGTATCCTTATGACAATTTTGCAGATGAAGGTCATGATGAAGATATTACGTTGCGTTCGAGCGTAAATGAAGTTTCTGAAGCACTAGAAAAAGAGATTGAAGAACGTTTGGCAATTGCAGGAATTGAAGTTTTGGAAGCGAGGATTGGATATTTAGCCTATGCACAAGAAATTGCAAGTGCCATGTTGAAAAGACAACAAGCTACTGCAATTGTTGCAGCACGTCACAAAATTGTAGAAGGTGCTGTGAGTATGGTTGAAATGGCATTGACAGAATTGAGCAAAAAAAATATTGTGGATTTGGACGATGAACGAAAAGCAGCCATGGTTAGCAATTTAATGGTGATTTTATGTGGTGATAAAGAAGCTACACCTGTTGTAAATGCTGGGACTTTGAATCACTAGAAGTTAGATTTTAGAAGTTAAAAGTTAGAAGTTAGAGATTAGAGGTTAGATGTAGAAAATATAATTATAAAACTACTGAAACAATAGAAACATTTAAACAATAAAAAACAAAAATTCATGAAAGAATACAAAGTAATTACTTGGAAAATGGGCATGACAAAAAACGAAATTCGTTTAGAAGAAACCCTAAATCTTTATGCAAGAGAAGGTTGGGTTGTAACTCACATTTCTGAACACTCTACAAGAATTGTTTTTGAAAGAGACAAAAATCGATAATCATGAAAGTGTTTAAAGAAGAACAACGTTTTACGCAACTTTGGTTGATCATCATTATTATTTTCAGTTCCTTAGTTCCTATTGGAGTGATGATTAATGAATATCAAAATGACAAAAATTCGTTTTCTTTGGAAATGGTTTTGCTGATTAGTTTAGTGATTTTATTGCCATTAGGAATTATTTTTCTATTCAAACTTTCAACGAGAATTGACGAACAAGGCATCCACTATCAATTTTTTCCTTTCCACTTTTCTTTCAAAAAAATTGGTTGGAATGAAATCTCAAAAGCCTATGTGAGAACCTATGATCCTATTGGAGATTATGGTGGTTGGGGTTTGAAAGGTGGAAAATTATTCAGCAAAAAGGGAAAAGCCATCAATGTTTCTGGAGATATTGGCATTCAATTAGAACTCAAAAATGGGAAAAAATTATTAATCGGAACTCAAAAAGAATCCGAAGCAAAAAGTGTGTTAGAAACCTATCAAAATAAAATGTGATGATTAAAGTGATACTTTATACTGCCATAACCGTTTTCACTGCAATTAGTGCATTTGCACAAATCAAAACGGAAGAAATCAACTTCAACAATGGGGTGATTCAATTGCCTGGAACATTGACTTATACTTCCGAAAAAAGTCCGTTGATAATTTGGGTTCACGGTTCTGGTGGTGTGGATAGAAATGGAAGTCCTGCAAATTATATACAGCAATTTCGGAAAGCTGTCAATCAAGAAAATATTGCATTTTTCAGCTATGATAAACGAACTGCAAATCCAAAAAATGCCGCTTTTTTGAATGATATTTTGATAGAAGATTTTGTGAGCGATGTAGAAGTGGTCATTTCACATTTTAAAAATGATGCACGTTTTAGCAGCATTATTTTAATAGGTCACAGTCAAGGATCTTTATTGGCTATGATGGCATCAAAAAATGTAGATGCATACATTTCTTTGGCGGGTGCTGGAGAAACAATTGACAAAATAATCATCAGACAAATCACCAATCAAAATGCTTCCTTGGGAGAAATTACAGCTCAACATTTCAAAGAATTGAAAGAAACTGGGAGTATCAAAGAAGTAAATCCAAATCTAATCTCACTATTTGCTCCTCAAAATCAAGCGTTTTTTAGTTCTTGGGTGGCATTGAATCCAATTGATGAAATCAAAAAAGTAAGGATTCCCACATTGATTATTCAGGGTGATAAAGACATTCAAGTATTGATTTCCGATGCTGAAAACTTATCAAAAGCAGCCCCAGATGCACAATTTGTGATTATTAAAAACATGAATCATGTGTTGAAAACTATTGAAAAAGACGAAGACAATTTAAAATCATACATGACAGATAGTTTTCCAATTTCGGAAGTATTGATCAAAGAAATTACAAACTTTATACTAAAAAAATAGTAACTAATTATTCGCTAAAATGTCTAAAAAGAAAGCATTTGCACTACGTATTAATGAAGACATGCTCAATGCTATTGAAAAATGGGCTGCAGATGAATTTCGTTCTACAAACGGACAAATAGAATGGATGCTGCAACAATCTTTAAAAGATGCCAAAAGAGACCCTAAAAAAAACCAAGAAGCGTAAATTTATTATTAATGTTAGGAATATTATTTTTTTTAAAAAGTAAGCTTCTCTTTCATACTTTCCCAAGTTTTTTCTGAAAGAATGGATTTGAAATCAGTTGATTTGTCTTTGCTATATTCAAGAATATATTCCGCTCTTTCTTTAGAATCAGGATGTGTACTTATCCATGAAACTATGGATGGTAATTGACTATCAGCCAATGACAATCTGTATAAAAAATCTGCAAAAGGCGCTGGATTTACATTGGCATTTGTTAAATAATCAACAGCTTTAATATCTGCTTCTTTCTCTAAACTTCTATCAAAAGCTGATGATGAAAGTGTTTTCGCTGCTTGTTTTACAATCTCTCCTCCTGCACTACCTGTAGTTATGGAAATCAGTACTGAAAAACCGATTTCTTTCACCAATTTTTTCATGACATGTTGCATTTGAATGTGTGCCATTTCATGCCCAATGACTCCCACCAATTCATCTTGATGTTCAGCATCTGAAATCAATCCAGTGTAAATAACCAAATGACCATTAGGAAGTGCAAATGCATTCACTTCATCAGAATTCAACAAATGAACTTTGAAAAATTCTTTATCAAAATCATTGGCTTCACTAATTTTTGAAACAATACTGTCTATTGATTTTACAAGAATAGGATTTGTATTTTCTGTTTCAGAAGCTTTGAAAGTTTCCCACAACAGGTCTCCTAGTTTTTCTTCGGTTTTATCTGTAATTTGTTGCACTTTAAACAAAGAAACCCAATTGACTTGTTGCAGCGCAAACAAAGCCCCAAAAAATAGTAAAACTGTGATTAGTAACTGAGTAAGAGTTTTTTCCATCATCTTGGTTTGCAAATTAAATTTGTTAACGGGCCATACAACCACCATTCTACATGAATTCCTTTGCGCGCTTTAATTGCGGTGTAAATAGTGGCAATAAACTCAGTGAAATTAAAAATAAAGGCAGTAATCATATACCCAAAATAATTATTTGTCAACGTTTCATCGCCAAAAATAATTCCAATGGTCCACCAAAAAGCCACACTATTGATAAATAACATGGATACTTGCGATACCAAAGCTTGTGTACAATGCCAACGCACAAAATAGGTTGATTTTCTATTTCCTACATAAAAAATGAGAGTAGCCAATAAATTTATAATCGGAAAAGGCAGTCCTGCAATAATGGCAATTAATGACATTAAGTAACTGTTAGAAGCTTTTTCTGATTCGTGATCACCAGGTTCGTAACTAAATTGTTTGATATGTATCATAAGCCTTTTGCAATGTTCCAAATCCAGTTTAAAAGCACAAGCACAATTAAAGGAATGGCAATTTTAGGTTTTATTAGTAATTTTTCTGCTTTTTGATAAAATTGAAAAAGGGTTCTTTTTTTTCTGACAACATCCAAAACAATCCAAATTGGAGCAATAATCATAATTGCTGCAATAATTACACTGAATGGATTGGTATAGATTGCTTCCAAAAAATGCCCTTTTGATAAAGAAATTACCCCTCTTGTTGTGCCACATGAAGGACAAGGAACATGGGTAACTTCTTTAAACAAACAGACTGTAAAATTATTGGAATCAGTAAAATTTTCCGAAATATTGAAAAACAACCAAGCATAACCAACACAACATGCTGTAGCAATCAACACATACAACTTGTTGCTGGTCAATGCCATTATCCTAATATTCGTTGGATTTTTTCCATATTTTTTTCTCTTGTTGCCGATTGAATCATGAACCAATCAATAATTGCCCAAATTCCCAAACCACCACAAGTTAATAATTTACCAACTCCAAGGCCAGTATCACCAATCATAAATCGGTCAATTCCCAATTGTCCTGCAAAGATTGAAACGATTAAAATTGTTGAAGGATCATTAAACTGAGTTACTGACAACATTGGCCATTTTGAATCATCAGCAGCAATCAAACTATTTCTGATAGCATTTACATGATGACTTTCAAAATACTTTCCATTTGACATGATAAACATATCTACTTTTTGTGCTTCCATTATTGATTTGTTTTATTAGTTTTTTTTGATTGTCAATAATACAAATTCTATTTGAAAAATATAAATAGTTTTTACCAGTTTTTTGAATTAATTGAAAAAAAGAATTTGATGTGTATCATTATTTTAATCAATAGTCAAAAAGATTTTTTTGCCACGAATTCACCAATTTTATAAAATTCAATAGAATAATTGTTTTCATCTTTAATGAAAATTCGAATTTATTGGATTCATAGTTATAAAAAATTCGTGAATTCGTGGCAAATTTATGATACTACATCACTCAATAATCTTGTTGATATTTAAAGTATCTAATTGCTGAATGCTATCTAACAATCTGAGTTTTTCAGCTTCTAATATGGAATCTCTAACTAGCAATGACCTTACATAAGTACTGTCATTTTTAAAGGTTGCTGTTGATTCTTCCGAAGAAAATTCACTAAATGGCGGACAAGGAAAATACTTAAAATCATAGGTAAAATTGGTCAACATTGGATTTCTCCAACTACTCATTCCTTTGAAAATACTTGCCACCATTGGCAATGCTGTACTTGCGCCCGAACCAAAACGTGTAGTGCTAAATTGCACTCTTTTATCCAAAGTACCTACCCAAGCTCCTACTACAATTTCTGGTGAACATCCTATAAACCAACCATCACCATTGTTTTGAGTGGTGCCTGTTTTTCCAATGATATTATAAGGAATTTGGTAATTCTGAATACTGGCTCCTGTGCCATTTGTCATCGCAAATTCCATCATTTTTTGTAAGTTTTTAACGCTGTTATAACTCGCAACTCTTCCATTATATTTGGGTGCTGCTTTAAACAACACAACGCCATTTTGGTCTTCAATTCTTTCAATAATATAAGGTGTCACTTGATTTCCGCCATTGGAAATAGTGGCATAAGCTTTTACCATTTCAAACAAACTGATATCTGCTGTGCCCAACACAATGGAAGGAAATTTAGGAATCTTTGATTCAATTCCCATTTTTCGAGCTTGTTCAATCACTCTGTTTACACCCGTTTTTATCTGAATTGCCACAGAAGCTGTGTTTACCGAATTTGCCAACGCTCCATACATGCTGTAACTTCCTCCATAAGTTCCATTGGCATTTCTGGGTTTCCAACCATCATATCTTTTGTAAGTCAACAATTGATTGTCAAAAAATTCGCAAGGTTCAATTCCTGCTTCCAAACCTGCTAAATAGGTAATTGGTTTGAAGGTAGAACCCACTTGCTTTTTATTTTGAATTTGATCATATTGAGAAAAACCATAATCAATGCCGCCCAAATAGCCTAAAATACTGCCATTTCTGCTATTCATCACTAAAATTCCCGTGTGCAATCTGTTGATTGAACTGATGATAGAATCTTGAAGCGATTGCATTTTATTTTGATACCCCTCTCCTATTTCCCAGTATTTTCTCAATCCTTTTTTACTCACAAAATCCTTGATTTCTTGCTCACTTTTGTTGGCTGCTTTGAGTGCTTTCACCTCAGGATGATTGTTGACCAATTTCTCTATAAAAGCCTCTTTTCCTCCTTGAGTGGTGGCACTTGTCCAATACAAATCCATCAATTTTTGAAGTCTATCCATGTTTCTTTTCATGGCATTTTCAGCATATTTTTGAACAGATGGATTGATGGTGGTGTAAATCTTTAAACCATCCAATTCCAAATCATAAATATGCCCTTCTTTTGTTGGATTTTGTTCAGCCCAAGCATTGAATTCTTTCTTCACAAATTCCTTATAATAATTGGCAATAGACGAAATTTTGGGAGGTGCAACATATTTTAGTTTCAATGGTTTTTTTGCTTTTTCAGCCTCTTCCTCAGTCAAATACCCATATTTTACCATTTGACTCAGCACCACATTTCTTCTGTTTTCCGATCTTTCTGGTTGCGTTCTTGGATTGTAAAAAGAAGGCGCTTTCAATACGCCCACCAACGTAGCACACTCCGCAAGAGATAATTTTTTAGGAGTTCTATTAAAAAATCGTTGAGCCGCTTTTTCAATGCCGTATAAATTTTCGCCAAAAGAAACCGTATTGAAATACAACAACAACAATTCGTTTTTGGTGTACACACTTTCCAATCTTCTGGCAATAATCACTTCTCTCATTTTATTGATGAGCGTGGAAAAAGCATATTGTTTTTTTCTACCAAAAATATTTTTGGCAATTTGTTGTGTAACAGTACTTCCACCACCTTTTCCTTGTTGCAACAATAACGATTTGATAATAACCCGTGCATAACTCCTATAATCAATGCCTTTGTGCTCATAAAAACGCACATCTTCTGTGGCAACTAGTGCATCAACCAAATAGGTATTCAATTCTGTGCTGTCAATATTGGACCTGTTTTGCAAAAAATAGGTTGCCAAAACCGTTTTTTGACTACTATACAGGGTGGAAGTAATTGGATTTTTTAGATTTCGCAATTCAGCTTGTTTCGGAATTTTTCCAAAAACACCCAAATAGGTGAGCAAAAAAACAAATAGTACAAATGCACAAATGGAAGAAAATCCGTAAAATGCTGATTTAAAAGGATGTTTGATGATAAATTGTAGGGTTTTCTTACAAAATTCTTGTAATTTTTTAGCTTGTATAGTCAAAAAAGGTAGTAATTGCTGCATTCAATTTCACTGTTAAAAATTAAATAATCGTTCTTCTAACAGCAATCGAAGATATGAAATTATTGAATGTTACCAATAAATTTATACTGTTGAGAAAATTAAGTAATTCCTTGAATTTCAGAGACTACTGACTCTGAAAATTCCTATTACCTAATACGAAACTTCCAATTTCATTTCTTTTACGAATGATTCTCTAATAGAAATACCATTCCGAAGTATTTTTATAACGTTCCGTCACATTATTGATACGTTCCGCCACATTGTTGACACGTTCCGCTACATTGTTGATACGTTCCGCTAGCGGAACGCACCATTACGATGACGGAACGTACCATTACGATGACGGAACGTACCATTACGATGGCGGAACGTATCATTACGATGACGGAACGTACCATTACGATGGCGGAACGTATCAATAATGTGACGGAACGT
Source organism: Polaribacter sp. BAL334 (assembly GCF_015767435.1). Classification (GTDB taxonomy): domain Bacteria; phylum Bacteroidota; class Bacteroidia; order Flavobacteriales; family Flavobacteriaceae; genus Polaribacter. The sequence continues at coordinate 33,862 of NZ_JADWOV010000253.1, forward strand.
ACCATTAAGATGGCGGAACGTATCATTACGATGGCGGAATGTATCATTACGACAATAACAAGAAGTATTAAGATGATGACAAGAGGCATCAATTAGGTGCAAAATATAAATCATTAAAAAATATCATTTTATTTTACTCCGTTAACCAACTTTTTATGATTGTTTTTATATATTGTGATGGAATATGTGGGCTACTATTTTTTGTAAAAAGTTACATAAAGTTGCGCATATAAACTAGTTGGGTTTAATTATGAAATTCGATAAAATAAGAAAGAAAAAAAAATAGAATGAACTTACAATACTATTCATATAAAGAAGATAAAGTTTATGAATATAATTCTAATATAGTTTCAAAAATATTGGAGAAAAAAAATAGTTTTGACTTTACATCAAAATTTGAATTATCTATCGTTAAAGAAACTACTTCTCTACATATTTATAGAATTGAAAATAATTACCATTTAAGTTTAATCGAGTTTAATGAAAAATCGCAAGAAAGAACTGGAATTAAAATTGAAAATTTAGGAATAGTCAATAATTTCATAGATAATTACATAAATGAATTAGATTTTAAAGTAACTAAAAATTCTATTGAAAAATATAGCATTGTAAAAGATAAAGAAGATAAAGAGAAATTCAAAAAGTGGAAAATTGAATATGAAAAAAAGAGAGAAAAAGAAAAATTTGACTTTTTAAAACCTATTTTATTAACATTAGGAATTATTTTTATTTTTGGAATTTCTTTTTACTATTGGAATTCAGAGGAGTATAAATTTATTTTTAGTAAAAATGATTTTGTAAAAGCAGAAATAATTGATATAAAGATGGTTCATATTGGAAAAGGTTATTATTACAAAAAAATTAATATTTGAATATGAATTTGAAAACAAAAAATTTAAAAGTGAAAAAACAGTTGGAAAAAGAGTTGGAAGAAAACAAATTGGAGATTTTCTAAAATTAAAAATATCTACAGAAAATCCTGAAAGAAATAAAGTAGTAGGTTATTATAATAACTAAACCCAACACTGTGTATAAAAAATTGCTACTTTTAGCTTTACCAAAGTTTGTTGCTCTTTTGCCAACTTCAGAATTTCCGTTGGAAATTCCTCGTTGTCAAAACCGCAACTTTCTTTATACAAAAACGTTATGGGCAACCTAAAAACAGACAGTAATGGCGACAGACGGAGTAAAAATAATTGACGGAGACACTGCCCACGACACTTACTGGGGAATTATGGATTTGTATGATAGTGGTGCGGATTTTGACTCCATAAACAAAGAATTTCCTCTTATTCAAACTGACTATTTTGACGAATTCGACAACGAAATTTATGTTACTTCTTGTGCATTGGCAATTTGGGAAATTGGACAAATGACAGATGACAAATTAGTTTTTGTAAAGTCAATTATCGACAAAGGTGTTTGTGTTAAAGAATGGGCAGAACTAAATGAAAAGGAAGGTAAAGCAAGACAAAAAGAACTTGATAAATTTTGGAAAAAAATAAGTCAATCCAATACTAAAATAAGGGCAAGAAAAAAGTATAGAAAAATAACTAACTTTTATTTCCAACCAAACGACTTATTAACTTTTCAACTTAAAGACGGAAATTATAGGGCAGTGATTTGTTCAACAATTACCCAATATAGAGGTCAATGCAATTATATTTTGGTTCCCACAACTTACAATTCAAACAAAAAACCGACAGTTGAGGATTTAAAAGACAAAGAAATATTAGGCAGACAAATAGGTAGCGGATATGACCAACAAATAACAAGAGAAATGCAACCAGGAATCGAAAGAATTTGGAATTTATCAGGAGGCAACTGTAATTTCTTTTTTGGAGTAATTCAGCACGCTGTAGACCATAAAGACTTCGTTAAGTTCAAGGACAAATTTGAAAAAGTTGGTACTTTAAAAATAGTAGAAGGACTAAAAAAAATGGGGTCATTTGGTTATGAAGTAAACTTCGAAAGGTTTGAGAGTATTTTTGGTGATTTAGAAAATCAAATAAAAATATTTCAACAAAAAAAGTATCCCGTTAAAATATTATGCGAATTATGACAGAAGAAAAGGCAGCCCATAACACCGTATATAATTTATTGCTAGTTCTGGCTTGCTTACGAAAATCCTCACGGATTTTCTATTCGGTTTGTATTTGCTAAATTAGGTGCTTAAAACACGCAACAAATCATATACAACAACGTTGTAGCACATTTGACGCAACCATTTGTATATTTATGTATCTTACTAAAAAACATCTTATTATGAAAAAACTATTTTTACTTATTTTTAGCTCATTATTTTTCAATGTAGCCATAGCTCAAACTAATGCTATAAAAATCACTAACATCAATACTAACAAAGAAAAAATCATTAAAGAGAATAAAAGAATAAAGCTAAAAACATTTGATGGTCGAAAAATTAAAGGCCGATTTAAGATTGAAAATAATAGTACAATTATTATTGATAATGTCCGAATAAATTTGTCTGATATTGATGCATTAAAACGGAATCCCCTTTTGACTTCCATTTTTACTTCTGGATTTCTTATTTATGGTGGAGCTATAACAGCTGGATTTGGTGTTTTAATTGGTGTATTAGTTGATTCAACAGCTTTTTGGCTGACTATTCCAGCAGCTGGAATGATTTATACTGGAATAAAATCACCAAATTTTAATAAAAATCATAAAACAGATAAAGGATGGAAATTTGAAATCATAACAATATCTGATTAAAACGTGCTACAACACCGTATAAAATTAATTGCTAGTTCTAGCCTACTTACGAAAATCCGCAAGGATTTTCTATCTGTGATTTATTTGCTAACTTTAGTACTTGAACCACGCAACTAATCTTATACAATCACGTTGTAGCACATTAAAAATGACCTATGAAACAGATATTAACTAATGTAGTTTTAATTATTTCAGTACTTGGACTTCTTGTCTCTTGTGACCGACCAGATTGCAATAATACAAATCTGATTTTTGAAAACAACTTACCAGATTCAAAGATATATAAGGACGAATTAGTCAAGCGACTAAATTATATTGACCAAGCAAAACTGACTTATTGGCTTCAAAAGTATGACGAGCAAAATGGAAAAGAATCCTTATACTTTCATATCCAAGGTGATGGATTATGTGCTATTCTTCATTTAACCATTAATAATTGGAATAAATTAGAAAATGTTAGAAAAAGAAAAGGAGTTGGTCGTCGAGGAGCAGAATTTACAAATTTGAAATTTAAAATTGTTAAAGATTCAATATCAACTGAATTTATATATAAAACATTTGATAGAATAATAGACTAAAAACGTGCTACAACAATGTATATAA
>NZ_JADWOV010000254.1 GCF_015767435.1 Polaribacter sp. BAL334
CCGTTGTCGGCACGGCCGCCGTACTCGGTCGGGTAGGCGACCCCCGACACGCCGGCATCGACGAGCAACTGCAGCTGCCCGAACACGCGCTCACGGTGATCGTGGATGGTGAGCCCGTCGACCTTCCAGAAGGCGGAGTCCTTGATCATCTGACGCGCCTGCCGGCGCACGTCGGCCCAGGTGCCGAGCAGGGCGGCGCCGACGGCGGCCTGATCGATGCGGGGCTCGGCGGCGTGCGATGCGCGCTCGGGCTCAGGGGTGGAGACGGGACGGACGGCAGTGTCGACCATGACGTACCTCTCGACGAGGGGATCGGGGATTCGATCCGACGGTAGAAGCCGCACAACTCATGCC
>NZ_JADWOV010000255.1 GCF_015767435.1 Polaribacter sp. BAL334
AATGGCAACAATCTGGTTTTCGGTAAATTGGGTTGTCTTCATAAGTTTTCGGCTTTAAATTTAATAATTTTTACTGAACGCGCTCCTGCGTCGCTTGTCGAATTCTATTTTTAAATGGCCGAATTTTGGGGAAGCTTACAAGTGCATTCCAAATTCTTCAAGAAATGGGCACGCTTTACAATCCGTCAAATGCTAAAATTCAATTAGCAAATCTTGACCCAATTCGTGCTTCATTGCAAACAACCCTCAATGAGCTGAATAGCAAAAAACCAATTTATAAAAATGCGGTTTCAGAACGAGAAGATGCCATGGCATCCCTTGGAAAATTGGTCACCAAAGTATTAAACTATGCCAAATCCATAGACATTTCGGCAGCAGACAAAGAAAACATTGCCAATCAAGCTAAGAAAATTCGTGGCGACCAAAAGGCAAAAAAAACAAACCCAGAAACCACAGAGGCAATAGGCATTTCTACCTCGCAAATGAGTTATGACAGTCGTATTGCTAATTTAGATGTATTCATCAAACAATTAGGGTCTCATGCCAATTACGCACCCAATGAATCTGAAATACAAGTGGCTAGTTTGGAAACCTTACATGGCAATCTTGCCACGCTAAGCACCACCGTAAACACGGCAGGCAATGCCTTGATTACCGCAAGAATCAATAGAAACAATGTGTTATACAACAATGATAACAATGTCATCCAATTGATGCGGGATGTGAAATCCTATTTAAAATCTTTAGGAGACAGCGCAAAACCATATCATAGCGCCATGGTAAAACTGAAATTCATAGAAAAAGTATAAACAACATTCATAAAGAAAAGGGCAATCGCCCTTTTTTTTATGTGTTTTCAAAAAATAACTGTTTAATAATAAAATCCTATTAACAAACCGTCATTTCCTATTAACGCATCGCCAAACCTTATTAACACATCGTCAATTCCTATTAATCAACCGATATTTCCTATAAACGCATCGCCAATTCCTATTAACGCATCGTCAAATCCTTTTATTGCATCGTTAATTCCTATTAACATACCGACATTTCCTATAAATGCATCGCCAATTCCTATTAATGTACCGACATTTCCTATGAATGTATCGTAAAATCCTTTTAATCAATCGTAAATCCCTATGTATATACCGACATTTTTTATAAGTAGATTGCCAATTCTTATAAATAAACAGGTATTCCTTACATATAAATCAGTGTTTACAGTGTATTGGGAGATTGAATGCTATAAAAAGTAAAAGGTGTTGTTTTTAGGATATTGTGGTACATTATTTTTTTTCTTTCAATTTTTTAAAGCTTTTCAGTAGGTATATATTTTATGAATTTTGGGATTTTTCTTGCTACAAATTTCTTATTTTTGAAAGACAATCTACACCATCAACCGTATGAAAACGAAACACTTAATTCCAATCTTTATTGCCTTTTTTACCATTATTTCATGCAATAAAAAGAACATTGAACCCAATAATATTTATAAATTCAAAGAGTATATCAAGTATACTACATCAGGAGTTGTTTCTGTGGAAGAAAAAATTACGGTGAATCTTGCCAAAGATGTGGATGGTTGGGAACCAAATCAAGAAATTACTGCCGAAATTATTGACATCAATCCTATTGTAAATGGGAAAATCAAGATTTTAAATAAGCACGCGTTTGAGTTTATTCCTGATGAAAATTTAACTCCAAATACAGCCTATGCAGTTACTGTAAAATTAGGAAATTTGTATAAAAATACTCCCAAAGAATTTGAAACATACACGTTTCAATTTAAAACAATTACACCAAGTTTTAGTATCAAAATAGGTACAATTCAATCCTATTCTAGAGAGTATCAATACATAGAAGGAATATTGCAATCTGCTGACATCATTGATTTACAAAAAGCTAAAATGCTGATTCAAGCTTCCCAAAAAGGCACAAAAAAAAAAATTATTTGGAACGAATCGTACCAAAAAGAACGTTTTTTTGAGTTTAAAATAGACAGTGTGCAGCGTTTTGATACGAAATCTGTTGTCAAAGTTTCTTGGGATGGAAAACCAATAGATGCTGATTCAAAAGGAGAAAATGACATTTCGATTCTAGGAAAAGAGATTTTTAAAGTGTTGAGCATTTCACCCATAGATGCTGATGAACAGTATATTTCCATCAATTTTTCTGATCCTTTACATAAACAACAAAATTTTGATGGTTTGGTAACCATTGAAAATGAAAAAAATCCGCGTTTTATCATCAATGGAAATGAATTAAAAGTGTTTTCAGAAGTGAAATTTTCTGGAAATATCAAAGTTTCCGTTTTTCAGGGAATTAAAAGTACGGACGATTTTTTAATCAAAAATCCCTTTTCTGAAACCATTACTTTTGAACAACAAAAACCTGAAATTAGAGCTATTTCAAGTGGTGTGATTTTGCCTGATTCACGCAATTTGGTCTATAATTTTGAAGCCATCAATCTGAAAGCGGTTGATGTAAAAATCATCAAAATTTATGAAAAAAACATATTGCAATTTTTGCAAGAGAATAATTTGAATAGTACAGACGAATACCAACTAAAAAGGGTAGGAAGGAGAGTGGCAAAAAAAACCATTACGTTGGTTGCTGACCCAAAGAATTACATCCAAAATTGGAGAGCCTATAGCATTGATATTTCTAAATTGGTAAAAACGGAACCTGGTGCTATTTACAGAATTGAAATTAGTTTTAACCAGCATCAAAGTTTGTATTCATGTGATGAAAATACCATTTCAAAAGAAATGGATGAGCACAAAAATCCAGCTGATTTTTCGGATGAAGATGAAAATGAAGAGTTGTATTGGGACAATCAATTGTATGATTATCGCGATTATGAGTATGATTGGAATGAACGAAATAATCCCTGTAATAAAGCCTATTATAAAAGTGGTGAGCGTTTTATTGCTCAAAATTTATTGGCTTCCAATCTTGGAATTACCGCCAAAAAAGGAACCAATAACGAGTACTTTTTTGCCATTACAAATATTGTAACCTCCAAACCTGAAGGCAATGCAAAAGTGCAATTGTTCAATTATCAACAACAAGAAATTGCAACTAAAAACACCAATTTAGAAGGGATTACAACAATTGTAAGCGAAAAAAATGCGGCTTTTGCAGTGGTTACAAAAGGCAGAAACAAAGGATATATCAAACTTGAAGATGGCAATACGTTGTCTGTCAGTAATTTTGATGTTGAAGGAACACAAACTCAAAAAGGAATCAAAGGATATTTGTATGGAGAACGTGGCGTTTGGAGACCTGGAGATGCTATGTATTTGACATTCTTATTGAATGATATTGAAAATCCATTGCCCAAAAATCATCCCGTAAAATTGGAAATTTTAGACCCTCAAGGCAAATTGATGTATAAAAAGGTAACCTCGGAAAACGTCAATAATTTTTATAGTTTCAGAGTACATACGGCTCCTGAAGCAAAAACCGGAAATTATGAAGCGATTGTTTCTGTGGGTGGTGCCAAGTTTTACAAGTCTTTAAAAGTAGAAACTGTAAAGCCAAATCGCCTGAAAATTAAGGTAGATTTTGAAGATGAAATGCTATCCAATCAAAAACCCATTAATGGAACATTAGATGTAAAATGGCTTCATGGAACACCTGCAAAGAATTTAAAAGCAACCATTACAGCAAAAATTTCAGCAACAAATTTCAATTTTAAAAAGTATCAAAACTATTTATTTTCAGATCCTTCTAGAAGTTTTGAAACCGAAGAAATTAGTTTTTTTGATGGAAATTTGAATGAAAATGGAATTTCAAAAATCAATAAAAATATCAAAATTGGTGAAAATGCGCCAGGTATGTTACGAGTTCAGTTTTTGGTGAGAGCGTTTGAAAATGGAGGTGATTTTTCCATTGATGCATTCTCTAAAAACTATGCGCCTTATACTTCTTTTGTAGGATTAAAAACACCAAATCAAGATAAAAACACAGCTTTTAACACAGATGAAAATCAACAATTTTCAATAGTTTCTGTCAATGAAAACGGAAATCCAATTCAAAATACTGAAGTTGAGGTGGCTATTTATCAAATTGCTTGGCGTTGGTGGTGGAGCGCAAGTAATGATAATTTATCAAAATATACAGCAAGTAGTTATCACAAACCCTATAAAACACTTCAACTGAAGACGAATTCAAAAGGAGAAAGCAATTTTACATTGAATATTCCTGAAACTCAAAGAGGTCGTTATTTGGTAAGAGTTTTGGATAAAAAAAGTGGACATGCCACAGGAAAAGTAGTTTATTTTTATAAAAATTGGTGGGAAAATGCTACTTCTGGAGACAAAGAAGCTGCCAAAATGTTAGTCTTTTCTTCAGATAAAGAAAAATATGAAGTGGGTGAAACTGCAAAAATTACATTTCCTTCTGGCTCTAAAGGAAATGCATTAGTGAGTATTGAAAATGGCACCAAAATTTTAGAAACGAAATGGGTAGCAGTTCAAAAGGGAATGACCACCATCGAAATTCCAATTACCAAAAATATGGCGCCCAATGTGTATGCAAGTATTTCATTATTGCAACCTCACCAAATTTCTGAGAACGATTTACCAATCAGACTTTTTGGAACAATTCCTTTGTTGGTAGAAGATGCATCCACCAAATTAGAACCGCAAATTTCGATGCCCAATGAGTTGCAACCAGAAAAAGAATTTACCCTTTCTGTATCTGAAAAAAATAACAAATCCATGACCTATTCTATTGCAATTGTTGAAGATGGATTGTTGGATTTAACCCGTTTTAAAACACCCAATGCTTTTGATAATTTCTTTGCAAGAGAAGCTTTGGGCATCAAAACTTGGGATATTTTTGATGATGTTATTGGTGCGTATTCAGGAAGTGTTGATCAGGTTTTTGCGATTGGTGGTGACGGAAATTTGGAGAAAGGAAAAAATCCAAAAGTGAATAGATTTGAACCTGTTGTAAAATATTTAGGGCCTTTTCAGTTGGATAAAGGGGCTAAAAAATCGCACAAAATTACACTGCCAAATTATATTGGTTCTGTTCGAACAATGGTTGTTGCTGGAAATGTGAATGAGGAAGCTTATGGAAGTGCAGAAAAAACAGTACTGGTAAAAAAACCTTTGATGATATTGGCAACATTACCCAGAAAATTATCGCCAAAAGAAAAAGTTCGTTTGCCTATCAGCATTTTTACGATGGATGATAAAATCAAAAATGTTTCTATAAAAGTCAATACTAGCAAAGGATTGAAAGTTACTGGAAACAATTCACAAACCATCTCTTTTTCAAAATCTGATGAAAAAATGTGCTATGTTGATTTGGATGTTTTGAATGTTACAGGAACTCAAACTGTTGAAATCATTGGCACTGGAAATGGTCAAACTTCTAAATACAAAGTAACTTTAGAAGTCATAAATCCAAATCCAATAGCTTCTCAATTGATAGAAACTGAGTTGCAACCAAATGCTGAGAAAATTATTGATTTTCAAACATTTGGAGTTGAAGGTTCCAATACAGCAATGCTTGAAATCTCTACAATTCCTGCTATGAATTTTACCTCAAGATTGGCGTTTCTGATTCAATATCCTCATGGATGTTTGGAGCAAACTACGTCAAGTGTTTTTCCACAATTGTACATGCCCTCTATTTTTGATATTTCAGCTTCCAAAAAACAAGAAATTCAGGAGAATATTACTCAAGGAATTCAAAAAATTGGGAATTTCCAAAAACCAAATGGTGGTTTGAGTTATTGGTTAGGTGAAGATGAAACTAGCGATTGGGGCACTTCGTATGCAGGACATTTTATGCTGGAAGCTGAGAAAAAAGGATTTGTATTACCACTCACTTTCAAAACAAATTTTATTGCCTATCAAAAACAAGTTGGCCGAAATTGGAGACCAACTTACAACAACTATTTGGGCGATTTGGAACAAGCTTACAGATTGTACACCTTGGCATTGGCAAACAATCCTGATTTATCAGCAATGAATCGTTTGCGCGAATTTCCACAATTATCCAATGACGCAAAATGGCGTTTGGCAGCTGCTTATGTGTTGGTTGGACAAAAAGAAGCCAGTGATGCTATTTTGAAAAATGCCAAATTGGATTTTTCTGAGAGTGATTTTTACAACTATGGCTCCACTACCAGAAATGCTGCAATGGCTTTAGAAACGTTACTATTGACAAATAATAAAAACACCAAAGAATTGGCAACTTCCATAGCAAAAGAGTTGTCTAGCAATCAATGGATGAGCACACAAACCACGGCTTTTAGTTTGTTAGCAATTGGAAAAATGGTAGAAAAAAACGGAGGAAAATCGATGAAAATTAGCCTGACAAATGGTGCAAAAACGGAGAAAATTGACACAAAATCTTCATTAATTCAACGAAATATTGTGGTGAAAAATGGTAAAAATTCCATCCGAATTAAAAATAATGAACCGAATGTAGTGTATGTTAGATTGTTAAATTTTGGAAAACCTGCTCTTGGCAATGAAATTTCTGAAAGTAGAGGTTTGAGTGTTTCTGTACAATACAAAGATTTGAAAGGAGCTCCAATTTCAGTCAATGAATTGAAACAGGGACAAGATTTTGTTGCAACAATTACCGTAAGTAATCCAAAAAATACGGATGTAAATGACATTGCTATTACTCAAATTTTTCCATCAGGATGGGAAATTGTAAATACACGTTTTACTGATTTTGGAACTTCCATCAAAAGTGAAGCACGTTATACAGATGTAAAAGATGATCGTGTTCATTTTTACATTGATTTGAAAAAACAAGTTTCAAAACCAGCATCAAAAACATTTACAGTGTTGCTGAATGCTGCCTATTTAGGAACTTATTATTTGCCTGGAATTCAGGTAGAAGCGATGTATGACAATGATTATTTTGTAAAAACCAAAGGAAGTTGGACAAAAGTCGTGGAATAATACATCAAAGCAAAGGGTTTAAAATATTTTTTAAACCCTTGGTTTTAAAATCAATCGTTATTTCAATATTCCTATTGTTGTATGCCTTTTGTTTGCCCAAAAAATTGTTTACAAAACCAACATCAACCGTAATTGTCAGTGAAAAAAATGAGTTGATAGGAGCATTGATTGCAGAGGATGGCCAATGGCGTTTTCCTCATGAAAACGAAGTGCCTGAAAAATTCAAAACTTGTGTTGTCCAGTTTGAAGATGCCTATTTTTACAAACATCCAGGATTCAATCCAATATCGATTTTCAAAGCTGTTTACCAAAATTTTGAGGCAGGAAAAGTCCAAAGAGGAGGAAGTACCATCACACAACAAGTGATTCGTTTGAGCAGAAATAATCAATCCAGAACCTATTTTGAAAAAATCATTGAAATGATGTTAGCAACACGTCTAGAAATCAGAAATTCCAAAGAAGAAATTCTTGCTTTTTGGGCATCAAACGCTCCTTTTGGAGGAAATGTTGTGGGATTGAATGCAGCTTCTTGGCGGTATTTTAATCGTAAAGCAACTGAACTTTCTTGGGCAGAAGCAGCCACTTTAGCGGTGTTGCCAAATGCACCAAATTTAATTTATCCAGGAAAAAATAAGCAGCAATTATTGGAAAAAAGAAATCGATTATTGCGAAAATTACTACTTGAAAAAAAGATAGATTCACTTACTTATCAATTGTCTATTTTGGAGGAAATTCCTGAAAAACCGTATGCTTTACCACAAATTGCGCCCCATTTATTGCAAAAAATCCATCAGCAAAAAAAAGGAAATTTTGTGCAAACCACTATTGATAAAAATCTACAACAACAAGCCAATGAAATTGTGGAACAGCATTATAATCAGCTTTCTAAAAATGGCATCAACAATATGGCTGTATTGGTTTTGAATGTAAAAACTCGAAAAGTTTTGGCATATGTTGGCAATTCTCCAACAACCAAAAACAACCAAAAAGATGTTGATATTATTGACAAACCCAGAAGTACAGGAAGCATTTTAAAACCGTTTTTATATGCAGCCATGTTAGATAATGGCGAGTTATTGCCAAACACTTTAGTAGCTGATGTTCCAAAGAATTACGGAAGTTACCATCCTGAAAATTTTGATAAAACGTATGCAGGTGCTGTCTCAGCAAAATTAGCCTTGTCAAAATCTTTGAATGTGCCAACAGTTGGCATGTTGCAGCAATTTGGATTGGAAAAATTTCATCATTATTTGCAGCAATTACAGTTGAAAGACATTAAAAAAAGTGCCAATCATTATGGATTGACATTGGCTTTAGGTGGCGCAGAAAGCAATTTGTGGGATTTGTCAAAAACCTATGCTTCTATGGCTTCAACCATCAATCATTATACTGAAAATTCGAGTCAATATTTTACAAATGAGTTTTGCGAACCTACTTTTTATGCTGAAAAAAAAGTAGATTTTGGAACAAAAACATCTCAAAAAACCATTTTTGATGCAGCTTCTTGTTATCTCACTTTCGAAAGTTTAAAGGAAGTCAACAGACCAGATGCTGAAGAAAACTGGGAATTTTTTGATTCTTCCAAACAGATTGCCTGGAAAACAGGAACGAGTTTTGGTTTTAGAGATGCTTGGGTAATTGGTGCTACCAAAGATTTTGTTGTGGGAGTTTGGGTTGGCAATGCAGATGGTGAGGGCAGACCAGGTTTGGTGGGTGTGCAAAAAGCTGCGCCTATTTTGTTTGCTATTTTTGATAAACTCCCAAATTCATCGTGGTTTGAAAAGCCATTTGATGAAATGACTGAAGTAGAAATTTGTTCGAAAAGCGGATATAGAGCCACACAAATTTGCGAAGAAAAAAGGCCAATTTTCATTCAAAATAGTGGATTAAAAACAGCTCCATGCCCATTTCATATGTTGGTTAATGTGGATATTTCTGAGCAATATCAAGTAAATACTTCGTGCGAATCGTTTGCAAATATCAAACAGAAATCTTGGTTTGTATTGCCACCATTGATGGCATATTATTACAAAGAAAAAAATCCGTTTTATAAATCATTGCCCGATTTTCGAAAAGATTGTATTTCTGATGAAAATAACGCCATGAAATTTTTATATCCCTCTGAAAAAACGACCATTTTTTTGCCGAAAGATTTTGAAGGAAAAACCAACGAATTGATTTTAAAAGTAGCCCATTCTAATAAAAGCGCAACGCTTTTTTGGTATTTGGACGCCGTTTTTTTAGGGACAACATTTGAGTTGCATCAAATGGCAATTGTTCCAAAAGTAGGAATTCATAGCATTTCTGTAACTGACAATTTTGGTTCAGAAATTCGACAGCAAATTGAAATAAAATAACAATGAAACATCCTGCAAGGTTTTGAAAACCTTCAGGAAAAGCGCAAAATTTGTTTACAAAATCATAAAAAAGACAAAAAAGATTTGCAACCATTTTGAAATGATTATTTTTATAACCTATTTCGTGAAGAACTTTTTTTACAATGACTATATATCCTATTGAAACAGGAAATTTTAAATTGGATGGAGGTGCCATGTTTGGCGTGGTTCCAAAATCAATTTGGCAAAAAACCAATCCTGCAGACGCCAATAATTTGATAGAAATGAGCATGCGTTGCTTGTTAATCGAAGACGGGAATCGCTTGATTTTGATTGATGCTGGCTTGGGAAACAAACAATCTGATAAGTTTTTCAGCCATTATTACCTTTTTGGGGATTTTTCTTTGGATACTTCTTTGAAAAAATTAGGCTTTCATAGAGATGATATTACCGATATTTTTTTGACCCATTTGCACTTTGATCATTGTGGAGGAGTCATTCAAAAAAACAAAGATGGATTGCTAATTCCTGCTTTTAAAAATGCCAAAGTATGGTCAAATGATAATCATTGGAAATGGGCAACTGAACCAAATCCAAGAGAAAAAGCCTCTTTTTTATCAGAAAATATTTTACCTATTCAGGAAAATGGTCAATTGAATTTTATCCATAGAAATGCCAAAGATCAAATAGGTTTTGACGTACTTTTTGTGGATGGTCATACAGAAAAGCAAATGTTGCCTATCATTCAATATCAAGGAAAAACCTTGGTTTTTATGGCAGATTTGTTACCCACAATTGGGCACATTCCATTGCCATATGTGATGGGTTATGACACAAGACCACTCATTACTATCAAAGAAAAAGCGGCTTTTTTAAAACAAGCTGCTGATCATAATTTTTACCTTTTTTTAGAACACGATGCAACTCATGAAATTTGCACTGTTCAGCATACAGAAAAAGGCGTTCGATTGAACACCACTCACCAATTTACAGAAATATTTACGTAAGAATTTTACAGAAATGAGAATCCTAAAATCAATTTTTTTAAGTGCCTTTGTGGCTCTTTTTTTAGCAAGTTGTGCATCAACTCAAAAAGTTTTATCACTTCCCAATTTTGATGCTCCAATTAAAATTACTCCAAAACAGTCAGTACTTTCCGAAGAAGAGGAAAAGTTTTGGTCGCATGCAGATTTAACAAAAGATTCAATTGCAGGAATGAGTTTGGAAAAAGCATATCAGTTTTTGGAAGGTAAAAAACCAACATCAGTGATTGTTGCCATTGCAGATTCTGGTGTTGATATTGAACACGAAGATTTGAAAGATGTACTTTGGATGAATACCAAAGAAATCAAAGGAAACAAGATTGATGATGATAAAAATGGGTATGTAGATGATATTTATGGATGGAATTTTCTCGGAAATGAATCAGGAAAAATGATCAATGCTGATCAACTAGAAATCACACGTTTGGTGAAAAAAGGACGTGAGAAATTTGCAAATAAAAAAGCTGATGAAATTGATGAAAAAGACAAAGCCGCATTTGAAGCGTACCAAAAAATGGAAGAAGAATATCGTTTAACCATCAGTCAAAAAGAATTTGAAATTCAAGATATGGAACAAACGCAAAACAATTTGGAACGTTTGAAAGCGGTTTTTGAGGATGTAAGGAGATTTGCAGGCAAAGAAAAATTGAAAATTAGCGATTTAGATAGCTTAAAACCAACGAGTTTATTAATGATTACACAAATAGAAACCATCAAAAAAGTGTTAGAAAATGGTGCTACAGAAGAGGATTTAATTGGCTATTTGAATGAAGTTAAAGATTATAAAATTGAGTTAGTGAAAGCGATGAAAGGCTATGATTTGGACTTGAATGATCGTGAAAAATTAGGCGATAATTTACATGATATCAATGATAAATTTTATGGAAATAATAATGTAATTGGCGATAAAGATTTGGAAAAACATGGGACACATGTTGCTGGAATTGTTGCTGCTTCAAGAGATAATAACAAAGGAGCAAAAGGAGTTGCCAATACCGTAAAAATAATGACAGTTCGTGTGGTTCCTGATGGAGATGAGCATGATAAAGACGTAGCTTTGGGAATCAGATATGCTGTTGATAATGGCGCGAAAATCATCAATACAAGTTTTGGAAAACGTTTTTCACCCAACAAAGAATGGGTTTTTGATGCTATTGAATATGCTGCAAAAAAGGATGTTTTGATAGTAAATGCAGCTGGAAATGATGGAAAAAATATTGACATTCGTGAAACATATCCAAACGACTCTAAAGATTTAAAAACAGAATTTGCAGACAATGTGATTACAATTGGCGCAAGTAGTTTATACTATAATGAAGAATTGGTAGCCAATTTTTCAAACTATGGTAAAATCAATGTGGATGTTTTTGCGCCTGGAGTTGATATTTATTCCACTGTTCCAAAAAATGAATATGAACCTTTGAGTGGCACCTCAATGGCTGCTCCTTCAACCTCTGGAGTTGCAGCATTGATTCGTTCTTATTATCCAAATTTAACAGCAAAAGAAGTAAAATATATTTTGATGAATTCAGGAGTAAAAATCGATTTTAAAGTCATCAAACCGGGTTCTCCGACTGAAGAAAATCCAACAGGAGAATTAGTTCCTTTTGAGGATTTGTCAGTTTCTGGAAGACTTGTAAATGCTTATAACGCAATGCAATTGGCAGATTATTTATCAAGAAAAAAACAATAAAAATTCAAAATTTAAAGTCCAAAATTCAATATTAAAATTAAAAAGGTTTAATGATTTAATAATCCAACAATCTAAAAATCTAAATATCAAACCATGAAAAAAACTCTTTTTGTATCACTATCAATGATTGTAATGTTTGCTTGCGCACAAACCAAAGAAACTACATACACTCAAAAAAAAGTAAAAAATAAATTTTATTGGCAGCAACATGCTGATTACACTATGGATATTGATATGAATGTAAACAACTATCAATACAAAGGAATTCAAAAATTGGTGTACACCAATAATTCACCTGATGAACTCAATAAAGTGTTTTATCATTTGTATTTCAATGCCTTTCAACCAGGTTCTCAAATGGATATTCGTTCATTGACCATCAAAGACCCTGATCAAAGAGTTGGAGATAGAATCAGTAAACTGAAACCAGATGAAATTGGATATATCAAGGTAAATTCTTTGAAGCAAAATGGAGCTGTAGTTACTTATGAAACTGTGGGAACCATTTTAGAAGTTACGCTCAATAAACCCATAAAATCTGGAGAATCTGTAACGTTTGACATGCTTTTTGAGGCGCAAGTTCCCATTCAAATTCGCAGATCTGGAAGAAATAGTGAAGAAAATGTTGCTTTGTCTATGGCACAATGGTATCCAAAAATGGCAGAATACGATTTTGAAGGTTGGCATACACCTCCTTATATTGCTAGAGAATTTCATGGAGTTTGGGGAAATTTTGACGTAACAATTCATATCGATAAAAAATATACGATTGGTGGTACAGGATATTTGCAAAATCCGCAAGAAGTGGGTCATGGTTATGAAGACAAATCAAAGGGTTTAAAATTGCCAAAAGGAGAAAAATTGACATGGAAATTCAAAGCGCCAAGAGTTCACGATTTTATGTGGGCTGCTGATCCTGAGTACATTCATGATACGTATAAAATGGATAATGGGATTGATTTACATTTTTTCTATAAGAAAACATTGGAAGAAAAATTCTTAAAAAACTGGAAAGAATTGCAGCCAAAAACGGCAGAATTAATAACGTATTTTAGCACAAATGTTGGGCAATATCCCTACAAACAATATTCTGTAATTCAAGGTGGAGATGGGGGAATGGAATATGCTATGTCAACATTGATCACTGGACATCGCAATTTTGGAAGTTTATTTGGAGTAACTGCTCATGAAATGGCACACACATGGTTTCAATTTTTATTAGCAACCAACGAAAGTTTGCATCCTTGGATGGATGAAGGATTTACCTCTTATATTTCTAACAAAGCAGAGAATGAAATTTTAAAGGAAGGTAAAGAAAATCCACATTCAGGATCTTACAGAAGTTACAGAGGAATTGTTGCTAGAGGTTATGAAGAATCACTTTCTACACATTCAGATAGATACGAAACAAATTGGGCATATGGTACAGCAAGTTATTCTAAAGGAAATATCTTTTTATCACAATTAGAATATGTGATTGGCGCAGAAAATGTAGCAAATGGAATAAAAAAATATTTTGCAGATTTCAGTTTTAAACATCCAACACCCAATGATATCAAACGTTCTATGGAGAAAGTTTCAGGCATTCACTTGGATTGGTATTTGAATGAATGGACACAAACCACTCACACCATTGATTATGGCGTAAAAGCAGTAGATGGCTCAATTATTACCTTAGAAAGAATTGGTCAAATGCCTATGCCTATTGATATTGAGGTTGTTTTTACTGATGGTAGCACACAAGAATTCAATATTCCAATAGAAATGATGAGAGGTTCAAAACCAACAAACGCTACCATTTTACAGGATTGGGCTTGGGCAAATCCAATCTATACTTTTGATGTAAAAAAATCAGTAAAATCGGTAATGATTGATAAAAGTGGTTTAATGGCAGATGTAAATTTGGAGAATAATAGTAATTTGAAGAAAACGAGATAAATGGATTCATTTTAAATCAAAAGGTGAGGTTTTAACTTCACCTTTTTTTTGTGATTTTTTGTTGAAGATTTAAAAATCAAATCCAATATTAAAACTAAATCGTGAACCGTCAGCACCTGAAAACAAACCAATACTTCCTAAAAATTTATCAGCTACATTGAAAAAAAGGCCTCCTCCTGTTGAGGTATGAAGTTCTTGGTTTGCAAAGGGAAGAATTGTCAATGTTCTTGGAGTTCCCCAAACCATTCCATAATCAAAACCTCCATAAATTCCAATATGCAATGGCAATAATCCTGTTTTTAGTTTTCGCAAATCCCAACGAATATCTGTAGAATGATAAAAAGAATTTTTTCCATTGAAACGCTCGTTTCTAAAGCTTCGCAAACCTTCATTGGCACCAATATTTGCTGCTTGATAAAATTCAAATTCTTTTCCAAAAATAAAATGCCCTTTTGCTTTTGATGCAAAAACGAGTTTTCCATTTGGAATTATTTTGTGAGTAATTGCCAAAGAAGTACTGTTGTAAAAAAAGTTTCTTTGATCTTTTAGATTGCTGGTAAAACCATTTCTGGTTTCAAACTCCATTCCTAAAGTTGTAAAAGCGTTATTATCAGCATGTGAGTAAAAATAACTTGCCTCAAAATTTACAAACTCTTGATCTGAAAAAATCCTGTTTGATGCAGCAAACTGTGTTTCTAAAAATCTTCCTGGCGTTCTTTCTACTTCAAACCGTTGAAATTGCACACCAATTTTGATTTCTGCACCCAAATATCCTCGCCATTTAAAGAAAGTTCCCAAATGAAATTGTTCAATTCGAACTCTGTTAAAATCATTGTCACCTTCTTCTTTTTTTGCTTCTAGATTGGGAGAACTATTGCCAAATCCAAAGAAATTTCTTGCAAAATTTGGACTTGTAAATTTCCCAGAAACACCCAAATTCCAATTGCCAAAAACATTCGCAAATTCACCTTCGTAATTCAATTCATATCCTTGTGTCGCAAAGTAATAATAACCAGAAATCACATGACGTTTTGAAAACGGATTTCGAACCAATCCATTTTCTATATAGGTATTTTTAACGCCTAATTTAATTCCATCATCAGGATTGAAGCCAAAACTTGGAGAAACCAAGTTTGCATTGTTTTTGAGTTTTGTAAAATCATAGGTATTGATGTCATATTCATCCGTTAATTTTCTCCGAATTTCGTCCGAAGAAAAGGTGTTTTTAGTTGATTTATAATCATATACTTTGATATTGGTTGGTGTTTTTAAATCATAAATATCATTACTCAATCCACCAATAATTTTGATTTTTATACTTCGATTTCCAGTGAAACCAATTGAAGTAAAACGATCAGCATCATCCAAACCATACAACCAAATTTCTTTGGTAACGTCGATATTGTATCTTCTTTGGTGGATAATTGCCCCTTTTTCTCCGTCTTTGATATTGTATACAGTAATGTTTGTATCACCATTCAAAAAACGTTCTATTTCAAACCAATCATCTTTATTTGTTCCTGTAATTACTTGAAATTCATTGAGATAATTGTAATAATTGTTAGCAATTTTTTGCAGATTTTTTCTTCTACCTTGCAGTTTTCTTTTGATTTCTAAGACAGTTTCATCCTGAACTTCTTTCGGAAATTGTTGAAATGCTTCATCAATGATTTCATCCGTAATTTGAGATTGAATTCGTGCTACTTGTGCATCCCAAACTTTTTTGGTGGATTGATTGATAAGCGCAATGTCTAATGGATATGCTGAATAACTAAACCATTTTGGATTTTTCAATTCCTCGTCATAAGAACGCATTCCTTTTAATGCTGGAATTGAATTTGTTAGGAAATTCAATAAAAAACCGTCTCCAAAAATAGAAAATGCTTGGTCTCTATCTCTTGGAACAGGTTTGTAAATCACCTTTTTTCCTTCTTCAAATGCAGCCCATCTCCATTGATCTTGATGCCTGTCCCAATCTCCAATCAACATGTCAAAAAGCCGCGCTCTAATATAAGTTTCTTCGTCAACAGCGTATTTTTTATCCTTGGCTAAATTATTTCGCAAGTCATCTGTGCTAATCAATTCATCCGAAAAACCAAAATTCTTTTTATCTCCATGACCCTCATCTGTTCGTTCTTCAATCATGTACAATTCATCGCCAAAATCCTCATTAAATTCGCCTAAACGTTGCTGTTTAGGTACAAAATACAATACCGGTTTTGTATGATAAATTTCGATGGCTTCTGCTAATTTATCAATCGTAAAAGGAGCGTAAGGATGTGAACCTGTAAAAACATCCATCAGCAAATTTTCTGTCAAAGTTTTATCTAGTTCACCTTCAAGATATTGATCTTTAAAAACGACTGCTTGCAAATATTGCACTGCATTTTTCCGCAAAGCACGCATTACATATTCTCTACCTTTATTGTCTTTTAAACGAAGTGATTTTGATTGATGACCTCCACCTTTGCGAATTGGTTCTAAACCACCATATAAAGTATCCAAAGAAACAGTGGGCGCAAGTACTTTTGTGCCAAAATATTCACGATATCTTTCGCCCCATAAAAATGTAAAAAAATTAGATTTTTTAATTTCTTCTTCAGCATATACTGACGCTTTTTTTCCTTGAAGAGATGTGTTGGGAAATTCTTTGAAAACAGGTTTTTTATCTGCCTCAAAAACGGTGGTTTCAAAAACTATTTTTTGATCTTTAACTGCATAAAAATGCACTTTTGATGCCCCATCTTCGTACACATCCAATCGTGCAAAACCATTTTCACCATAAGAAAAAATACTTCCATTGGTGTTTTTTACAGCCGATTTTTTGGAACCTGAACCACTTACGATTTGGGGAATATTGTCTCTTACAATGTACTGCAAACTGTGCTCATGACCCGAAACAAAGATGACTTTTTCGTTTTCTTGTGCTAATGTAATGATGCGCTTTCTTAGCTCGTTGTATTTTTCATTTTGTTGGTCTGCATTGCTAACACCTGAAGTTTTTCGGAGTAAATTTTTTACAGTTCCTAAGATTGGAACAGGTTGTAGATGACTTTTAAAATCGTAATATCCGCCATGAGAACCATTTGTAAACATAGGATGATGTAAGGCAATCAGCGTTGTTTTTCCTTGCGATTTTTTAATGGCACTTTCCAATTCATCTAAAATCTTTGCCCTTGTTTTGATGTCACAATCTTCATTTATTTTAGGATGTTTATCCCAATTGGTTACATACCAATGTGTATCAACAATGATCAAACTGATGTCTTCATTGATAGTTACTCTTTCAATTGGACAGCCATTTCTGGGTAAAAAAGAATTTTTTCCCAACGCTTTTTCAACCAATTCTTGTTGTTCTTTCAAACCATGTAAACCACTATACCAATCATGATTTCCAGGAATGAAGATTGATTTTCCAGGAAATTGTTGGGCAATATCCGTTTGAACCTGCAATCGATGTGTAGCGAGTTTGTATTTTTTCTTCTTTTTTTTCTTCGGAATTCCAACTTCATATACATTATCACCTAAAAAAAGTAAGGTTGATTTTGTAGTTGCTTTTTGGATTTCTTTTTCCAAATATGCCAAAGCAGCATCTTTTTTTCCCAATTCAGAATTTCCTGCATCACCCACTAAATAGAAGGAATGAATGATTTTTGAGGTATCTTTTTTTGAAGAATTGAACTCTTTTTCAGTTACTTGTATTTTGTTTGTTGCGCAATTGTAAAAGAAGAAAAGGAACAGCAAATAGCCGAATATTTTTGAAAAATTCATGAAGATTGGTTCGTTTTTAGATGCTTTATATACTTTTCGTAGTCGTCTTTGGTGTCTAAATCTATCAAAATTGCATTGAAATCAGTAAAAATTACTTGCTCTTTGTGCTGTTGAAGAAATTCTTTGGCACCTGAATCTCCCTCTAAAGTAGCCAATTCATGGAAGAATTCTTTTGGAAAAACAGCAGGGACACCCAAATTTTTAGGGTATTTTGATGCAACAATTTTAGTTGGATTTTTATCAGAAAAGTGAAGTAAGTTTTTCAAATATTCCACGTTTATAGCAGGTTGATCCGCTAATAAAATCAAAACGCGCTCTACAACTTCATCCTTTTTCTGAAGAGATGTAATGCCACATACAATACTAGTACTCAATCCTTTTGAATAATTTTTATTGATGATAAATGTTACCTTTTTTGACGAAATATGTTCTTGGATTAATTCCGCATTTGCACCCAAAACACAAATTACGTTGACCGATGAAATCGCTATTGCTTTTTCTAAAACATGTTCCAAAAGTGTTTGATTACCAATTTTTAGCAATTGTTTTGGCGTTTGCATTCGTGAAGAAGCACCTGCAGCCAACACTAAAACAGCCAAATTTCTCATACTTTATGAATGAATTTTTCCTTTCAAATTCCGAAGTGAAAAAGGTTCTTTTTCATTAAAAACACTTAAAATTTCTGCAATAATGGAAATGGCAATTTCTTCGGAAGTTTGTGCACCCAAATGCAATCCAGCAGGCGTGTAAATGCTATTTAAAAAAGCTTCAGAAATGTCAGCATTTTGTTCAAAAAGTTCATTAAACAAACGTTCACCTCTTTTTGGTGCGCCTAAAATTCCGATATATGTTGGTTGATAGGAAACTAATCGTAAGACAAATTTCAAATCTTGAACATAGCTGTGATTCATAATCACAATAGCGGTATTTTCTTCGATATTTTCAAATTGAATGGTTTCAGGAGTTTCTCCAATTACCGAATTTGCACCTGGAAAATCCTTCAAGGTTTTTGGGTCTTTTGCGGAGGTAATTACATCAATTTCCCATCCAATATTGGCTCCAATTTTACACAATTTTACAGCATCATGTTCACCTCCAATAATCAACAATCTGAAGGCTGGCTTTAAAATTTGGGTAAACAAGGCAATTTCATTTTTGGTTTGAAGCGTAAATTTTTCATAAAAAGAATGTGTTTCTTGATGTTGAAAAACACATTGTGAACCAAAATTGCCAATAGCCTCATCATTTTTGATAAAAAAACTATTGATTTCTATAGATTCACGATTTTTCAAAGCGGTAGAAAACCGATTCAAAAATTCATTTTCAACATAAAATGGTTCAATCAAGATGTATAAAATTCCTTCACAACCCAATCTATATCTCCCATCATACGTTATTATTTTTGCTTGATTATCAAGGAAAACACTTTGCGCTCGGTGAATAATTTCTTTTTCCACACAACCTCCACTTACAGCGCCAACAGTTGATAAATCTTCAGAAATCAACATGCGAACACCTGGTTTTCTATAGGATGAACCTTCCAAAAAAACGACAGACGCCAACACATTTTTCAATCCTTTTTGTTGATTGATAATGGCATGTTGAATAATTTCTTTGAATTCTTGAATCATACTCATTTGGTTGCTTAAATATACACTTTTTTACGAACTACAACTCAGCATGGAACAACCAACTTTGTCACGCGCCCATTCAGGTCTTTTCGCAAACCATTTTTGATATTTTGGTTGCTCATCATAGGGTTTTTTAAGGAGTTGAAATAATTCATCTATCAATGAATAATCTTTCAAATTTGCAGAATCAATAGCCAATTGCGCCATGTAATTTCGCAACACATATTTTGGATTGAAAGCATCCATTTTTCGTTTTCTTTCAAAAGTGGAAATGGATTCATTTTGCAAACGATTTGCATAGATTTCAAACCAATTTTGCCATTTGCTTTTGATATTTTCAGTGATATTTTCAACATCATAAAAAGCCTCTTGTATCAATTCAAAACCATTTTTTTCTGAGGAAAAATCACTCAATAATCGAAAGAAAATGGTCATATCAGTTTCTGTCAATTGCAAGGTATCTTCTAAATTTTGAATGAGTTTTTGATCGTTTTCATCTGAAGAAAAAAGTCCCAATTTGGTTTTCATCATCTGTAAAGATTGACTTTCAAAATTGGTTTTATACTCCTCTAAAATAGCTTCCAAAGGCGCAGCTTCTTCAATCAAAGGGAACAATGCATTTGCGAGTTGATACAAATTCCACAAACCTATATTGGGTTGATTTCCATAACGATAACGCTTATGTTGACGGTCTGTGGTGTTGGGTGTCCAGCCAAAATCAAAGCCTTCTAACCATCCATAAGGACCATAATCAATGGTCAATCCTAAAATGGACATGTTGTCAGTATTCATCACACCATGCACAAAACCAACACGTTGCCAATGAATAATTAGGGTTAAAGTGCGTGCTGCAACTTCATTAAAAAATTGAATATAGGTTTCTTTTGATGGATTTCCCAAATGAGGAAAATGATGTTTGATGGTGAAATCAACCAAGATTTTTAGATATTTTTTATCATTCCTAGAAGCAAAAATTTCATAATTTCCAAAACGTAAAAACGATGCTGCAACTCTGGTAACAATGGCGCCTTTTTCATAGGCTGGATTTCCATTATACATCACATCACGCAAAACAGGATCTCCTGAAAGACTCAAAGAAAGTGCACGAGTTGTAGGAATTCCCAAATGAAACATGGCTTCACTGCACAAATATTCTCTGATTGATGAGCGCAATACAGCCAATCCATCAGCATTTCTTGAATAAGGAGTTTCGCCTGCGCCTTTTAATTGCAGATGCCAATTTTTGTTTTGATGCTCAATTTCGAACAAATTAATCGCTCTTCCATCACCCAATTGTCCTGCCCAAGAGCCAAATTGATGACCTCCATAACACATGGCAAAAGGTTTTGTATTGGGATAAATGACATTTCCCGTAAAAACATCTCTGAAAAAATCTGTTTTTGATTCTGCTGTTGAAATACCTAAACTTTCTAACATTTCATCAGAAACATGAATCACTTTTGGCGAACTTGTTTTTTTAGGATTTACAAATGAAAAAACAGCTTCATAGACTTGTCTTCTTGAGTTTTCAAGGTTGTTGTCTGAAGGTAATTCTTTCGTAAATGTTTCTCTAATCGTTAGATTCATTGGAGTTTATCAGCGTATAATTTTCGGAGTTTAGCGAGTTTTGGAGTGATTACATATTCGCAATATCCTTGTGATTTGTTGTTTTGATAATAATTTTGATGATAGTCTTCTGCCTCGTAAAAAATAGGTAATGGACTGAGTTCAGTTACGATTTTTTCAGCATAATAGGCTTGCACATTTGCAATCACTTTTTCAGCAATTTCTTGTTGGATTGAATCGTGATAAAAAATTACGGAACGATATTGCGTGCCAACATCTGCACCTTGTCTGTTCAAGGTTGTTGGATTGTGTGTGGTTAAAAAAATCACTAAAATGTCTTCAAAACTGATGATATCAGCATCAAAAGTAACTTGAATTACTTCTGCATGACCTGTCAATCCTGAGCAAATTTCACGATAGGTTGGTTTTCCAGGAACATTTCCACCTGCATAACCAGACACTACTTTTTCAACGCCTTTTATTTGTTGAAATACTGCTTCTGTGCACCAAAAACAGCCTCCTCCAAATGTGGCAATTTGTATGTTTTTTATCATTTTTTATTGCTGTTTTTCTAGTTGCATAGATTCTGAATTGATACAATAACGCAAACCACTTGGTGCTGGTCCATCAGGAAAAACATGTCCTAAATGCGCCTCACAAACATTGCAAAGTACTTCAACACGCACCATTCCATAAGAAATATCTTTGATATATTTAATCGCATTTTCTTTGATAGGTTGCGTAAAACTTGGCCAACCAGAACTGGATTCAAATTTGATAGTGGAATCAAAAAGCGGCTGATTACAACAAATACAAGTGTATTTTCCTGTTTCATAAATCGAACATAATTCTCCAGAATAGGGTCTTTCAGTACCTTTTTGTCTGGTAATTCTAAATTGTTCTGGAGTTAAAACTTCTAGCCATTCAGTGTCCGTTTTTTTGATGATTTTATCAGGTGTTGGATTTCCTGTTGTGGCAAAATGAATGATATCTTTCCAAGTTAACATAAAATAGTTTGTTTTTTTTAATGAAAATTTAGTTGTAAAAAGTTAGGTAAATTTACGACAAAACCCTCAGTTAAAATAGCCATTTAATTTGCTTACATTTGTTTTTATAAAAATTTTGTGATTATGAACACGTTGCTTTCCGAGGTTGAAAATTATGTAACTCATCTTTTAGGTTCTCAACTAAAAACGGAGTATGTATATCATAATTTGGCACATACACAACGCATTGTTGAGGTGGTTAAAGAACTTGCTGAAAATTCGCAATTGACTGAAAATGAATCAGAAAACTTGATGATTGCTGCTTGGTTTCACGATACTGGTTTTATCAAAAATGAAAAAAACCATGAAGAAGAAAGTGTGCAAATTGTGACACGTTTTTTAAACGAAAGGAACATTTCTACTGAAAGAATTGAACAAATTGTTGCGATAATTTTAGCAACAAAATTAGGACATCAGCCAAAAAATGAGTTAGAAAAAATAATTATGGATGCTGATTGTGCGCATTTAGCGTTAAAAAATTATGATGAATTTGCGACTTTATTGCGAAAAGAATGGGAATTAACAGGATTTAAAACCATGTCTGATTTGGAATGGACCACTCAAAATATCCATTTTTTGATGGAAGAACATCAGTATTTTACTACTTATGCATTGAAACATTGGACACAATCAAAATCAAAAAATCTATCAAAATTATTAAAAAATCAAAAAGAGTTAAAAGAGAATTCCTTGAAATTTAATAAAAAAAACGAAGCCATAAAAATTAAAAAAAGCAAAGGAGATGTTCCTGAACGAGGCATAGAAACCATGTTTAGAGTAGCATTGCGAAATCACATTACGCTGAGTGATATTGCAGATACCAAAGCAAATATTTTGTTATCAGTCAATGCGATTATCATTTCAATTTCATTTTCAACATTGATTCCAAAATTGGACAATCCCAATAATCATTTTTTAATTGTACCAGCTGTCATTTTTATGTTATTTACAGTGGCAAGTATGATTTTATCAATCATGGCAACAAGACCCAATGTTACTCAAGGAAAATTTTCGAAAGAAGACGTTGCAAACAAGAAAGTAAATTTGTTGTTTTTTGGTAATTTTCATCAAATGAAATTGGAAGATTTTGAGTGGGGAATTTCAGAAATGATGCAAGATCGAGATTATTTGTATGGCTCTTTAACCAAAGATTTATACTTTTTAGGATTGGTGTTGAATAGAAAATATGGCTTATTACGAACAACCTACACCGTTTTTATGATAGGAATTATTGTAAGTGTTATTGCTTTTGGATTGGCGTTTGTGTTGTAAATTGAATTTAAAAAAATTACTAAACCGCAATTTCCTTCATCAAATCATCAAAAGTAATCGTCTTTTTTTCACTGAAATCTTTTTGATAAATGACTTCAATACGAAGTGCTTTTAACCCTGAAACACCAAGCAAATCCTCTAATTCGAGAAATTCAATTTTTCCAATTTGGTTTTTAGATTGCAAGAAATGAATATATTTGATATATTCTAGCGCATCTTTATCTTGCGAATATACAATGGCAATTTTTCCAGGAGTTGTGAGTCGCTCAGTAGTTCCTTTGATGTGCGCTTTGTCAATACGTTTTTTAATGATTTCATAGCGAATATTATAAGCGCCATCCACATCAAACTGTTTTTCATCCATTCTAAATTTTATCGACAATGGATTGTTGTGAACCAAAATTAAGGATGCAACACGTAAATCATGAGCCATATTTTTTCGCTCTTGAAAAGCGATATTTTCCATTTCAACCATAGTTTGCAATTGCCAAAGTCGCAAATTGTACAAATAAATTTCATCAAAATGAGTATCCTTATTGATTGATTTTCCAATATACATATTGAATTCAACACCATCTGTTTTGTATCTTTCAAAATAATGAGGATACATTTTTTGAGCTTCTTTTTGCTTTGAATCTAAAAATTTTGCCAATCTATTGTTGAGCGTATTTACGCTATCTTCATAGTTTTTTCTTTTTTCATAAACCACTCCCAAATCAGGATTCAAGTGCGATTTATAATCAGTAACTTTTGCTGATAATTGATGATTAATCAATTGAATATGATTAAAAACTGGATAAATTTCCCGTTTCAAAAATGTTAAAATATTGATTTCATCTCCTGCTTTTAATCCCATTTTCACCTCTTTCAAATACGCAGTGACTCTAAACATCAACTCCTCATAAATGGGTAATTTTTCCACTTTACAAGCTTCTTTTAAAACAGTTATTGCCAAAGAAAGTTGCGTGCTTAAATCTTCCTGAATCGCACTATTTCTTGCTTCTGATGAACCTTTGATATCACTTTGTCCAAATAATGGATACACATCTTTAAAGATGATTTCATCCAATTTTGCATTTTCATCTAATTGAACAGCAGTTTGATATTTTTCAGCAGCTTCATAAAATCGCCATTTTACAGCAGGATGAATGGCTGTATAATTCTCTTGAATGGTAGCTTCTAACACATTTTGGCGCTCTTCAGAACTGCGTTTTACAGCGGCATCAAAAACAGGAATAATGTCTTTTAGTTTTTTGATATTTACGGAATTTAATTCATAAGCTCTTGGCGAAGCAATCTCTAATAATGCGATATCACCTTCAGTGGCAGCTTTGATAGGAATTAAAATAATGCTTTGAATACCGGCCTTTTGTAAGTTTTTGTAGAAGAAATTGTAATTCATTTTTTGACCATATTCTTCAACATCCGAAATCACAACAGGCTCTTGCCCATTAAAAATTTTATGCATCACATTTGCACAAAAAAAGTTGGTGTCACATTGCATATTTCCAGCATCACTTAAAATAATGCTATTCGATTTTTTGGAAACAGATTCACAATGATTTGTTTTTGTTTTGTTGTAAAACGAATATCCCAACAATAAATCTTTATTTCCAAAAAAGTCTCTCAAGTTATTTTGAAGTTTTGGAATCAACTCATTTCCTCCTGAAAGTAAATTGGCTTTGATTGAGGAGATACTTTCTTCAGCAGTAACATCAAACAAATTGATCAATCCAAAACCCTTGAAATGATAGCTATTTGGAGGGAGTTTTTCTTTCCAAATTTCGATGGAATCATAATTTTTTTGAAGAATTTTAAAATCTTCTTCTGTAAGTTTTGGGGCATTTTCAGTGGGCGTAATTTCAGAAAAATCAGCATTAAAAGCCGCTCTGTAATATTTCATAGTTCCCGTATTTTCATCAGGAATATCAAAATAAAACGGTCTTTTCATATCGATTTTAAAACCATAAACAGCGCCTAAAATAAAGGTACAAGCCATGATATACATACCATCATTTTCAAAATTACGAACGGTGAGTTCAAAATTTTCACCAGCATTTTTTACAATGTTTTGAAATCGAGTTGAAAATTTGAATGTGGTAAATGAAAAGGGAATACTTGCTGCTTTGATTTCGTTCAATTGCAATGCTTCAGGAAACAAAGGTTCTAGCAAAACATTGATGGAATCTTTGAGATTTTTCACCAATGTTACATCCGAAAAGCCTTGAATGAGTTCAGGATGTTTGGTGACTTCCGCTTTTATATGTTTGGCAAAAGTGTGTAAAGGATGTTTTTCAAAAGAATCATTGGCATATTTTTCATACACTTGATACAACTTTTCAAATGAAATTTGAAGTTGTAAAGGCAATGATTCTTCACTTATTTTTCCTTGAGCAAACATGGTAATTAAAATAGAATTGATATCAAAAATA
Organism: Polaribacter sp. BAL334; assembly: GCF_015767435.1. Classification (GTDB taxonomy): domain Bacteria; phylum Bacteroidota; class Bacteroidia; order Flavobacteriales; family Flavobacteriaceae; genus Polaribacter. Next base: position 25,664 of record NZ_JADWOV010000255.1, read on the forward strand.
CGAAATTGTGAGTGAATTGTCGTTTTGAGTGAAAGTAACTTACGGAAAAGATTCGTTTAAATTTTAACCTTATTTCTGTCTAAAATAAATCGTGATTGGCACTCCAGAAAAGTTGTAAATCTCACGCATTTTATTTTCTACAAATCGTTTGTAAGGTTCTTTCACATATTGAGGCAAATTACAGAAAAACACAAATTGTGGTGTTGGCGTAGGCAATTGCATACAATATTTGATTTTTACATATTTTCCTTTGATGGCTGGTGGTGGAAACGTTTTTACCAATTCTAACATCGCTTCATTGAATTTCGAAGTAGGAATTTTGTTTTTTCGATTTTGAAAAACTTCCACAGCAGTTTCAATTGCTTTGAAAATACGTTGTTTGGTCAATGTTGAAATAAAGATAATTGGCACATCTGTAAAAGGTGCAATCTGAGTTCTGATGTTGGCTTCAAAATCACGCAATGTATTGGTTTCTTTTTCCATCAAATCCCATTTGTTGATGAGAATTACAACTCCTTTTCGGTTTTTTTCTGCCAACCAAAAAATATTTTGATCTTGTCCTTCAAATCCACGAGTGGCATCAACAATCAAAATAATAACGTCTGCATATTCAATAGTTCTCACAGCACGCATCACAGAATAAAACTCTAAATCGTCTTTTACTTTCGATTTTTTTCTGATTCCTGCAGTATCAACCAAGTTGAAATCAAACCCAAAACGATTGTATTTCGTGTCAATGGCATCTCTAGTTGTGCCAGCAATATCTGTAACAATGTTTCTTTCCTCGCCAATCAAAGCATTGATAAAAGATGATTTTCCAGCATTTGGTCTTCCAACAACGGCAAATCTTGGCAATTCTTCTTCCTCAGGATTTATGGCTTCTGGTTCAGGCATTTTTGTAGTAATTGCGTCTAACAAATCGCCAGTTCCACTTCCATTCATAGAAGAAATCGTATGATAATCGCCCAAACCTAAGTTGTAGAATTCCAATGCATCTGTTTCGCGCATAGAATTATCCACTTTATTAACCACTGTAAAAATTGGTTTTTTTACTTTGTGTAATAATTTTGCAACTTCAGCATCCATAGGAGTAATGCCTTCTTCAACATCTACTACAAAAATGATAATATCAGCTTCGTCAATGGCTAAAGCAACTTGTTTTCTAATTTCTTCTTCAAAAATATCATCAGAACCAATTACATAACCTCCAGTGTCAATCACCGAAAATTGTTTTCCATTCCAATCCGATTTTCCGTAATGACGGTCTCTGGTTACACCACTTACTGAATCAACAATTGCGTCTCTACGCTGAACCAACCTGTTAAAAAGTGTTGATTTTCCTACATTTGGTCTTCCTACAATGGCAACTATACTATTCATTTTATTACGGATAATTTTTTGCAAAGGTACAATTTACAATACGATTATTTATTGTAAATTTCAACACTGCCAAATGAATTCATTTTATGGATAAAAACACCACACTTTTGATTGAAAAAAGAAATGCAGAACTTTTTTTAAGACCACGTTTTTCAATTGACTTACCAGCCAATTCTCAAAGTATCATCACGCTTTTTTCAGAAGTATTTAAGGCAAAAAAAACGACTTGCAGAGGGGTCATTGTAGATCATCATATTTTTATGAGTGTTCCTAAAAAAGAGGAGCATTTTTGGTCTCCACAATTGCATTTAGAAATTGTTGAAAAAGATAAAAATACTACTGAACTTAAGGGATTGTTTGGTCCTAAACCACAAGTTTGGACGTTCTTTATGTTCATTCATTTTGTGGTTGGTGTGTTGTTTTTGATTTTTGCAGCCATGTTATATTCCAAAATATCATTGAAAGAAGCTATTATTTTTCCTTTGATGATGGTAATTTTATTACCAATTATTTGGATACTGCTTTATTTTTTTGGGACTATTGGGAAAGATACTGGCAAACCTCAAATTAAGTATTTGCATGATGTAATGATTCAAATTGTGACAAATCAACTTTGATCGTATCCAAAACGTTTTAGTTGGTTTCTGTCACTTCGCCAATCTTTATTCACTTTCACATACAATTCAATAAATACTTTTTTCATAAAAAAGCGCTCCAAATCTTTTCGTGCTTCAGCGCCAACTCTTTTGATAGCAGTTCCTTTATGACCAATGATAATCCCTTTTTGGGTGTCTCTTTCCACCATAATTACGGAGCGAATTCGGACAATCGTTTCTTCTTCGATAAAACTTTCAGTTTCCACTTCTACAGAATACGGAATTTCCTTTTTGTAGTGCATCAGAATTTTTTCACGAATCTTTTCATTCACAAAAAAACGCTCAGGTTTGTCCGTTAATTGGTCTTTTGGATAGTATGGAGGTCCTTCTGGCAATAATTCAATGATTTTATAAAAAACCGTATCTACATTGAATCGTTCCAATGCTGAGATGATATATACAAACGAATTAGGCACTTTTTCTCGCCAATAGGCAATTTTTTCAGCAACTTCTTCTTGGGTAGATTTATCAATTTTGTTCAATAATAAAATCACAGGAATTTTACTATTGATAATTTTATTGAAAAAGGCTTCGTTTTTTTGAGCAGTTTCTCCCACTTCCACCATGTAAATCAAGATGTCTGCATCATCCAAAGCGGATTTTACAAAATCCATCATAGAAGCCTGCAATTCATAAGCAGGTTTGATGATTCCTGGTGTATCAGAAAAAACAATTTGGTATTCTTCGTGATTGACGATGCCTAAAATTCGGTGTCTTGTGGTTTGCGCTTTTGGAGTGATAATGGACAATTTTTCGCCTACCAAAGCATTCATCAAAGTTGATTTTCCAACATTTGGATTTCCAATAATATTAACAAAACCAGCTTTGTGCATCATAATTGCAAATATAAAGAGTTTTATGAGTAATGAATACGTTTTATTGATGAATAATTGATAAAAGCCTTTTCGGATTTTTGTAAGTTTGCACGCATTTTAAGTTTCCTTATTTTATGGATGAAAAATTTACCCAACGAATTGCGTTGAGCACTTTCTTTTTTTTATCAGGATTGACCTTTGCAAGTTGGGCTTCACGGATTCCAACCATCAAAACTTTTTTTGATTTGAATGAAGCTGAATTAGGCTCGTTGTTGTTAGCTATGCCCATAAGTTCATTGGTTGGAGTTCCTATTTCGGGTTGGTTAGTAGCCAAATTTGATAGTAGAAAACCACTATTGATTTCGTTTTTATTCTTCAATTTTACATTGATTTGGATTGGATTTGCCACTTCAATTGCGTCATTACTAATTGGAATTAGTATGTTTTCATTCTTTATGAGAATTTTAAATATTTCAATCAATACCCAATCCATTGTTTTACAAAACAAGTATCAAAAACCCATAGTTGGGTCGTTTCATGGTTTGTGGAGTTTGGGAGGTTTGATGGGAGTTCTTTTTTCAACATTGATGGTAAAATGGCAAGTGAACATTGGAATTCATTTTACAGGCGTAGGAATTTTAACCAGTATTTTGATTGTAATTGCCTATTTTTATATCATTAAAAATGACAAATCACCCACAGGAAATAAAATTATTTTTGGAAAACCAGATCCATTTATTTTAACACTTGGACTCATTATTTTTTTAGCAGCTATTTGTGAAGGAGGAATGTTTGATTGGAGTGGTGTGTATTTTAAAGAAGTTATCAACGAGGATGTTTTTACACTAGGATACCTTTCATTTATGGCTTGCATGGCATTATCAAGATTTTTTTCAGATAAATTTATTGTAAGATTTGGCATCAAAAAAACCTATCTTTTTAGTGCAATTACGATTCAAATAGGCATTTTAATTGCCATTTTATTTCCATTTTTCTGGACAGCTCTGCTTGGGTTTTGTTTGGTAGGTTTTGGCACAGCAGCTATTTTTCCTATGACATTTGCTTTGGCAGGAACCTCCAAAAAATATTCTCCAGGTATGGCAATCTCTATCATTTCGACGTTTGGTATTGTTGGAATGTTTGTTGGACCGCCATTGATTGGTTATTTAGCACATGCCTTTGGTTTGCAAAAAGCTTTCTTGGTTTTTGTTGTTGGAGGCTTTTTGATAATTCCAATTTCACGATTATTTTTTAAAACACAAACACAATAAAACACAGCAAATAAAAAACACTAAATAAAATTTGGAGTTTAGTTGTGAACTGTTGTATCTTTGCAATCCAAATCGCGGGATAGAGCAGTAGGTAGCTCGTTGGGCTCATAACCCAAAGGTCACTGGTTCGAGTCCAGTTCCCGCTACTAGTAGAACCTTCAACTTTTTGTTTGAAGGTTTTTCTTTTTTTATAGTAAGTTAAATACTTAAAGAATTAAATTTCTCCAATTCTTTACTAATTAAGTTAGATAATTTTTCTGTTTCCACTACTAAAACAAAAAAGACAAGTTTTTCTTAAACCTGTCTTTTTTTTATTTTTAGAACAGCATATTACATTTGTAAAAATTGTTCTAATTCTGAATCTTTTCAATTGCAAAAGGCAAAATTCTTCCAACAAATTTGGTGTAAGCTAACTCAGATGGATGCAAATTATCTGAGGCTACTAAAGCTGTATTTGTGAGGCCTTCGCGAGTGATATCAGTAATATTCACAAAGGTAATTCCATTAGCTTCGCAATAATTTTTTGCAAAATTGTTGTAGTTGTCAATTTCTGTTGAAATAGTAGTATTTCCTCTTCCAAAAGGCGTAAATGCATAATCAGGAATTGAAACAACAATTACATTTTGCTTGTCGTTATTGGTTGCTTTAATGGCTTCATTCACTAATTTTGGAAATTCTGTTTCATAAATTGAAAAATCTCTGCGTTGATATTGGTTATTTACACCAATCAAAAGTGTTACTAAATCATAATCAGAAGTACTATTTTCTGCATCAATTGCAGCTATTAAACTGGTTGTTGTCCAGCCTGTTTTGGCAATTACTTTTAGTTCGATAGTAGTTTCTGATCCAAATTCTTTCAGAATACTATCTTTTAATTGTTCAGGAAGTTTACATTTTTCGCAGACACTTTCTCCAATGGTATAACTATCTCCAAGGGAGAGGATTTTTAAGTTTTTCTTAGAATTGGTATCTTCTATTGGCTCATCATCTGGAATAATTATTTCTTGAGAAGTTTCTTCTTCCAACGTATTTCCGCAAGAAAAAACAATCAAAATAGCTACAAAAAATATCCAATAATGTTTCATAAAAATAGAATTCAATTACTTAAATGCATTCAATCCAGTAATGTCTAATCCAGTGATTAACAAGTGAATATCGTGAGTTCCTTCATAAGTAATGACACTTTCAAGGTTCATAGAATGACGCATAATGGAGTATTCTCCTGTAATTCCCATGCCACCTAAAATTTGTCTTGCTTCGCGAGCTACGTTGATGGCCATAGCAACATTATTTCTTTTTGCCATTGATATTTGAGCAGAAGTAGCTTTCCCTTCGTTTCTTAAAACACCCAATCTCCAAGCTAATAATTGCGCTTTGGTAATTTCGGTAATCATTTCTGCTAATTTTTTTTGTTGCAATTGAAATTGACCAATTGGTTTTCCAAATTGTTCTCGCTCTTTTGCATATCGTAAAGCGGTGTCATAACAATCCATGGCAGCACCAATGGCGCCCCAAGCAATTCCAAAACGAGCAGAATCTAAACATAGCAAAGGAGCTCCCAAACCAGATTTATTGGGTAATAAATTTTCCTTTGGCACTTTTACATTATCAAAAATCAATTCTCCTGTTGATGAAGCACGCAAAGACCATTTGTTGTGCGTTTCTGGCGTTGAAAATCCTTCCATGCCTCGTTCTACAATCAAGCCATGAATTCTTCCTTCTTCATTTTTTGCCCAAACAACAGCAATTTGCGCAAAAGGCGCATTCGAAATCCACATTTTTGCGCCATTCAATAGATAATGATCACCCATATCTTTGAATTTAGTTTCCATATTTCCTGGATTTGATCCGTGATTTGGCTCAGTCAACCCAAAACAACCCATCCATTCTCCTGAGGCCAATTTGGGTAAATATTTTTTACGTTGTGCTTCATTTCCAAATTTATAAATGGGATACATCACCAAAGAGGATTGCACAGAAGCTGTTGAACGCACACCAGAATCTCCACGCTCTATTTCTTGCATTATCAAACCATACGCAATTTGATCTAAACCTGCACCTCCATATTCCTCAGGAATATAAGGACCAAAAGCGCCAATATCAGCCAAACCTTGAATGATTTGTGTTGGAAATTCAGCTTTTTGCGCATATTCTTCTATGATAGGGGAAACATCGCGTTTTACCCAATCACGAGCAGCTTCTCTCACTAATTTGTGCTCTTCAGTCAATAAATCATCAATGTTATAATAATCAGGTGGTTGAAAGTTATCTGGTTTCATTTGTTGGGTTTTATTCAATTTTACCACAAATTTATTGAAAAAAGCATAAAAAGAAACTGTTTTTTTAAGAATTAAATAATCAATTTTTATAAAAATAATTTTTTTAAATCAATAGCAATGGATTCCTTTTTTATTGCGAAAAGTCTGTTTAAGTTTGTTGCAATGAAATTAACCCTAGGAAAACAAGAACGTTTAAAGAGCAGAAAACTCATTGAAAAGCTTTTTTTAGATGGAAAATCTGTAAAAAATTTTCCATTAAGAATGGTTTTTTTACAAACTTCGCATACTTCTTTATTTCCAATTCAGGCAGCATTTTCAGTTCCGAAACGAAATTTTAAAAGAGCTGTTGATCGGAATCGAATCAAAAGATTGTTGCGAGAAACCTATCGTTTACAGAAAGAAATTGTATATTCGAAAGTAGAAAAACCAACAATTTGTATGATTTCGTATATTGGAAAAGAAGAACTTTCATATGAAATACTTTTTTCAAAAATGACCCATTTACTGAATTTATTGATCAAAGAAACCACAAAAAATGATGAAAAACCTCACATCTAAAAGAACTGTTTTTACAATTATTCTGATTGGGATGCTATTTTTATCCTTTTCATTCAAATCAAATTTCTTCGAAATTGCCAAGCAAATCGAAATTTACAATACGCTTTTCAAAGAACTAAATATGTATTATGTGGATGAAATAAATCCTGCTGAATTGACTGAAAAAGCGATTAAAAATACCTTGAGTTCCTTAGATCCCTATACCAATTTTTATAATGAACAAGATGTAGAAAACGCAAAAATTGCCAGAGAAGGAGAATATGGTGGAGTGGGAGTCAATGTTTTTTACACCAAAGAAGGCATTCATATTCGGGAAATTTACAAAGGATTTTCAGCGGATAAAGCTGGATTAAAACCTGGAGATATCATCATTTCTGTAGACAATCAATCATTGAAAAACATGAATTCAGCCCAACAATCTGAGTTTTTAAAAGGAGTTCCTGGAAGCAAAATTTCTGTGGAAATGAATCGTCAAGGAAAAATTTTTAAAAAAGAGCTTAGCAGAGAAAAAGTCATTATGGATGCTGTTCCATTTTCTGAAATGATTGACGCTGAAACTGGATATATTGTCTTAACACAATTCAATGAAAAAGCTTCATCCGAAGTGAAAAAAGCCTTTAAAGAATTGCAAAAAAAAGGCATGAAAAAATTGGTTTTTGACTTGCGTTCCAATCCTGGAGGATCACTTTTAGAGGCAATCAATATTTCTAATTTCTTTATCCCGAAAGGGAAAACAATTGTTTCAACCAAAGCAAAAGTGAAAAGTTTGAGTACGATTTACAGAGCTTCTAATGAGCCTTTAGACCTAGAAATTCCTATAGTTGTTTTGATCAATAGACGTTCTGCTTCTGCTTCTGAAATTGTGAGTGGTGCATTGCAAGATTATGACAGAGCTGTGATTATGGGCGAACGTTCTTTTGGGAAAGGCTTGGTGCAACGTTACAGAGAGTTGACTTATGGAACGCAATTAAAAGTTACGATTTCAAAATATTATACGCCAAGTGGACGTTGTATTCAAGAATTGGATTATACAAATAGAGACCCAAAAACAGGGGAAGTTCCCAAGTTTTCGGACAAAACTGTGAATGCGTTTAAAACTGAAAATGGGAGAACAGTGTTTGATGGTGGTGGTGTTTTGCCTGATGTAGCTATTGTTACCTCTAAAAGATTGCCACTTACAGACAATTTGTTGGATTCAAAAGCTATTTTTAACTACGGAGTACATTATATGTATCAAAATCCAGCAATTACATCTTTAGATAATTTTCGATTTTCAACAACTGATTTTAAAGATTTTACCAATTTTTTAATTACAGATACCACTTTTATAACCCAACAAGAAAAACTTTTTCAGGATGCTTTTGAAGCTTCCAAAGACATCGAAATCAATAAAGAATATCAGAAAATTAAAGAAAAGTTAGCGCAGGTTAAAATTAGTGAAGTTGCTAAAAATGAGGATATTATTACTGAAGTTATCAAAGAAGAACTCTTGAAAAATTATTTTTACGAGGAAGGATGGTTTCAATATCAACTAAAAAATGATAAAACAATTTTGCAAGCAGTGCAACTTTTAAAAAACAGTGCCAAATACAATCAAATATTATCGGGGAAATAATTTTATCTTGCAGCCCAAAAATTACACTTATGAAACCAATCAGAAGTTTAGAACGAACAAGAGCACAAGAATCAACCAATGCAATTGAAAAATTATACATTTCAATGCGTCATTTATTCACAAGAGGATTTTACAAACCTATGGGAATTTCGGGTGAAACCTTGCGAAAATCACTCTTATTGTTACGTCCTGAAATTTATGGTTCTATTGCTGAAGATAGAATTGAATTGAATGGATTGGTGTATGTAATTGAACGTTTGCCTGAAGGAATTGAAGAATGTCAATTTATCAATTTAACTACGGATGAAGGTTATAAAAGTTCTCATTTCAAGGCTATTGTTCCTCCAAAAAGAAGACGAAATTGCTACAGAATAGACAAAGACCAAATGAATATTGAGATTACAAGAGGAAGATCAGAAATCTATGATATATTAACTCATTTGACTTTTTTATACATTGAATCTCACAAAATCCAACAAAGAATTTCTATCAATGAAGGGGAAGATTATATCCGAGAATGGAAATATTTAGAAGAAATTGTTTTGTATCAAAAACCGATTTCTGAAAATGAAAAAGAAGTCTTAATAGTTCATTTAGGAAATATTTTAGGACGCACTTTTGAGGAAGTTTCTGCGGTTTACAACACTTTTTCAACAGAACAACATCCTCATAAATTTTTCAATTTGATTTATTGGTTAGGAAAATTGGCCATCAATGAAGTGGAAGAATCAAAAAAACGAACGATTACATTTAGTTCTGTTTTGATTGAAGAAATTGGACATCACATTTATGGTGAAATTTGGGCAAATGAAATAAAGAAAATTCTGAAAGAAAATAATTTATTACACAGACCAATTCATATCATCAGTGCAAATATGCACAGTGTGATGAATTCTATATATGCAAAAAATGCGCTTCCTGAAGAGGCGAAAAAGCATCAAGATTTTAATTTATTTAGATTGCTTAGCACTACAGACAGCAAAGTATTGCAACAAAAAGTAAAAGAATTTGCTACAGAAAATGGATTGATTTCTGTGGATGATACTTCAGGAACCAATATTGATGTACAAATTATTGATACCAATAAAATAAACTTTGATGTTTTTTCGTTTGATAAAAAGGATTTATTAGATGAGAATCCTGTAATTTTGGTAATGGATTACGCTTTTGGTGAGCAAGCATTTGAAACCATGGACGAATTGCTAAAACCATTGAAAAAAGACGGAAAAAAAATACATTTGGATGTGCAATCAATTTCTATTATGGGAAAAGCAGGGATTTTAGAAGGAGGAAAAGGAGATATCATGATTCCAACTTCCCATATTTTTGAAGGAACTGCTGATAATTATCCTTTTGATAATGAGCTTTCTAAATCGGATTTAGAAGGATTTGGAGTAAAAGTTTATGATGGCGCCATGATTACTGTGTTAGGAACATCACTTCAAAACAGAGATTTATTAAAATTCTTCCACGATTCTACTTGGAATGTAATTGGATTGGAAATGGAAGGCGCACATTATCAAAAAGCCATTCAATCTGCATCAAAAATTAGAGGAAATATTTCAGAAAATGTGAAAGTTAGGTATGCTTATTATGCTTCTGATAATCCAATAGAAACTGGTGCCACATTGGCTTCAGGAGGTTTAGGTATGACTGGAGTTGTACCAACATATGCCATCACACAAAGAATTTTAGAACAAATTTTATAAGAAATTAAAAACGAATCAAACTAAAATGTCAACAAACCAACCACAAAAAAATAACGAAGAAGAAGTAGATTTAGGCTCGTTATTTGTCATTATTGGCAGAGGATTTTCTAAATTTTTCAATTTTATTGGAAGTGTTTTTACAGGAATTTTTCATGCATTTATTTTGATATTAATTTTTATCAAAGAAAACATCGTTAAAATCGGAATTGCTACTGTAATTGGAATTATTGCTGGAGTTTTTTTAGAGGTACAATCTCCTAAAAAATATGCATCAGAATTGTTGATTGAACCCAATTTTAAAAGTAGTTTGCAATTGTATAATAATGTCAATTACTACAATGATTTGGTTAAACAAAAAGACACTCTAAAACTGCAAGAGACTTTTAATTTGACCAAAGCTGAAGCAGCATCTCTTAAAAAATTCGAAATTCAAGCAATCAAAAATGAAAAAGATATTGTAAATGCATATGATGAATTGATTTTGGCTGTGGATACTTTAACGATTAAAAGTTATGAATTTGATCAATTCAAAGCTTCATTTACTAATTTTGACTACAAGGTTCATAAAGTTACTGTAACTGCATCAAAAAGTAATGTTTTTGAAAAGTTGGATGATGTCATCATTTCATCTGTAGTTAAAAACAAGTATTTCAATCGATTAAAAGAATTGACCAATGAAAATTTAAATATTACAGATTCTGTTTATAAAGAAAATTTAGCTCAAATTGATTCATTGCGAAAAGTGTACATGCAGGTAATGTTAGATGAAGCAAAAAAAGAACAATCAGGAACGAATATAGATTTAGGTGGGCAAAATCAATCAACTAAAGAACTAGAATTGTTTGAAACCAATCGTAAAATTATTAGCGATTTAAGATATATTGCCAATGAAAAATCAAAAAAATACGAGGTAATTAATGTGATTTCAAACTTTCAGCCAATAGGATATGAAATCAAAGGAATCTCAAAAAATCATGCTTTTCAATTAGGAGCTTTAGGTGCAGGACTAATGATTTTCTTTCTCTTATTGATAAAACTAAATGTGTATTTGAATAATTACAAAAAGTAAACCATGCAAACCGTTTTGATAACTGGTGGATCAGGTTTTATAGGGTCGAATTTTATACCCTATTTTTTAAACCAAAATCCAACTTTTCAGCTGGTAAATTTAGATTCTTTGACCTATGCTGCAAATCTTGACAATTTAAGTGAAGTTGAGAACCATGAAAGATATATTTTTGTAAAAGGAGATATTTGCGATAGAGAGTTGGTTACACATCTTTTTGAGAAATACCATTTTCAGTCAGTGATTCATTTTGCAGCAGAGTCGCATGTAGATAATTCTATCAAAAACCCTGATACTTTTATAAAAACGAATATTTTTGGCACCTTTGTTTTATTAGATGTTGCAAAAAAATACTGGATAGAAAACGCAAATCAACCCAAAAAGGGATTTGAAAATGCTCGTTTTCATCACATTTCAACAGATGAAGTTTATGGAGCTTTGGGTGAAACAGGCTATTTTTCAGAAGAAACTCCTTATGCACCAAACAGTCCTTATAGTGCTTCAAAAGCGTCTTCAGATTTTCTGGTAAGAAGTTATTATCATACCTATGGAATGAATGTGGTCACTACCAATTGCTCCAATAATTATGGCCCAAAACAGCATGATGAAAAGTTGATTCCAACCATCATCAGAAAAGCGATTTTTGGAGAAAATATTCCCATTTATGGCAATGGTAAAAACGTGCGAGATTGGTTATTTGTGTTAGATCATTGTTCGGCAATTGACTTGGTTTTTAAAAGAGGAAAAAAAGGAGAAACCTATACTATTGGTGGAGATAGTGAACAAAATAATTTGTATATTGCTCATAAAATTTGTGCAATTTTAGATGAAATTCGTCCTAAAAAGAATGCTTACAAAGAACAAATTACGTTTGTTACAGATAGATTAGGTCATGATTTTAGATATGCCATTGACGCATCAAAAATAAAAAGAGAATTGGGCTGGAAAGCCTCCGAAAATTTTGAGACAGGAATTGAAAATACTGTAAAATGGTATTTAAGAAAATATGAAAACTTATGAAAGGAATTGTTTTAGCAGGAGGTTCTGGTACAAGATTGCATCCAATTACAATTACAATAAGCAAACAATTGATGCCTGTCTATGACAAGCCCATGATTTATTACCCAATTTCTACGTTAATTTCAGCAGGAATTAATGAAATTTTAATTATTTCAACGCCCCAAGATCGCCCTCTTTTCGAAAAATTATTAGGAAATGGAAATCAGATTGGATGTCATTTTGAATATGCAGAGCAGGAACATCCAAATGGTTTGGCGCAGGCCTTTTTGATAGGAGAAGAATTCATAGGAGATGATAATGTAGCACTGATTTTGGGGGATAATATTTTTTATGGAACAGGTTTGTTAAAACAGTTGAAAAAAAACACAAATCCTGATGGTGGAACTGTATTTGCGTATCATGTACATGACCCTGAACGTTATGGAGTTGTTGAATTTGATGAACATCAAAAAGCAATTTCTATTGATGAAAAACCTTTACATCCAAAATCAAATTATGCAGTTCCTGGGATTTATTTTTATGACAACTCAGTAATTGAAAAAGCTAAAAAATTAACTCCAAGTAAACGTGGTGAATTAGAGATAACTGACATCAACAAAGCCTATTTAGAAGAAAAAAAATTATCAGTAAGCATTCTTGACAGAGGAATTGTTTGGTTTGATACAGGTACATTTCACAGTTTGATGCAGGCAAGTACCTTTGTAGAAGTAATTGAAGAACGGCAAGGATTAAAAATTGGATCGATTGAAGAAGCTGCTTTTAGGGCAGGATTTATTGATAAAAATCAATTACATGAACTGGCAAAACCCTTGTTGAAAAGTGGTTATGGAAAAAATTTGATGGAAATTTAATGAAAATAATAGAGACACATTTAAAAGGCTGTTTTATTATAGAGCCCACAATTTTTGATGACGGAAGAGGTAGTTTTTTTGAATCTTTTAATTTAAAAGAATTTGAAGAAAAAGCGGGGCTGAATATCAATTTTGTTCAAGACAATCAATCAATATCACAAAGAGGTGTTTTAAGAGGTTTACATTTCCAAAAGGGTGAGTTTGCTCAAGCTAAATTAGTAAGGGTAATAAGAGGAAAAGTGTTGGATGTAGTTGTTGATATTAGAAAAAATTCAGAAACATTTGGACAGACTTTTTGCATAGAATTGTCAGGCGAAAATAACAAACAATTATTTGTACCAAGAGGATTTGCACACGGTTTTGCTGTTTTAGAAGATGACACAATATTTTTTTATAAGTGCGATAATTATTATCGCAAAGATTCAGAAGGAGGAATTATCTATAATGACGAAAGTTTACATATTGATTGGAAATTAAAAGAAGAGGAAATTACACTATCAGAAAAAGATAAATTTTTGAAAAAATTCAATTATTTTGAGTTAAAAAATGTATTTCAAGATGTTTTTTAAAAATACAAACAACTCCTTATTTTAGAATCAAAATAAGCTATGAAATGAAAAAAATTTACTGCGTAACACCTGTTTACAATGATTGGGAAAGTTTTCAAGTTCTCATTTCTCATTTAGAAAAACTCCAAATAGAACAAGTTGATAGATTTCATTTTTCGGTAATTGCTATTAATGATGGTTCTAATGAGGAGAAAAGTTTCTCTAAATCTTCTTTGGATATTACGATTTTAAATCTGAAAATAAATATTGGGCATCAAAGAGCTATAGCTACAGGACTTCAATATATTTACAATGAAATTGAAGAAAAAGACTATGTGATTGTGATGGATTGTGACGGCGAAGACAAGCCAGAAGATATTATCTTGTTGCTTGAAAAAGCTGAAAATCAGAATGATAAAAAAATTATTTTTGCACAAAGAAAAAAAAGACAGGAATCTTTGTTATTCAAGTTTGGATATCTTGTGTATAAAAAATTGTTCAAGTTATTTACTGGGCAAAAAATAAATTTTGGAAATTTCAGTGCAATTCCAGCCTCACTTTTATCAAAAGTAATTTATCAAAATAACATTTGGAATCATTTTTCTGGAGGTGTCATTCAATCAAAAATTCCTTATGATCGCGTTTTATTAGACAGGGGAAAAAGATTTCATGGAGTATCAAAAATGAATTTTTATAATCTCACAATTCATGGATTAAGTTCTATTTCTGTTTACTTTGATTTTTTATCATTGCGAATTTTAAAATTTACTTTATACGGAATTTTACTCTGCGCAATCTCCATTTTTTATATTCTATATCAAAAAATATTCACTGAAAATGCCATTCCAGGGTGGGCTTCAAGTTTGACTCTTATTCTAACAGGAATTATGCTTCAGTTATTTACAGTAACTTTAATTGTATTGTTATTACAACTTAGTTCTAGAAAAAACATTGCTGTCCCCAATTCAAAAACATATGTAGATTTTATAGAGAGTATAGATGATGTCAAAAAACAATAACCATAAATTTCTTGCAATATCCATAGTATTGAATTTAATAATTTTTCAATTAAGTTATGGATTTCAGATAATTATACCAACAAATATAAATTGGTTAATGACTGTTTATCATGACTGGGGTCAGCATTATTTAGGCTGGGCTTATTTTCGAGCTGAACCTTGGCATTTTCCTATTGGAAGCATTGAAAATTATAATTTTCCGGCTGGAACAAATGTTGGTTTTACAGATTCAATTCCTTTGTTAGCCATAATCTTCAAACTATTTTCATTTTTATTATCAGATACTTTTCAATACTTCGGAATTTGGTTTTTATCTTGTCATCTATTATTAGGTTATTTTACTTTTAAGCTTTTAAACCTTTTTACTAAAAATTATATTCTCATAGTTGTTGCTGTCCTTTTGGTGTCATATAATCCAATTATATTGTATAGAGCTTTGCATCCTGCTCTTTGCGCTCAATGGTTACTAGTTGCTTCTATGTACTTTTATTTAAGAAATACTTCAAAAGAAAATGTTCATATAATCAACAAAAAACAACTTTTTATTCTTGTTTTAAGCGCACTTATTAACCCATATTTATTTTTGATGGTTTTTGGATTTGCTGTTATACTGCCTTTTAAAAATTATTATTTTGATAAGTTAATTTCTTTAAAACAGGTTTTCTTATATATATTTTCTGGTCTTTTTATAGTTTTTGTTAGTTGGTTATTAATTGGGATGGTTTCATTTTCCACTACCAAAACTATGGAAGTTCAAAACAGTTATGGACTTTATGGATTCAATTTAAATTCATTTTACAATTCTAGTGGTTGGTCTTCCTTCTTTCAAGCATTAAAAACGTATTCTCCAAGACAATATGAAGGTTTTTCGTATTTGGGTTTAGGAATATTTATTTTAATCATTATAAGTTCTATTTATCTAATTTATATAGCCTCTAAAAAATCACTTCACATAAAAAAGTATTACAAATTATTTCCTTTTTTTCTACTCATATTCATAGCAACTATTTTTGCAATAACCAATAAAGTTACAATCAATAATACCTTGTTATTTGATTACTATTTGCCAGAAATAATACTCAAAATTGGAAATGTATTTAGAGCTAGTGGAAGGTTTATTTGGATATTGTTTTATGCAATTTTATTTTATTTTTTATGGATTCTTATCAAGTCGAAGATTCCTGAAAAAGCAAAGATATTTTTGATGATTCTTATATGTAGTATTCAGTTTTACGATACAAAACTTTTGCTTACTAAAAATTTACAACCTGGAGATTATAAAGTTTTGCCGCTCAACGAAGATAAATGGACTGAGATTTCTTCCAATTTTCAAAAGATAATTACGTATCCACTTTATAATAATAGCCTGTTATACAATTCTGATTATCAAGATTGGTGTTACATTGCCCTAAAAAACAAATTGCCAATTACCAATGGTTATGTTGCAAGAGAATCTGGCACAAAAAACTTGATGTATCAACAACAATTTCAAGAGGAAATTGCCAATGCAATCATCAATGAAAATGATTTAATTATCACAACCCCTAAATATTTATCAGATTTTAATTCATTAATTTACAAACAGCGAGTAGATATTGGATTTATGGATGGATTTTATTATTTATATTCAAGAGAAAATGCAAAAATGAACAAGCATCATTTTTCTAAATCGGAATTGTTTAAGGCAGATTCTATTTTCAGTAAATTGAAAAATACTTATAAAATAACTACTATCAATAAACCTATCATTCATGAAAATAAAATGCAATTTAATATTGAGAAATTTACTTTTCAAAATCAAATAATTAATCTAAAAGGATGGGCTTTTTTGAATGATAACCCGAAAGTTAATGATGTTATTTTTATTGCATTAAGCAATGATAAGAATACATATTTACTAAAAACAAATAGTATTGAAAGATTAGATGTCTCAGGTCATTTTAAAAATGATAATCTTAAAAACGCAGGTTTTAAGACTAGTTTGATTACTGATGAGATAGAAAATGGCGTTTATAATATGAGCATTGGAATCCAATCAGGAAATGAAATATTATTTCAATCTGCCAATAAACCTGTAATTGAGATAATGAATGAAATAAATCCTATAATTTTAAAAGAATTACCAAAAGTTACAAATTCTATTACTTATAACTTAGAAGAAAGTTTGATAAAATCAAATAAAATTATACTATCAGGTTGGGGATTTATGAACGAAAAATCAATGAAGAATACTAAAATTTCTATTATTTTAGAAAGTGATTCTCTAATTTATTCTTTAAACACTACAATCATTCCACGCCCAGATGTAGCTAACCATTTTGGTGAAAAAATAGATTCAGAAAATGTTGGATTTAAGTTAAATTTTGAACAACAAATTTTGAAAAAAGGAGAATACAAAATAGGTATTTTGTTTACAGATAATGAAGGCAAAAAAGAAGCATTTATAATCACTGATAAAACCATAAAAAATTAAGTGAATAATAAAGTATTTTTAGATAATTTAATTGAAATTTGCTGACTGAATAATTCCAATTTTAAGAATGAAAAAGGAATTTTATATAGTTCTATTATGCTATATATCATGAGATTTGTATAGGATAAAAAGAATGTTACTTGAATGGATAGAAAAAAAATTTTAATTAAAAACATTTCATTAGGCTTGGTTTATAAGTCTATAAATTTATTGATTGTTTTTACTACCATTCCATTGTTGCTGAATTACTTGGACAAAGAATTGTATGGAATTTGGGCTACTATATTTTCTTTAATCAACATCATCATTTTTGTTGACGGAGGAATTGGAAATGGTTTAAAAACGAAATTAGCAGAATCTTTGAGTTTGCAAAACTTTCATCTTGCAAAAACTTACATTTCAACAGCCTATGTTTCTATTCTAGTAATTTCTTTAGTTCTGTTCGCTGTTGCCTCTTTATTTATCTACTTAACAGATTTTCAAAAACTTTTCAATACAGCTCTATTAACAAATAGTGAATTTCAAATTATTTTAACAATCACCTTTTTTTTAGTAATTATTGGATTTATACTAAATCTCTACAAATCCTTCTACTACGCAAATCAACAAGCATCTAAAGTAGAACTTTCATTGTTGATTTACCAGATAATTATATTGATATCGATTACTTTGTTGATGCAATTTTATTCAAAAAGCCTTCTATTGATTGCGATAATTTATGGAGGATCAAACGTATTGATTGGGCTTTGGTTTTCGTTTCAGTTTTTTAAAAGAAACAAGCAAATTATACCAGAAATCAGTTTTTTTAACAAAGAAAAAGTAAAATCATTGATGGGTTTGAGTTTAGAGTTTTTTGTTATTCAACTTTCAATGATTGTTATTTTTACAACAGATAATTTAATAATCACGAATCTCATTGGACCAAAAGATGTGGCAACTTATGACGTTGTTTATAGATTATTTCATTTACTGATAACACTCTCTGCGATAGCTCAAGATCCATTATGGGCTTTATATACAGATGCTTATCAGAAAAAGGATTTTAATTGGATAAAAAAATCAATCAAAAGATTGAATAAATTATACTTATTATTTATACTGGTTGTGATCATTTTATACTTTATTGCAAATCCATTTATCCAATTTTGGACACAAAAAGATTTAGGCATCCTAGATAGTTTATTATTAATAATGGCGATTTTTGTTTTGATAAGAGTTTATGGATTAATTTATATGGTTTTTCTAAATGCCATTGGTAAGATAAAACTTCAAATGTGGTTATTTGTATTTGGTGCGATCATCAATATTCCAATTTCAATTTTCTTAGTTAAAAATACTGATTTAGGAAGTGGAGCTGTTATTTTAGGAACAGTTTTGAGTATTTTTAGTTTATCGATACTTTTACCCATTCAAACAAATAGAATTTTATCTAAAAAGTAAGTTTTCTTAATCAAATTTAAAATTGAGTATTAATGTATCAAAACATCTTGTTTTTCAATTAAAAATAAAGCAATACCAAAGTAATGATGAAATTATTTTTAAGCGTAATTACAGTAAGTTTAAATTCTGAGGTGACAATTGAAAAAACAATTCAATCAGTTTTGAACCAAAATTTCACTAGCTTTGAATATATTATAGTTGATGGAAATTCATCTGATAATACAATTAAAATAATTAAAAAGTATGAATCTAAATTTCATCAAAAAAACATTCAATTTACTTGGATAAGTGAACCTGATTCAGGTATTTATAATGCATGGAATAAAGGGTTAAAGCTTGCCAAAGGAAATTGGATTTCCTTTTTAGGCTCTGATGATATTTATTTAGATAATGTTTTAGAAAAATATGCAAGTGTAATTTTAGCCAATCAAAATGCAGATTTCATTCATTCAAAAGTGAAACTAATGGATAAAAATAAGGTGAAATTTATATTTTCTGATACATGGAAATGGACTGAATTTAGAAGATATATGAAAATTGCTCATGTAGGTTCTTTTCATAATAGAAAGTACTTTGAAAAATATGGAAATTTTAATGAAAAGTATAAAATAGTAGGGGATTATGAAATGTTGTTGAGGGCAAAAGACACTTTAAAAACTGTTTTTATTGATGAATTTACAGCCGAAATGAATGATGGCGGAGTTAGTAATCAAAATGTAGTAAGAGCCTTTAGTGAAGCAAGAATTGCTAAAATTTCAACGGTTCATGTTTTAAAACCAATAGCCTATTTTGATTTTTATTTTTCATTATTAAAATATTATATGTCAAGTTTTTTGAAAAAAATGAATCTTAATCTCAGAAAAAAATAACTAAAAGTTTATAATTTTATGAAAAATATACTTTTTGTTCATCAATCTGCAGATTTGTATGGTTCAGATAAAACACTTTTATTGCTTGTTAAATCTTTAAAAGATACTATAAATCCAATTGTAGTTGTTCCTGAAGAAGGGCCGTTAACGGATGAGTTAAAAAAAAATGGTGTTGAGGTTTTAATAATACCTGTTTTAAAAGTTTCTAGAGATCTTTTTACTTTCAAAGAAATTTTAAAATTTCCTTTTCAAATAATTAAAGCAATTTATAAACTTAGAAAAAAAATTGGAAATAGAAAAATTGATATCATTCATTCCAATACACTAGCCGTTTTTTTGGGGGCATTTTATGGGAAACTATTCCGAATTAAACACGTTTGGCATGTTCACGAAATTATTTTATATCCCAAAATTGCTGCAAAATCGTACCCTTTTTTAGTAAATTGGTTCTCAGATGAGGTAGTATTTAACTCTTTAGCGTCTGCTGAAAATTTATTTACTGGCAAAAATACTCTACAATTAAAATCCCAAATTATATATAATGGCATACATAGGGCTCAATCATTTCTGGCTGATGAAGAACGGAATTTAATCAGAAAAAATTTATTTAAAAGCATACAAAATAATTCCATAATAATTGGATTGGTTGGAAGAATAAATAAACATAAAGGTCAACAATTATTACTTTCTGTTTTTGATAAATTAAAAAAGGAAAGCTCAAAAAATATATATTTATTATTTATTGGTTCTACTATAAAGTCACAACAGTTTTTATTAGACGTACTACAAAGGGAGATTCAAAATAGAAATATTGAAGATGTGGTTACAATAATCGATTTTCAAAAAGATATTTGGAAATATTACGATTGTTTAGATATCATTGTTGTTCCAACAACAGACCCTGAACCTTTTGGTTTGGTTGCAGTTGAAGGAATGCTTTCAAAAAAACCTGTAATCGCTGCCAATCACGGAGGTTTAAAAGAAATTGTGGTGCATCAAAAAACAGGATTGTTATTTGAGCCATGCAATGAATCTGATTTAAAAAACGCTATTGAAACACTCATAAAAAATCAACATTTGATTGAATTATTTGGTTTGGAGGGTGAAAAAAGAGCAAAATCTGAATTTTCCTTAGAAAATTATATCAAGAGCTTTAGAGAACTCTATGATAAGAAATTATAAAAATAATACGTTATATTAAAAGATTAAATGAAATAACTCAGAACGTAAATGGTTACCATAAATAAGTATCAAGCTCTTTTTGGATTTATAACATTTTTAATCATTCAATTTTCAATATTTGAATTGCATTTTGGGATATATGTATTAACGAGTTTCATTTGTTTTTCAACAATTTCTAAAAATGTTATCAATCTTATTTCTTACATTATTATTTTATTAATAATTGCGGGTATTTCATCCATATTTCAAAAACCCACGTTATACGATTTCATTAAGGATTTTGCGTATTTTACAAAGCCCATTATTGCGTTAATTGCAGGCTATTTATTGGCAAAAAAAATAGCCGATTTTTCAAGTTTTTTAAGAACATTCATCTATGTGGTTTGTTTGCTTTCGGTGTTTCATATATTCAATATTTTTCTCAATGTTGATTTTTCTCAAGCCTCTGTTACAAAAATCAGAACAATTGGAGGGATTTCTAATTTATCAGAAGTGATTGCATTGACAATTATTATTGCCTCATATCGAATTCAATTTTTGGATGTAATTAAAAATAAACTACTCAAAAAAGTAATTTTAAGTATTATTTTTCTATCATTTTTTCTCTATTTTTCTAGAACCATGTTTGTTTCTTTAGGATTGTTTTTATTGGCTATTTTTGGCTATTTAAAAATCACTTCAAAAGGCTTGAAATATGGATTTTTAGCATTATCAGCTTTTTTACTATTTTATGTGTATCTTTTTAATGCCAATTTAGAACGTGATAAACCTGGATTAGAATCTTTTTTATACAAATTAAAAATAGCTCCTTCCGAAATTTTTACTCCTATTAGAACAGTAGATCCAAACAATCATGCCTATTTATGGGATCATTGGAGGGCTTATGAGGCAACTTTGGCAATTGATCAAATAAATACTCCTGTAACTTTTCTGATAGGAAAAGGTTTAGGAGCTTTAGTCGATTTGAAATTTAAAGTATATCTTGGCGATTCAGAAATGAGATATATTCCTATGCTTCATAATGGTTTTGTGCTTGTTTTTTTTAAAACGGGTATCATTGGATTTTTTATTTACCTCCTTTTTTTAATCAATATGTACCTTTTTGCATATGCAAAAATAACATCAGAGAAAACGAGAATCATCAATAATTTAATTTCAGGTTTTGGGGTTTATTTCATATTTTCTTCATTAATTATTAGTGGGATATATAATATTGAGGACTTTTATATGTTTATAGTTGGAACACTACTTTTTTTTAGAAAAGAGGCTAAAATTAATTTGATTGAAGAATGAAAATAGCGATTATTGGAACGAGAGGAATTCCGAATCATTATGGTGGTTTTGAGCAATTTGCAGAATATTTAGCGGTTTATTTAGTAAAGCATAATTGCGAAGTGTATGTGTATAATTCTTCTAACCATCCATACAAAGAGAAGACGTTCAATGGCGTAAACATCATTCACTGTAATGATCCAGAAAATAAAGTGGGTACTGTTGGGCAGTTCATTTATGATTTGAATTGTATCCTTGATACCCGCAAAAAAGACCTTGATGTTATTCTTCAATTAGGATATACAAGCAGTTCTATTTGGTCGTTTGTTTTTCCTAAAAAACCTCTTATTATTACCAATATGGATGGCTTGGAATGGAAGAGAAGTAAATATAATTTTTTAGTAAAACAGTTTTTGAAATTTGCGGAAAGATTAGCTGCCAAATACAGTGATTTTCTAGTTGCAGATTCTGAAGGCATCAAAAAATATATCGATAAAAAGTATCAAAAAGATTCTAAATTTATAGCATATGGTTGTGAGGTTGTATCTGATGTTGATGAGAGTATTCTTAAAAAATATCATGTTGAGAAGTATGGTTACAATATGCTCATTGCTAGGATGGAACCAGAAAATAATGTGGAAACAATTCTTGACGGAGTTGTATTAAGCGATTCAAAAACACCATTTTTAGTTATTGGAGATTATACAATCAATAATTTTGGTCAAAGAATTAAAGAGAAATTTAGTAATAATTCGCAAATTATATTTTTAGGTAGTATTTATAATAATTACGAGTTAAATGTTTTGAGGTTTTTCTGTAATTTTTACTTTCATGGGCATTCTGTTGGGGGCACAAACCCGTCTTTATTAGAAGCCATGGGTTCAAGTAATTTTATTATTGCACATAATAATATTTTCAATAAAGCGGTTTTGAAAGAAAATGCTTACTATTTTTATACCCCAGAAGATGTTAGTTTTTATTTGAAAAATAAAGATAAAAAACTTGAAGAAGGTAAAATTCAAAGAAATCTTGAAAAAATAAACAACGAGTATGATATTAACAAAATAAATGGCAGCTATCTATCCTTTTTTGATGAATGCTTACAAAAAAAGCATCAGTAATATTGACGAATTATTAGTTACTCTTATTTTAATTACACTACCACTTGGGGGGTATGCCATCAATAGCATCGTTGTAATTTTGTTTTTTTTACTCAGTGTTTATAGGTATTTTACTTCAAAACCATCAATAGTTTTTTCAAAATTACCTTTTTTATTTATTGCTTTTTATGTATTGTGTATCTTATCATTACTTTGGACAGATTCTATTAAAAATACTTTTGATGGATTAATTCGTTTTTTATCGTATTTAGTACTTCCTTTAGCTTTTGTGATAAATGCAGAAAACACATTCAGCATTGATAAAATCTTTGAGAGATTTTCAAAATCGATGGTCCTTTTCGCTTTGTATTGCCTAATTATTGGATTCATAAAGGTTCTTAAATACGATGACATCAATTTCTTATTTTATCATGAATTAAGTGGAAATTTAAGTCAATTAAATGCTATTTATTTATCCGTTTTCATCAGTTTGGCTATTGGATTTTTTTTATTTAAAAGTAAAAAATCAAAAGCAACACTTTTTTATGCCATTTTTTTAGGTGTTTTTTTGGTGTTACTTTCCTCGAAAATCATCATTTCAATGACTTTTGTATTCATTATATGGTATTTTTTAAAAAATAATATTTTAAAAAAAGTAAAACCTATACATTTTATTACGGTTATTCTGATGTCGTTTATTTTTATGATTTCTTCTATAAACCTTGTAAACCGTTTTAAAACTGAATATGAAAAAACTAAAATCAATGAGGTTTTAGAAACAAAAGATTTTGGACATGTATATCTCTGGACAGGTGTTGGTTTAAGGGTTTTCCAAACAAAAGCCTTTCTAGAAATATTGACCGAAAAAAAAAGAATATTCTTGGGAAGTGGTTTACATAATTCTCAGGAAGACCTTAATAATAAGTACAAAGAATACAATTTATACCCAGGTTTTTTAAACTATAATTTTCACAATCAATACTTGCAAGTACTTGCAGAATTAGGATTGATCGGATTCAGTTTATTAGTATTAATTTTGTATCTTGTACTCTATAAATCGATTATTGAAAAAGATTATTTTGCATTATTTTTTATCATATTAATAGGGACAGTTTGTATTACAGAATCATTTTTATGGAGACAAAGAGGAATGATTTTTTTTATTACAATAACGTTGTTAATCAATCAAAAGCTAAAAAAAATATAGTTCTTGAAACGTAAAAAATACATATCTATTAGGTCATTAGTTATTCTAATCGATTTAATCTGTATTGTCGGAATAAAGTATGCTGTTTCCGACAGAATGTATTTTAATTTCCCATTTTTAACGTACAGCTCCATTTTTTGGTTTTTTATTGCATACTACAACAAATTTTATGTTGTTCATAGTTACACTCATTTTATTGATTTAGTACGATTACTCATCACACAGTTTTTCGTATTTAGTCTTGCTTACTTTAGTTATTTCACCCTTTTTAAAGAAGGTGAAGTCATTGACAATCAATTCTTAATTCTTGGATTGATTTTTGGCTTTGTTACTTTTTTTAAGTTTTTTATATTTTTTGTTCAAAAGGAATTCAGAATTAAGCAAAAAGAATTCAAGAAAGTAGTATTGTTTGGAGATGTAAATAGCGCAACAAAACTGGAATCATTATTTAAAGAAAAAATTGAATTTGGATATGAGTTTTACGGATTTTTCTCAAGAAAAAAAGAAGAATCTCCTAAATATTTAGGACATGCAAAAGAAGGATTTGAATTTGTGTTAGCACATAAAATCGAAGAAATATATTGCGATCCTGCACATTTTTCTGATAAATATTTAATTAAAATCAGACAGTTTTCTGAAGAGCATGATCTTGAATTGAGATTTTTGCCTGAGACAAAAGCCATTTATAGTAAGGATTTTACCTTAGACTATTTAGGGACTGTACCCATTTTAAAACCAAAACCACTTCCTTTTGAAAAAATAGAAACTCATGTTATTAAAAGGTTATTTGATATCCTTTTTTCTTTAACAGTTTGTGTATTTATATTATCTTGGCTCCTTCCAATATTATGGATTATCGTAAAAAGTGATTCAAAAGGACCCTTATTTTTCAAGCAAAAAAGAGATGGATTGGATGGGAAACAATTTTATTGTTACAAATTGAGATCAATGGTAATAAATGATGATGCTGATAAAATTTCAGCAACAAAAAATGACCCAAGAATTACAAAAGTGGGTGCTTTTTTAAGAAAATCAAGTATTGATGAATTGCCACAATTTTTTAATGTGCTTTTTGGTGATATGAGTGTAGTTGGGCCTCGACCTCATATCAATGTTCAAAATGAAAAATATGCTTCTGAAATTGACAATTATTTATTGCGAAATTCAGTAAAACCAGGCATTACAGGTCTTGCACAAATAAGTGGTTTTAGAGGAGAAGTAACAAAAAAATCAGACATTAAAAATAGAGTTCGTTTAGATGTTTTTTATATTGAAAATTGGTCTTTTTTCTTAGATGTAAAAATAGTCATACAAACATTTTTAAACTTTTTTAAAAAAGAAGAGAAGGCATATTAGATGAGAGAAAACATAATTTTGACAGGGTCAATTGTTTTGTATGAAGAGAATTTAACGGATTTAGATGCTACAATTCAATCCTTTTTAAACATTCCAATTTCAAACAAGATACTTTATTTGATAGATAATACAGATGAAAACTTTTATGAATATGTTTTTGTTCTTGAAAATATTCAATACATTCCATCAGAAAAAAATATTGGATTTGGAGCTGGTCACAACAGTGTCATTGAAAAAATCAAAAAAACTTCAGACTATCATTTGATTTTAAATCCCGATGTAAGTTTTAAAGAAAAAGTAATTCCAAATCTTATTTTGCAATTGGAAAAATATCCTGATGTTGCCATGATTGCTCCTAGAGTTTTCTTTCCTGATGGCAGTCATCAATATTCATGCAGAAGATATCCAGTGATTAGTGAGTTGCTTGCAAGAAGATTTACGTTCTTACATCTTATTTTTAAAAATAAAGTTTTTAAAGGTGAATACCGTGAAAAAAACCTATCAGAACCCTTTTTTGCAGAGTATTTGACAGGCTGTTTTCAATTGTATAAAACCGAAGATTTTCTTGCTTTAAACGGTTTTGATGAGCGCTATTTTTTATATATGGAGGATGTTGATATTTGTAAAAAAATTGATCTTTTAGGAAAGAAAAAATTATATTATCCACAAGAGCAAATTATTCATATTTTAAAACAAGGGTCTTTAAAAAATGCTAATCTTTTTTTTAGTCACCTTTCATCTGCAATAAAGTATTTTTTAAAGTGGGGATTTTAGTTTCCAACTTTTTTTAAAATATATTTGCAAACAAATCAACAAAAAATGAAGGTACTTATTTTAGGTTCAGGAGGAAGAGAGCACGCTTTTGCTTTCAAATTAGCCGAAAGTAACAAAATCACACAACTTTTTGTAGCTCCAGGAAATGCAGGAACACAAGAATTGGCTATCAATTTAGACATCAATCCAACAGATTTTGAGGCTGTAAAAAAAGCTGTTTTAGAGAATGCTATTGAAATGGTAGTTGTGGGTCCAGAAGCACCTTTGGTGGCAGGAATTCATGATTTTTTTCTTGCGGATGCTACGTTAAATCACATTCCTGTGATAGGCCCTAAAAAAGATGGTGCTTTGCTGGAAGGAAGTAAAGATTTTTCAAAAAAATTCATGCAAAAACATGGAATTCCAACTGCAAAATATCAATCTTTTACGAATGAAACCTTAGAAAATGGATTCAAATTTCTCGAAACTTTACAACCTCCTTTTGTACTAAAAGCAGATGGTTTGGCTGCAGGAAAAGGGGTTTTGATTTTACATTCTTTGGCAGAAGCAAAAGCGGAATTGAAAGAAATGTTGACAAATCAAAAATTTGGGGAAGCTTCATCAACTGTGGTAATTGAAGAATTTTTGAAAGGAATTGAATTGTCAGTTTTTGTATTGACAGATGGAAAATCATACAAAATATTGCCTTCAGCAAAAGATTATAAAAGAATTGGAGAAGGAGATGCAGGATTGAATACTGGTGGAATGGGTGCCATCTCTCCTGTGCCATTTGCGGATGAAGATTTCATCAATAAAGTAGAGGAATTAGTGGTGAAACCAACCATAGCTGGACTGCAAAAAGACGGAATTGATTATCGTGGTTTTATTTTCATTGGGTTGATGAATGATGCTGGAAATCCATCTGTTGTTGAATATAATGTGAGAATGGGAGATCCTGAAACCGAAGTTGTAATACCAAGAATTGAATCGGATTTGTTTGAATTATTTGAGGGTGTTGCCCATCAAACTTTGCATGAAAAATCGTTTCAAGTTTCTTCAAAAACAGCAACAACTGTCATGTTGGTTTCTGGTGGTTATCCAGATGAATATGAAAAAAATAAAGAAATTGTAGGTTTTGAAAACGTAGAAAACTCTATTGTTTTTCATGCAGGAACTACCCTGAAAAATGGGAAAGTAGTTTCGAATGGAGGCAGAGTAATGGCAATAACTTCTTTTGGAAATACGATGGAAGAGGCTTTAGAAAAAAGTTATAAAAGCATAGATAAAATCTGCTTCGAAAAAATGTATTTCAGAAAAGATATTGGTTTTGATTTGAAATAAAATCAATATTATTTCGCTTTTTCAATCGTAAAAGAAAACTCAGATCCTTCTCCATAAGTACTTTTTAGGAGTATGTTTTCATTGTGAGCTTCTAAGATGTGTTTTACAATTGACAATCCTAATCCAGATCCACCTTGTTCTCTTGACCTGCTTTGATCTACTCTGTAAAATCGCTCAAAAAGTCTTGATAAGTGTTGTTTTTGAATGCCTTCCCCATTGTCAATCACTTTCACAATGAATTTATGATCGTTATAAGCTTCAACACCAACAACGGTAGTTCCATTTGGCTTGCCATATTTGATAGAATTTACCACCAAATTGATCAGCACTTGCTCAATTTTTTCAATATCTGCTTTTACAAACATTGGAAATTCATAAATCCTATCAAATTGTAAGGTAATATTTCTTTTTTTAGCTCTCATTTCAAACAAATCAAATACATTTTGAATGAGTTCTAAAATATTAAAAACTTCTACATTAAGTTTTAAACTTTCGGTTTCTAATTTGGCAATCATATCCAAATCTTTGATGACAGCTACCAATCTCTCTACGCCTTTATTTGCCCTGTCAAGATATTTCATACGGATTTGTTTGTCATTAATAGCACCTTCCATCAATGTCAAAATATATCCTTGAACTGTAAAAAGAGGTGTTTTTAGTTCATGTGCAACATTTCCTAAAAAATCTCTTCTGAAGGAATCTCTTTCTGTTAAACTTTTGATTTCTAGTCTTTTGCCTTCTACAAATTCTTCCATACTTTTTGATATATTTTCAATATCTGTAATGGTTGAATCTTTTTTTAGATTTTTAGCATCCAAAATAGAAACATCATTGTAAATCTTTTTTAGTCGCCTGTAAATAAAATGTTCTGCTCTGTATTGAATGAAAAAAAAGGAAATTATAAAAAAGGAAAAAATAGCAACTAAAATGGTGTAATTGCCAAGAACATCATGAACATAAAAATAAGAAATGGCTGCAATAATGACAAAAAGAAGCGTCAAATAGAAAGCAGACCAAAATGCGTACGAATAGGTTTTTTTGAATTTCATTGCATCAAAACTACTTATCTTGACCCTTTAAAACAAATTTATAACCAACTCCTTTTACTGTTTTAAAATAATCATCACCAATTTTTTCACGCAATTTTCGAATATGAACGTCAATAGTTCTTCCACCTACAACAACTTCATTTCCCCAAACTGTATCTAAAATAGCTTCTCTTTTGAAAACTTTTCCTGGTTTTGAGGTAAGTAATGAAAATAATTCAAATTCTTTTCTAGGAAGCTCAATTTTTTTGCCAGATTTGTAAATAACATATTCATCTCTGTCAATAACAATATCACCAATTTTAGTATTTTCTTCCTCATTTTCTGGCTCCGTTTTTAACCTTCTTAGCAATGATTTAATTTTACTAATCAGTACTTTTGGTTTGATAGGTTTTGTGATATAATCATCTGCACCTGCTTCAAAACCAGCAACTTGAGAATAATCTTCGCCTCTAGCTGTTAAAAAAGCAATAATCACATTTTCCAATGATTTTGTTTTTCTAATTTTTTCACAGGCTTCAATACCATCCATTTCAGGCATCATAATATCCAACAAAATCAGATGAGGAATGTGTTTTTTTGCAGCTTTAATAGCCTCTAAACCATTTTCAGCGGTATAAACTTCATAGCCTTCATTTTTTAGATTGTAACCAACTATTTCCAAAATATCTGGTTCGTCATCTACCAATAGAATTTTAATATCGTTTTTATTCATATAATTTATATAGAAATCGTTCAAAAATACTCATAATTTTGTAAGAAATTGTTGTTGTTAACAATCATTTAATCTTAGTGGTTTTCGTTTACAATTATTTAATGTATACTAAAGAGTTGATATACAGGTTATTTTCCTTGATTTTTAAGGACTTAACAATTTAGTAACCCTATTTTTGTGAATTATAAAGTAAAAAAATTTGTAGTTTTGGAGGACTAATCAATTAAATTCAAATTCAATTAAATATGAAAAAAAATTACTTTTTAAGTTTATTAGTGGCTATTATTTTTTCTGGGCTTTCATTTAGTCAGGATTTAATAATAACTGGTATTATTGATGGTCCACTTCCAAGTGGCTATCCTAAAGGAATCGAGTTATATGCTAAAAATGCGATTGCTGATTTAAGTATTTATGGTCTAGAAAGCACAACAAATGGAGCAGCAGCAGCAGGAGTAGAATATACTTTTCCTGCAGATGCTATTGCTGCAGGGACATTTATATATATATCAACAACTGGTGGTTCTGCTGGCTTTTTACAATATCTAGGTGTTACACCTCAATATGAAGATGGCGTTGTAAATATAAATGGAGACGACACTGTTATTTTATATAAAAATGCAGTAATTGAGGATTCAATAGGTGTAATTGGTGAAGATGGTACTGGAAAAGATTGGGATCATCTAGATGGATGGGCCTACAGAAAAGACGGAAAAGGTCCTATTGCTACTTTTGATTCTTCAGAATGGACATTTAGTGGAGCTAATGCATTAGATGGTTGTGATAAGGCTGATGATACAGGAACGAATGCAGAATGTAGTTCTATTTTTCCAATTGGGACTTATAAATCTGTAGCATCAACAGCACCAGAATTAACTATTATTTCTCCTAAAGAAGAAGAATTAAGTGCAAGAACCTCTGTTGATGTAGAATTTTCGGTTTCTAATTTTAATGTAGCTGCTGCAAATGCTGGTGATGGTTATGTAAAATATAATATAGATAATGGTGCTTCTGTTGATTTATTTGATACAAATACATTTTCAATTCCTGTTACCCCTGGTCAAGCGTATAATTTGAATATGGAATTGGTTGATAACTCTGGGAATTCATTATCACCTGCAGTTTTCAAAAATGTTAATTTTTCAATTGCTTATCCTTGTGATTTAAATTTAGGAGCGATTACAACAACTTGCATTACAAGTACCTCTGCAACAGATACATATGATATTTCAATTGCTTTTACAGGAGGAAATACTTCTACTTACATATTAGCAACAGATAATGGAACAATAGGTGGTGATAATCCTTCTACAAATGCTACTGGTACCATTTTAATAAGTGGAGTAACAGAAGGTACAAATGTTGTCTTTACTGTTCAAGGTGATGGTGCAAATAGTAGTTGTGATTTAACAAGAAACATTTCTAGTCCAACTTGTGCTGCATTTCCTGTAGTTGATGAATTTAATTATACAGTTGGAGCTAATTTAGCAGATCAAACTCCTTGGACAAAAGTAAATACTGGTGATGATATGCTTATTGCGGCTGGAAATTTAGATTTTACAGGCTTAAAAGCATCTACAGGAAATAAAATTACATTTGATGGAGGAGGTTCTGAATCATATATTTCTTTTGCAGATGTAACTTCAGGAACTGTGTATGCATCTTTTCTACTAAAAGTTACAGATATTTCAGCAATGACTGATGTTGCAGACGGTGGATATATAGCTTCTTTGGCAGGTAGTACAAGTGGTTACGATGCTAGATTTTGGGTAAGACCAAATCCAGATGCAAGTGGCACCACTTTTGATATTGGTTTTGGACCAGAATCCTCTAACCCACCTTTTACTAGTGGTACCTATAATGTAAATGATGTTCTTTTTGTGGTAATGGCCTATAATAAAGATAATAATATTGTTAGTACTTGGATTAATCCAGATGCATCTTCTTTTGAGGGTACAATACCTACAGCAACTTTATCGTCTACAGATACTTCAGCACCATCTTCGATAAACTTATTTATTTTAAGACAAGATTCAGATGGAGAAACCCCTTTTGTTGAGATTGATGCTTTACGAATTTCTGATAACTGGGCAGATGTTACACCAAAAGACGCTACTGCATCAGTAAAAAACAATACTATCAAAGGTTTTGCAACCTATCCAAATCCTGTAACAAGTGATAACGTTACAATTACAAGTAATAGTGCTGAAAATAAGCAAGTTGTAATTTTTAATGTGTTGGGTAAAAAAGTAGTTTCTACCAATTTTACGGGTACAAAATCTGATATTAATGTAGCAAATTTAGCATCTGGAATTTATATTTTGAAAGTAACAGAGGGAACAAAAACGGCTACTTCAAAATTAATCATCAAATAAATTTTCTTAAATATTTTAAAAAAGCGCTGATTTTCAGCGCTTTTTTTATACTTTTATTCGAAAGAAAAATCATTTGCTATGAATCTTACCATTTCCTTACATGATATCTTATTTTTAGATATTGAAACTGTTCCTCAACAAGCTCATTGGAATGAACTTCCACAAGAAAATCAACTGCTTTTTGAGCAAAAAACACAATACCAACGAAAAGACGAAATTTCAGCTGAAGATTTTTACGAAAGAGGAGGAATTTGGGCTGAATTTGGGAAAATAATTTGCATTTCTGTGGGATATTTTGTGATTCAAAATAACGAAAAACAATTTAGAGTGCGTTCATTTTTTGGGGATGACGAACATACCATTTTATCAGATTTTAAGGTTTTATTAGACAAACATTTTTCTAAAAAAGAACATGTTTTATGTGCTCATAATGGCAAAGAGTTTGACTTTCCTTTTATTGCTAGAAGAATGATTATCAATCAAATAGAATTGACTAAAAAATTAAATTTATTTGGAAAAAAACCTTGGGAAGTGCCTCATTTAGATACTTTAGAATTGTGGCGTTTTGGCGATTATAAGCACTATACATCACTCAAATTATTAACTGCAATTTTAGGAATTCCTTCTCCCAAAGATGATATTGATGGTAGCGAAGTTGCAAAAGTGTATTATGAGGAAAAAAACATCCAAAGAATTGTAACCTATTGCGAAAAAGATACCATTGCAGTGGCTCAAATTTTATTGCGATTTAACAACGAAAACTTGCTAACGGAACATCAAATTGTAAGGGTTTAGATACTATTTGATGAATTAATTTTTAACCAATTTAGCTACAAATTGACCTGCTTTAATATAATAAAGACCAGCACTGATACTAGAAATATTTACATATTGATTGCTAGTAAATGAAGTCAAATTTTTGTGAATCAATAATTTACCTGTTATAGAATACACTTCAATTTTTGATGCTTTAACAATTGAGTTATCAAAATTAAAACTATTTTCAGATGGATTTGGATATATTTTTAAGGTTTTAGTTAACGTAATTTTATCTAAAGACAAAGTGCTTTTTAAAACATGTTCTAATGCATCATTTGCCATTAATTGTCCATTATGATCAACATTGGCAACTTCATCTTTTTCCCAATTAAAAGGAGTATTCATTTCTTGGGCTTTTGTTTGGCTAGTTCCAAAAAAATACTGTCCACGAACAAACCTATTCAAACCTTGTTGATTATCAACAATAGTATTATGCCTTAAGCCTGCGGAATTTGGATCAGTATCATTTTTACCTAAATGAATAATTATTTTTTTAGTAAATGCAGCTGTTAAATCAGTAATTGATAATTCTCCATTTTTAAGTCCGTAAGGAAAATTCACAGTAAAATCAGGCACTGTATACCATCCTGAATTTGAACATACAATAATATCTGCTTTGCTGTTGGGCATATACAGTACAAATCGTTGCAAAAATTGTGCACCTGCAGAATGTCCCCAAGCATTGTATTTTTGTTGTGTGCCAGAAACAGCCGTTTTGATGTTTTCAAAAAGCGGATCTAATATGGAAAATGTCCACTCATTTGTTGGATTAAAACTTGATTTAGTTGGATTGTCTCCATCATCAAAAATATTGGCAAGATTAAAGGCATCTCCACCAGGAAAATTATTTTCAGAAAATTCTGGCGCAAAAACCATAAATTGATTTGAATTTGCCATGGCTATCCAATAATCTCTGTAATCATCAGCATTTCGTTCAGCTCCATGAAAAGACATGAGTATTGGCATCTTTGTAATATCACCATTTGGGATATGATAAAATACTTTAATAGGTTTTGAACTTAAAGGACCAGTTGGTGTAAACACAAATGAACCTGTAGTATTTTTTACTAAATTTTGACTATTTAGTATAAACGCATTAAAAAATAATATAATAAAAATATTTTTCATTTTGTTTAAAAAGCGATTTGAAACATCAGTTCAAATTGACTTACACTAGCCCCCAAAGAGGGATTCATTTTAGTGTATGCAGCTTGCATTTTTAAACTATTATTGTTAAAGTATTTTGAAATTCCGAAAGTAAATGCATTCATGTCTTGTAAGATTGAATTTACATTAGTTTTAAATTCAGGACTTGCAGTTTCATAACGAACATCAAAACTGAAACCTCCTTGAGTTACGTAACCTGCTTGCATGTTAAAACTATCGCCTAAAAATAGAAACTCGCTGATTTGTTGAGGTACTAATATTTGAGCACCATTTGTGTCTAAATAAGCTTGACCTATATTTTGTGCACTTGCATTTGCGTATTCTGTTAAAAGAGAAAATCCTTGATATTTTAATAAAAAATCTACATATAATTGAGTATAATCTGGCAAGTTATTATTACCTGCTGCATCATACAAAAGAAAATCTCCATGACCTTCACCAGTTGCATTACTAGCTCCTTTATTTTGACTAATTGCAGTTCCAATTACAAATTTTAAGGTCTCCTCTCCAGCTAAATCAACACTTGTCAAATCATTTCCTTCTTTAAAATATCCTAAAGGATACAAGTCTAAACGACCTCCAATTTTCATTCCACCCAAATCAGTATCTCTAGAATTGGCTCCAAATGAATTTCTGCCATCACCAGAAGTTAATGCAACCATTGGAACAATTCCGAATTTTTCTCCAAACCTAGATTCAACAAAAACCCCAAATTCACGACCAGTATTGCTTAAGTTTTGACTTAAAAAACTTCTGTTATTAAATTGCAGTCTATCTTCTCTATAAATCATTTCTCTATTATTTAAAAACGATTGTTTTTGACCAGCTGTAATGGTAATATTTTCTGTTGGATGATAGGCGATCCAAGCATCAAGCATTGGTTCAGAAAGACTATAATCTAATTGAAAAAGAAAACTCACCTTTTCTTTTTTTGCTTTTCCTGAAAATTGCAGAAAAGATCTTTTAGAATTGTATTGATTTTCGGAATCAAATCCACTTATTTTTTCAGATAAAAGTGCAGGTTGAATAAATCCACCTAAATTAAACTGATAATCTCCTTGATTGAAAGAGAAACTCAATCCATCTCCCAAAGCGAAGTTTGCGTTGTTTTTTTTCTCTTTTTCTTGAGCTTGTAACATAAAAGACAAGCAAAAAAGTAGGATTGTAAATACTGTTTTCATAGGATTAAGGTCTTGTAATCGTTTCATAATCGATTTTTATTTATTTGCGCTTAGTTAAGTATTCTATAAATTGGTAGCAATGCTCCTTTTGATGTTTCTAAAACACCAAAACTCACAAAACTGTTGGGTGCTTCAGGTTCTAAAACTTCTAAAATAATATTTGATCTTCGTTGATTCATAGAAATTTTAAAAGTTCCTTTTTTAAAGTTTTTTTTCTCTTCAGTCAACTTTACAGTTACTGTTTGTTGATTCATTTTTTCATAAGTGACACTACTTCTGTCATATTCGTCTATTTGAAATGTTTCAACAGTAATTTCAGTATCCTCAGTAAGTTGTTCAATTTCTGCACCTAATATTTTTAGTTTTTCAATGATTTCTTTTTGATTTTCATCAATTAAATAGGCAATAGGTCTTTTTCTAACAATATCTGGTTTTGATTTTAAAGCATCTCTTAAGGTTACTTCAAGTGCTATAATTTCGTTGGTATCTAAATCTATAAAATCAACTTTGTCTTTATAAACAGCACGAACACTTGTAACTACAACATCATTTTTTTGTTGTGATGCTTTTTCAATAGCCAATTTTACCAATTGTTGATTTTGAGAAGCTGTTTTTAGATAAGAAATAGCAATTAAAAAAGTAACATTTATTCTTCTTTTAAATGATGTTCTTCCCAAACCTACACCTCTAACTTCAATAAGTGTAGCAATTGCGTTAGTCAATGCATAATTTGTAGCACTTGATCGTGCACTAACAGAACCGTGGCTAAAATGAGTTTCTCCATTAACTTTGGTTGTAGAAATATAAGGATGATGTTTTAATTTGTTTTCATCTAATATTTTTCTGGCATTTTCAACAAAAAGAGTATCTGTTATTTGACGTAAGTTTTTGGGTACATTTAAGTTTCCACTGTATAAAAACATGGCATCATAAAGAGCAGTAACTCCAAAATCACTTAGGGTTGCATAATCTTTTCTGTAAGGAGTGTATTCATGAAAATCTACACCAACTTCAGGATTAAAATTTGTGTATGCTTGTTTTAAAACAACACTTTCTGGTGCCATTAATTTTGTTTGATCTCTATTTAAATCCAAACCATTTGCTGCATATCTATCTACTTTTAAATAGCCGTCAATATTTGCCATAGGCACAATGGCTAAATCAATATCATTTAAAAGTGAAGTATAACTTTCATCATTTAAAAGACGGTCTAATAAATACAGCATTCCTTCAGTACTTGCAGATTCATTTCCGTGCAAACCACCTTGCATCCAAACCTTTATTTTTTCTGAAGAATTAGGATTTGTTAAACGAACCATGGGTATTTTTTTACCTTTTTGACTTTCGCCTATAAAACTGAGTTGTATTTTTTGAGGATGTTTTGCAACAAGATTGTTTAAAAAAGCTATTAGCTCTTCATAATCAGTGAATCCCTTTTTTTTAAGTAGTGCAGGAGTAGTATTTAAAATTTCTTCATTTTCTGGAAAAAATTTCTCAGTAATTTTTTTTGATTGCGGACTTATTTGTCCCACAACTGAGATTGAGATCAAAAAAAATAAAATAGTATAAATATGTTTCATCATTGTTAAAATGCTAAAGTTAAAATGAGTCTGAAAAGATTTTCATCTCCAGTTATTGGATTTCCAGCATTGTTATTTATACCCAAACTACCATCTATAATTGTGTATGAAGCTTGAATTTTAGCGCCATAATTTCTTGATAAATATTTGGTTACACCTAAGGTATAATGGTTAGGTCTGTTGTAAACAGTGGCATTGTTTAAAAAAGAATATTCATCAGCATTTAAATGCGTATACCTACCATCAATTGAAATCCCATTTTTAAAAACATAGCCCATTTGAATGTTGTAAGCTTCTCCTAAAATCATTCTGTCTTTTACATAATTTTCAATGTCTTGAATTCCGTTTACATCAAAAGATGAAGAGATTGTACCATCAACACGAACTCTTTGCGTGATTGCATCAGGAACAGTTGCATTAGATTTTACATACTCGCCTAAGACAGAAAAACCATTGTATTTAAATAGAAAATCTGCTCCGTATTTGGTGTAGTTTGGCAATGTTTCTTCATTAGCTGCATTTAAATAAATAATATCTCCACTTCCTCTTCCTCTTCTGCTGCTCATTCCATTATTATGGCTAAAATTAACCCCAACAACAAGTTTAGGAGCATTTTCTCTTACCACATCTGCTTGTCTAAATTGCCCAAAGTTGGTAAACAATCCAAAGGGTAAATAATCAATTCTACCACCAACTTTTAAACCACCTCTATCTTTTCTAAACACATTTGCTCCATCACCATTTGTTAACACAAAATAGGGTCGTAAGTAAGAGCCTCTTCCTGCTTTAAAGTTTCCACTTAAAAATAAGCCAAACTCTCTAATTGTTGAGAATGCGGAAGTTAGTCTACTACGTTCTGGCAATTGAAGGGCAGAAGAGTTCATAAATAATTCTCTGTTGTCTGTATAGGTTGCGCGTTGCCCAAAACTTACTTCAATTCTATTTGTAATATCATAAGAAACATAAGCGTCTAATAAGTAATTGTTAATATCGTCATCACTTTCATCAGCACCTGCTAAATCTACTTGAAAACGGTAACTAAAACGTTCATTTGCTGATTTTCCATTAAGTCTTAAACGCATTCTACGCATTCTGTATCTATTTTCAGTAGCATCAAATTCGGTGTAGCTTTTAGATTCAAAATAAGGTTGTAAATATCCTTCAAGTTGAACTGTACTGCCGTTTGCATTTCTAAAGTTGAGCCCTTCTCCAAATCTGTAGCTACTTAATTCTGTGTTTTGTGCAAAAAACTCACTGCAATTGAGAGTTATAATGACAACAAAAATGATTTTTAAAATCTTCATATTTATAGGTTTGATTCTATGATTCAAAATTTCCTTTTACAATTACTATGCTATCTTTCATCATTTGTTTTCCTTTTGCAAACACATTTGTTAAATTTAAATGTTCGTCAAAAATGCAAAAGTCGGCATCATTACCAACAGCAATAGTGCCTTTGTGTTTTAAACCAAGGTTTTTTGCAGGATTACAGGTGATTAATTTAAAAGCTTCTTCAATAGGTATTCCGCCTTTTTGAATCAACTGAACAACTTGTTTTAAATTTTGGTCAATTGGCGCTACTTTTGATCCAATAAATTCCCCATTTTCGTTTGTTTTTCTCAAACCTGCATGGCCATCAGTACTAAATGTTATGTTTTCAATAGGAGCACCATTTTCTAAAGCCATTAAAACAGCTTTATAAGGTTCTGTAAATTTTGATGCACCAGTGGTAATATCAATAGTTCCTCCTTGTTTTGCAAATTCGATAGCTTGTTCAAACAAGGGTTTTGTTCTGGCAACATGAGTGGGAGAGATGTGTTCAATGGGGAATTGATATTTTTGAACCAACTCAAACAATACATCCATTTTTGAATCTAAATTTCCCAAATGAATGTGTAAGATTCCTTTTTTGTTAGCAATAGTTCCTCCTACTCTTATTTCTGAAACTTTTCTAAGCAATTCAAGTGCTGTTGGATACGAACTTCTGATGTCGCTAATGGCAATTTTACAACCCAACACTTTATCAATAAAAATCATGTCAGATTGAATGCTTTCAGTAATTGTTACAGAATCAATTCCATAATATCCACAATACATGTATGCAGATATTCCCTCTTGTTCTAATGATTTTACTTTTCCATACAATGTTCTGATACTTCTTGTTTTTCCGTCAGTACCTAATAATCCAACTACTGTTGTTGAACCGCAAGCAATTAAATCGCTTAAATACACTTCAGGAGTCATAGAGTAAAAACCACTTGTGCCTCCAGCTCCAGCTATATGAATGTGTTGATCAATCAATCCAGGAGTGATTATTTGACCAGAAAAATCAAAAACTTCAGCTTCTGAGATGAAGGAATCTAAATTGGTAGCTATTGCTACAATTTTATCATTGGCGATCAAGATATCTTGATTGCCTAGTTTTTGAGGAGCATATATAGTACAGTTCTTTATTAATTTGAACATATGATTTGTTATATAAAGTGAAAAATTAGCATTATCACCAATGCTACCGTTAATGGAATGACATTTCTTTTTACTATTTGTAAAGTGGTTACTCCTGCAATTTCTGAAACGGCAATTATAAGGCCTGCAACAGGTGAAACAGTTCTACCCATAGAAGCTGAAAGTTGCATGGGTAAAATCATGATAGTGCTTTCAACACCCAATGTTTTCGCAATTTTAGGAACTAACGGTCCAAAAGCAAAAAACGAAGCATTTCCACTTCCCATTAATATAGAAGCTAAGAATATCATCACCGCCATTACAATTCCAATTCCTGTAGCATTGAAACCAATATTTTGAGTTAAAGAAATGAGTCCATCAATAAAACCTAAACTAATAAGACCTTGTGCAAAAATATCAGCAGCAATAATTAGTGTAACAACGGTTTTAAAAATATTTCCCATTCCATTCCAAAATATTTTTAAAGATTCAAAAACCTCTTTTATATTTTTTATTCGTATCAATTCAAAAAGTAGCGCCACAAATAAACTAATAAACATTGCTGTGGTTGTGTCTAATTTTATTGGAGATGGAAAAAGACTAAAGATTTCAGAGAATACAATTAATAAAATAATGGGCAAGATTGGTATAATTGCATAAATCACTGGAACTTGAATTTCTTGTTTTATTTCTTCTAAATCTGATTTTTCGAAATTATTTTTTTTATCATAATATTTATTTACAAAATAGTAAGTAATCATCATTGAAATACTCAAAGGAGCAGCCAAAACTATTTGGTGATTTACAAAATAATTGATAGATTCTAGACCAATAATAGCACTTGCACTTGCGGTAATTGCAGATGCTGGCCCCAAAGCAAACGCAGTGGTTGCAGTGATTACTGAAGCAGCAGAAATTTTACTAACACCTAAATTTACTAATATTGGAAATAAAGAAGCCATTAATAATAATGACAATCCAGCTGCTGAAGGAATGGCAATAAATAATATTTGTCCAATAGGAATCACTAACGAAGCTGCAATGTAAGGATGTTTTTTAAAGAGATTTAAAGGTTTCATAGCTACGTACACTAAGGCGTTAGATGCGCCTATTTTATCAATATATGCTACAAAACCACCAATTGCCATAATCATTAATCCAACGCCAGCATTTGTGCTACTGAAAGATTCTTTAATGAAAGCAAACAAATCAAATCCCGAGAAACCTGTTGGATTTTTTAAAGGTGGTAAATCGTTTTTTAAAAGCAATGAAATCAGCAACATGGCGAGACCTGCAATTAATAAAACGGCATGTGGATTGTACTTTTTTAACAAAAGCCTAGCAACAACCCCTACAAAAACAACTGATAATAGTACACCTATATAATTCATGTGTTTTTTGACTGTTTAAAATGAGGTTCCATTTAATTTTGTTCCTGGAGTATATGCTTTTCCATTTGCGGATGTAATAGTGGAATGTAATTGAAAACTGCCTGTTACATCAGGGTTTCTAGTGTATGATTCATCTGGATTTCCATCTAAACCATTAATATCAAAAATTACGACTACATTTCCTGAAGCATCTCTAACAGTCATGATATCGCCAGCATTATTCATATTTAAAACGGCTTCTGAACTAGTTTGTACAATTGCTCCGCCAAAAGTACCTGTTGGAGTTCCTCCACCAAAAACAACAATTACTCCGTTTAAAGGAACTATTGTTCCTGAAGGAAAAATATGTCTTACTCTATCAGCATCTGAAATAGTATAACCAGAAATATCTAATGCTGGACCAGAATTAAAAAATTCGATAAATTCATCATTATTTGCGTCTCTTATTCCATCACCATTTGCATCACCACTTATATTTGTAGCAGGATCGTACAATACTTCATTGATTAAAAAACCTAAAAAAGGACAGCCATTGTTTAAAATGTCACCAGCTTCATTTGGGCATAAATCTTCTGAATCAAAAACGCCATCTCCATCTGTATCAACATCATCATCAGCAATATTTATTTCAATAAAAGTACCTGAAATTGCATAGAAATCTGAATTGTTTGCAATACTAAAAACGATGGTTTCATTTCCTTCTATTAAAACATCCTGAATGCTTGAAATTGTAATATTACCAGAATTACTTCCTGCAGGTATTATTATTTCAGTTGATGAAAGGGAATAATCAGTATTTAAAGTTGCAGTACCTGTAACCGTAAATGGAATTGCTTTTGCATTTGATAAAGTAGTATTCAAATTTACAGAAAGCGTTACACTACCACCATTTTCGCTCAAACTTGAGTTAGAAACAGAGAACTCTATTGTTGGTAGAATATCTTCTGTGGTGCATGAAACATTTGTAAAAATACCTAGAATTAATACAGGAACTATGTTAATGAAATAGCTTAATTTCTTCATTTTATTTGAATTTATTCAGTTAAAAAAGTGGTTTTTTGGTATGTAAAAAACCACTTTACTTAATTATTTTTGGGTGTTATTCTATCAGTATTTTTTTGGTTGTAACACTATTTAGCTGTGAAATCTTTAGTAAATAAAATCCCTTTTTAAGGCCTGAAATATCTATTTGATGATTAGTAACTGTTTGTTTATTTACTTCTTTACCTAGAATATTGTATATAACAACATCCATTTTTTCTGATGATTTAGAAGTTATTGTCACAAATTTATTAGCTCTAGTTACTGGGTTTGGGTATATGCCAATATTTTCTAAGGAGTTATTTTCAGTAGATAAAGATGAAACAAAAGGATAAATACAAGTAGAATCAAAAATTGTTGCAGTATTATCTGTACAATTTACAACTCCGTAAACCCATCCTGAAGGCCAAACAGCACCAGGAGTTGATTTATAAGCCCAAGAGTCTTCATAATTCCAAGATGTTGCTACTGCATCATTAATATCACCAAAAGTTTCTACAACAGAACCATTTTTAAATAATTCTACAGCATCATTACCATTTCCGTCAGTTGCTGAACTTCCAGGGTTTACAATTACTACAGTAAACAAATTTATTCCTGCAGTAGTTAAATAAGTTCCCATTGCTGCTGCATTTCTTACAAGTAAAATATGACTACCATTAGTAACAGCCTGAGCAGGGAATGTATATTCTTGTCCATCAGTACCACCACCATTGTTTGCGCTTCCTAAACCATACACACTTAAATCAGCGATATCTGCTGTTGCAACTAAATGAATTGCTTTCCCATCAGAAGCTCCAAGACCAAAATCAAGAACTCCCTTTAATTCTAAATCTACAGTTCCAGTTGGTAAACACACAGGACTAGTTACGTTTCTAGATAGTGAGCAAACACCACCTCCAGCTGTATCATTTAAAGTAATAGTAATATCTGTTCCTTCTGGAATTCCTGTAATTGTAATAGTTCCGTCTGCAACATTAGTAGGGTTATCTCCACCAATTGTTCCTACAGTTGTAGTAACTATAAAAGTTGTATTTCCTGCACCTGTATACGATAAAGAAACATTGTAGGTGTCTACACCTGATGTTTGAGCATCGCAAGTAGCTGTTTGAGATCCTAATGATACTTGACAAGTTGGTGCACAAGCATTGTTTGCAGCGCCAGGTGTGCCTTTGTTATTATTTGTTGCGTCATATACTGTTGTTGATACACACCAACTATTGCCAGAATTATTATCACCAGATAATAAAGCAGAATCTAACTGCATACTTGCTCCAGTGGTATCAGGAAAATTAGCATCCGTGTAAAAAACTTCGTCTATAACAATAAAGCCACCTTGACCATCTGGTCGCTCTAAAATAACTTCATCATCACCATTTGCCATCAAAAAAGCAAAGTCATAAACATAAGCGTGTGTAATTCCTCCATTAAATTCTGGACTTGCGGTGTCAGTTACACCACCTCTACCAAGTGTTATGTATCCGCCAGCAGGTACAATAACTGAACTTGTTATAGTTACACTATTTTGTGAAGTTCCTGGTTGATCTCTTATGACCCAGTTTAATAAATCAATAGGTGCGCCAGTGGTATTGTGTACTTCAAACCACTCACCATAATCATCGCTAATTGTAACAGGATCTTTCATAATTTCCGTGATTACAATATCACCAGGATTTTGTGAAAAACTGTTAAATGAAACTAGCATTAATAAAAATAAAAAGTAGATTTTTTTCATGATTTTTAAAAAGATTTAATAGTTATAAAATAATTTAATTACTTAAATGATGAAACACCTAAACATATTTTATATGTTTAGGTGTTTTGGGTTTTTACTAAAATCCGTCACCAGGTGCAGCTGGGCTTTGCGCTTGTGCTTTTTGTGGATTTAAAATAAGATACGTTCCAAGTGCAGTTAACGCTGCATATTTACCATAGTTTCCTATTTTTTTGATTGCCTCTTTTCTTGTGATTTCTTCTGAGTTTGTATCTTGATTTTTCATGAGATATATTATTTTTAAGTGATTGATATTATTCTAAAACGATTTTTTTGTTCAATTTGCCAGTAGCGGTTTCTAACT
This sequence comes from Polaribacter sp. BAL334, assembly GCF_015767435.1. Taxonomy (GTDB): domain Bacteria; phylum Bacteroidota; class Bacteroidia; order Flavobacteriales; family Flavobacteriaceae; genus Polaribacter. Next base: position 69,279 of record NZ_JADWOV010000255.1, read on the forward strand.
GAATGATATACATTCCTGTTGCTAATTTTGGCAATGAAATGTCTTTCACTCCTGTTGAACTAAAAGAAGTTTGCATCACTTGTTTTCCTAAAATGGTGTACATTTTTACATTCGCATTTCCTGAAGGTAAGCCTACAACCCTCAAGGTACTGTTGTTGATTGCGTAAATACTTGTGTTTTGTAAAGCAACTTCATCAGTGCTCAATACTCCTGATGCTTTTGTGTGTAAAAAGAAACGTCCTGTTCCGTTTAAAGCATCATTTAAAGTTACTTTGTATGATGAATTTGCTTCGTCTAAACGTGTAATGATATTTGTCAATCTATCTTCTAAAAACACTTTAGTATCTCCAGGTAAATTCATAGCATCAGCAGTAAAGGTGATTTCTTTTCCAGCAGCTGCTTTTATACCAACAGGAACGATCATCGTTTCTAAATCTGAGTTTGGTAAGGATTGAATTGCATATTTTACACCAACATTTTCTGATACTAATTCTGAAAATATTGAGAAGTTGTCAGTAACTCCACCAAACATTTTCCCATCAAAACCATTGTCAAAACCTTTTGTAGTTCCTTCAATATAGAATACTTCTAATTTTCGTGATTGAGAGCCTTCAGATACTAATAGTTTTACTTCTGGACTTGTATTGGTTGATTTTTGAAAAGTGTCAGCAGCTTCATGCGATTGCAATGCCTCTGTAAAAGTTACATTGTTAGTTGTTTTTGCTTCAACAAAAAACGCTTGTCCTGGGGCGATTTTAAAATTAGGACTTGTTCCAGTTGTTCTTGTATCATAGCTAGTTCCGTTCCACATCCAAAAAGTCAACTCTACATTTGCAGCTTCGTTTGTTAAAAAAGTAGTGCTATTAATAAATGAAGTAAAAGGATTCCCTACTAAGTTATAATTGTTTGTTCCTTGTGTTAAAGGAAAAGTAACATCAGATGTATTTGCTGTACCTGTAAAACTAATATCTCCAGGACTTGCTAGTCTTACTGAATATCCTTTACCATTCATAACGCTTCCAGTTAAAGCATCTGTAGCATAAGTCCAAGCAGCACCAGTATTGTTAAATGTAGAAAAACCAATATTAGGTGGTGTTCCTGTAGCAAAAGTGTGATTTGCAATTAAATCTTCAATAGTTTCTCCAGCAACTGGACTTGATACCAGGTACCAACTATCTGTTGTAGGTAAGTTTCTTTTGTAGGTTACAGAGCCAGATACACTTGTTTGAGCAATTAAAGTTGCACCAGAATAAAGAGTTATTGGATTTGAGTTTGTTACAGCACCATTTATAGTTACAGATGCATTCGCTTTAATATCTAAATATGCAACATTTACAGCACCAGCAGCAATTGGGTATGAAGCAACATCTTTAATAATTGCAGACATGCTTGAGGTTGACACTCCATTATCCCAGTTTCCTGCAGTATCCCAATCAGTATCAACTGCGCCTGTCCAAATTGTAATTTTATCAGCATCTAAACCTGGAGAAAAATATGGATTTCCACCAACAACAGAACTATGTAAAACAAAATCTCCTGTTGCTTTTGGATTTCTGGTAATGGATTGATCTGGATTGCTACCAAAAGAAGTATAATCATAGGTCTCAATTACATCATCATTTGAATTTGTAACATTTATAATTACGCCACTATTTATCAAACCAAGAGCATTTGTAGAAGCAACTTGAACTATGGCACCACCAAAACTCCCTGTAGGTGTAACATCACCAAAAACCACTAAATAGCCATTTGCAGGAATAATACTACCAGAAGGAAATACATGTCTTGGTTCTGCATTGGTTACATAAATTTTATATCCAGAAATATCTAGAGGAGCACCTGAAGTGTTCACAAACTCTATAAATTCGTCATCACCTGCATCTCTAAGTCCATCACCATTTGCATCTCCAACATCTCCACCAGTAACATCATAAAATATTTCATTCATTACTAATGGAATACATGCAGGACTATCTATGTTTTTTGTTTTACTTGTTGTTCCACCATCAGCTGTATCACTAGCAGTAAAAGTAATATCAGTTCCTTCTGGTATATTTGAAATTGTTATTGTACCAGTTGAAGAAGATGTTGGCGAATCTCCACCAATAGTTCCAGCATTTGTAGTTAGCACAAAATCGTTGCCATTTAAACCTCCAATAAAATCAATAGTTGCATTATATGTATCATCTGTATCTCCAGAACCTCTTGAATTACACGTTGTAGTTACTTCGCCAAGTACTAACTCTGAAGCCACCATAATACCAGCCCAGCTTGTACCAACTCTGATTCCATCTATTGTTGCATTTGGCCCTCCTGTTGCTTGTCGAAATGCAACACCTCCTAATGAAGTTGCATCTGTACCTGAATTTGTTGATACTTCAGCAGTAACAGGCTCTGTTAAAGATATAGCAGGAAGTACATATAATGATGTTGCACCTGCTGTAAAATCATACTTTAAAACTAATAAATAGGTAGTGTTTAATGCAAAAGAGGTTGATCCAAAAATAGTGCCAGCACTATCTGAAGTTGTTTCTCTAACGCCAAAAACCATTCCACCAGATCCATCTGTTTTAGTGTAAATTAATGAGTGATAACCACTTCCTTGTCTTAAAGTAAAAAAATAAGTTCCATTTGCACCTGAAGAGACACTACTAGCATTGAACAATGCGCTTGCGTATACGACACCAGAAGTAACTGCAGTAAAACTTCTTTCAGCATCTTCTGACACATCATCAATAGTTACAGAACCTCCTATTCCAGAGGAAGGATAATCTGTCATTGATAAACTAGTTGAAATGTATCCAATTGGTCCTGTACCAGAAAAACCTGTCCAATTAGTAGTTATTGTTGTTAGGTCTCCTGGAGTAGCTCCATAATCAAAATTTTCATTTAATAGAGTTTGACCAAAAGAAAATGATGAAAACAGTATCGTAATCAATAAAAAGTAAAATTGTTTCATAGTAATAAGTTGATTAAATTAATTTTAGCGATGAAATATCCCATAAAATTATATGAAACAGCACGTTACAATAGATACCAATTAAATAAAATTATTAATACCAATTTTATTTTAGAAATTTAGCCAACAATATGTACAAGTTGTTTTACCTTTTTTTCAAGCATTCCTGGCCTTACAGAGGAGAATCCTAAAATAAGACCCTGCTGTCTTTGATGCTGAATAAAACACTTGCTTAAAGAGTGTGTTGTAATTTCGGCATCTTTTAATTTTTTAATTATGAGGGCTTCTTCTTTTTGGGAAATTGTTTTCCTAAAATTTGCTACCATGTGCAAACTAGAAAAATGTTGATTATGAATAACCATGTTATCACTTTTATTAAATTCCGAGAGAAAAAGCGCTTGTCTTTCTTGTGCAACTTCAATGACGTTTTTTAAATGTTGGTACAAATAATTACGCTCAATAAATTCACTCATAACCATTTGCACTGAAGGTGACACAAAACGATGCGAAAATTCTTGCAAAGCTTCTACAGCTTTAATTAAGTATTTTGGAACAATCATATATCCCAAACGTATTGAAGGATGCAATAATCGATTAAAAGTTCCCATATAAATAGTACGATCTTCGGTGTCTAAACTGTAAATACTCGGAATTTTATTAAAGTGATTTGCTACTTCATTTTCGTAATCATTTTCAATAATAAACGCTTTGTTTTGTGATGCCCAGGCCAAAAGTTCTTTTCTTCTAGTGAGGCTCATTTTTGTTCCTAAAGGATAATGATTGGATGGAGTTACGTGAACTAACTTCGGATTTAAATGATTTAAATCATTCATTTTATGCATGTTAATTCCGTTTTCGTCAGTTGTTACAGGCAGTAAATTTGCTTGAATACTTTTAAATAAAAAATGCACATTTGGAAAAGCAGGATCTTCTATGATTACATTATCTCCTTTATCTAATAAAACATTTCCAATTAAATATAGTGATTGTAAAGAGCCAGAAACAACCATAATTTGATTGTAATCGCACTTAATATTTCTGCTAATATTTAAGTAATTACTAATGCTTTTTTTTAGAGGATCAATACCTGTTGAGCGCTCATAAGATAAGTTTGATGATTTTACAAATCGCCAATAACTATTCAATAAATTTTTCCATTGATTGATTGGAAAGATGTCTAAAGGAGGAAGTCCTGGTCTAAATGCAACACTTGTTCCCATGGATCTATTGTATTCTGAAAAAATAGTTAAAAACGATTTTCCTTGGCTAGAAATTTCAGGATATCTATCAGTATCAATTGGTTGTTGCGTTGTTTCTGTGTCTTTTTTATCGGAAATATCATAATTTATTTTAAATCCAGAGCCAGTTTTAGATACAATTAGTTTTTCGAGTTGTAATAATTCGTATGATTTTAAAACAGTTGTTCTAGAAATTGCCAACTCATCAGCCAATATTCTGGTTGATGGTAAAGCCCAATCATGAGGCAATTCAATCGTTTTTATACAATCTTTAATGGCCTTATAAAGTAGAATGTATTTATTCTTATGAGGTTTTTTTTGCTGTTTTTCTAAAGATTTCTTAATTCTTTCAATAGTAAAAGCATAATTGGTATTCATTTTTTAAAAAAATTGGTATTGCTAAAGTACTAAAAATTAAACGTACTTTATTGTTTATTTTTTATGATGTTAAAACACATTTTAAAAATGAATTTTACGAGTAGCTTTTTTAAAGTAAACAATAAAACATGAAAAAATTCAAATTTATAAAAACACTTTTGCTTGTTGGTTTTGCAATTATACTTACAAGTGGTTATAGAATAGTGCCACAAAATGGTATCACTTCTTTTAAAGAAACAAAAGGATATTCAATTAGTAAATTAGATACATTAAGAGATTTTTTAAAAAAAAGTGGTGCATCTTCTATGATGATAATGTTGGATGGAAAGGTTGTTTTTGATTGGGGAAATACCGATGAAAAACACGTTATACATTCCATCAGAAAACCACTAATTCACGCTTTATTAGGAATCGCAGTTGATCAAAAAAAAATTGATACTTCAATGACACTAAAGGATTTAGGATTGCAAGATATTCATCCTGAATTATCTGAATTGGAATTATCTGCAAGAATAGCAGATTTGTTAAAATCAAAATCTGGCGTTTATCATTTGTCATCTGCAATGACTAAAAACATGATAAAAAACCTTCCAAAAAGAAATTCATTCAAACCTGGAGAGCATTATTTTTACAATAATTGGGATTTTAATACTTTAGGAGCAATCCTCGAAAAACAAACTGGTAAAACTATTTATCAATTATTTTTAAATCAGATTGCAATACCTTTAGGAATGAGAGATTATAAAGGATTGTATAAAAATATTGATGGAGATGCTAACGAAAATGAAGATGTTTCTGAAGTTGATGGCTATTATAAACATCAAAAAAGCAAGTCAAAATATCCTGCATATCATTTTAGAATGTCAAGTCGTGATTTAGCGCTTTTGGGACAGCTTTATTTAAATGATGGTGTTTGGAATGGGCAACAAATAGTATCAAAAGAGTGGATAAACATTAGTAAAAAACCCTATTCAATAATTGATGATAAAAAGGGGATTGCTTATGGCATGTTATGGCGATTAAAATTAGCTGAAAATGGCAAGGATGTTTTGTCTTTTTATCATACAGGTCTTGAAATGCAAATATTGGCAATTTATCCAGATTCAAAAATGGTAATTGTTCATAGGGTAAATACAGAAAAAAAGTACCAATACAACAAAGACGATTTAGAAAAAACGTTGCAGCTTGTTTTTGATTCTAAGATAAAATAAGGCTGCTATTCTAAAAATTTTAAGGTTAAAATTCATATAATAGTTTCATTAAATTTTAATGAAACTATTATTTTTTATAATGTTTATGAGTTCATTGGTTACTTCAGTAGTTGTTGCAGTACCTCCCAAATCTCTTGTTAAAACTTTTCTAGAAAAGGTAAGTGTTTCAATAGCATCCATTAATAATTTTGCTGCTTCAAGTTCTCCTAAATGCGCTAACATCATTGCACCTGTCCAAAAACAAGCAATAGGATTTGCAATATTTTTACCAGCAATATCTGGTGCGCTTCCATGCACAGGCTCAAACATACTTGGAAATATTTTTTCTGGATTAATATTTCCTCCAGCAGCAATACCAATTCCACCAACAACAGCAGGTCCTAAATCAGACAGAATATCCCCAAATAAGTTACTAGCAACAACCACATCAAACCATTCAGGATGCTGAACAAAATGCGCACATAAAATATCAATATGAAATTGGTTTTTTTCAACATTTGGGTAGGCTGTTCCAATTTCTTTAAAACGTTCATCCCAATACGTCATAGTGTGTATAATACCATTTGATTTTGTTGCGCTTGTTATTTTATTGTTTCTTTTTTGCGCCAACTCAAAGGCATATTTCATTACCCTATCAACACCTTTTTTGGTAAAAATACTTTCTTGTTTTACCATTTCATTCTCAGTGCCTTCATTAAATCTTCCTCCAATATTCGAGTATTCGCCTTCGCTATTTTCTCTAACAATCATATAATCAACATTTCCAATATTTTTTAAAGGAGAATCTACACCTTTCAAGAGTCTAACAGGGCGTAAATTTATATATTGATCAAAAGCTCTTCGAATTGGAATTAACAAACCCCAAAGCGAAATATGGTCAGGAACCCCAGGATACCCTACAGCTCCTAAAAAAATTGAGTCACAATCACGCAATTTCTCTAAACCATCATCTGGCATCATTTTACCTACTTTTGCAAAATTTTTGCAAGAATAATCGTAGTGTTTATAGGCAAGTTGAAATCCAAATGTAACTGCTAAAACATCAAGTACTTTTATAGAAGCTGGTATTACTTCATTTCCAATACCATCTCCAGGTACTACTGCTATTTCATATTTGTTCATTTTTTGTCTATTTTTTGTTCCAAATGTAATGGGATGCTTTTATTAAAAAAATACCAAATACAAAATAAATTAAATACCAATTGAATGATCCGATTTTAATCTTTAAGGCTACTTTTACACTTTAGTAGTTTGTTTTAAAAGGTTTTTAATGGTTTGTAGTATATATTTTTCTGATTTTGCTAGTGTTTCAGATATATATAAAACAATAAATCATTAATTGGTATTAATTATTTATAAAAATTGGTATTCTTAAAATAGCAAGAACTGTCCTTAATTTACCTCATGAAAAATTTAGCTTCAGCTGCAAGCATCATTTTGGTTTTATTCATATCATTTTTTTTGATGACATGCGCTGATGTTTCAAATTCATTTTTGGATGAACCAGAAATTCTAACTGAAAATACTGTTGGTGAGGGTTTTTTTAAATATTCAGGGTATGCTCCTTTTGCAAATAAAGTGATGAATGTCTACTACTATATTCCTGCAAATACCAATTCAAATACTTCCATTTTATTTGTTTTTCATGGCACAGGAAGAAATGCAAAAGATTATAGAGATGCAATGATTTCAAAAGCTACTCAGCATAATTTTATTGTCATTACTCCTGAGTTTTCAGTAGCTAATTTTCCTGATGGTGATAGTTTTAATCTTGGAAATGTTTTTATAGATGGTGATAATCCTTCTGCATCAACTTTGAATCCTGAAAGTGAATGGACGTTTTCTGTAATAGAACCTTTATTTGATTTTGTTAAACAAAGCATTCACAATACTTCTGAGAAATATCATATTTTTGGACATTCAGCAGGTGCACAATTTGCACATCGTTTTGTCATGTTTAAAACAAATGCACGTTTTGATAAAGTGGTTGCATCTGCTTCAGGTTGGTACACAGTTCCAGGATTTACTATTTCATTCCCTTATGGATATAAAGATTCACCATTAGAAACAATATCTTTATCAAATTTATTTCAAAAAAAATTGATGATTCAAATTGGAGATTTAGACAATGACCCAAATTCATCTGGATTAAGACACAATCAATTTGCAGATGCACAAGGATTGCATAGATTTGATAGAGCAGTGTATTTTTTTGATGAGGCTTCAGAAATAGCAGATTCAAATAAGTTGCAATTTCAATGGCAATTATACATCAATAAAGGAGTAGATCACAACTATGTTATTGCATCAAAAAATGCAGCAGATTTAATTTTTAAGTAAGTAAAAAAGTAATATATGAAGTTAACAAAGCAAAATATTGGCCTACTACTTGGTCCTTTAAGTTTTATCATAATCAAGTATTTTTTTCATCCTGAAGGATTATCAGTAGAAGCAAATGCCATACTTGGTAGTGCAGTTTGGATTGCCATTTGGTGGATCACAGAAGCAATTCCGATTGCAGTAACAGCGTTATTACCAATCATTCTTTTTCCATTATCTGGAGGTTTGGGTCTCAATGAAACTACAGCTTCTTACGGTCACAAATATGTATTTCTTTATATTGGTGGATTTATTTTAGCAATCGCCATCGAAAAATGGAAATTGCATAAAAGAATTGCTTTAACCATCATCAAAATTGTAGGTACCAATGTCAATTTTATCATTTTAGGATTTATGATTGCGACTGCTTTTTTATCCATGTGGATTTCAAATACGGCATCTGCAGTCATGATTTTACCAGTTGGAATGGCCATTGTTTCGCAGTTAAAAGACAATCCTGCTACAAGTGAAAACGAAAACATGATTTTCGGAAAAGCCTTAATGTTGGCAATTGCATATAGCGCTTCTATTGGCGGAATTTCAACCTTGATTGGAACGCCTCCAAATTTGGTGTTGGCAGGTGTCATCAAACAAACGTATGATATTGAAATCACCTTTTTTCAGTGGTTTATTTTTGGATTTCCAATAGCAATCATACTATTATTTTTATGTTGGATCTATTTAACACGATTTGCTTTTCAATTCAAGCAAAAAGAATTTCCTGGTGGAAGACAAGAAATTAAAAAGCAATTGCAAGAATTGGGGCCTATTTCTTATGAAGAGAAAGCCGTTTTTTTAGTTTTTTTATTGACCGCTTTTTCTTGGATTACACGATCTTTTTTATTAGAAAGTTTTATTCCAACAATTGATGATACCATTATTGCAATTTTCTTCGCAATTCTGTTATTCATTGTACCCTCAAAAAATAAAAGCGTCAAATTAATGGCCTGGGAAGATGCTGTAAAATTACCTTGGGGAATTGTGTTGCTTTTTGGTGGTGGAATGGCGTTGGCTTTGGGTTTTGAAACGAGTGGTTTGGCAGTTTGGATTGGTCATCAAATGACTTCTTTAGAATCATTTTCACTATTGATTTTACTCTTGATTTTAGTAGCTTCTGTGAACTTTTTGACAGAAATTACGTCAAATTTAGCCACTACAGCAATGTTATTGCCAGTATTAGTTTCATTGGCAGCTGCACTTGGTTTGCATCCTTTTTATTTATTGATTGGCGCAACATTGGCAGCTTCATGTGCCTTTATGTTGCCAGTGGCCACACCTCCAAATGCAGTGGTTTTTGGTTCAGGATATTTAAAAATTGAAGATATGGTAAAAAAAGGGTTTGTTTTAAACCTTATATCCATTCTTTTAGTTACCTTTTTTGTCTACTATTTATTGCCAGTCATTTGGGATTTACCAGAAATTACAGCGTTAAAAAAATAATACGTTTAGGATTTTTAACTAAAAAGTCATTTTTTTTTGCAGTTAGTTCTACTCCCCTCCTTTGGAGGGGTTGGGGGAGGCTTTTACCCTTCCAATTTCATAGAAAGCTCCAACCAGCGTTCTTCTTTTTCTTCTAAAGAAGTAATAATTTCTTGTAATTCTTCCGATTTTTTTTGAATTTCATCAGGTGTAATTTCGAAATTCAAAAACTGGTTTTCAATGGTAGTTTTTCTGTTTTGAAGGCGTTCTATTTCCACTTCCAAGGCTCCAAATTCTCTTTTTTCTTGAGAATTCAATGTGTTTTTTGAAGGTTCTTTTACCGTTTTTTCAATCGGATTTTTCTCCACTTTTTCTTTCGGAGTTGAATCTTCATACGCTCTAAAATCGGAGTAATTTCCTGGAAAAGTTTCTACAACTCCTTCACCTCTAAACACAAAAAGAGCATCTACAATCTTATCCATAAAATAACGATCGTGAGAAACCACCAATAAATTGCCAGGATAATCCAATAGGAAATTTTCTAACACATTTAGGGTAACTACATCCAAATCGTTTGTGGGCTCATCCAAAATCAAAAAGTTTGGATTTTGTATCAAAACTGCACACAAATACAAGCGTTTTTGCTCTCCTCCTGAAAGTTTTTCAACAAAATCATATTGCTTTTTTTTATCGAATAAAAAGCGTTCTAACAATTGTGATGCTGAAATTTTTTGTCCTTTTGTAAGTGGTATGTATTCTCCAAATTCTTTGATCACTTCAATGACTTTTTGTCCTTCTTTAATCACAATTCCAGATTGTGAATAATAGCCAAATTTGATAGTTTCTCCAACCATTACTGTGCCAGCATCTACTGGATTTTTTTCAGTAATAATATTCAAAAAAGAAGATTTTCCAGTGCCGTTTTTTCCAATAATTCCTATACGTTCTCCGCGTTTAAAAACATACTCAAATCCATCTAAAATTTTCTTTTCTCCATAGGATTTTTTCAGTTTATGCAATTCCAAAATCTTACTTCCCAAACGTTCCATATTGATTTCCAATTGCACTTTATGTTCCGTTCTTCGTTGTTGCGCTTTTTCTTTGATTTGGTAAAAATCATCAATACGCGATTTGGATTTTGTGGTTCTAGCTTTGGGTTGCCTGCGCATCCAATCCAATTCTTTTTTGAACAAATTTTTCGCTTTTTCAGTGGTAACTTGTTCTAATTGAATACGTTCTTCTTTTTTTTCTAGATAGTAAGAGTAATTACCTTTGTATTTATATATTTTTCCTTCATCCAATTCTATGATTTCATTGCACACACGTTCCAAAAAATAACGATCGTGAGTAACCATAAAAAGGGTGATTTTTTCTTTGGCAAAATAAGCTTCCAACCATTCTATCATCTCTAAATCGAGGTGATTTGTGGGTTCATCTAAAATCAAAAAGTCGGGTTTGTGAATCAACACAATTGCCAATGAAACCCGTTTTTTTTGTCCACCAGAAAGCGAAGAAACTTTTTGACTTAAATCTTCGATTTTTAATTTTGATAAAATTTGCGTGTATTGTGTTTCAAAATCCCACGCATTGTATTGCTCCATCAACTCAAAAGCTGCTTGATAAGCATCAGTGTCATCCAAGTTTTTCAACGCTTTTTCATATTGATTTACAATAGAAAGAATTTTATTTTCGGTCGCAAAAATGGTTTCTTCAATGGTCAAATCTGGATTTAACTCATCATTTTGAGATAAATATGCCATCGAAATTTCTTTTCTGGTGACAATTTGCCCTGAATCAGGCGTGTCTAATCCTGCAATAATATTTAAAATAGACGTTTTTCCACTGCCATTTTTTGCTACAAAAGCTACTTTTTGGTCTTTATTGATACCAAATGAAATGTCTTCAAACAACACACGCTCTCCATACGATTTGGAGATATTTTCTACAGATAAATAGTTCACTTTTTGAAATTTTCAGCAAAGAAACGAAAAATTGAGCGGATTAACCGCAAAGACGCAAAGACGCAAAGTAATTTACTCTCTTTGAATCGCTGAGGCAAAAAGACTCAAAGTGATTTTCTTTTTACATTGGGAACTTTGCGAAAACTTAGCGTCTTTGCGGTTTTATTGAAAGTTTATTCTCTAAAAAGTATTTTTTGTATCTATCAATAAATAGTATCTTGCATCAAATTTGAAACAAATAAATACATGAAAATAATCGTTCCTATGGCTGGTATTGGTTCTCGTTTAAGACCCCATACATTGACTGTTCCAAAACCGCTAACTGTGATTGCTGGCAAACCAATTGTTCAACGTTTGGTAGAAGATATTGCAAGTGTCATCAATCAAAAAATTGATGAAATTGCTTTTATTATTGGTCCAACAGCAAAAGGTTTTCCTGCAGATACTGAACAAAAATTGTTGAAAATTGCATCAGAATTAGGTGCAAAAGGAAGTGTCTATGTGCAAGAAGAAGCAATGGGAACTGCGCATGCCATTTATTGCGCCAAAGAATCGTTGAGTGGCCCTTGTGTTGTAGCGTATGCAGACACACTTTTCAAAGCAGATTTTACCTTAGATACCAATGCTGATGGTGCCATTTGGGTAAGTAAAGTGGACAATCCAAGTGCGTTTGGTGTGGTGAAATTACAAGATGGTTTTATCACAGATTTTGTTGAAAAACCGAAAGATTTTGTCTCTGATTTGGCAATTATTGGGATTTATTTTTTCAAAAGTGGTGAAAAATTATTGGAGGAAATTCAATATTTGATTGACAATGATTTGCGTGAAAACAACGAATATCAACTAACAAATGTGTTGGAATCTTTAAAACAACAAGGTGCCAAATTTATTCCAGGAACTGTTTCTGCTTGGATGGATTGTGGCAAAAAAGACCCAACAGTTGATACAAATAAGCAAGTGCTAGGTTTTGAATATGCTGAAGGAAATAATTTGGTTTCAGAAGATGTAGTTTTGAACAATTCAGAAATCATTCAGCCTTGTTTTATTGGTAAAAATGTGGTGTTGAACAATTCAAAAATTGGTCCTTTTGTTTCTTTGGGAGCAAATAGTGTTGTAAACAATTCTATCATCGAAAATTCGTTACTACAAAGTAATGTAACTATTTTAAATGCGAATTTAGACAACGCGATGATTGGAAATCATGCTATTTTTAATGGAAAATTTACCTCTGTAAGTATTGGAGATTATACAGAATTGACATAAAAAAATGATTCAAAAACTAGCTTTACAAGTTTATTCTGGTAAGAAAAAATATGCAGAGATGCTGTTTTTCTTGTTTTTTGTATGGCTAATTTTAGGCAATTCAAAGGTATTTTCTCAAGACAGTATTCCAGATAAAAAGGATTTGACCGAAGAAAAATCAATACAGTTTCAGGAATTTTTCTTCAAAGCATTGTCTGAAAAATCGATAGAAAATTATCAAAAAGCGATTGAAAACTTGGAAAGTTGCAATCAAATTATAGAAAATCAAGTAGCTGTATTTTTTGAGTTTTCAAAAAACTATTTCGCTCTTAATAATACTGCCTTAGCAAAAGAATACATTCAAAGAGCCTTGCAAAAAGAGCCTGAAAATAGTTGGATGTTAAAGCATTTAGTCGCCATTTATGACCGCGAATCTAACTTTTCAGAAGCTATAAAAACACAACAAAAAATTGCAACCATCAATCCAAAAGAACGGGAAAATTTGGTGAGATTGTATTTGATGAACAATCAATTGAAAGAGGCATTGGCGTTAGTATCAATTTTAGAAAAGGAATCTGTCTTGTCATCAGAGTTTGTTTCGTTAAAAAATAGGTTGGACAATTCGAAAGTTCCAGATGTAAAAGAGATAAAATTAGACGATGTAGAAGGATTAAAAGGTCAATTTGAAAATAACAAATCGTATGAGATTTTGGAAAAGATTCTACAAAAATCCGACAATAATATGGATGATTTGTTGAAGTTTAGCAAAGAGGGAATAACTCTTTTTCCTGAACAACCTTTTGTGTATTTGCAATATGGAAAGGCATTGATTTCTAAAAAAGAGTTTCAAAAAGCGCTGAATTCATTAAAAAATGGTTTGGATTTTGTGATTGAAACATCCATGGAAAAGGAGTTTTATATTGAAATGGCAAAAGCCTTTAAAGGTTTAGGAAATTCGATTGAAGAGAAAAAATTCGAACAAAAAGCAACCAATTTGAAAATTTAAAACATGAAATTTATAATTAGGATTGTCATTTTTATATTTGTATTCACTTCTTGCAAAAGCACTAAAAGCATGATTGAAAAAACGGCAATAGCTTCCGAAACTTCCGCTAAAAAAGTGGCTAAAAAGCATGTGGATGCGCATTTTGATAAAAAAACGATTGATGCAAAATTGAAAGTGAATTTTGATAATGGCAAAACAAATCAGAGTTTGACTGTGAATTTACAAATCGAAAAAGACAAAGTTATTCATATCAAGGGGACTAAATTTATTACCGTTTTTAAAGCGAAAATTACACCTACTTCAGTGAGTTATTATTCGCCTTTTGCAAAAAATTATTTTGAAGGAGATTTTTCATTAATTGAAGAATTATTGGGTGTTGAAATCAACTTTGAACAGCTTCAAAACTTGTTTTTAGGACAAGCCTTGCAAAACCTAAAAAAGGAAAAACAACAATTGGAAATTGTCGATAATACCTATGTTTTATCGCCTGAAAAACAAGCGGCCATATTTGATATTTTCTTTACAATCAATCCGTCACATTTTAAATTAGAAAAACAAACCATCGTAAATGACGCAAAAAAAATGCGTTTGGATATGAGGTATACAGGATATAATTTTATTGATAAAACACTTTTTCCTGAAGAAATAAAAATCATTGCGAAATCAGAAAGCACTATAACAAACATCGATTTAATCTATAAATCTGTTGTTTTTGACACTACATTTACGCCTCTTTTTGAGATTCCAAAAGGGTATAAAAGAATAGAATTCTAATGAAAATAAAGTCCGTTTACTTCCTTTTTTTTATTTTTTTGTTGATAGGTTTTTCAAGTTTTGGACAAACCAGAAAACAACTTGAAGAACAACGAAAAAAATACCAAGCAGAAATTGTGCAGCTCAATAAATTGCTTTTTAATGAGAAAAAAAAGGAGCAAAATGCTATGGATGATTTGAAAGACATCAAACAAAAAATTGAAGTCAGAAACAAATTAATTGCCACAATTCAGCAAGAAGCACTATTGTTATCCATTGAAATCACTGAGAAACAACGAGAATTAAACAAGTTAAATAAAAAATTGACAGACTTAAAAGCAGATTATGGGGATATGATTTACAAATCTTATCGAAGTAAATCGCAACAAAGTAGATTGATGTTTATCTTGTCTTCACAAAATTTTTATCAAGCTTACAAACGATTGGAATATATGAAACAATATACTTCTTTTCGAAAAAAACAAGGCGAAGAAATTGTGGTACAATCATTAGAAGTTAAAAAACTTTTTGATGCATTAACCGTTCAAAAACGTGAAAAGGAAACCTTGCTGGCATCTGAAGAAGAAGAGAAAAAGCAGATGGAATTGGATAAATTGAAACAGGAAAATTTTTTAGTAATCATCAAAAAGAAAGAGAAACAATACAAAAAAGACATTCAAAAAAGAATCAATGATGAGAAATTGATTGTTGCTAAAATTGACAAATTAATCAAAGAAGAAATTGAAAAAGCGAATCGAAAAATTGTTAAAAAGGATGTGAAAGCAACCAAAGATGAGTTTTTTCTAACACCAGCAGCAAAAGCTTTGGCGAATGAATTTGCGAGTAATAAAGGAAGATTGCCTTGGCCTGTAAAAGAGGGAATTGTGGTGCGTAAATTTGGAGACCAACCTCATCCAACCTTTCCTGGAATTACCATTACCAGCTCTGGTTTGCATATAGTAACAAGCAATGGAAGTTATGCAAATACGATTTTTAATGGCGAAGTAATGAATGTGTTAGTGGGTTCAGGAGGTGTGAAAAATGTGTTGATTCGTCACGGAAATTTTATCTCTTCGTACAATAATTTAGAAAATTTATTAGTAAAAAAAGGAGATAAAGTCGTTACAGGTCAACGAATTGGGCAAATATTTACAGATAAACTCTCTAACAAATCAACCCTTATTTTTGTGGTGTTTAAAAATACTACTCGTTTGAATCCTGCTGAATGGATATTACCACGCTAAAAGTCTGTGTGTTGAAACTTGATGTTTTTTTGTAAAATAATTGAATTTGGAACGGTTATATATTCCTTTTCCTTTGTTTGAAGTGTGATAAAAAAAGCACCAATATCTTTAATTTCACCGCTAATATCATTGTCTTTTTCAAGGATTGTAATGGTGTCACCAATTTTTACAGGATAATTTACAAAGAGAATCAATCCTGCAGTAATATTGGATAATATAGACCACTGTGCAAAAAAAGCAATCCCCAAAATCGTTAAAAATGACGAAATAAATAGGAATAATTCTTCTTCATTCACTCCCCAAATAAAAGCAATGATGATGACAACAGATGCATAAATTTGAAGGGTAATTATTTTGTTTATGATTAAAACTCTATTTTTTTGAAATCCAAATTTCTTACGAACATTGGTCAGCGATTTTGTAGCCAAAATTCGCAATAAAGTACCTAAAGCAATCACAATGATGGATTCAATAGTTTTGAAATTGACGAAAAATTCTTGCAATTCTTTCATATAAACAATGCTTTTAATTCAGTTGCTTCATTGGGGTTTAATTTTCCGGCTAATATCAAACTGAGCTGTTTTCTTCGCAATGCACCATCAAAACGCTCTTTTTCTAACTCAGTTTCAGGAATAATTTGAGGAATATGAACAGGTTTTCCAGTTTCATCAACAGCCACAAAGGTATAAATTCCCTCATTGACTTTCGTTTTTTGTCCTGATTGACGGTCTTCAATCCAAACATCTACATAAATTTCCATCGAAGTTTTAAACGCTCTCGAAACTTTTGCTTCTAAAATAACCACACTTCCCACAGGAACAGATTTGTTAAAAGCTACATGATTTACAGAGGCTGTAACTACAATTCTCCTAGAATGACGTCTTGCAGCAATACTACAAGCTCTGTCCATTCTTGCCAATAATTCTCCTCCAAAAAGGTTGTCCAAATAATTGGTTTCTCCAGGCAATACTAAATCTGTAAGAATTGTCAAAGAATCGTTGGGTGTTTTTGCGTCCATTAAAAAAATTTCTGCAAAGATAGGTATCAACGAATTAAAAAACTAGTTTTTAATAAGCAACCAAGCGTCTTTTGAAGTCGAATTTTGAATCTTGTATAAATAGTTTGTAGCGTCATTTTTATCAGAAAAACTAGCAAAAACAACTTGAGTTAATCCCCATTTATTCATACCAATGATAGAGGCATCATGTCCTTCAGCTTTCAATTGCGCCACTTTTCTTTCTGCATTTTCTGGGATTTGAAAGGCGCCTGCAACCACATGAAATTGTTTTGGAAGTTCTTGGGCAACAGTCAAATCAATGGTTGGTAATGGATTTGAAATGACAAAAGTAGCTGTTTGGATTTTTTTCTCTAGCGCTTTTTGCTGTTTGGCAAATACTTCTTTCTGAACAGTTGTTTCGTTATTTGAATATAAAGAAATTCCTAGTGCTACTAAAATGGCAGCAGAGGCAGCATATTTTATAAAAATAGGAAAGCCTTTTTTATCCTTATTGGTTACTTCTGGAATGATATTTTTAACTTCTTGTTTGTATCTTTTAATGGCTGAACTTTCAAAAGAATGCAAACCAAATGATTCTGACAAAAAGTTAACATAGGTTGTCGGTTCAAAAATAATTTGACGATTTTCATTCAATCTTAATATCCCTATTGTTTCTAAAACAATAGGTTTTGTCTGAATTTCATTTTGCCATTTAATGACGGATAAAGCAATGGCATTTGATGCTTTTTCGAAAGAAATATTTTCAACAGAAGCGATATAATTCGCTAATAACCCATCATTATTATTCAAATTTCTATTGAAAGAAAGCTGTTTTGATGGTGGAAAAAATTGATGAGTTGCTTCATTGACTTTTGCGCTGATTCTTTTGGTCACAAATCCGCCAAAATCAGGAACAATCACGCAATCGTATCTATATAATAAATTTTTAATGTAAGTTTCTAAATTCATAAAACAAATATAGTTTTTTTGTTTTTTTTTTAAAGAAAATCACTAAAAATTTATCAACAAAATTCTATATCTTGTTCGTTAAAATTGAACAACTTGGAAAAAGAGAAATTACTAGCCATTCTGCGGTTGCAAAAAAGCAAAGCAATTGGCGATATTTTAGCAAAAAAACTCATTGTGGCTGTTGGTGATATTGAACAGCTTTTTAAAGAAAAAACCTCCACATTGCAAAAAATTCATGGAATTGGAAGTTTTGCCATTCAACATTTGTTTGATAAAGAAAATATCAAATTAGCCGAACAAGAACTCGCATTTATTGAGCAAAATAACTATGAAGTAGTCTATTTTTTGGATGCAAATTATCCAAAAAACCTACATCAATGTATTGACAGTCCTATTGTATTATTCAAAGATGGGAATATCAATTTAGAAAATACGAAAATACTGTCCATTGTAGGAACTAGAAATATGAGTACCTATGGAAAGGATTTTTGCGAAAAAATGATTGAAGAATTGACGGCTTACAATCCTATTATTGTAAGTGGATTTGCGTATGGAGTGGATATTTGTGCACACAAAGCAGCTATGAAAAATGGGTTGCAAACCATAGCCGTTTTGGCACACGGATTTGAACAAATTTACCCAAAAGTGCATAAAAAATACATGCGTCAAGTAATGGAAAATGGCGGATTTTATACCGAATTTGGCTTTGAAGAAAATCCGTTACGAGAAAATTTTTTAAGAAGAAATCGCATTGTCGCTGGAATTTCTCAAGCCACTATTATCATAGAAAGTGCTGAAAAAGGAGGCTCGTTAGTTACTGCAGATATTGCCAATTCTTATGACAGAGAGGTGTTTGCATTGCCAGGAAGAACATCAGATTTGTATAGCAAAGGTTGTAATAACTTGATTAAAAACCACCAAGCCGTTTTGTTGACATCTAGCAATGATATTGTAAAAATGCTCAATTGGGATGTGATTTCAAAACCACAAAAAGCCATTCAACAAGAACTTTTCATCATGTTAACAGACCAAGAGCAAACCATTTACAATCATTTGAAAGCGCAAGGAAAACAATTGTTAGATCAAATTTCGTTGGATTGTAACATTCCCATGTATCAATTATCCTCGGTTTTATTGCAAATGGAACTCAAAGGAATTACAAAACCTTTGCCAGGAAAGATGTTTGAACTTGCATAATAATCCTTATTTTTGAACCAATTCAAAAAAAACAATCATGTCTTCTGACGAAAAATTAATATCCAAAAAGAAACCAACATTTCCTGTCAGTACTTTGTTAAATAACTATTTAACAGAACACAATAGGAGTATCAAAATCCCTATTTTTTATGATGATTTGTTGCGTTTTCATGGATGTGTCATTGTGTATGATAAAAATGATGATGACACACTTTGGGTAAGAACCTATTTTTCTGAATTTGAAAGGGAAGAAATTGACTTGTGTTTAAAAAAAATCTACACTTTGCTTCATTCTGATGGAAATGAAGACACCATTCCTTTTTTAAATGTAGATGCCATTGATTACTGCACTTTTGGAAATTCAAAACCTTTTAGAATCAAAATCAGAAATATTCTCAATGACAATTACACGTATTTTTATGTAAAAAAAGCAGATGCATCTAGAGTGTATGGATTGGAATTAGAACATATTTTATCACCTCATAGCATCAATTTTCTAATCTATAAAGATACACTGATTGAAGAACACATTTCAGGAATTGCAGGAGATGTTTTTATTAGGGATTTTTTACCAAAATGTTCTGAATCGGAGAAATCGCAGATTGCCAAAGAATTTGTGAAGTTCAAAGAGCGTTGTTTGGTGCGTTTATTAGGAGATATGCGTTCTTACAATTATGTGATTGCACCTATTCACGATTTTGACCAAATCGTATATAAAATTAGAGCCATCGATTTTGACCAGCAATCATTTGAAGGAAATTTAAAAGTATATGACCTTCAATTCATGAAAGAAAATAGAAAAATGATGGAAATGATTGGTCATAAATTGAAAAACAGTTCTATCATACAATACAAAATTGAAGAGCGTTCCTTCATGGCAAAAAGGATGATCATGTATCCCCTAAGAATTGCAAGTTTGTTACATTGCATGAAGAATGATACCATTTCTTTTCCAGAAAATGTGATCAAATTGAAAAAACAAGTGGAGGATTATACGAGTGACATCAAGTTTAGAGAATGTGAAAATATGGGCGATATTCTTGAAAGTATATTGGCATTTGTAAAAAGAAATTATTTAGACATCAGTAATAAAGAACTTTTTTAAGATTCATCTTACTTTGTGCCCCTTTTTGGACTATAATAACCCCTTTCATTTTGAAAAAAGCATTTATATTTGTATGATTTTTTTATGATAAACGAGTGATATAACCTAAAAAAATGGAATAAATAGGAGATTTTCTTATCAAAAATATGGATATTGCACTCGTTTACAACTAATATCTAAATTTACAACCAACTAAATTAATTTTTTATTCTATGACAGCAAGTTTTGAAATGTTAGATTACGCCATCTTTATAGCCTATGCTATCTTGATTTTAGGCGTAGGATTATGGGTTTCTAGAGACAAAAAAGGGCATCAAAAAAATGCCGAAGATTACTTCTTAGCCAGTAAATCATTGCCTTGGTGGGCAATTGGAGCCTCGTTAATTGCAGCAAATATCTCTGCAGAACAATTCATTGGAATGTCTGGTTCTGGATTTGCATCAGGATTAGCCATTGCATCTTATGAATGGATGGCAGCCATCACCTTAATTATTGTAGGGAAATATTTCTTACCTATTTTCATTGAAAAAGGATTGTACACCATTCCTGAATTTGTGGAGAAAAGATATTCTACCAATTTAAAAACCATTTTAGCCGTTTTTTGGATTGCATTATATGTATTTGTAAACTTAACTACAGTGTTGTATTTAGGTTCATTGGCATTAGAAACCATTATGGGAGTTCCTATGATGTATGGTGTGATTGGATTGGCATTGTTTGCAGCTGCATATTCATTGTATGGTGGACTTTCTGCAGTGGCTTGGACAGATGTGATTCAGGTAGTTTTTTTAGTGATTGGAGGATTAGTAACCACCTATTTAGCCTTAAATACCGTTTCAGATGGACAAGGAATGTTTGCGGGATTAACGACTATTTATGAAGCTGTTCCTGAACGATTTGCCATGATTTTGGACGAAACAAATCCTGAGTATAAAAACTTACCAGGAATTGCAGTTTTAGTTGGAGGAATGTGGGTTGCGAACTTGTATTATTGGGGTTTTAATCAATACATCATCCAAAGAACCTTGGCAGCAAAATCATTAAAAGAAGCACAAAAAGGAATTTTATTTGCAGCTGGATTAAAATTAGTAATTCCATTAATCGTAGTAATTCCTGGAATTGCGGCTTATGTAATGGTCAATGACCCTGAAATTATGGCAAGATTAGGAGCTGCAGGATTGGAAAATTTACCAACAGCAGAACAAGCTGATAAGGCATATCCATGGTTGTTACAATTTTTACCAACAGGATTGAAAGGAGTGGCATTTGCAGCTTTAGCAGCAGCTATTGTATCTTCTTTAGCTTCGATGTTGAATTCTACTTCAACCATTTTTACAATGGATATTTACAAACAATACATCAATAAAACAGCTTCTGATAAAGCGACTGTAAATATGGGTAGAATTTCTGCTTTTGTTGCTTTGATTATTGCGTGTATCATGGCGCCATTATTAGGAAACTTAGACCAAGCATTTCAATTCATACAAGAATATACAGGCGTGGTAAGTCCAGGGATTTTAGCCGTATTTTTATTAGGATTGTTCTGGAAAAAAACCACGAACAAAGGGGCAATTATTGGAGCATTGGTATCCATTCCAATTGCCATGTATTTTAAAGTAGCACCCAAAGGATGGTCAACAAGTTCATTGTTTGTAGATGTGCCTTTTATGGATCAAATGGGATATACCTTATTATTAACAATGTTGGTCATTGGTTTGGTAAGTTACTTTCAACACAAAGGTGCAGATGATAAAAAAGGAATTGATATTACCAAAGAATTGTTTAAAACAAGTCCATTATTCAATATTGGTTCGTTTGCAATCATTCTAATATTGGTAGCATTGTACGCAGCTTTTTGGAATTAATAATTCCATTTTTACAAACTAAAAAACACGTTGTTTGATAAAAGCAACGTGTTTTTTTATGGTTTTTTTTAGACACGAATTTCACGTATTGTCACGGATACATTTTGGTGAAATATTTTTAAAAGAATTTAATTCGTGAAATTAGTGCAATTAGTGTCAGATTTTTTGAGACACGAATTTCACAGATTTTCACAAATTTGGTTTGGTGAAATATATTTAATTGATTGTAATTCGAGGAATTAGTGCAATTAGTGTCAGATTTTTTGGACATAAATTTCACGAATTGTCGCGGATACATTTTGGTGAAATATTTTTAAAAGAATTTAATTCGAGGAATTAGCGTCTAATTTTTTTAAAAATAGAAATTCCTAAAAATCACTTTTTCTTAAGTTTCTCAATCAACTTCAATAAGGCTTCTCTATTTTTTGCTTCGTGATAAAATTTGGGTAATTTTTCCAACAAAGTAAAATGCGAACGGTCTTTGTGTTCGCGCAATTTAGCACCAATATATTGTTCCAAATACAACAAATGAGCCTCATTATAAGCAAAAAAGTAATCATTTTTAAAAGAGGATGCATACCAAAGATTCGCATCAAAATAGCTATCAGCTGAGGTTTGAAAATGAGCTGCGAATCCTAAATGGGTTAAAAGTGTCGATTTTGATTCATAAAATCCACAATGACTACAAACTAGTTTGGCTTTCTTTTCTTCAAAATTGACAGTTGCTTGCGCTTTCTTTTCACATTTAGGGCAAGTCACAGCCACTTCTTCTTGGAAATCTTTGAGGCGTAAGTTTTGATCTTGAAAACGGTTTTGCATTTTTTGTTTTTTCTTTATTGAAAGATAAATAGTTTCCTTTGATGCAATATTACCTTATTTAAATCATATTAAAAAAGAAATAGTATATTGATCATCTGTTGTATGAAATTATTTTATTGGATAGTAGATTAGATTTTTTTGCGAAGAATTCACCAATTTTAAAGATTTCATCTCCATAATTTTTTTCATCTTTGATGAAAATTCAAATTTATAGGATTCATAGTTATAAAAAATCCGTGAATTCGTGGCAATTTCATTTTAAAATTCGATTACACCCAACAGGTTGCAAAAATATATTTCAATGAAACTCACTCCCCAGAAACCCCCAAATCCCAAGTTGCCTCTCATGTCAAATAGGGAATTTCTCTGTTGAATTTTATAGGTAACCAAATGTATTTTGAACTAAGTATGATATAAATATTTTAAATCATATTGAAAATACAACTCCTAATAATTTTCTTTATGTCCTTAAATTTCGGAAAATAATATGCAAAAGAGTAGCCTATTTTATCATTTCCAAATCAAAATCAAGTAAAATAAAAATAGACTAAAAGGATACTCTTTCAGCCTCTTTTTCTAACTTCTAACTTCTAACCTCTAACCTCTAACGAATATCGACCATCGATATTCGACTATCACTCAAACTTCCCCTTATCCATCTGATATTGCCAACTTTTCACCACCACATCATTCTTAAAAATCAATTCTAGGCATTCTTGTTGCAAGTTCATGGCACCAGGTTTAAAGCCTAAATTGTAATTCCATTTATCAGGAGAATTCGCTTTGATGCTGTCATCCCAACCATACCATTCGCTAGTACCCAAAAGAGCTTTTACTTCACTTTTGGTCTTGCCTTTAAATAGATCATTCCCCACAATCTCATTGCTCATTTCATAGCGCAATGCAGGTTTCGATTTCCAAGCAGCCGCATCAAAATGTTTTTCATGATGATACGAGCTGAAAATATTCAACAACGGATAAAAAATATAAAAATACACCACAGGCGTCAACACCACACTCACTAATATGTTGAGCCATTTGCGCTCGTCAATAGTTCTAACAAAAAGCCATACCAACACAAAAGTGATGAGCAACATAACAATAAAAAAAGGAGTAAGAACCATAGGCTACTAAGCTATAAATAAAGTGAAATTACTGTTTTCAATAAAACAATGGCAAAATTACAAAACAGAAACTACTTGAGCAAGGATAGAAAACGATGCGCAATTAATGGGCGAATCACTATTTTTTTCAGATTCATTCTAAGTATTTATAATAAAATATTGAAACAGAGTATCAGTTAATGTTTTTCAAAAGGTGTTGTTTAATTATACAAGCAAAATATGTAATCCTAAAAAATATAAACTATATCCAACTGTATTTATACAAAATCAACTCAAAAATAGCAACTTTTACAAAGGGTAGCTTCTAAAAAAAAGACCTCTCTTACGAAAGGTCTTTTAATTCAGGGGACTTAATTTTACTTTTATTGTTTAATCACTTTTTTAACCATGCCATCATTAGTTTTAAGAATATATATTCCAGATGGATAATTGATTTCTAAACTTGTGGTATGATGTTTTTCAATTAATTTTTTTCCGGTAATATCAAATAAACTTACGGAAACTTCTTTATCAAAATAAATCATTCCATCTTTTACGGGATTTGGATATACTGTAAATGGCGTAACATTGTTTTCAAAATTTTCTGTACTCAATACATCATTCGCTATTTGGTAAATACTTAAAGTTGCACTTACTTCATTTGCCATAATTACCAATCCTTTGGAAACAGGGCTTTCAGAAGGAGCTATATAAATAATGCCTTCTGGTGCTAAATCGCCTCCTACAGTGTTGGTAGTTCTACTGTTTTTGTAAGAAACAAAAACGGGTGATGAAGGATTCGTAATATCGTAGGTCATCATTCCACCAGTTCTTTCTAGAGTAATAAATGCATACGTAGCACCATTTATTGTTGCTACAGTAATTCCTTCTGGTTCAGGTCCTTTGTTGTCACTTCTGTTCTTTAAATTATTATTATCATTACTAACATTGAATAAAACACCAAATGTAGGATCGTTAGCTGTAATTTTTTCAAAATCATCACCACTGTCATACACCAATTGACCAGTATTTGCATTCCAAATACTGAATGAACGTGTTCCAAATACATGTATTTCATCAAAATCTCCATCATTGTCAGTATCACCTGTGGCATTTGTTACAGTCAATCTTCCTAAATTAGAGTTCTTTTTTAGCAAAGCAGCATTGGGAAAAGTAGTTGGATCTAATACGTAAGCACTGCTTCCCACACGAACTTCTTCTTCTAATGCATTATAATCTCTTGCATCTCCTTCGTTAGCTGTTACCAAATAAGTGGTTCCAGCTATTGTATAATTGGCAATAGCATCAGGCATATACATCCCTTTTACAGGCCAATTTGCCATAAAAATTTCACTAAATTGATCTGATGCGTCTAACGAATTACCAGCTACATTATGGTCTTTTAGCCCTAGAGGAGTGATAGCCGATATTTGATTTGTTGTTAAATTAATAGTAGCCACGGCATTGTTTTCTTGCAAAGTTACCCAAGCTGTTAAACCATCATCAGCTACAGTAATGAATTCTGGCTCAACATCTTTTGATACTGTTGGATTGATACCAAAAACTCTCAATCCATTGGCTTTTAAAGTGGCTATCTCACTATCAAAAGCATTGAAATTTAAAGTGGTAACATCCGTTTGTTGCACATTGTTAAAACCACCACTTACATTGATGATGGAAATGCTTCCTTCAGGATCAATCGTATAATCACCATTTGGTTGGCCTTCATTGGCTGTTAAAACTTTTGTTCCATCAGGTGTAAATGCAATCATATCTGGCAAAACACCGGCTTCCACCACTGAACCTATGTTTCCACTAGCATCCATAAACACTACTTTTCCATTGGCATAATCTGCACCTTCAACAGTGGCAGCTAAAATACCATTTTTAAAAGCAATGCTTGTTCCACCAATTCCATAAGACGATAAATCTACTGAAGTAATAGAAGTGATAGCACTAGGATTCGAAAAATTTAAAATTTCTACTTTAGAGGCAGTAGAATTCATTACAAATAAACGTTGAGTAACAGGATCGTGAGCCACAATTTCTGCAGAACCAGTAGCATCTACTAAATAGCTTGATAAAAAGCTGATGTCTAATGCATTAGAGGCTGTTTTAACCTCTTTTTCATCATCAAGAATATAGATTAGGTTTTCTGAAATTCCTTGAATGTTTGCGCCAGAAGGGTTTGAAATTGTCAAAGCAAAGTAACTGTCTCCTTGTGCAATAGCATCATTGTTTAGGGTTATTAAAACATCCTTTGAAGTTTCACCTATCTGAAACGTAACTGTTTCATTGTTATAAGAAAACTGAGACCCGTTAGTTGCTGTCCCTGTATTTAGCATCACAGAAACATCAACCGTAACAATAGATGCAGCAGCGTTTGAAAGTTTCAAATTGATAGTAGCTGTTCCATCATTTTCATTTACAATGGTAGTTTCGGAAGCAAAAGTTATGTTGGAAGCAATAATTGGAGTAAAAGTACCTGGCGATGCAAAAACATCTAAACCAATAGATTGTCCTACTAAATTTGTAGCGGGTGCCCAATTTGTACCATCATTTAAATTTCCATTAGGATTTAATAATTCCAATGAAGGACCATTTCCGTCTGGGGAAGTTGGCCAAGGGGCTGCATCATCATAAGTTACTTGACTAATAATTGCTCCTGTTGAGTTTAAGATTTGAATATTTTCACCACCATTTCCTAAAGCATTACTGATTCCTTGTGGTAAATCAATAAAAGAAACACCATAAAAAGCATCAGCACTTGTTTTATCTGTTGCCAGTAATACAATACCACCAGCTGCAATGTTTAATTCTTCAAATTCAAAAGTAAAGTTACTTTCGTCTTTTACCTTTATGCCACCCAAAGCAATGGATGAAGTAGTGTTATTATAAATTTCTATAAACTCTAATTGATTTGAATTCGCAGAGGGTGCATTATACATAATTTCAGAAATGATCAATCCTGAAGTTAAAACATTATAAAACAAATTAGGACTAACATAAGAAGATGTCAAAAAGTTGTTAGCAGTATCTTTAATGTTACTAACCGTTAATTGATATGCAGTTCCTTCAGTAAAACCAGAATGTGTTAAGGTAACTGAATTTAATGTTGCATTATAAGCAGCATTCGTAATCGTTAAACTTGGAGCAAAAACATAGTTTGTAATAGTTTCTGCGGAAACTTGATCTAAACTTTCTGAGAAAATAACTTCAACTGTGTTTTGAGTTAATACATTTACAATAGCAACTGTTGGTGCAGAAGTATCGTTAGCAGAAATAACAAATGGAGTTGCGTTAAAAGGCAAATCTGGAGTTGTACTATTATTGTGGTCATCTGCTGAAGTGTCTTCCACTTGCCAATTGGTTGGATTATTTAATTGAGATAAATAACCATTGGCATCTAAACCTGTTCTAACACCATTATAATTAGCAATATCTGTACCTTCTGTTAAAACAATAGCAGTAGTTCCAAGTGTTAACCCTGAATTTGTTAAATCTCCAAATCCTGTTGAAGAATTAGAAATAGCAGCTAACATAGTAGAAACAGTTCTTGGTGATGTTCCTAAAAAAGCAAACATGGCATCGCTAGAAGATGAAAGACCACCTGCATTATTTACAGTGATACTTCCTACAGAAGGAGTAATTGTTGCACTTAAACTATTGATAGTAATCACAGTCCCTGCAGGAATTACGGTAGCTCCAGAAGTCCAAGTAAAATCACCTTCATCAGTGCCAAAACTAGTGCCATTCCACTCAGAATCACAAAAAAGGATGGTTGAATTTGCAGGAATGTCTTTAAAAGTTACAAAGGCAATGTCATCATCACCATCCGCATTAAAGCCCACAAAAGCAATATCGCCAGCGGTAGACAACTGTGCTTGCATCAGGTAAGATAGTAAACAAAAGAATAGCGTAAATTTAATTTTCATAAGATATGTTTTTGGTTAGCTTCCAAAATTACCCCACATTTTGTGCATATCCTGTTAAGTAAAAGTCATTAAATTGTTCCATAAACATCAATGTATTGTTAATTTATAATGAACACCGAATAAAAAAGTGGTGTTGTTGCTGAAAGCATCAATCCAACAATAGTATCTGTAGGTTGCAACCGAAAATATTAAATGTCAGTTTCAGGTTTTTTGTATGAGAGGACATCCTTTATTATGTTTATGTATTCTTAATACAAAAACAATAAGTTAGGTAGTATTTATGGTATCCCAAAAAATGAAAAAAATACCATTTGAAATGATAAAATTAGACGAAAATCATAAAACGCTAAAATACAATAAGTTAGTTGATATATTTTTTTTAAAACAAATGAAGTAACTGAAAATCAATTACTTATAAAATTATAATAGATTATAAAAAAGTCAAAATTGTTAAAAACTTTGCACTAATTGTGAATAACTATGGTTTGATGCTCTTTTTAGACCCTTTATCTTTACAAATGTAAAAAAGCCCAAACGTTGCGGTTTTGGACTTTTTTAGATTTTTGTAGTCTCATAAAGAAACTAACTTTTGCTTGACACATCAAAGCTAGGCAATCTTTATGGGATGACAAAAAAAATTTTATAAAAAATTTTTTTAAAGTGATCATAGATGTTGGCATCCGCTAACCAACATCGACTTGTAAAGACAGAGCAGCCATCATCAACTTCTTCTTTTTACCCAAAAATGGGTACTAAAGTTTGTTTTGAAAAAATCGTTCAAAACAATGCACAAGGTGTAAAGAAACCATCCAAAAACGAATTTTGAAACGGGTAAGAGGCAGTCGTCGGCAACACCTCTGTAAATAAAGTTGCCACAAATAATAATTTAAATACAATAAAAAAATGATTTCAATAAATAAAGTAGAGCGTCCAAATCCTCAAGATAGAGCAGCGGACAATAAGTTTTTTGCCCAAGTAAAAACAAGTGGTAAAACAGATTTAGAACGATTGGCATACTTGGTATCCAATCAAAGTACAGTAAGAGAAGGAGACTGTTATGCAGTAATCTTATCATTAATACACAATGTTATTGATGAGCTCAAGCAAGGCAGAACAGTAAAACTCGATAAGTTGGGTACTTTCAAATTGAGTGTGCGTTCGGAAGGGGCAAACACGAAAGGCGAGTTGACCCAAACCAATATCAAAAGTTTGCATGTGCATTTTATAGCCGACAAAAGGTTGAAAAATAACTTGAACTTAGGTACTGTTTCGTTCTCGATAAGCCAATCGTAATCGTTATTTTTTGATAACGTTTTACTAAGAAAAACCTCAACAGCTTGCTGTTGGGGTTTTTTGTTTCAAAGCCCTGAAACCTCCCAAAAACAATAGTACTCCCCTAAAAACACATACGTATACGAATATAAACACATACCTATGCGTTGACAATCACATACGCATGCGTTGCTTTTTACATACGTATGTACATAAAACACATAGGTATTTTTTTTACATCCCCTTTTTTCCTCCCAAAAAAAGAGGTTCTACTAAAAATCAATCGAAAAAACGCTTCAAAAAGACGGCTTTACAATCCCTAGAAAAATAAAGTTATCAACAAAATAGCGGCTAGCTATTGGCCGTTAGTTGTTGGCTTTTGGCTAAAATAAGTTCAAGATTTTAAGTTCAAGATTCAAAAAACTCCGTAAAACTCCCTGCCTGCCGCAGGCAGGTGTGCCTACTTTGTGAAACGCTGTGACACAAAAACCACCGTGAAACCCCCTGCCTGCCGTAGGCAGGTGTGATAAACTCCGTGCAACACTGTGGAACAAAAAAACACTAAAAACAATTTTTTTTCACTATTTTAGTCCCACCAATCAAAAAAAATCCCAACTATGAAAAACCCAAAGAAATCCCTCCACTTAGACTTCGATAAAAACCCTGTAAACATTGACTATATAGACCACGCCAATGGCATGAGCTATATAGAAATTACCGAAACAACGCCCGATGAAAACGGCAAAAAGAAAAAAGCGCGTTTAAGCAAAGCCCAATTTAACACGCTCGTAAATGGCCTTTTACAGTTTCAAACTAACTTTCAGGAAGAACTAAACCAAGAGTTTCAGGCATTGACAGATGCTGAAAAACAACACATTACCCAGCAATACCAAGCAGGCGCGTCTGCCAAAGAATTGGGCGACAGCCTACACACCACAGAAGCCCTGATTAAAATGGTGTTGCAAAGCCAAGGGATTAAAAATCCTTAGAGAGGGATTGAAAAGGGGAATTGGGGAGGTTGTTGGAATTTTAATGGTTTGGTTTTTTTATTTAATTTCAAATATTTGTACAAGCTAAAATGTTTTAATTCAGTTCAAGCATATGTTAACCATTGAAGAAAAAATAGAATACTTACAAGAAATTTTATTTAAATAAGAGGGGAATTATTTTGACTATTTTAAAGACGATATCATAATTTTTATTGATGAATTTAATATTAACAATGAACGCTTAGTGTTTTTAAATAACTTAATTTCATTAAATGAGATTAATAATTGGATTGAAAATTTAGTATCGAGGATTGTCTTAAAATTTGATGAAGAAAGTGAACAAATTAATGATTTTATTTACGATTACATTGAAAATGGTTAGTACTTCATTCATAAAAAAAAATAATTTAAAAAATGAAAACCATCATAGAAACCAAGCAATTAGAATTTGACAAGAGTACTTTTCTAATAGATTTAGTGAGACATGAAAATGGGAGTTTGTATGTTGAAATGCTTCAAAATATTTTTGATTCAAAAGAGGAAAAGAATTTAATAAAAATCAATCCAACTGTACTAACAGACATTATAAAAGTGCTTCAAAACTATCATGCAAAAATTCATAATAACACTGAAGTAAATCATAAACATATCACGGATACAGAGCAGCAAAAAATACAAGAAAGGTATTTAAAAGGTGTTTCTATCAAAGATTTAGCAATGCAATTTGATCAATCAGAAGCATTGATTGAAATGGTTTTAAGAAATAATGGGATTGAGATTGTTGAAAATAAATTACCCAAAACAAACCATAAGAAACAATTTTATAGGAAAGAGAAATAAATATAACTACGGAATAAAGATTACATAAAATAAAGGGTCTTAAAAAACCAAAAGTTTGATTATTTATTTATTTTGAATACTTTGGAACTTGATAACTTAGATATTGATTTTTACTGATAGAGATATGACTAAAATCCACAATACTATTGGATGCCTCAGAGAAATTAAATCAGATTTAATTAAGAATAAGATTACTGAATTTACTTCTGTAAAAGAATTGATTCGTTTTCAGAATAATTATTTAGAACAAAGAAATCAAATTATTTTAAATCATACGTTACTTATTGAGCAAGAAAAAAATAATCTTAGCCATGAAATTCCCTCACTAGAGGAATCATTAGATTTGAAAAAGAAAAGTATTAAGCAAAAACATCAATCAGAAATTTCGGATTTAGAGGATAAAATAAAACATACAAGGGCAACTTTTATTAATTATATCTTACAATCAATTAAAAATCAATTTATCAATTATAATATATTAAAAGAAAGGATCTTATTAGAAATTAAACTTTCTAATTCTTTCAAATTTGAAGAGAAATTATTGCTTCAAAAAAAGAAAAGGCTTGTATATCTTAGTGAGAATTTTGAAGAAGCAGTTTGTACAAGTTTTAAATATGAAATAGATGAAATTGACAGAAAAAAAGTAGTTATTGATAATTTGAAAAAGTTTATTTATGGAGCTCAAGGAGAGCAAAAAGTTGTTAACGAGCTAAAAAAATTATCTGATGAACATATCCTAATAAATGATTTTTGCTATTCATTTCACCCAAATATTTACAATAAAAGTGAAGGTTTTTATGTGAAATCTATACAAATCGATCACCTTTTAATTTCACCTTCAGGTATTTTTATAATAGAAACCAAAAATTGGAGTGATAAATCTTTAAATAATTCAAGTTTGTTTTCTCCAATTCAGCAAATTAAAAGAGCAAATTTTGCGATATATAATTTGTTAAGGAAAAATAATTTAGTTCAAAAAAAACATCATTGGGGTGAAACAACTATCCCAATTAGAAATATTATTGCGCTCACAAATAGTAAACCAATAGAAGATTTTAAACATGTAAAAGTTTTGACATTGAGTGACCTAAATGGATTTATAAATTATTTTAAACCTATCTACACGAATAACGAAATAGATAAGATTGCAGATTATTTTATTAGAAAAAACGAGCGTTGATGTATAATATAATATTAAAAGTAAAAATTGCTTTAAAAATGGTTATTTTAGTAGGCAGATAAAAATGCTTTTTTACTAAAGAATTTAAAAATTAATTATGAAATTAAGAATTAATGGAATTTAACAAAGAAATAATAATTGCTGCGATTAAAGAGATTGATGAAAATCCAGACTTAAGGAATAAAAGACACTTGTCAACATACGACCTAGTTTTTAATGGTCAAAAATATCCTCCTATTCTAGTATTATCTGTTGCCAATAAATTAAATGGCAAAAATGAATTAACTCTAGAAGATTTTGGTAACAATGTTGAAACTCCATTTAAAATATTGAGAGATAATGGTTTTGAAATATTAAAAAAGGAAGAATCATATTATGAGGAATTAATTGAGTTTTTAAAGCAAGCTCTTACAGATAATTTGAAGTATTCAAAATATAAGAAATATTTTGATGGATTAGACGTAAAAGTTAGTTTTGGTCAAGGTGGCTCAGCAAAAATTCCCTGGATTTCATTTTTAAGAAAAGGGATTACAACTGCTAATGGAATTTATCCGGTTTATCTTTATTTTAAAAATGAGAACTTATTAATACTTGCATATGGTATAAGCGAAACTAATGTGCCTAAATATAAATGGCCATTAAGTAATCTTACGACAATTGATAATTACTTTAAACATAATAAATTAGAAAGTCCATTTAGATATGGTAAATCATATATTTATAAAGTCTATAATGTAAATGATTTGCCAAAAAGACATATAATTAATAATGATTTAATTGAACTTTTAAACTTTTATAAATCAGTTGAATTAGATATAAAAATGACTTCATTCAAAAACGAAACTACCGATTTTAATATTAGAAATTATCAAGACGGTCTACAAAATTCGAAACTATATTTTTCTTATGAATTAATTCTCCGTTTCATAGCTTCACTTTCAGCTAAACCTTTCGTAATTCTTTCAGGTCTTTCAGGTTCTGGAAAAACGAAATTAGCACAGAGTTTTGTACAATGGATATGTGAAAACAATTCACAGTACAAAATTGTACCTGTAGGTGCTGATTGGACAAATCGTGAACCTTTAGTTGGTTACCCAAATGGGTTGGAAGCAAAAGAATATATAACTCCTGATAGTGGAGTAATACATTTATTACTAGAGGCAATCAAAGAAGGAAACGAAAATAAGCCTTTCTTTTTAATCTTAGATGAAATGAACTTAAGCCATGTAGAGCGCTATTTTGCAGACTTTTTGAGTATCATGGAATCCAACGATACCATAAAATTATATACTGGGCAAAAAAGAAAAAGTTTAGATGGTTTAGAAATTGATTTAGAAATAGGTTGGCCTAAAAATTTATTTATTATTGGCACTGTCAATATTGATGAAACAACTTATATGTTTAGTCCAAAGGTATTAGATAGAGCTAATGTAATAGAATTCAGAATTACAGATAATGAAATCAAATCTTTTTTAACAAATCCTGGCATACCAAAACTAGAAGAATTAGAAGGTAAAGGAATTGCTATGGCAGCAAGTTTTTTAAACATTGTAGATGATAAAATAATTGAACAAAATGAATTCATAACAAATGAATTACTTTCATTTTTTAAACAATTGCAATTGGTGGGTGCAGAGTTTGGTTACCGAGCAGCAAGTGAAATATTGCAGTTGGTTTCAAAATTAAAAACAATAGACTCTTCATTTAAAGATAAAGATAATGAATGTTTAGACATTGCCATTATGCAAAAATTGTTACCAAAATTGCATGGTTCTAGAAGCAAGTTGGTGAAAATATTAATTTCGTTGTCAGGTTTATGTGTGAAAGATGTAAACAAATCTGAATTTGAAAAGAATTTTGAAGACTATTATAAAAATGGCTTTGAAGGTTTAACTATAAAATATCCTATTTCATTTGAAAAGCTAATCAGAATGTATAAAAATGTATTAGCGAATGGTTTTACTAGTTATGCTGAAGCCTAGAATAAAATGGAGGTTATCAAACAACATATTCAAGTACCTTTAGCATTTTTCAACGAAACAGACTTTTTAGAAATCTATCCTGAGAATAAGGCGAGACTTTTTGAAATTACAGAAGAAGAAGCAAATGAAAATGGCGAAAGTATCTTACAAATTTTGGAGGGTAATAGTTATGAATATGCCTTTACTGATAAAAAATACCGCTTACATTGTAGTATTGATGGTATAGTTTCTCAATCAATGCGAGAGCCTTCTCAAGGAAGGATTGTCCCAAATATTTATGTTGGCACACTTACATTATTTGTTACCGATACAACCCAAGATGGTAAAGAATGTGAAATTACTATTGAAGTTTTAGCCACAAAGTTTGACACAGAATTAGATAAAAGTTATCGTGAAAATTATCGTTTTATGTTGAAAGACATAACAGATAAGTGTACAGAACTTTTAATGCAAATCAATTCACCTGTTGAACAAAATTTTGAAACAGACTTTTCAAGAGATAATCAAACTATTTACCAACGATTTAGTTTTATAAATGCTATTGTTCAAAACAAAGATTTTGAAGAAGCGGTTCTTAAAATCATAGCTTCTCCTAAAACGAATTGGGATACTGAAGAAGAAATAGTAGATATTCGAAGAATAAAGAGATTCACAAATACCGCAACAAAACAAATAACCTCAGGGAGCAATAGGATTCCATTAAATTTATCACATTCATTATTCAATGCAGGTATTCATTCCATACCCAATAAAATAAATAGTTTTAGAAAAATTGAGCATACAGATACGTCTGAAAACCGATTTGTAAAACATGCATTAGAAGTTTTTTTAAATTTTGCTGAGGATTGCCAAAAGTATTTCAAAGAAAATCGATTAAATAGGCCGAATATAGAAGCCTCAAATTTAGTTGCAAAACTGGATGGCTTTTTGAGTCAATCATTCTTTAAAAATATTTCTAGACCAATTTCATTAAAATTGAATAGCCCAGTTTTACAGCGGAAAAGTGGTTATCGTGAAATTTTAAGTACTTGGTTGCAATATGATTTAGCATCGAAATTAGTTTGGAAAGGTGGTGACGATGTATATAAAGCAGGTAAAAGAGACATTGCCACGTTATATGAATATTGGTTGTTTTTTACATTATACGATTTATTTAAATCTAAGTTTAAAATAAAAGATATAGAGCACGAAGACCAATCTTATAACCATCTAATAGAGCCAACCAAAGATGGTTTGAATGTAATGGTAAAACAAGGAAAGCATACTGCTTTATATGGTGATTTTATCACAAAAAATAGAGCATTAAAAGTTAAATTCTCTTACAATAGGTCTTTTAAAGGCGGCACAAAATATACAGATGAGCAAGCAGGTAGTTATACAACTACTCTAAGACCAGATTATACATTATCAGTTTGGCCAGCAATATTAAAAGAGAAAGAGGCTGAAAAACAAGAACTTATTGTACATATACATTTTGACGCAAAATATAAAGTAACTCAATTCCAAATTCAAACTTCTACTAATAATGATTTAATTGAAGAAGAGGAAAATAACGAGCGGAAAGGAATCTATAAAAATGCAGATTTGTTAAAGATGCATGCTTATAAAGATGCTATTAGGAGGTCAGGAGGTGCTTATGTTTTATATCCAGGTACAGAAAAAAAGGAAATCAGAGGTTTTCATGAAATTATTCCTGGATTGGGTGCGTTTTCTATCAATCCAACAAGCAATAACAATGATATTTCTGATTTATCAAAATTTATAGATTCAGTAATTGACCACTTGTTAGATAGAGCATCTCAGAGAGAAAATATTAGTTATAAAGCTCGTGAAGTTTATAAAAACGTCAAAGAAGATAAAAATACTCTTCATACACCATTACCCGAATATATTAATAATGTAAAACTAATTCCAGACGACACGTTTGTTTTAGTTGGTTATGCAACAAGTAAAGAACGTTTCAATTGGTATGAAGAAAACGGAAAATATATTTTCAGAATGGATGAAGAAATTGGGTCTCTTGAATTGAATAATGAAGTTGTAAACGCAAAATATTTATTATTGAGAAGAAGTGGCGAATCTACAGCATCAGATTTGTACGAAATTACTAGTAAAGGCCCAAAAGTATTTTCTACATTATATTTAGAAGAATTGAAATATCCTAAAGCTAAAAATCCAAAAGACTATTATTTGTCTATTGATATTCAAAAAGTATCATCTAATGAGTTCGAAAATGTCATTTGGAATTTTAAAGAATTGGGTGAGTTTAAGAGAATACAACAGGTTGTAAGAAATCCTTATTCAAAGGTTGGGATGCCATTTACAGTATCACTTACTGAGTTAATGAATAAAAAAATAAAACTCTAACCTGTATAACTATAATAGGATTTATGTAATAACCTGTATAGTTATTTTTGGACAAAGATTCTAGGGAGATACTTAGGGGATACTAGGGGGATACTTAGGGGATAGTGTTGGGTAAGCTAAAAAAGGTTCCAATAATGTACATCTTACATCCTCAGCCCAACTTACCAAGATGCTCAGAAAGGGTTATAGCGTACCAAAGCCAATGCAAAGCCAATGCAAAGCCGTTGTATATCCGATACAACCCCAATGCAACCAATTCACAAAATCAGGGTATCAAACAGGATTTCGTTCAATGAAATGATGCATTCTTGAATTAGTGAAATTCGTGCAATTTGTGTCTAATACTTAAAAAACTAAATCTTCGCTTGGTAAGTATACAAATCATAATACCTGCCTTGCAACGCAATCAATTCATGGTGAGTGCCTCGCTCAACAATCCTGCCTGCTTCAATCACTAAAATTTGGTCGGCTTTTTTAATCGTACTCAGTCTGTGAGCAATCACAATCGTGGTGCGGTCTTTGATCAATTCTGCTAAACTTTGCTGTATCAATGCCTCACTTTCGGTATCCAAACTAGAAGTAGCTTCATCCAAAATAATAATTTTAGGGTTTGCCAAGATGGCACGTGCAATCGCCAATCGTTGGCGTTGACCTCCAGAGAGTTTTACACCACGTTCACCAATCAAGGTATCCAAACCATCGTCAAAACGGTCAGTAAATTCGTTGACATACGCAGCTGTTACAGCATTTAGCAATTCAGCTTCTGTAGCATTCGGTTTGGGAAACAAGATATTTTCTCTGATGGTACCTTCAAACAAAAATTCATCTTGCAACACCACTCCCAAATATTGTCGATAACTGGGCAACACTACTTTGGATAAATCGTGGTCATCAATCAACACCGTTCCAGAAGTAGGCGTTAAAAACGTAGCCGACAATCCTGCAATGGTAGATTTCCCTGAGCCTGAGCTACCAACCAATGCCACCACAGAGCCTGCTGCGGCTGTGAAACTGATATCGTGCAACACTTCTTTGCCTGCTTCATACGAAAAAGAGACGTTGTGAAAAGTGAGTTCGCCTTTCAAGTCCTGCAACTGAATATGGCGTTCATGGTCATCTGCTTCAGAGGTAGCATTCATCAATTCTTCGGTTCTGTCCAAACCCGCCAAAGCTTCTGTCAATTGACTACCAATATTGCTCATCTGCACAATGGGCGCAATCATAAACCCCAAAATAAGCGTAAAAAATAAGAAATCACCTGTGGTCATTTCTCCTTGAATCATATAATAGCCCCCAATTCCCATAATTCCTGTGGTAGCCACGCCAATTAAAAAGGTAGAAGCACTCGTCATAAAGGCAGTGGCAGTCAAGCTTTTTTTGATATTTTGATAGAGTTTGTCAACGCCTTTTTCAAAGACAACTTGTTCTTGTGCCTCTGCATTAAAGGCTTTGATGACACGCACACCTGCTAAAGTTTCTGTCAACCTACCTGTAACTTCGGCATTGATTTTTCCACGAGTCCTAAAAATAGGGCGAATGTATTTGAATGCTTTCAAAGCGATATACCCAAAAATAGACAAGGGCACAAACACAAATAAGGTCATCCAAGGATTCAATTTGATCAAAATCACCAAAGAGACAATGGCCGTAAAACTTCCACCCACCAATTGCACCAAACCAGTACCAATCAGGTTTCGTACGCCTTCCACATCATTCATAATCCTTGAAACCAACGCCCCTGATTTGGTATTGTCAAAAAAGGAAATGGGCAATGACAAGACCTTTTTTTGCACTTGTGCACGCAATTCACTGATCAAATATTGCGCTTGCACACTTAGAATTCGGGTCAATAAAAAAGAAGAAACTGCTTGCACCAAAATAGCGCCCAACACAATGCCAATCAAACTATACAATTGTGTCATGTTTTTATTCGGAATCACCTCGTCTAACAAAATCTTGCTTTGCCAAGGCAATATCAATCCTGACAAACTTTTAATGACAATCAATCCCAAACCAATAAACACCAAATTTCTACGCGGCCAAATGATGGTGGTAAAGGCTTTCGCCATGGTTACTTTTGGGGTAGAGGTATCGGTTTTTTTTGTATTGGTTTGTAAATGTTGCATGGGTTGTATTCGTATAGAAATGAATGACAAAAATAACCATTTTAGTGGGTTGATTTGTAAAATAGGTTGCACAAAAAAAACCACTTACTAAAAGTGGTTTTCATTTTGGAAATACCATAAATAAAGTGAGTTCAATATCACTTTTGTTGCATTGTGCTGATAGGTAATTTCTTTAGTCCCAAAATTTCTAAACTTTTAGAAACTCCCTGCCTGCCGCAGGCAGGTGTGCCTACTTTGTGAAACTCTGTGTAACAGCTAAATGAAGCTCAGGTTACATACTATTTGCGATTCGCTTTCTTTGCAGTTTTTGCAGCTTTCTTTTCTTTGGGTGTTAAAACAGCTTCCTTTTTAACGTTCTTTTTAGCGTCTTGTGATTTTGCCATGGTGATGTTATTTTAATAATTATTAGTTTGAGACAATTCCTTTGTGAAACTCTGTGCCTCCTTTGTGCCTTTTGTGACACAGCTATTACACTAAGGTTCACAAAGCAATCACACCTGCCTGCGGCAGGCAGGAAGTTACACGAAGTTTTTAATCGGATGATAGAAATTGTAAAATGCAACCGAACTTAGCATATATATAAAGTAAAAATAAGCATCAATGCATATATTTTTACTTTGTGCCTTTTGTGCCTTCCCTGCCTGCGGCAGTCAGGTTTGTGATTTTTGTGGCATAGCTTGTACAAAAACCAATCACGAAGAAGAAGATCAAGTTTACATTTTCAACACAATTCGAAAGCGTGCTTTTCCATCTTCCAAATGAGCAATCGCTTCATTAACATCTGCCATTTGAAATTCCTCAACAGTAGGATAAATACCATGTCGTACACAAAACTCCAACATTTTTTTGGTCAATCCGATACTCCCTGTAGGACTTCCACCTACCGATTTTTCACCCATAATCAAACTAAAAGCCGGAATTGCCATAGGCTCTAAAACAGCGCCTACCGTATGCAATTTTCCTTGTGGAGCCAATGTAGTTAAATAAGAATTCCAATCAAGAGTGACATTGGTGGTATTCAAAATAAAATCCAAGCTACCTGCAATTCCTTGCAAGGCATCTGAATTGGCAGAATCCACGACTTGATGGGCGCCCATTTGTAATATTTCAGCTGTTTTAGCAGGATTCGAGCTAAAGGCAGTCACCTCACAACCCCATGCTTTTAAGAATTTAATCGCCATATGTCCCAATCCGCCAACACCAATCACACCCACTTTGTCAGTAGGTTGCACTCCCGACAATACAATAGGGCTAAAAACCGTAATCCCCCCACAAAACAACGGACCTGCTTTTGCCATGTCTAAGTCTTTTGGCAACGCAATGACCCACGACCAATGACCTCTCACATAATCTGCAAAACCCCCATGACGTCCTACAATAGTGGCTTCCGAGCTACCACACAAATGCTGTTTTCCGTCCAAACATTGGTTGCAGTGCATACAAGCGGCTGAATTCCAACCCATACCCACTTTGTCACCAATTTTCAAACCTTTAACATCTTTGCCAATAGCAGCCACTTCACCCACAATTTCATGACCAGGAACCAATGGAAATTGACTCATTCCCCAATCGTTGTTGATCATACTAAGGTCTGAATGGCACATACCACAATAAGACACTTTGATATCCACTTCCTCGTTTCCAATGGCGGGCAATTCGTACTGAAAGGCAGTTAATTTAGATCCTGCTTCTGTAGCAGCGTAGGCTTGTACTTTTCTCATAATTCGTTTTTTAATTTGAAGTGGTTAAGGTACAAAATTAATTCTACCCATCAGAAAAGATTTCCCAAAGCAATGGTTTTTAAGCTCTTGATTCTTTATTCTTTGCTCTTAGTTCTTTGCCTAAGTTTTTCGTCTAAGCTCTTTGTTCTTGGTTCTTTGCTCTTTATTCTTTATTCTTTGCTCTTAGCTCTTAGTTCTTCGTTTTTAATAAAAATTTTTTTAAACAGAATCAGTTCATTGATAAACTGTTTTCTTACCAAATCATTACATTCTGCAATTAACTCATTGACAACCCAATCCAAAAAATATAGGCATTTAAAAGCATAAAAAATAGTGCTGGCAAGGAAACCCAAAGACTGTCTTTTAATTTGAAACGGACAAGCAAACCAAGCAACATCATTAATGATAATCCAGCAGCGGAAATCAACAACAAAGGCGTGTAAAACCAAAAACCTAAGAGCAATCCAATAGCACCTAATAATTGCAAAATAATGGTGAGCAAACCTAATTTTTCAAGCTGAAAGCGTTTGAATTCACTTTTCATATGTGGGCTTGTAAAATAAGAAATGCCATACCCTAAAAATGAAATACTTGAAACGAAAACACTTAGTGTGTAAAACGACATATTTTAAAAAAGGTTAGCGGCATTGAACGCAATAAAAACACACAATGTCAGTAGGATTAGAGATGGTAATCGCTGTTTCATGGGATTGTTTGCTTTGAAATGAAAATACTGTGCAGCAACCATAAAAAATCCCATCAATATTGCTGAAAACAAAATCAAAGATGGAAACCAAA
Source organism: Polaribacter sp. BAL334 (assembly GCF_015767435.1). Classification (GTDB taxonomy): domain Bacteria; phylum Bacteroidota; class Bacteroidia; order Flavobacteriales; family Flavobacteriaceae; genus Polaribacter. The sequence goes on from NZ_JADWOV010000255.1 coordinate 110,334, forward strand.
TTCCCACAATTAACAATGTAGCCAAAACTGTTTTCGCAAAACCTACAAAACTTCTTACTAGAATGCTCAATCCGAATTGATCAAACTCTTTGATTACATTGTGTGTTCTAAAAATCCAAACAAATGCCACAGAGGCAGCCACAACAATTTGAGCAATGGTGATTAAATTAATCATAAAAATGCGATTTAAAATTGCGTGAAAGATACTAACTATCTACAGAAGATAAACGAAATGAATGGTTTAAAAAATGGAATCAAGGTGTTGATTGTTATTATTTGGAATGGAATCAAATTAGATTTCTAATCAAATGAAATACTCATTTAAATCATTGATTTTGAATAACAATAGAAAACTTGAAAAGTATTCACATATAAGATTTCTAAAAGCCAATTTCAAAAGAAAACAAGTTATTATTTTGTAAAATATTTATTTCATTTTTGTCATTTTTGTACACATAAAGTAACTGTACAATAATTTTGAATTAACATTTGTTTGTAAACACCACAATAGTTTTGCATCACAAATTAACTTCAAATTCAAACAAATGAAATTTAAATTTTTACTTACGATAGTAGCTTTTTTCAGCTTATTGTCAATCAATAGCCAAAACACAGCAACCCTAAAAGGAACTGTAAAAACTGCTCAAGGTGAGCCAATTATGGGTGCAAACATCTCCATTAAAAATTCAAACAAAGGGACAACCTCAGATATTGACGGAAAATATGAATTGAAATTATCTGAAGGAAAATCCATTATAGTTGAAGTTTCATTCTTAGGGTACAATACCATTAAAAAAGAAGTTGTGGTTGCAAAAGGTGAAATCACTCAAAATTTTATTCTTGAAGAAAGTTCCTATCTTTTAGAAGGTGTGGTGGTTTCTGCTCAAAAAAGAGAACAAAGAAACAAAGAGGTGCCAATTGCGATTACTTCTTACGGAACTGATTTTATCAACAATCAAGGTACTTTTGAATATGATGCATTGTCAGAATTTGTACCTGGTTTTCAAGTGCAAATCCAGAGTGCCAACAATCCTGGAATCGTAGTAAGAGGAATTACGAGTGATAGTGGAGACTCAAGAGTTGAACCTAGAGTTTCTATTTTTCAAGATGGTGTTTCTATCAGTAAATCAAGAGGTTCAGTGGTTGAATTATTTGACATTGAACGTGTAGAAGTTTTAAAAGGACCACAAGGAACCTTATTCGGACGCGGTGCACAAATTGGTGCAATGCACATTATCCAAAACAAAGCAAAAAACGAAAATTCTGGGTCATTGAAACTTGGTTATGGAAACTTCAATCAGTTTTTAGCAACTGGTCATGCCAATACAGTGTTGTCTAAAGACAAAGTGTTTTTAAGAGTTGCTGGGATTTACAATCGCAGAGATGGTTATATCGAAAATCGTTCTGGAGGAGATTTAAACGGAAAAGAAACAGTGGCTTTCAGAGCATCTTTATTGTATTTAATTTCTGATAACACAACTTTAGATGTGATTGCAAACTGGCAACAAGATACGCCTCCAGGAACTTCTTTTAAAAGTGGTACATTTGCGCCTTTAGGTGGTGATTTAAGTCCAAATACTTTTGCTGATTTAGAGAGAGGTGAAGAATTGGGTCTTGACAGAACCGTTTATGGAATCACTGGAATTTTAAAACACAGTTTCAATGATATTTGGGATGTAACTGCAACTTCAGCTTATCGTGAATTTGATTCAAACGAAGCTTTTGATGCTGATGGAACAGCTGCACCAGCGTTGTACTTTAGAGAAATTGCAAAAGGAAAACAATTCAGTCAAGAAGTTCGTTTCAATTTTGATACAAAAGATAAATTCAGAGGATTTTTTGGGGCTAACTTTTTCTTCGAAGATGGTTCACAAGAAGTGCCTTGGTATTTTGACGAAAGAAGTTTAGCTGTTTTATTATTAAGTCCTCAAGCATTGGTCATCAATGGCGTGCCAACGTTATTCCCAGTATTGCCCAATATCCCACAACTAGGTCCTTTGGCTGGTGCACCTTTATTAGCAAGCAACAGCGAAACTTTTACCAATTATGGTAAAAACTATTCAGGAGATATTTTTGCAGATGCTTCCTATGATTTTTCTGATAAATTCTCTATGACTTTAGGATTGAGAGCTACTTGGGAAAACATCAACGCAGGTTTTAAAGTAGATGATATCGAAAAACCATCATTTTTAGCATTCTTAACTCCAGGAAGTGGTTCTAATATTTTGAGTTTACCAACCAACGGAAAAATCACTGCAAGCGAAAACTTTTTATCAGCAGTTGGACGTTTGGCAATGAATTATAACTTGAACGAAAACATCACTTTATTTGCAACAACTTCTAAAGGAAGACGTCCAAACGTAATCAACATAACCTCAACCACAACAGATGTTCTTTCTGATGAAACAGTTTGGTCTTATGAAATTGGTGCAAAATCTTTGTTTATGAACAACAGATTGCAGTTTGATGTAAATGCATACATGTATGATTATTCAAACTTTCAAACCACAATTACAAAATTTGAAAACGGTAACCTTACTTCAATTCCTGAAGATAGTGGAAACGCAAGTTCTTTTGGTTTAGAAATGGCGACTCAATATGCGTTTACTAAAAACAGCAGTTTCTTTGCAAACTATGGCTATATTGACGCTAGTTTTGATGAAACTGATGCCAACGGAAATGCACAAGCATTGGCTGGAAATACTTTCAGATTAACTCCAAAACATTCATTTTCAGCAGGTTTTAACTTCAATCAAATTGTGAATGAAAACTTGGATTTCTTCTTCAGACCAACCTATACGTATAAATCAAAAGTGTTTTTTGAAGAAACGAATTTGCCTAATATTTCTCAAGATGCTTATGGTTTGTTTAACTTCAGATTGGGTTTAGATATTCAAAAGAAATATGAAGTTACCTTTTTCATGAACAATGTAATGGATAAAAAATACATTATTGATGCAGGAAATACAGGAGGTGCTTTCGGAATTCCAACTTTTATTGGAGGTGCTCCAAGATTTTTTGGGGTGCAATTGAAAGCGGATTTCTAAAAATAATAACAATCATTTAAAAAACTACATTAATTAAGTTAATGTAGTTTTTCTATTTTTATAAGATCATATCACAATCATCATAAAAACATCAAACAGATGAAAAAAATAGCTACAATCATTCTCTTTTTAGTCGCTTGTTATCAAACAATTCAGGGACAAATTCTTAGTCAACAAACCACGATTTCAAACTTAGAAGAAGCCATTAAAACTGCTGAAAATAAGGTTGAAAATATAAAACCAAACAACGAAGCTAAAATCATTTGGGCAAAAGGTTTCAAGGAAAAACAATCAAAAATCGCATTTGTATATTTGCACGGTTTTGGCGCAAGTCATAGAGAAGGCGAACCTGTCATGACCCAACTTTCTGAAAAATACCAAGCTAATGTTTTCATGTCTCGCCTTGAAGAGCATGGAATTAATAGAGGAGATAGTTTTAAAAATTTGACACCCGAGAACTATATTGCTTCAGCAAAAGAAGCACTGCAAATTGGAAAAATGTTGGGCAAACAAATTATTCTGGTGAGCACCTCAACTGGAGGTACTTTAAGTTTACATTTGGCTTCAGAAGATGAATCGATTGCAGGATTGATATTGTATTCTCCTTTTATCGGATTGAAAAATCCTGCATTTGCAGCCATACTCTCAACAGAAGGAAAAGCGGGATTTATCAAAATGAATGGAAGCGAAATTATGAAACAAAAAAGGGATGAAGAGGAAGCAAAATATTGGTCAACTTCCTATCATATTGATGGATATGTTGCTTTGATTAAAATGCTCACTACTACAATGACCCCGCAGACGTTTGCAAAAGTGAAAGCACCTGTTTTTATGGGCTATTATTATAAAAACGAACAAGAACAAGACCAGGTAGTTTCAGTGCCAGCGATGCTAAAAATGTTTGATGCTTTGGGAACAGCCGCTGATAAAAAAGAAAAAATGGCCTTTCCTGAAACTGGAAATCATGTCATTGCATGCGATTTAAGATCGAATGACTGGAAAAATGTGTACCAACAAACATTGAATTTTATGGATGATATCATTTTGAACAAACAACCTCAATTCGATTTTGAATTGCAAGGTCATAGAGGTGCAAGAGGTTTGCAACCTGAAAACACTTTGCCAGGTTTTAAAAAAGCGATTGAGTTGGGCGTAAACACCATAGAATTGGATGTGGTGATCAGTAAAGATAAAAAGGTGGTGGTTTCGCATGAACCTTGGTTCAATCACGAAATCACTTTGGATATGAAAGGAAATAGCATTACAAAAGAAGTAGGTTTTGCGTTTAATTTCTATAAAAACGACTATCAATCAATCAAAAAGTATGATGTAGGTGCGATTGGTAATCCTAATTTTCCTGAGCAAGAAAAAGTAAAAGCATATAAACCATTATTATCAGAGGTGATAGATTTTGCAGAGGCAAAAAACCCAAAGATTCTTTACAATATCGAAATTAAAAGTACACCAACAGAAGAAGCAAAAGGGTATCAACCTGCAGTAAATGAATTTTGCGACCTTGTGGTAGCCATACTTAAAAAATCAAAACTTCCTATTGAAAGAGTGGTGATTCAAAGTTTTGACCCAAGAGTGTTAGAATACATTCATAAAACCTATCCTGAGTATTATTTAGCTTTTTTAACTTATCAGAATAATATGGAAACCAATTTGAAAATGCTGAGTTTTATGCCTCAAATTTACAGTCCATATTTTAATTTAATGTCGGACAAAGAAGTTGAAAATTGTCATCAAAAAAACATGAAAGTAATTCCATGGACAGTCAATAAAATAGAAGACATGATACGTTTATTGAAAATGGGCGTGGATGGTTTGATTACAGATTATCCAAATATTGCGATTCCATTAAGAAAGTAAATTTATCAAAAGTCTATAAAAAGGGTTAAAGGAAGATGTCTTTTAGCCCTTTTTTATTTTGAAAAGAATACTTTTTAGTTATTAATTTTCCAGACAATTTTTTCGAAAATTATTAAAAATGATACAACAAATAAAGTTGCACTTTCCTGAAAGTCTTTTTTAACCTCTCAAAAGAAACAACAGAGACAACAAAAACCCTTAAACTATTCTTTTCTCTTTATTCTTTATTCTTTGCTCTTGGTTCTTCGTTTTAAATAACCCCCAGCCATGAACCTTAAATCCAAAATCTTGAACCCATCTAAACCCGAACAACACAAACCAATATTTGTTATCTTTGTAAAAAAGTAACTCCATGAATCATTTTGATACAAGGAAATGATGAACAGTAACACCATAGCATGAATTACAAAATATCCTTTCAGGAAAGAGCGGCTTTAGCCATGATGCAGTTATCCAAGCAATTGCCAATCACCTTAGAACAAGCCAAAGAGCAAGTCCAATGGCTAAAGAAAAACACCAAAACAAATCAAAAGAAACAGCGAGTTTAATTGCATTTGCGCAACAGCATCAATTATTTTACAACGAAATTGATGAACGAAATTATGTTGCAGAAGGTGCAGAGCAAAAGGTTTTCATTAAAGATAATTTGTATGTTGTCAAGTTAAATGATGCGATTTACTATGCCTCATGGGAAGATTACTTCCACAATTCTTTTCTCTTTGCTCTTTATTCTTGGCTCTTAGCTCTTCGTCTTCACTATCCCCAACCTTAAATCCAAAACCTTGAACCCTCCCCAACAGGCAAACAACAGAAACAAAAGAAACCCTTAAACAGTTCTTTTCTCTTTGCTCTTTATTCTTTTCTCTTTATTCTTTATTCTTAGTTCTTCGTTTTTAATAACCCCCAACCTTGAACCTTAAATCCAAAATCTTGAACCCTCCCCAACAGGCAAACAACAGAAACAAAAGAAACCCTTAAACAGTTCTTGGTTCTTAGCTCTTTATTCTTTATTCTTTGTTCTTGATTCTTTATTCTTTATTCTTAGTCCTTCTTTTTTAATAACCCCCAACTTTGAACATAGAATCCAAAACCTTGAACCCCTCCAACCGCTAACCCCTAAACAAAAAAAAGGTTTCACCAGCACAAGCCAGTAAAACCTTTTAGGGGTAAAGTAATTAGCAATTTATTTCATTATAATTTTTTGAGTCCCAAAGTTTACGGCTGTACTCAATATTTTCATGAGTAAAATTCCAGGAGCTAGGGCAACATTCATTTCAAAAGTATTCATTCCTTTTTGCAAGGTCATTGGCATATTGTAAACTACTTTGCCAGTAACATCCATCAACAACACGGTTGCTTGGGTGCTTTGAGTACTCAACAAAGTTGTTTTTAAATATCCTTTTGTCGGATTTGGAAACGCAGAGAAGCTATTCTCTGCAATCGTCAACTCATCTTGTTTCGCTTCAAAAGAATCCTTGATGGCAGTTTTTGATTGTGCCTCACCAACGGTTACAGTAACATATCCAACATCGGCAAAACCTTTGCTATCTGTAATGGTATAATCAAAAGAATCAATGCCTGTAAAACCATTTTTAGGTGTGTAGGTTACTTTTCCGTTTACAATGGCAATATCACCACCTTTCACACTGGCATGAAATATTTTACCATTTGTTAAGGTCAATGCATGAGTCGTATTGGGGCCGTTAACACCAAAACTGTCATTGGCAGTCACATCAATGATGGTGTTTGATCTTCCAGGCTCAACCGAAATAGCATCATTTACTGCATTCAATGGGCCACTTGCTACAACGACTGCTTTTACAGTAAGCGTTACAATTGCTGTAGATGTCAATCCTTCTGCATCAATGATGGTATACGAAAAACTATCTGTTCCTAGATATCCACCAGAAGGCGTGTAAGTGAGCGAAGAAGCACTACCACTAACTGTAAATCCTTGTGCACTAGTGGCATCAAAAGAAAGGATGGAGATTCCTGAGCCAATATCATTCGCCAAAACATCGAGGCTTGTAGCGGTATTTTCAACAATGTCAAAAGCATCATTAGTGGCTAAGCCAGGAATGTTTCCTCCAACAGTAACAGTTACAATTCCGTGGTCAGCAAATCCTTTTGAATCGGTTAGGGTATAGGTAAAAGTGTCAATACCTGCAAATCCGTTTTTAGGAGTATAATTTACTTTTCCATCCACCACACTAATGTCCCCGCCATTAGTGCTAGCATGAAATATTTTTCCGTTGGTTAATGTCAAAGGATGGGTTGCATTGGGACCATTCGCACCAAAATTATCGTTGGCAAGTACATCAATAGGAGTATTGGTACTATTGATAGCTACTGTTGCTACATCATTTACGGCATCTAGTAAACCAGTTGAAACCACAGCTGCTTTTACAGTGATTGATACAGTAGCTGTAGATTGATTTCCATTAGTATCTTCTATACTATACGTAAAACTATCTTGTCCTAGATATCCTCCAGTGGGAGTATAAGTTAGCGAAGAAGCCGAACCTGTTACTGTAAATCCTTGCGCACTAGTGGCATCAAAAGAAAGAATTGTCAATCCTGAGCCAGTATCGTTTGCCAATACATTCAATGGAGTTGCAGTATCCACCACTACCTCAAAAGTGTCATTTACAGCGACAGCAGCCAAAGCGCCCCCAACAGTAATGGTTACAATTCCTTTATCAGCAAATCCTTTGCTATCGGTAAGGGTATATTCAAAAGAGTCTGTTCCTGTAAATCCGTTTTTAGGAGTATAGTTTACGTTGCCATTCACCACAGCAATGTCTCCTCCTTGAGCACTAGCAGTAACTAATTTTCCGCCAGGTAAGGTAAGGGGATGAGAAGCGTTAGGGCCATTCACGCCATAATTGTCATTAGCAGTTACATCAATAGAAGTGCTTGAGCTATTCACAGCAACAGTGATGCTATCATCTACAGCATTGAGCACACCATCAGCAACCACAACTGCTTTCACAGTGATTGATACAGTAGCTGTTGCTTGATTTCCATTGGCATCTTGAATGATGTACGTAAAACTGTCTTGTCCTAAAAATCCACCTGTAGGCGTATAGCTCAATAAAGTACCAGTATTTGTAACGCTAAATCCTTGTGCACTAGTGGCATCAAAAGAAAGTATAGACAATCCTGAACCAGTATCGTTTGCCAACACGTCCAAATTGGTAGCCGTATCCACCACAACATCAAAAGCGTCATTAGTAGCATTTGCGGGTAGATTTCCGCCTACAGTAATCGTAACAGTAGCAGAATCTGCATATCCACCACCATCGGTAATGGTATAAACGAATGAATCCACTCCCGTAAAACCAGTAGGAGGGGTGTAGTTTACTTTTCCGTCAACCACAGCAATCGCTCCTCCATTAGCACTAGCAGTAGCTATTTTTCCACCTGGAAGTGTAATAGGATGAGAAGGATGTGGGCCACTTGGGCCATAAAAATCATTTGCGATGACATCAATAGCCGTATTTGAACTACCAGGTGCAACAGTTATGGCATCTGGATTGGCATTGAGTGGTTCAATATATTCTTGTACAGTAATTCTTGCAGTGGCAGTTGCTTGCACTCCATTAGCATCTTGAATGGTGTATGTAAAACTATCTTGACCTAAAAATCCTCCAGAGGGAGTATAAGTAAGTAAAGAACCATTTAATGTGATGGGAAATCCTTGAGCACTTAGGTTGTCAAAAGTTACAATAGTGGTATTTGAAGAATCGTTTGCCAATACATCAAGGGATGCTGCTCTGTCTTCATCTACGACAAAAGTATCATCCAAAGCAAAAGTGATGTTTTCCAAAGGCTCTATTTTCAAATAGTCAATAACCAATGTATGCGTGCCACTCCAATTGAAATCTCCTGCCCAAGGCAATTGTCGGAATCCAATAATCACTTCAGAAACTCCTTCTGCTACACTAGTAGTGATGGTTTCTTGAATAACACCATCAATAAAAAAGTCAATGCGATCAGCTCTCCAATCAATCGTATAGATGTGAAACTCATCATCAATCAATGATATTTTTTCATTGTTTTGGTTTACAACAGCTTTCATGGTACCTGTAAAAGGTTGGTTGGTGTTTTCGTTGGCATTTCCCCAAGTGTTGTAACGGGCATCTGTCCATCCACCATTAAAAGGCAATGTTTCGTGCCATGGAACAGCGCTATCTCTAGCAACAACTTCAATATCTACTTCATTAAAGATTTCACCTTCTTGATTATAGGTAAATAAAAATCCAACCAAGCCACCATCAACAACAGCACCTTTCATACGAACTTCCAAACGATGGTTTTGGGCAACACCACCAAACTCAAGTGTTTGAAAAGGATGAATCCAATCCAAATCATTGCTGATATCAGCATCTACAGTCAGATAAGCGTTTCCATCTCCAGGAATAAAATCGTTCCAAGAAACTTGGTTTGGGTAAATTTCATTATGAAATGTCCAATAACTTCCAGCAGGAATATTCGTAGGATAGCCTGGTGAATTGAAATCTTCATAATATGTGATGGGATTTGGACTAGTTTGAGCAAACGTTTCCAAAGAAAGTAAGGCAAACAAAAGTGCACTTACTGCGAATTTACTGCATAGCATAGCAGTAAACATAGGGGTATTTCTTTTAATCATTGTAGGGGTTTTAGGGGTGTTGATTAAAACGCAATAAAATTTTTGGGGGAAGTACAAATGTAAAAAAAAAACACATATAAACAACACTTCCAAAAAAAAAAGGAAAATATTCTTCTTAGAAAGCAATTTTACTTACAGTAAACGAATAGTGTAAAATACGGATACACAAATTTTTAAGTCCAAATTCTAATCAACAGAAACAACAGAAACCCTTACACAGTTCTAAATTCTTACTTCTCGCTTCTTTGCTCTTACTTCTTGGCTCTTACTTCTTGCTTCTCTGTTCTTAGTTCTTCATTTTCACTTCCCCCAACCATGAACCTTAAATCCAAAACATTGAACGCTAACCAGCCTTAAAAACTTTGTACAGTAATTGTCTCCGACTGAAATTTATTTTTACCAAAATCCAACGTTCTGATTGGAAACGGAATATTGATATTGTGGGAATTATAAGCAGCTTTGATTGCCATGATTCCAGTGCTTTCCGCTTCTAATATTTCTTTTTTTCCAGTGGCATCAACCCAAAAACGAATGACATAATTAATTGAACTATCACCAAAAGCGGTGTAGAAAAAATCGATTTCTTCGTTTTGCTCTTGTTTGTAAAGAGCAGTAATCGCTTCAATAGTAACTTTTTTTACTACCTCCAAATCACTTTCATATCCTACTCCACAACTGATGGTAACTTTTGTTCTTTCGGTGGTGCTAAAGTTTTTGAAGGGAGCATCAATAATTTTAGAATTCGGAATCACAACAATATTATTGTCAGCTTCCATGATGGTTACGCTTCGTAAATTAATATCAATTACTTTGCCTTCGTGACCATTTGATACAATCCAATTACCAATTTGGATATTGGGTAAAAATGATAAAATAAATCCTGAAAAGGTATTGTGTAGCGTGCCTTGCAATGCCAAACCAATGGCCAAACCAACCACTCCTGCTCCTGCTAAAACAGACGTTAGTACTTTGTCTAAATCTAAGATGGCAAGTGCTGTAAAAAAACCAATTACCACTGTAATAATAAATGAGGCTCTTGCTAAAATGGATTTTATAGATTCTTGTGCTACTTTTTGGAGGACAACATTTTTGATGAATTTGCTCAGATATTTTCCAACATACCAGAATATGATAAAAACAAGAATGGCAAGAAGAAAATTGGGCGTTTTCAAAATAATATCTTCTCCCCAACCATATAATTTTTCAACTACTTTCTCGAAAGCTTTTTGAATGTCAAAATTTTTGATGAGTAGTGTGTTCATAATTTAAAATCAATTTTTTGAGTTATACTTTTTTCAAAGATACGATTTTTAGTTTTTGCAATTCAATGGAATCAATGAGGAAATGGAGAAATGAACCAATGAAATAGTGAATTGATGAAGATTTTACCTAATGAATTACCCAAAAATATTTTCACGCAAAGTCCTATAAAGTCTCCACAATTAGATGCAAAAAAAAGACCTTCTTTTCAGAAAGTCTTTTTACATAATTGTAAATGAGATATAAAAAACCTATTCTTTTCTAGGCTCTCTTGGTCTGCGATCATCACGTCCACGATTATCACGACCGCGATTATCACGATTGTTGTCTCTTGGACGATCATTGTTTTCTCTTGGTGGTCTTGCTACATAACCTTCTGGTTTTGGCAAAATCGCTTTACGAGATACTTTTTCTTTACGTGTTTTTGGGTCAATTCCGAAGTATTTTACTTCAAACACATCTCCCATGTTTACTACATCAGTAACGTTTTCAGTTCGTTCCCAAGCCAATTCGCTTACATGCAATAAAACCTCATTTCCAGGAGCGTCTGTATATTCAACAACAGCACCAAAATCAAGCATTTTGATGACTTTCACTTCATATACATTCCCTACTTCTGGTTTAAACATCATAGATTCTAAACGTCTCAACACGGCTTCAACACCTGCTGGTTTTGTGCCTAAAATTTCGATGATACCATTTCCTGTTGCTGGGTCTTCATTGATAACAATCGTAGTTGCTGTTTCTTTTTGCAATTCTTGGATGTGTTTTCCACCTGGGCCAATAAACGCTCCAATCAAACTATTTGGAATTGTTCTTGTAATGATTTTAGGCGCATGAGGTTTTACTTCTGCATTTGGTTGAGGAATGGTTTCTGTCAAGATATTTAAAATATGCAAACGTCCATCACGTGCTTGTTTCAATGCTTTGATAATCACATCATAAGGCATTCCTTTGATTTTCATATCCATTTGACAAGCGGTAATTCCGTCAGCAGTTCCAGTTACTTTAAAGTCCATATCACCCAAATGATCTTCATCACCCAAAATATCAGACAAAACCGCAAAACGCTCTCCATCAGAAATCAATCCCATGGCAATTCCAGATACTGGTTTTACCATCTGAACTCCTGCATCCATCAACGCCATGGTTCCTGCACAAACAGTTGCCATAGAAGAGGAACCATTTGATTCTAATACTTCAGAAACAATTCTTACGGTATAAGGACAATCTGCTGGAATCATATTTTTTAAGGCACGTTGTGCCAAGTTTCCGTGACCAATTTCTCTTCTTGAAGTTCCTCTTAATGGGTGTGCTTCTCCTGTAGAAAAAGGAGGGAAATTATAATGCAAATAGAATTTTTCTTCTCCTTGATACGAAGGCATGTCCACTTGATTTGCTTCTCTTGAAGTTCCTAAAGTTACGGTTGCCAATGCCTGAGTTTCTCCACGTGTAAAAATAGATGAACCATGCACAGAAGGCAAATAATCTACTTCACACCAAATAGGTCTGATATCAGTAGTTTTTCTTCCGTCTAAACGCAAGCCTTCTGCCAATGTCAATTCTCTGACAGCTTCTTTTTCAACTTTATAAAAATAAGTTTTAATCAATCCGCCATTTTCTGCCAATTCTTCTTCAGTAAAAGAAGCCAAAACTTCGTCTTTTACAGCTGAAAAAGCATCACTTCTGTCTTTTTTACCATGTGCACCTTTTGCAATTGCATAGATTTTATCGTAAGCAATTTCTCTTACTTTTGCAGCAATAGCCTCGTCTTTTTTAGCAGGCTCGTATGTTCTTGTTTCTTTTTTTCCAAATGCTTCTGCCAATTTCACTTGAGCTCTACATTGAATTTTGATAGCTTCATGCGCAAAACGAATCACTTCTACCATTTCTTCTTCAGAAATTTCTTTCATTTCACCTTCTACCATCATTACGGAATCTTCTGAGGCTCCAATAACCATATCCACATCAGACAATTCTAATTGTGCTTGGTTTGGATTGATGATCAATTGACCGTCAATTCTACCCACACGAACTTCCGAAATAGGACATTCAAAAGGAATATCTGACAATTGAATTGCTGCAGAAGCTGCTAATCCAGCCAAAGCATCTGGCATCACATTTTCATCATGCGACATCAATTGAATCATTACTTGCGTTTCTGTTCTATAATCTGATGGAAAAAGCGGACGTAAAACACGATCTACAATACGCATTGTCAACACTTCACCATCACTAGGACGTGCTTCTCTTTTGAAAAAACCTCCAGGAAAACGACCTGCAGAAGCAAATTTCTCACGATAATCTACCGTTAATGGAAAGAAATCCAAACCGCTTTCTTTGTACGAAGAAACTACGGTACATAATAACATGGCATTACCCATTTGAACAACAACTGAACCGTGCGCTTGTTTCGCTAATTTACCGGTTTCTAAGGAAATGGTTCTTCCATCTCCAAGGTCAATGACCTCTCTAAATACTTGTGGAATCATAAATGTTTACTAATAATTTTTTTAAACTGTTTGTTGTTGTTGTGTTGTGGTTGTTTTCAATGGAAACTCAAAAATGCTGTTACTATTTTTGATTTTTTTTATACTATTTGTAATATCTCAATTTGAGACGTCTAAGATATTGAAAAAACAGCGTTGAAAAGTATAGAAAGTTGTTTTTTTGATAAAAAAAGAGGCACATTTTCAGTGCCTCTTTTGGGAACATTATTTTCTAATGTTTAATTCTTTGATAATTGCACGGTATCTTTCGATATCTTTTTTCTTCAGATAATCTAATAAACTTCTACGTTTTCCTACCAACATTACTAAGGAACGCTCTGTGTTAAAATCTTTACGATTTGCTTTTAAGTGTTCCGTTAAGTGGTTGATTCTGTGTGTAAACAACGCAATTTGACCTTCTGAAGAACCAGTATCATTTTTTCCTTTACCGTGTTTTTCGAAGATGCTTTCTTTTACTTCTTTTGTTAAGTACATGCCAATATTATTTAAATGATTTTTATGTATTTCAATGAACTCTTTTCATTGAGGGTGCAAATATAGGATTTATTTTTTGTTTTGAAATACTTTTTAATATTAAAAACAAAGTCAATGAATTGAATGTCAATGATACTAATTACATTTTAAGGATAAGAAATCTGTGGAATCTTAATTTTTTATAGAAAAATAGGTATCAATTTTTACTTCCTTCCAAATTCTCCCCTTTGGGGAGTTAGAGGGGCTTTTACTTTCTTATCGGTAAATTCTGAATCAAATCAATAAACAAGTTTACTTGTTTTTTCAGGTCTTTACGCTCGTAAATGGCATCTAAAAAACCGTGTTCTAGCACAAATTCTGATCGTTGAAAACCTTCAGGCAATTCTTTTCCTGTGGTATCTTTTACTACTCTTGGTCCTGCAAAGGCAATCAAGGCATTGGGTTCTGCAATATTAATGTCACCTAACATAGCATAAGAAGCTGTGGTTCCTCCCGTTGTTGGATCTGTACATAACGAAATATAGGGAATTTTAGCATCTGCCAATTGTGCTAATTTTGCAGAGGTTTTTACCAATTGCATCAATGAAAGTGAAGCTTCCATCATTCTAGCTCCTCCTGATTTTGAAATCATCAAAAACGGAATTTTATGCTCAATAGAATAGTTGATGGCACGTGCAATTTTTTCTCCCACAACTGAACCCATAGAACCACCAATAAAAGCAAAATCCATGGCAGCTACTACCAAGTCTTTTCCTAATGATTTTCCAACGGCTGTTCTTACAGCATCTTTTAATTTTGTTTTTGCTTGGGCTTCTTTTAAACGATCAGGATATTTTTGAGTGTCTTCAAATTTCAATGGGTCTTTTGAAGTCAAATTTTCATTCAGTTCTGTGAAGGTATTGTTGTCAAAAAACAATTCAAAGTATTCTTTACTGCCAATTCGAACATGATATCCGTCTTCTGGACTTACGTATAAATTCTTTTTTAACTCTTCTGTATCAATTATTTTACCACTAGGAGTTTTGTACCAAAGACCTTTAGGCGTGTCTTTTTTATCCTCAGTAGCCGTTTGAATTCCTTTATCTGTTCTTTTAAACCAAGCAGTCATATGATTCTTTATTTAAAGTTGTTGTTTGTATTTTAAAAGTACTTTCAACTTTTCTGAACAGCAAATGTAAAAGATTTTTTGTAGACGATTAAAATTTCCTCCATAAAAAAAGCATCTTTCATTTTTGAAAGATGCTTTTTAGCTAATTATGAAATAATTTTTTACAAGGTATTCACATTATTCAAATCTTGGAATGCTTGTTTTAAACGCGCTTTGAAAGTGTCTTCGCCCAAACGCAACCATTTTCTTGGATCGTAATGTTTTTTATTTGGCTGATCTGCTCCTTCAGGATTCCCAATTTGATTTGCCAAATAAGGAGCCATTTTTTGCATATAATCTCTGATGCCTTCTGTAAAAGCGAATTGTAAATCGGTATCAATATTCATTTTGATAACTCCATAACCAATGGCTTCTCTGATTTCCTCAACAGTAGAACCTGAACCTCCATGAAATACAAAATCAATCGTATTGTGAGGCACATTATAGGTTTTTGAAATGTATTCTTGTGAGTTGCGTAAGATTTTTGGTGTTAATTTTACGTTTCCTGGTTTGTATACTCCATGCACATTTCCGAATGCTGCAGCAATCGTAAACTGTGGAGAAACTTTTAACAATTCTTCGTAAGCATACGCCACTTCTTCTGGTTGAGTATATAATTTTGATGAATCCACATCCGAATTGTCAACACCATCTTCTTCACCACCTGTAATTCCTAACTCAATCTCTAGAGTCATGCCCATTTTGCTCATTCTTGCCAAATATTCTTTGCAGATTTCGATGTTTTCGTGCAAAGGCTCTTCAGATAAATCAATCATGTGCGAACTGTACAAAGGTTTTCCAGTTTCTGCAAAGTGTTTTTCTGATGCATCTAACAAGCCATCAATCCAAGGCAGTAGGTTTTTAGCACAATGATCTGTGTGTAAAATTACAGTAACTCCATACGCTTCTGCCAATTCGTGAATGTGTTTTGCACCTGCAATTCCACCAGCAATAGCCGCTTTTTGGTTTTCGTTAGACAATCCTTTTCCGGCATTGAATTGCGCTCCACCATTCGAAAATTGAATGATAACGGGTGCATTTAATTCTTTGGCAGCTTCTAACACACCGTTAATTGTACTAGACCCAATCACGTTTACGGCTGGGATTGCAAATCCTTTTTCTTTCGCAAGCTGAAATATTGCTTGAACTTCTTTTCCTGTAGCTACTCCAGGTTTTATTGTATGACTCATTTTTGATGTATTGATATTATTCCTCAAAAGTAATAAAAATATGCCTTTTTTCTATGGAAATATGACTTTAAAAAAACGAAAACGATGTATTTTTAGAAAGGATAGTTGATTCCGATGTTATAGACAGCATTTGAAAAGTTATAATTTTTAAACCACTTGTTGCCCTCTAAATAAGGTTCATAGGTTTTAAACCCGATGTCAAAACGTAAAATTAAAAAGTTAAAATCCAATCGTGTTCCAAAACCTGAACCAACAGCAATGTTTTTTAATGAAGAAAGGTTTTTAAATCTTGCATCATTATCCACAAATTCTGATCCTGAAATGTCCCAAATATTTCCAGCATCCACAAAAATGGCACCTTTTAATTTGCTTATGACATCAAAACGGTATTCAGCACTAGTTAAAAATTTAAAACTTCCAGTATTGTATTCCAATCCAGTGTTTCTTCTTCCTGGACCTAATTCATAGGTTTGCCAAGCTCTGATATCATTAGAACCTCCTGCAAAATAACTTTTGATAAATGGAATATCAGAATTGTCATAGGTAATAATTGCGCCAATCATGGTTCTAAATGCAAAAACGGAATTGTTTCCTTTGTCCCAAAATTTCTTGTATTCAATATCGGTTTTAAAATATTGCGCTAACGGAATATTTAAAAAGGTTTTTTTGTCATTGCTATTTCTGCTTTTGGATAATAAACCCATTATATTTCCAGAATTTGCAACTCTTACTTTTAAAAATGAGAAATTATTGTCATTTACATCCGATTGATTATTAAAGGTAAATGAATACGCAATAACAGGAATTAAGAAATCGGATGTAACAATATTAAATCGGTTTTGAATGTTTAAAACGGTGTTGTATTCAGTGGGATTTGTTGCTTGAAAACTTGCATCCGCAGCTACATCTGACATGAATTTCACTGATTCTTCATATTTAGTGGCGTCTGTTGGTAAATTTCCTCCAACTCCAGGATATATTTGTGCAATGTCATTCAATCTCGAAAACTCTGAGCTATAAATATCAAAAAAGCTGGTAACATTCAGGTTTTTAACATATTGGGTGTTAAAAATCTCTAAGTGTATATTCTTTTTCGCATTGAATTGCCACTTAAAATCAGTCATGAATGTAAATGTTTGTCTGTCCAAACCAATATTTTTTTGAAAACTAGAACCAATAGAAATATACGTTCTAGGAGACATTTCTTTAGGAACCAATTTGCTAAGATTGAATGGAGCTAAAAAACGAGGAACTTCCACAGAAATATCAGCACCCAATTCCCATCCAGGACCGTTATTGGAATTAAACCACGAACCCAAAACAGACATTTTTAGCAATTCTGCTCCTCTAAAAGCATTTCTATTGGTTATCGAAAATTTGGCAGATGTTCCAATATTTCTAATGTTGGAATGAGTGATTTCGGTTTCTAAACTTAAATTATATTTTTCAATTGGAGTTAAAAAAACATCCATTCTCAAGTCGCCATTTTCTTCAGAAAGTGGCGTGAATTTTAAGTTTGTTGATTTGAAATTTTGTAAGGATTTCAAATGATTTCTAGTCAAATTTCTGAGCGTGTCTTTATATATTTCTCCAGGTTTTAAAAAGATGGATTGTGACAAGTATTTTGGGTTGAATTTTACCTTTTCGTTTGCGATAAAATTGATTCCTTCATAAGAAATGGAATCTTTGATTGCTTCTTCTTTTTTCAAAAATGAATAATCAGTGTGAACTGTTACTTCCTTGATTCTATGAACTTTATAGGGTCTTTCTACATAGTTTCCATTCTCTTCTGTCAATCTGTTGGTTGAAATTAAAAACTCCACATTGGTTTTATAATCCGTTCTTGTGGAATCCACATAAAACCCTAAAGCAGCTTCAGAAAAATGAAAAATTCCACTATTTCTAAAAAGTTTTACAATACTACTTGCTTCGTTTCTAAAATCTTGATCTTTGTATTGAGCACCTGTTTTTAGATAGCTTTCGTGTTTTGAATTTTTATAAATAGAGTCCAATTCTGGAGAGGCAATTTTCACGAGAATACTATCCAACATTGTTGGTTTTCCCTTTTGAATATGATATTCAACAATCGCTTTTTTATCGTTATTTCTTTTGATAATGGTGTCAACTTTCGATTTGAAGTATCCTTGCGTTTTGTAATAAGCCCATAAATTATCGGCTGTTTTTTGAATTTTTGATTTGTTTACAATTTCAGGAGCGTCGTTTTTCAAATACCAATTATTCAAATTGATAAACGAATTTGCATAGGCAATACTCTGTTTTTCGGAAAAAATGCTTTTGATGAATTGATACGATTTTGGGTTTTTTTCAGCCCATTCTGAATGAGTTTTTGGTTTGTCAGGATTTCCAAGATTGTAAAAATAAAGGCCAAAAGGAAGTCCTAACAAGCGATTATTTGGTTTTTGAAGGATGTATTTTTCCAAATCTCCACTTTTAGATTTCACACTATCTATAAAAAGTAAATTTTCTCTTAACAAGTATTCTCCCTCAGCAACCTGTTTTGTGGAATTACAGGAGGCAAAAAAGATAGCCAATAAAAAATAGAAAGCGAGTTTTTTCATTATTTTAGCAACGGTAATAATGCCAAAAATAGTATTTTTCATCGGTTTATTTTTATTTACAAACAATTAATGAGCATTTCAAAAAATCAACTTAAAGTCATTCAAAGTTTATCGCAAAAAAAATACCGTTCAAAGCATCAATTATTCATTGCTGAAGGGGTAAAAGTAGTCAACGAATTGTTGCATTCTTCATTTGAATTGGAAGCTATTTTTGCTACTGATGGTTTTAAATGCGATGATTTTTTAGATAAAAAAACAACCATTTCCGAATCGGAATTACAAAAAATAAGTCAGTTAAAAACGCCCAATAATGTATTGGGGTTGTTTAAAATCCCATCTAAAAAATCACTTAAAAAAAATGGTTTGACAGTGGTTTTAGATGCGATAAATGACCCTGGAAATTTGGGCACTATCATTCGTTTATGCGATTGGTTTGGAGTCACACAATTGGTTTGTTCTGAAGATACTGTAGATTGTTTCAATCCAAAAGTAGTGCAATCAAGCATGGGATCTTTGTCAAGAATTGACATTCATTATACAGCTTTAGAACAATTTTTAAAAGATACTTCATTGCATATTTTTATGGCAGATATGAATGGCGAAAACGTGTATAAAACGATACTTCCTGAAGAAGGAATTTTACTGATGGGAAATGAAGCGAATGGCGTTTCTGAAGGTGTGAAAAAATTCGCAAATCAAATCATTTCTATCCCAAGATTTGGGGATGTTCAACAAACCGAAAGTTTGAATGTTGCCACAGCAACTGCCATTTTATTAAGTGAATTTAAAAGAGGGAAATAAGTTTTTTGAATACCTACAAGGTTTTTATTTCCGAAACTTTTGATTGTAATGTTGTTTTTTTATTCAATTAGAGAACAACAGAAACAATAGAAACAACAAAAACCTTACAACTTTTTTAGAGATGGTTACTCAAAAGCAAACGTTAAGAAAACGCCACGTGTTCCCATATAATTGATAGGAGCAGTCCATTGACTATTGGGGTCATCATCATATTTCACCTCATTATTGATGGCAAAAACGCCACGAATGGAAGGTGAAAATTTAAAGAAATACAAATAAATATCAATTCCAATTCCCACTTCATACATGAAATTGTGTGTTTTCATTCGGAATTCGCCAGCAGAATTATCATCTTGATTGGCTTCATTGCTCGAAAAATTGTGGTCGTAAGAAATGCCTGCTAACACATAAGGGCGAATGTTTTTATAACGATCTGTACTGAATTTGAGCAACAAAGGAACATGCAAATATGTTGAACCAATTTCACGGACACTGTCTCTAGGAATTGCCAAATGATTGAAATAAATTTTCTTGGAATTACTCACCAAACCTGGTTCGAAACGTAAATTTAGGTTTTTGTGCAAACGCAAATCTGCAATCAAACCCACATTAAAACCTGCTGTTGGAGACACTGTAATGTCTGCATTTGCAATCGAACTATTTCTGAGATTAAGTTTGAAATCATTTTGATTTAACCCTAGATAAAAACCATAATGCAGTCTTTTTTCATCAAAAGTTGGGAGCTTTTCTATGCGTTCTGATTGCGCAAAAGCAACCACAGAAATCAAAAAGAAGAATCCAATAAAAAACTTTTTTTTCATCATTTTATTTTCGTGCTGTATAAATTGTGGCAACTCCAAATGTTACAGGATGATGCGTTACATCACTAAACCCATTTTTTCGCAAAATATTGTTAAACACTTCTCCAAAAGGAAAAGAATTTGCAGATTCTGATAAATAGGAATATGCAATTTTATCTTTAGAAAATAATTTTCCAATCAATGGCAATACGAAATTGGTGTACAATTTATAGCCATGTTTGAATGGAAATTTTGTAGGATTAGAGGTTTCTAAAATCACCAAAACTCCTGTTGGTTTTAAAACTCTAGCAATTTCTTTGATTCCTTTGTCAAGATTTGCAAAATTCCGTACGCCAAATGAAACAGTAATGGCATCAAAAGTGTTGTTTTCAAAGGGCATTTCTTCTGAATCACCCACCATCATTGTTATTTTTTCTGAAAGGTTTGCTTTGTTGATTTTTTGTTTTCCAACTTCGAGCATTCCAGCAGAAATATCCAAACCAATAATTTTATCAGGATTCAAATTTGCCATCATCAACGCCAAATCTCCAGTGCCAGTGGCAATATCAAGAATTTGTTTTGGATGATTTTTGCCAACAATCTTGACTACTTTTTTTCGCCATTTCACATCAATTCCCAAAGAAATTACCCTATTTAAGCCATCATAATTTCCTGAAATAGCATCAAACATTTGGGTTACTTGTTCTTTTTTTCCAAGTTCAGAATTTTTATAAGGCTTTATAATTTCAGACATTTATAGCTTTTTTATCCATTAATAGCAACAACGCCATTGATTTGGTTTGGCAACATTTCTTTCAATAAATTTTCGATACCATTTTTTAAAGTTGCTGTGGAAGAAGGACAACCACTGCAAGCGCCTTGCAATACAACACTGACAATTTTGTTAGATGCATCATAAGAACGAAATGCAATATTTCCTCCATCACCAGCCACAGCAGGTTTGATATATTCATCTAAAATAGCTACAATTTCTCCTGCAATTCCATCTAATTTTACTTCAGGAATTTCTATGCTATTTTTTGAGGATGTTTCTGGAGTTGGCAAATCCGTAAAAATCGGTTTTTTAGCCACCAAATATTCTCTAATAAAACTGCGAACTTCTGCAAAAATTTCATTCCAATCTACCATATTGTATTTGGTAATGGAGATATAATTGTCAGAAATAAAAACCTCTTTTACAAAAGGAAATGAAAAAATGGCTTGTGCTAAAGGGGAAGATTTGCTTGCCTCTTCAATGTTTTTATACTCCACATCTGTTTGAGTAATTACTTTGTTCAAGCCAAATTTCATCACAGATGGATTTGGAGTCACCTCAGCATACACTTCTATGGCTTCTTTTTTGGAGGCATTTGTTTCTTCATTCACCACCAAATTTCCTTCGTTGATAAAATGTTCAATTTGCTCACGAACTTCTTCTTGAACATCGCTCCAAGCAACAATGTCATACCGTTGAATGGCAATGAAATTGGGCGTGATAAACACTTTTTTTACAAAAGGCAAATAGAACAATTGTTGGGCTAATGGCGAATTTTTTGCTTCATCAATATTTGCATATTCATAGCTTCCTGCATTTATCAAAGTGGAATTGCTATTGAATTTTAAGATGGTATCGTTTGTTGAATTTTGAATGGTAATTTTAGTCTCTTGCATGATTTTCAAATAAAAAAGCAAAATTACGGCAAAAAATTCACATTACTAAAAAAGACCTTGCATGTTTTCATGACAAGGTCTTTTTTGATGTGTTAAAAATCTTATAAATTGATAGAAACAGATGCTGTAAAAATGCGATTATCTAAGGTTAAATTTGCTGGATTTACATTGAATCCTGAATAGAAATTATAGGCAGCAGTTCTATTATTAGTTCTGTAGGCAAAATCCAATTTAAAACTTCCGAAGTTATATCCTGCTCCAAAAGAGTATTCGTTCAAATCATCTGAATTGATTGCAAAAGCATCTGGACTTTGCTCAAAACGATAACCACCTCTAACACTAAATTTATCAAAACGCCATTCAGTTCCTATTGAAAAGTTGTGCGTATTTACAAAATCATTCTGAAATGCTTGATTTTCTTGTATAAAATTAGCGCCAGAAAGTTTGGTTCTCGTGTAATTCATGTTTGAATAATCAACACTTATTAAACCCATTTTTCCAAAAATAAATGCAGTACTTGCTGTTAATCTGCTTGGTGTTCTTAGCCTATAAATAAGCGATTGCGTTGGGAAAAATCCGTCAGCAGTATTTGAATACACTACATTATCATTGCTCACTGCAATTTCTGCATCTCCAAAAAATCCATCGTTATTTATGATATTGCTATCTTCTAAAATTTCTGAAAACCAAGTAGGCGTTTGATAGGACAATCCTAATCGAAAACTATTGTTTACCTTGTAAATAAATCCAGCATTCAAAGAAAATCCGGTTCCTGTGGTAAAGTTTTCTTGATATAAATTGGCATCCAATTCATTACCATTTACATCACTATTGAATTCAGTTAAATTTGAACGCTGAGTGAAATTCAAATCATAAAAATTTAATGACATCCCAATATGTAATTTTTCTTGATAAACAGATGAAAATCCAACATTGAATTCACTCAAATCACCACTGTAAGCGTTGTTAAAAATCTGTTCATCAGCTATGTCATACACAAATGGATTTGCATTAGTATCTAGAGGAAAATCAATAAAAGTAGCAATACCACTATTTCCCTGAGCAATGAATCCATCAGTAAAATCTTTGGTGATTCTGTAATTAAATCCCATTGCAAATTTGCTCCAATCACTTCTGTAAGCACTATCAAAAACCAGTACACCACCAGCTTGAGAAAGATTTATAAATTGGTCTTGAGTAGTAAGTCTGTTTCCATAATAATCAGCCATGATGTCTGAACTTCTAGAATTAAAACTTCCAGAAAAAACACTGTTATTGAACACAGATAAACCTGCAGGATTGATATTAATACTAGATATATCTCCTCCTAATGCGCCAAAAGCCCCACCCATTGCTGTAAAACGCGCAGTTCCATTGTTATCATTTTGAGAAAAAAGAATACCCAAATCTTGATATCCTAACGATTGGCTATTTGTTGCGAACACTGTTGCAAAAAAAATAGCAGATGCAATGATTTTTTTCATTTTAAAAACCTTTTATACGTAAAAGTGATGATTTAATTCCCTCCTCTTCTTCCTCTTCCAGAAGTTGAGCCTCTGCCAGAGTTTGATGTGTTTCCACTACTTCTTGTAGTAGTTGTTGATCTTCTAGTTGATGAATTGGTGTTGTTATTGTTGTCAGAATTATTTCTTGAAGAATAATTTGAGTTACGGTCATTAGATTCGTTTCCTCTGATAGTCGAACTTCTTCTAACAGGAGTGCCAATAGAGCTTCTTCTTGAATTATTTGAATTTTGATTGTAATCAAAATAATTTCTTCTGTTTGTAGTAGAATTATTTCTTACAAAACCATTTGTATCTCTTCTTCCATAGGAATTATTTGTATTTCTTCTTCCATAGGTATTGTTTCTGTATAAACCGTTATTGTTCCAGCGATTGCTGTAAAAATAGGGATTATAGAAACCGCCATTCCAACCCCAATTATTAGCATAAGGATGCCAATATGGATTTCCAATCCATCCCCAATTATTCCATCTATTCCAACCCCATCCTACATTCCAGTTATTCCATCCCCAATTGTTCCATCCCCAGTCATTCCAACCCCACATTCCAAAACCATTTCCATACCAAAAAGGGTCGTTCATCAAGTTTACATTGACAATAACATTGTCATTTTGATAACCCCAAGGTTCATTTTGATTATAATTGCCATTATTGTCAGAATAATTAGGATTTGAGCTGTAAGAATCTACATCTGTAAATATTTCATATTCAGATATTCTCTCTAGACTATCTAATTTTTTTGTGAAGTAATTCTCTTCAAAATTATTGTTTGTTCTTTCAACAACTACAATTTGTCGTTTTTCTCTTTTTTCAGGAGAGCTGTAAATACCATCTTCATAGTATGCAGTTTGGTAAGTTCCGCATGAAACTAAGACCAAATTAGCGGTTGCAAAAATTATTAATGATTGAATGCTGAATAGTTTATTTTGTAGTTTCATGATAAAATGTTTTTATAAAAATACTGAATTAATTATAAAATTTGTGTTAAAAAGACTAATTTATAGTAGTTTTGTAACCGTCTTAAAAAGTTTTTAACACGAAATTTATATCAATAAAAATAACAATATTTGTGCCAAAGTAAAGAAATATGAGCAAGAGTTTAACAAAAAGAGAAGAAGATTACTCAAAATGGTATAATGAGTTGGTTGTAAAAGCGGATTTAGCAGAAAATTCGGCTGTGAGAGGGTGTATGGTCATCAAACCTTATGGATATGCCATTTGGGAAAAAATGCAAGCAGAATTGGATAGAATGTTCAAAGAAACAGGACATCAAAATGCGTATTTTCCATTATTTGTTCCCAAAAGTTTGTTTGAAGCAGAAGAAAAAAATGCAGAAGGTTTTGCAAAAGAATGTGCCGTAGTTACCCATTATCGATTGCAAAATGACCCCGATAATCCTGGGAAATTAAGAGTGGATCCTGAAGCGAAACTGGAAGAAGAATTGGTGGTTAGACCAACATCCGAAGCAATTATTTGGAGCACATACAAAGGTTGGATTCAGTCTTACCGAGATTTGCCTTTGTTGATAAATCAATGGGCAAATGTGGTTCGTTGGGAAATGCGAACACGCTTATTTTTAAGAACTTCGGAGTTTTTATGGCAAGAAGGTCACACAGCTCATGCTAGCAAAAGTGAAGCAATTGCGGAAGCACAACAAATGCAACAAGTGTATGCAACATTTGCGGAAGAATTTATGGCAATGCCAGTCATCAAAGGAGTAAAATCTGATAGTGAACGTTTTGCAGGAGCAGAAGATACCTATACTATTGAAGCATTAATGCAAGATGGAAAAGCATTACAAGCAGGAACAAGTCATTTTCTAGGACAAAATTTTGCAGAGGCATTTGATGTGAAATTCACAAACAAAGAAGGAAAACAAGAATATGTTTGGGCAACTTCTTGGGGAGTTTCTACACGTTTGATAGGTGGATTGATCATGACACATTCAGATGATTTTGGGTTGGTTTTACCTCCAAAGTTAGCTCCAATTCAAGTGGTTATTGTACCTATATATAAAGGAGAAGAAGAATTGGCATTATTGTCAGCTAAAATTGGTGGAATCGTAAAAGATTTTAAATCAAAAGGCATTTCTGTAAAATATGATGATAGAGATACATTAAGGCCTGGTGCAAAATTTGCAGAATATGAATTGAAAGGAGTTCCTTTAAGAATTGCCATGGGTAAAAGGGATTTGGATAATAATACGGTTGAGGTTGCTAGAAGAGATATGTTGCATAAAGAAAGTATTTCTCAAGACACATTGATTGATTTTGTGGCTAATTTGTTAGAGGAGATTCAAGATAATTTATTCAAAAGAGCTTTAGAATACAGAAACAGTCATATAACAAATGTAAATTCATTCGATGAATTCAAAGATGTGATTGAAAATAAAGGTGGATTTGTTGCTGCACATTGGGATGGAACTGAAGAAACTGAAGAAAAAATAAAAGAATTGACAAAAGCAACCATCAGATGTATTCCAAATGATGTAAAAGAAGAGGCTGGAAACTGCGTGTTTACTGGAAAATCATCCTCAAAAAGAGTGCTTTTTGCGAAAGCATATTAAATTTTTAAAATTTTTTAAAAAAAAATTGTAGGATTTTAAAAACGTTGTATATTTGCATCCGCAATTAAGGATATACATAATTGTGATGGTCCGTTCGTCTAGGGGTTAGGACGCCAGGTTTTCATCCTGGTAACACGGGTTCGATTCCCGTACGGACTACAAAGTTTTAAATAAAAACGAAGAAAATAATATTATGGCAAATCATAAGTCAGCATTAAAAAGAATCAGAAGTAACGAAGCTAAAAAGTTACGTAATAAATACCAACACAAAACAGCTAGAAATGCTGTGAGAGATTTGCGTGTATTAGAAGATAAAGCTGAAGCTGAAGGAAAATTAGTAAACGTTATTTCTATGTTGGATAAATTGGCTAAAAAGAATATTATCCACAAAAATAAAGCTGCAAACTTAAAATCTAAATTAACAAAGCACGTTGCTGCATTGTAAGATTTTACAGATTTAAAAAATATAAAAGCTCTGAATTTTCAGAGCTTTTTTTATTGTACTTATTTCAGGTAAAATTGGTTCATTTATTGTTTCAAAAAAAACTGTACTTTACCAATCATACGTTTTATGAGCATCCAATCTTATAAAAATAAAAAGTAATATCGTAAAACCCCATAAAGAAGAACCTCCATAACTAAAAAAAGGTAGAGGAATTCCCACGGTTGGTAACAAGCCAATTACCATTCCAATATTGACAGTAACATGGAAAAATAAAATAGATGCAACACCATAACCATAAATTCTACCAAATTTATTAGCATGTGTTTCTGATAAATATACAATTCTTGCAATCATCAACATAAATAGAATTATAACCAAAGAACTCCCTAAAAATCCCCATTCTTCACCTACAGTGCTGAAAATATAATCTGTGTGTTGTTCTGGAACAAAATCGCCTTTGGTAATATCTCCATTCAAAAATCCTTTGCCAGTTAAACCTCCAGAGCTAACTGTCAATTCGGATTGATAGGAATTATAACCAATGTCTTTATTGTCAATTTTTAATCCTAACAGAACTTCAAAACGATCTCTATGGTGTTGTTTAAAAACGTTTTCATACACAAAACCAGTCCCGAAGATAAAT
The DNA here is from genome assembly GCF_015767435.1 of Polaribacter sp. BAL334. Lineage (GTDB taxonomy): Bacteria > Bacteroidota > Bacteroidia > Flavobacteriales > Flavobacteriaceae > Polaribacter. Next base: position 137,516 of record NZ_JADWOV010000255.1, read on the forward strand.
AAACCCAAACCTAAATACGTTATTAAAATTTTATGCCAATTAAATCGAAGTAAACGTTTTCCTCCCCTGTATATTAGGTATATTACAATAACTGTGATTATTGAAAATAACCAAATAAACATGGTGTTAGTTCCCCAAAAAATTGTCAGTATAAATATTGATATTGACGCTGTTCCAAAAATGATATAATTCAGAGTTAAGCCTTCTCGGTTCAACACTAAAAAAAAGGCCAAATAGATCAATGCAGAACCTGGATCTGGCTGTAAAACGATTAAAATGGCTGGTAAAAAAATAACCGTAAAAGCTTTGATTTGATTTTTTACTAGCGAAAGATTGTATTGACGGTCACTTAATAATTTCGCAAGGGCAAGTGCAGTAAAGGCTTTTGCAAACTCTGCAGGTTGTAAACTCATAGACCCAAAATTGAACCAAGCTTTGGCACCATTAATTTCTTTTCCAAGAGGGAAAATTAAGATCAATGAGAAAATGACTATGAGGTAAAATATACTTGCAAATCGCTCATAAAACTTAGCGTTAAAAAATAAAACAAAAATTATTATTGGAACGCATAACAAAATCCAGAGTAGCTGTTTGCCGTATTTTGTATTGAAATCTAAGATGTTTATTTGTTCATCAGATATTGATGCTGCAAGAATATTGAACCAACCAAAGCCAACTAAAATCAGGTAGAAAAAAACAAGAGTCCAATCAATACCCGCAAAAATATTATTCTTTTCTTGACGCAACTTCCCTGTATTTTGGTTTGTAATAATTGTAAATATCTTGCAAACTTAAGTTCAACATGTTTGTTTCTCTGAGTTTATTTTCTTCTGAAATATATCCATTTAAATATTTTTCAATCATCAAACTGGTAATTGGTGCTGCAATGGTTGAGCCATAACCTCCATTTTCAACAAAAACGGCTAAGGCGATTTTCGGATTTTCTTTGGGCGCAAAAGCTACCAAAATAGAATGATCAGGCAATTGCTGTTTATAGCCATTGATTCTGATAAAATTTTCTGAAGTTCCTGTTTTTCCACAAATTTCAATTCCCTTTACTTGACTCCATCTTCCTGTACCTGTTTTAAAAACTTCGTGCATTGCTTCGATTACTGGTTCAAAATATTCACTTCTGATGGTTGTTTGTTTTTTTATGGTATAATTCGGATTATTTATAGGTTTTCGTGCTATTTTTTTAACGATATGAGGTGTATAAAAATAGCCTTTGTTGGCAATTGCAGCTGTAAAATTTGCCAATTGAATGGGAGTCGTTAAAATTTCTCCTTGTCCAATAGCATTTGAAATTGTTGTTGAAGCGCTCCATCTATATTTGTAACGACTGTCATAATATGCGCCATCAGGAATCAATCCAGGAGAACCAGATGGTAAATCATACCCAAGATAACTTCCTAATCCAAAGCTAGTTACATGTTTATTCCAAATATCTAGAGATTCACTTGCTTTTCTTTTTTTCTCAATAATTTTTCTGTAGGTATTTGAAAAATAACTGTTGCAAGATTTTGCAATAGCTGTTTTTAACGCAATTGGTGAATCATAAATTCCACAGTGACAACGCATAAAATCGGTTGCTTTTCCTCCATATCTATATCCCCCATAACATCTAAAACTTGTTTCGGTGTTGATGGCATTTTCTTGCAAACCAACCAAAGCATTCATCATTTTAAAAGGTGACCCTGGAGGATATGCAGCTAATAAAGCTCTGTCATAAGTGGGCTTTTCAGGATTTTTTGGATCCATTAATATTAATGAATTTTTAGAACGATCTCGTCCAACCAACATATTTGGATCGTAAGAAGGAGAAGTAACCAATGCTAAAATCTCTCCAGTTGATGGTTCAATTGCCACAATTCCTCCTCTTTTTCCATTCATCAATTGTTGCGCATACATTTGCAATTCAATATCAATAGTTAAAGTCAAATCTTTACCACTTTCAGGCAACGTATCCATTTGCCCATTTTTATAAGAACCAGTAACTTTATTGAATCGATTTCTGTTGTAATATTTTTTGCCTTTTCGTCCTCTTAAAATTTCTTCATATTCTCTTTCAACACCTTCTTTTCCTTCCAATTCTCCTTGTTCATAATCATTATTAGTCCGCGCTTTTTCTTCATTTACTTCGCCAATATATCCCAAAACATTGGCTGCAGCATTCATTGGATAATCTCTAATAACTCTTTTTTGAATGTAAAAACCATTGAATTTATGCAGTTTTTCTTGAAGAAAAGCAAAATCATCCTTGGCTAATTGTTTTAAAAAAACGGAAGGCAAATAGGTTGCGTAGTTTTCTGCTTTTTTAAATCGAGTGATAAAATCTTCTTTTTCTATTTTTAGCAATTTGCACAATTCAAGTGTGTCAATATTTTTTACTTGATTGGGTTGTACCATTACATCATATGAAAGTTGATTTGCTACCAAAAGGCGCCCATTTCTATCATAAACATAACCACGCTCAGGATAATCATAGTCAATTTTTACTGCTGCATTATGCACAGGGTCAAATTCAACCCCTTTTACAATTTGCAATTGAAAAAGTCTTCCAATAAAAAATATTCCAACAATGGAAATCAAAAAATAAAGTAAAAAGCTTTTTTGCATTATTCGTTTTTGGTAAAAATGGCTGAGCCAATAAAATATAAAACCAATGTAAAAATACTCGAAAAAAATGTATTACTCAGTACATTAGTAAAATTATGAAAGCTAAAGTTAGCCAATGAAAAAAATATAAAATGGTGAATGACTGTTAATGTTACTACATAATTAAAAATTTTACCAAAAGATTCTGTTTTCAAACTGAAAAACGGGTAGTCTATTTCTAATTTATTGAAATAAATTTTCACAAAAAAAAGTCGGATGTAAGCTATAATTGTGATGGAAAATGCATGAATTCCCCCAGTATCAGAAAAAAAATCAACAGATAAACCTAATAAAAATGAGTAAAATAATAACGGAATCTTATTTTCTTTTAATGGATATAAAAAAACAAAAACAATATACAGATAAGGATTTATGGAGTTAAAAAGTAAAATATTATTGAACATAAATACTTGAAGAAATAACAGCAAAAAGAACAACAAGATTTCTCTAAATGGATTATTCATTTTCTAAGTTTTCAATTGTTTTTATTTCAAGTTTATCAAAATTTTTAATTACATAAACAGTTCCCAGACTGCTCATATCATTGAAAAGCTTTATGATGACTCTGTTTTCGGCAGAATTTCCTCTATTAATTTTTAATACTGTTCCAACCAAAATTCCTTCAGGAAAAATAGTAGATTTTCCTCCAGTTTCTATTGTATCACCTATTTTTAAAGGTGCTTGTCTAGGAATATCAATCAATTGAACTGTTTTGTAATCGTCACCATTCCAATCTAGTGTTCCAAAGTAATTGCTGTTTCTAAGTCGTGCGTTGATTTTGCTATTTTTGTTTAAAATGGACTGTACTCTAGCATATTTTGGAGAAGTATTGTCAATAATTCCAATAATTCCCAAACTATTAATAACGGCCATTTCTTTTTCAATTCCTTGATTTTTTCCAATATCAAGTGTCAAAAAATTGAATTCTTTGTTATAATTATTGTTGATTATTTTGCCTTTTGTAAATGAAAATTTTTGAAAATACCTTACTGTATCAACGATTGTTGAATCTTTAAATTGAGTTGCAAAAACTTTTTTCTGAAGTTCATTTCTTAAACGTGCGTTCTCAGCTGCCAATACTTCATTTTCAGTTTTCAGATTGAAATATGCTGTAATTTTTGATTTTTGCGTATAAATTCCTCCAACTATTGAATTGGTAGAATTCACGAATTTACTTTTCTGAAAATTTAGATTCGTTAAAATCAAACTAAAGGCAATAGATTCTAGCAATAGAAAAAATAAGAAATATTTAAACCTCTGAATAAAAAAAATCAGTTGTTGCATTGATAGAATTTAAAGACTAATTCATTAGTACATTCTTATATTTTACAAGTTCTTTTAAAGCAACTCCTGTTCCACGAACTACTGCTCTCAAAGGATCTTCTGTTACATAAACTGGTAAATCTGTTTTTCTAGATAATCGCTTGTCTAAACCTCTCAACATAGAACCTCCTCCTGCAAGATAAATTCCTGTATTGTAAATATCTGCGGCTAATTCTGGTGGAGTTTTAGATAAGGTTTCCATGACAGCGTCCTCAATTCGAAGAATAGATTTGTCTAATGCTTTGGCAATTTCACGATAGGAAACTTGTACTTGTTTTGGTTTTCCACTTAATAAATCCCTTCCTTGAACCAACATTTCTTCTGGTGGATTGTCTAAATCTTCAGTAGCTGCACCAATCGTAATTTTTATTTTTTCAGCAGTAGTTTCACCCACATGTAAATTGTGTTGCGTACGCATGTAGTACATGATGTCGTTTGTAAATAAATCGCCTGCAACTTTTACAGATTGATCGCAAACAATTCCGCCCAAAGCTATGACAGCAATTTCTGTAGTTCCTCCACCTATATCAATAATCATGTTTCCTTTTGGTTCCATGATGTCAATGCCAACTCCAATTGCAGCTGCCATTGGTTCATAAATCAGATAAATTTCTTTCGCATTCATGTGTTTTGCAGAATCTCTTACAGCACGTTTTTCAACTTCTGTAATTCCAGATGGAATGCAAATGACCATACGCAAAGCTGGTGGAAATAATTTCTTTTTAATAGATGGAATTTGCTTTACAAATTCTTTAATCATCTCTTCAGATGCTTGAAAATCAGCAATAACACCGTCTTTTAAAGGACGAATCGTTTTGATATTTTCGTGTGTTTTTCCTTGCATCAGGCTCGCTTCATGACCAATGGCAATGATTTTACCTGTAATTCTATTTCTTGCAACTATTGATGGACTATCAATCACCACTTTTCCGTTGTGAATAATTAGCGTGTTTGCTGTGCCCAAATCAATGGCAATATCTTCCGTCATGAAATCGAAAAAACCCATAAATTTCTATGTTATTTTTTAATGATGTATTCTTACAAAACTACTAAAATAATTCTGTATTTTGATAGCTATTTTATTAATGTTTAAAATGTCTTGTTCCAGTGGTTACCATTGATACGTTGTTTGCATTGCAATAGTCAATACTCAACTGATCTTTGATTGATCCTCCAGGTTGAATCACACTTTTGATGCCAGCTTTATCAGCAATTTCTACACAATCTGGAAAAGGGAAAAACGCATCACTTGCCATGGCTGCTCCATTCAAATCAAAACCAAAGTTTTTTGCTTTTTCAATGGCTTGATGTAACGCATCAACTCTGCTTGTTTGTCCAGTTCCACTTGCTAAAAGTTGTTTGTTTTTTACCAAAACAATGGTATTAGATTTGGTGTTTTTACACAATTTTGATGCAAAAAGCAAATCTTCAATTTCTGTTGCACTTGGTTTTGTATTGGTAACGTATGTTAAGTGTTCAATAGTATCTGTAATAAAATCTTTGTCTTGAACCAACAAACCATTCAAGGAAGTTCTTACCAATTGTGTAGGCAATGCAACTTCTTTTTGCACTAAAATGATTCTATTTTTTTTCGATTGTAATATCTCTAAAGCACTTTCAGTATAGCTTGGTGCAATTACTACTTCGCAAAATAAATCATTGATTTCTTGTGCAGTAGCATCATCAATAGTTGTATTTGCGATTAAAATTCCTCCAAAAGCAGAAACTGGATCACCAGCCAAAGCATCAACATACGCTTCTTTAATGGTATTTCTTTGTGCAAATCCACAAGCATTGTTGTGTTTTAAAATCGCAAAAGTAGGTGCTTCTCCTTTGAATTCTTCCATCAAATTAACAGCTGCATCCACATCAAGCAAATTGTTGTAACTCAATTCTTTTCCGTGAATTTTATCAAACATAGCATCTAAATCTCCAAAGAAATAGCCTTTTTGATGTGGATTTTCTCCATATCGCAATACTTGCCCTTTTTGTTCGCTAGCTTTAAAAACCACTTCATCTTCATTGAAATAATTGAAAATAGCAGTGTCATAATGTGACGAAACATTGAATGATTTTGCCGCAAACTTTTTTCTTTGTGCTAGAGTTGTGATCCCATTATTTTCGGAAATAATATGTAAAAATTCCTCATATTGTTCCATGGAAGAAACTATAAAAGTGTCTTTAAAATTTTTGGCTGCAGCTCTAATCAATGAAATACCACCAATATCAATTTTCTCAACAATATCTGCTTCTGATGCACCAGAAGCCACTGTTTTTTCAAAAGGATACAAATCAACAATCACCAAGTCAATCTGCGGAATTTCATATTCTTTCATCTCTGCAATATCGCCTTTGTGATCTTGTCTGTTAAGAATTCCTCCAAAAATTTTCGGATGCAATGTTTTTACTCTTCCACCTAAAATAGAAGGATAAGAAGTAACATCTTCCACAGGAATGACATCAATTCCTAGTTCTTTGATAAAGGTTTCTGTTCCTCCAGTTGAATAAATAGTAACATTTAATTCGTTCAATTTTTGAACGATTGGCGCTAAACCATCTTTATGAAAAACCGAAATTAAGGCAGATGTAAGTTGTTTTGAATTGCTCATTTTTTGCTTTTTGATTAAGCATGCGAAATTACGCAATCATTGAATGATTATCAATAAAAAGATAATAACAAAAACAATAAATAATTAACAAAGAATCTTTTGGGTGAAATTAATACAAAAATGAATTTGAAACAACAGATTATTATATAGCCACATAGAAACATAGAAAAAAGAGATAGATAGCCCAATTCTTGGGATTCACGTAGCTATGAGTTTCTAAAATTGAGTGAAACGTCTTTAAAAAAAATCAGTAAAACTATGTTTCTATGTGGTTTTTATTATTGAAAATTGAATTACACTTAACAGCTTAACAAAGAATGTTTTTTAAAACAAACTAGCCACTTTTTGACAAGTATATTCTAGTAAAATTTCATCGTTTTTGGTAAAAGGACTCACTGTGTGCGAATCAATATCAATTTGACCAATATTTTCACCATTCACAAAAATAGGAATTACAATTTCTGATTTCACTTTCCAACCACAAGAAATGTAATTTTCTTGTTCGGAAACATCTTGAACCACAAAGTTTTGATTGCTAATAGCTACTTGTCCGCAAATCCCTTTTCCAAATGGAATAATCGTATGTTCTGTTGGTTCGCCTTTAAATTGCGCCAATTTCAACTCATTTTTGTCACCATTTTTAAAGTAAAAACCTACCCAATCATAATAGGAAATTTGGCTTTCTAAAAAATCACAAATGGCTTGTAATTTTTCGTCTTTTGTGTTTTTTGAAGCGAAAATGGTATCAATTTCTTGTTGTAAAAAGGCTACATTCATTTTGATTATTTTGTTGGCAAAAATAAGTGATTTTTTGAACTTCCATAGAAATTAAGCAAAGTGCTTGAAACTTTTTTATATTTTTGTGTAATTCCTTAAAATTCAAAAGGAACTGGAAAACCTGAAAACCTAAAACATTAATAACAGAAAATGACTAAAAAAGATTTATTTATTTTATTGATAAAAATATTCGGACTTTACTCCTTAATAACAACTATTTTTTCAGTCTTACCAAATAACATTGCATTTGTTATCCAAAACATTGATTCAACAGGAATAATTTGGCTTATTTGTACTGTCTTTATTACTGTAGGTTTATTTTATTTATTAATAACAAAATCTGAAAAAATATCAAATACTTTAAAATTAGAAAAGGGATTTGATGATGATAAAATTGAATTTGGAAATCTAAAAAATATAGATATTATTAAGTTCGTGATTTTAATAATTGGTGGTTTTTTGTTCATCGAAAACTTACCTATATTTTTAAGTAATACTTTGTTTGCTTTTAAATCTTCAATTCCAAAAGGATTTGATGATGCATATGGAAATCCAGGTTTATTAAAATATAACCAAATTGAAGACTATGTATATTGGATTACAAGTGGATCGAATTTATTAATAGGTTATTTATTGATTAGTAATTATAAGAATATAAGTGACTTTTTGAATAAAAAACTGAATTAAAAAAAAATAAACTTTAAACAACAAACAACCAATAAATATCCAACCAATCTCAACCCAATTCCTTAAAACCCAATAACCCAATTTTAATTTATAAAACGAGTCTTTTCGTTTGCGTCATTAGTAAACAACTCAATATTAAAAACTTACAGATGGTGAGATATTGATTTTAACAAAACAAAAACGTTATTTCTTGTTAACATAGCAAACAAAGTTGTAATTTTGCATTCGATTATGAAACAATCAGTAGTAAAAATAACTTCATTTGCACTTGCACTATTTGTGCTTTTTTCAACCCTATCTTTTACGGTTGAAAAGCATTTTTGTGGAGAATTTTTAATGGATGTTTCTTTCACTGGTGAAGCAGCAGATTGTGGAATGGACATGGAAAAAGTTGCTAAAACCAAACAAAAAAATTGCTGTAAAGACGAAATCTTCCACATTGAAGGTCAAGATGAATTGCAACAATTTTCTTACTCAGATTTTGATTTAGAAAAACAACAATTTGTTCTCGCTTTTTATCAATCGTATCAAGAACTTTTTGTTCAAAAAATTGCTAAAAAAACCTTTTACAAAGATTTTTCTCCACCTGATATTCCCAAAGACTATCAAGTCTTGTATCAGACATTTATCATTTGATTTTTAAATTGTTAACTCGTTAAAATCTTCTTTTCAGAGGGTTTTAAAAACACGTTATTTAATTTAAAAATCATATATAAATGAAAAAATATATCCTCAGTTTTTTACTGATTTTTGTTTCAACATTCCTTTTTTCTCAAACCACTTTTACAGGAATGATTATGGACAAAAACAACCCAACAAATGCTTTGGGAGTAGAAGGCGCAAGCGTTCACTGGTTAGATACCAATGTGAGTGCAATAACCAATAAAAAAGGCTGGTTTTCAATAGCTTACAAACCCGAATATAAAAAATTAGTGGTCAGTTATGTAGGTTTTAAGACAGATACCTTAACCATCACCAACTTAGAAACCTTGCATCATTTTTTGACTCCACAAGGTGATTTGGAAGAGATTACTATCAAAAGTAAAAAGAAAGCGATTCAAAAATCGTTGTTTTCAACGACCAATGTTTTTACGGTAAACAGTGCAGAATTGTTGAAAGCTGCTTGTTGTAATTTGGCAGAAAGTTTTGAAACAAATCCTTCTATTGACGTTAGTTTTTCTGATGCGTTGACAGGCACAAGACAAATCAGAATGTTGGGTTTAACAAGTCCGTATTTGTTAATTACTCAAGAAAATATTCCGTCTGTAAGAGGAGCAAGTCAGGTTTTTGGACTTACATTTACCCCAGGAACTTGGGTAGAAAGCATCCAAATAACCAAAGGTGCAGGAAGTGTAGTGAATGGTTTTGAAAGTATTTCAGGACAAATTAATACAGAATTGGTAAAACCTGCTACTGACAAAAGTTTCTTTTTGAATGCTTTTGCATCGCAAATGGGACGTTTTGAAGTAAACACCCATTTCAATAAAAAAGTTTCTGAAAAATGGCACACAGGTTTGTATGTTCATGGAAATTATACAGGTCAAAAATTTGACATGAATGATGATAATTTCTTAGATATGCCTTTGGCAAAACAACTCAATGTTTTGAATCGTTGGCAGTTTACTGATGCCGAAAAAGGCTGGGTAAGTTTTATCAATGTGCGTTTTATGAATGATGAAAAACAAACAGGAGAACTCAATTTTAATCCTGAACTTCACAAAGGAACAACCCAATTTTGGGGAAGTGAAATAGATACCAAACGATTTGAAACCTCTGCAAAAATAGGCTATGTGTTTCCAGAAATGCCCTATCAAAGTTTTGGTTTTCAAATTGCCTACAGTGATCATCAACAAGATTCTTATTTTGGTTTGAATTCGTATGATATTCAACATCAAAGTGTGTATTCGAATTTATTATTTAATTCGATTATTGGAGATACTCGTAATAAGTTCAAAACAGGACTTTCATTTACGCACGACAATTATGATGAGTTTGTAAATATGTCGGATTTTGGAAGAAAAGAAACTTCTGTAGGAGCCTTCTTTGAATATACATTCGACAATTTGGATGATTTTTCATTAGTAGCAGGCTTGCGTGCAGATTCTCATAATTTATTAGGAAATTTCATTACACCTCGTTTGCATTTGCGCTATAATCCTTGGGAAGATGGGGTAATCAAAGCTTCATTTGGTAGAGGAAAAAGAAGTGCGAATATCTTTGCTGAAAATCAACAATTGTTTGCAAGTTCAAGACAAATTAATATCGAAAATAACAATGGAAATATTTACGGCTTGAATCCTGAAATTGCTTGGAATTATGGAATTTCATATTTGCAGAAATTCAATGTTTTCAATCAAAAAGGAGACATTACGTTTGATTATTACAGAACCGATTTTAACAATCAAGTAGTGGTTGATTGGGAAAATCCACAAGCCATTTCTTTCTATGATTTGGATGGAAAAAGTATTGCCAATAGTTTTCAAGTAGAGGTAAATTATTCGCTGGCAACCAACTTAGAATTGAGAACAGCATATAAATATTTTGATATTGCAACCACTTATAAAAGCGGAGATTTGCAAAAACCTATTCAACCACAACATCGATTTTTTGCCAATCTTTCGTATGAAACGGAACTTGAAAATGAAAAACAATGGCGTTTTGATGTTACTTTTAATGCCATTGGAAAACAACGATTGCCAGACACGAGTTCAAATCCTGTACAATATCAACTGCCAGAATTTGCAGCTCCATATCAACTGTTGAATTCTCAAATTACGAGAGTTTTTTCAGATAGATTTGAGGTGTATATTGGTGCAGAAAATTTGACCAATGTGCAACAAAATAATCCAATTTTGGGGAATGACAATCCTTTTGGACCCAATTTTGATACCACTATTGTATATGCACCCATTTTTGGACGTGCAATGTATACAGGCTTACGATTTAACATCAATTAACTATAAATCAATAATTTAATATTTTAAAATCATGAAAAAAATCATTTTAGTAATTAGTATTTGTTTGATTGGATTTTCAGTTCAATCTCAAGAAGTAAAGAAAAATAAAAACGCCAAAGTTACCCTAGAAGTTGATGGAGTTTGTGGCATGTGCAAAAAGCGAATTGAAACAGCATCCTTAAAAACACCAGGAGTAAAATTTGCCATTTGGGATGTAAAAACCCATCAATTAAACTTGATTTTGGACGAAAATAAAACGGATGTTGCCACTATTCAAAAAAATATTTTAGCAGTTGGGCATGACATAATTTTGAGTAAAGACAAAAAAATATCAGCCAAAGAGGAAGCATATAATTCAGTACATCCTTGTTGTAAATATCGTGATGAAGAAATAATTTTGGATCATGAAGGAGGAATGAAAAAACAAAAAAAACAATAATATCATGAAAATAAATGTAATCATTATCGCAGTTATTATTTTATCAAGTATCGTTTTTACTTCTTGTAAAACTGAGAAAACAGCGCCTCAAAAAGGGGAAGTTGTTACTGAAAAAGTAGCGTATCAATGTCCCATGAAATGTGAAGAAGAAAAAACCTATGACAAAGAAGGCACTTGTCCCGTTTGCAAAATGAAACTTAGAGAAAAATCTACGGAAAGTGAACATCATGAGCATAAAAATCATTAATCATAAAAGATAAACAATTATGAAACATACCTATATTGTAAGTGGCATGACCTGTAGTGGATGTAAAGCCTCAGTGGAAAAATCGCTTACTTCTTTAGAGGATGTCACCAATGTAACTGTTGATTTAGAGTCAGCTGAAGTGGTTATTGATATGAAAAATCATATCACACTATCAAAACTTCAAGAGGTTTTATCAGCAAAATATACAATCTCAGAAAAGAAGAATGAAAAATTGCAAAGTTTTGATTCATCTCCAAAAAAATCAGAAATACAACAATTATTTCCGTTGTTTTTGATTTTTGGATATATTACTGTTGCTGCAATAATTTCAGCAATCAATCCTTGGAATACCAATGATTTCATGCTCAATTTTATGGGGCTTTTTTACATCGTTTTCAGCTTTTTTAAGTTGTTAGATGTAAAAGGTTTTGCAATGAGTTTTGGGATGTATGATCCATTGTCAAAAGTAATTCCTAGGTATGGTTTTGTGTATCCTTTTATTGAGTTGGCTTTGGGAATTTTCTTTTTAATGCGCTTTCAAATTTTTGCTGCGTTGTTGATTACCTTAATTATTTTAGGAATTACAACAGTGGGAGTTACAAAATCATTGTTGGATAAAAAATCGATAAAATGTGCGTGTTTGGGAGCAGTTTTAAATTTGCCCATGACCAAAGCAACGTTTATTGAAAATTCAATTATGATTTTGATGGCTATTTTGATGCTTTTTGAATATGTATAGCTTCGAAAAGATTAAAATAAAAAAAACCGTTCAAAGTACTTTGAACGGTTTTTTTTATTTTTAGATTTTGTTTTTAACCATTCATTGAGATTAAAAACTCATCATTATTTCTTGTTTTCTTAATTCTATCATTGATAAATTCCATTGCTTCAATTGGATTCATATCTGACAAATATTTGCGTAAAACCCACATTCTTTGTAGCGTTTTATCATCCAATAATAAATCATCACGTCTAGTTGAAGATTTAATCAAATCAATTGCAGGATAAATTCTTCTGTTAGAAATATTTCTATCCAATTGCAATTCCATATTTCCTGTTCCTTTAAATTCTTCGAAAATTACTTCGTCCATTTTTGAACCAGTTTCAGTAAGTGCAGTTGCGATGATGGTTAATGAGCCTCCACCTTCAATATTTCGTGCAGCACCAAAAAAACGTTTTGGTTTGTGCAATGCATTGGCATCAATACCTCCAGATAAAATTTTTCCAGAAGCTGGTGCAACAGTATTATACGCTCTTGCCAAACGCGTAATAGAATCTAATAAGATTACTACATCATGTCCACATTCCACCAATCTTTTCGCCTTTTCTAACACGATATTTGCAACACGAACATGTTTTTCTGCAGGTTCATCAAAAGTAGAAGCAACTACTTCTCCACGAACACTTCGTTGCATATCTGTAACCTCTTCAGGACGTTCATCAATCAATAAAACGATTTGATAAACTTCAGGATGATTAGACGCAATCGCATTTGCTACGTCTTTCAACAACATGGTTTTCCCTGTTTTTGGTTGCGCTACAATCATACCACGTTGTCCTTTTCCAATAGGTGAAAATAAATCAATTATTCTTGTGGATAAAGAACTTCCTTTTTGTGCTAAATTGAATTTTTCTTGAGGAAATAATGGTGTTAAATGCTCAAAAGAAACACGATCTCTCACAATATTTGGATTCAATCCATTGATTTTTGAAACTCTAATTAAAGGAAAATATTTTTCACCTTCTTTTGGAGGTCTTACAATTCCTTTAACAGTGTCACCTGTTTTTAAACCAAATAATTTTATTTGAGATTGAGAAACATAAATATCATCAGGTGATGACAAATAGTTATAATCTGAAGAGCGTAAAAAGCCATAACCATCAGGCATCATTTCAAGAACACCTTCACTTTCTATAATTCCGTCAAATTCAAAATCTGGATCTCTGTATCTGTTTCCATTTTTTTGACCTTTTGGAACGTTGTTTTTAGGGTTATTAGGATTGTTTTCTTTGGCTTTATTTTTTTGATTTGCATTATTCCCATTCTGTTGGTTTGGGTTTTGCTGATTGCCATTTTGCTGATTGGAATTTTGTGGTGCAACATTTTGCTGATTCCCATTCTGTTGGTTTGGGTTTTGCTGATTTCCATTTTGTTGGTTGGAATTTTGTTGCACAGCATTTTGTTGATTCCCGTTTTTTTGATTTGGATTTTGTTGATTTCCTGTTTTTTGCTGATTTCGAGGTTGGTTATTAACAGGTTTTTTTTCAACATTATTTTCTGGAGTAGTTTCTTTTTCTGTCACTTTTTTTACCTCTTCAATGACGATTTTTGGAACTACTTTTTCCACTTCCACTTTTGGAGTTTCAGCAACAACAATCGCTTTCACAACTTCTTTTTCGTTAGTTTTAACAAGCCTTTTACGCTTAGTTTTGTCAACTTTTGGGATTTCTTTAGAAGGTTCTTTTGGAGGTGTTGTTGGATTTGCAGCTTGGATATCTAAAATTTGATATACCAAATCTAATTTTTTTAATTGGCTTATTTTTGGAATACCAATAGCTTTTGCAATCACTTGCAAGTCAGCAAGCGTTTTTTCTTTTAGTTCAGAAATTTCGAACATGTATGTGATTTATTAAGTTTAATTCTTAAGATAATAAGGTAATTATAAATTGTTTAAGGCTTTTGTTATTGTATATAGTGCTATACAATAGTCTTGTGCGGTTTTTAACATTGCAAATATAACCTTTTTTTTTAAATTCCAAATTTTACTGATTAAAAAAGAAATACTATTTTTGCGATACATTAAAAACAATGATACAAAGAATTCAAACAATCTATTTATTACTAACCTCCATAGTTTCTGGTGGATTCATTTTCATTTTTAACCTGTGGAAAGTTGCTGAGGAAAAAATATTTATTGTAGATTTGTTTCATCAGGAATCAATTCAATTAAAAATGATTCCAACAACGTTCTTAGCGTCTTCAATATTGGCAATTGTAACTATTTTTCTGTTTAAAAACAGGCAATTACAATTTGTTTTAGGACGCATCAATATTTTGATAAACCTTTTTTTATTAGGATTATTGATATATTTATCACTAACAGTATCTGGAGAAGCCTCGGTTTCGGAGAAAGGTATTGGGATGTTTTTACCGATTTTAGCTATTTTGCTTCTTGTTTTGGCAAATAAAGCGATTAAAAAGGATGAAGATCTCGTAAAATCTGTTGATAGATTGCGATAAACTAACAAATAGTATATTTAGTGCGACTAAAACCGAGAAGTTCTTCTCGGTTTTTTTATTTTTACGAAACAATTTGCTTACATCTGCTTTTTTTAGAAAAAAATATTTTTTAAAACTTTGAATGTTAGTTAAAAAATGGGCAAAATTTTAAATAATCATTTATCTGATAATCAGTATTTTAAATTTTTTCATCTACGTATTTATACGTAGATGTCTACGTATAAATACGTAGATGAAAAAATCAGTATAAATGGGTATTGTGGAAACTATAAAAGCAATCTAAATTTGTAATATAAATAATGAAAAAAAAGATTTACGTTCACGTAGCTGATGATCATAAAATAGTAATAGAAGGAATCATCGCTGTAATAAATACTGATAACGAAATTGCAATTAATGGTTATTCATTAACCGGAGAAGAAGTAATCGACTTTTTTGATAAAAAAGGAAATAGGGTAGATGTGCTAATTTTAGATATTACAATGCCTATTTTAGATGGAATTGAAGTGTTAAGACATTTTAAGGAAAATAAAATAAATCAAAAGGTAATTATTTTATCAAGTTATGATGATATAAAAATTGTTGAAGAAGTTTTAAAACTAGGATGTAAAGGGTATATTACAAAAAATAGTGCAGGAGAACATATAGTTAATGCAATAAAAGCAGTAGCAAATGGAGAACAATATTTTAGTAACGATATTCAAAAGTCATTGTTTACAACTTTTTCTGGTCAACAAGTTTCTCAAAAAGGAGATGTGCCTGATAAATTTTTGATTGATTCACTCACAGAAAGAGAAGTTGATGTAATACGTTTGATAGTAAAAGAATATAGTTCTCAAGAAATTGCAGATGAATTAAATGTAAGTACAAGAACAGTAGAAACACATAGAAAAAATTTAATAAAAAAATTAAAAGTAAAAAATTCGGTAGGCTTGGCAATGTATGCTGTAAAAAATAAGATAGTATAATCCCCCAACTATTTTAAAAATTACACAAAAGACCTTTGACTTGAAAAAGTCACCCCCTATAAAGGTTTTTTTAATATTGTCCCCCAATTTATTGCAAAACATATATCGCAAGCCTACCTATTTTTAAGTAAATATTAAAATTTAAAACCAAACCAAAATGAAAAAAAGTAGCTTATTAGTGTTTGCAATTATAGCATCACTCCTTTTTTCTTCTTGTTCAAGCAATGAAGAAGGTATTATTAATACTGATGTTAACGCAAAATTATTGAAAAATTTTACTGTTAAAAGAGATGCAAGTGGGGCATATTCTCTTGATTTTAATGTTACCGAAAACACGAAAGTTGATAAAGTAGCAAATCAAAATTTAAACAGTAACGAATTTTATTTGTATTCTTCTGAAAATAATTCTACCACAAAAATTGCTGAACAATTATTGATTGATAACAATCAATTGAAAGTAGGTTTTATTGATACAAACTCGGAAAGCAAGAAGGCAAGTGTTACTGTTTATGATGATGATATTACACTTGCTAAAGGAGATTTAAGTTCAAAATTAAAATCTTACAGCATCACAAAAAATGACGACGGTTTGTATGATGTAGTTTTTGAAGTGAAAAATAATGTTGCTGTAAAGTACGCTTTCAATGAAAAAGAAGATGCTTTTGAAATTCATTTAACCAATGGAAAAAGTGCAGATGCTAATTTTTCAACAACATTAGAGAAAAAAGAAGGAGTTCCATTAAAAATTGTATTTGTAAATTATGTTGGAAACACAAATGCTAAATCAGAAAGCACAGATTTAACACCAATTAGAAAACCAGTTATTATTATTGATGAAGATTAATAATTTATTTATTTAAATCCCCCAATTTTTTTAAAATAGATTTTTAATAAATAATTTAAAATAATTGAAAAAGAATAGTTTTTTAGTAATACTTGCAGTTTTTATTGGTTTTTATTTGACTAAAGCAATGAATCCCCCAATAAAGGAAGCCTTACTTAGTAAGGTTTCTTTTTTTTATATACAAGATTCAACTTCCATACACAAAAAATATACTGAAATCGTAGAAAATTTCAATAAAAAAAATTTTGAAGTTGCTCTTAAAAAAAGTTTGGATTTTATTTCTGAATATTCTAAAATTACTTTTAATAAAGACACCGTTGATTATATATATGAAGTAAACTTCATTATTGGAGAAATATATAAAAATATAAATAATCATTCGAAATCAATTCAATATTATAAAAACGCCATTCAGCAAAGAAAAATGAATGGTGACTATGCTGAATTAAAGAAAATACAAAACGATACTAAATTAGAATCTATTTATTTAAGAATTGCTAATGAATTTCTTAGAGATAGTCAAAAAGATTCAGCAAAAAGATATTACGATTTAATTGTTCAATCAAACTCACTAGATAATAAAATCCTCTCCATTCAAGCAATAGCATTTTCCAATTTATCAGGAATTTACAGACAGGATTCTCTTTTCGATTTAGCAAAAGAATACGCTTTAAAAGCAGTAAAAATTCATGGAATTGAAAATAATAAAATTTCGGAATCAGCTGCTTTAGGTAATTTAGCTAGTATCTATTTAGATCAAAGTAATTTTAAAGAAGCTAAAAAAAACTATCAAAAAGCACTTTCTTTGATAGAAAATGATACCACAGATAAAGCACTTAGAATTAAAGAAAATTTGTATTTTAATTTAGCATACAATCTCTATAAGTTAAAAGATTATGAAGCCTATCAATACCAAGAAAAATCCTATTTGATAAAAGATCGCTTAAGAGATATTGAAATCAGGAGAATGATTGAAGAAATTGGTTTTAAATTTGATTTTGACGCTCAGAAAAAACTATTTCAAAAAGATGAAGAAGTGAAATTGCTTAAAGAAAAGCAAAAGGTGAGAGATTTAGTGGCTATAGGAATTTCTACGGTTGTGATTTTTATTTTTATCATTGGTTTTTCCATGTTTCGTCAAAAAAATCTTCAACTGAAATTGGCAAAAACAGAACTGATTCAAGAACAAAAAATCGAAAAATTAAAATCAGAATCACAAGTTCGAATTTTGAATGCCACTATTGATGGGAAAGAAACCGAGCGTAAAGATATTGCAGAGACTTTGCATGATAATGTGAGTGCGCTTTTGTCATCAGCTAGCTTGCATTTACAGGCTACTAGAAAACAATTTGACGGCGAAGCTCCTATAGAAATTGAAAAAACTCAGCAGATTATCAATGAAGCTGCCGAAAAAATTAGAGATTTATCTCACACGTTAGTTTCATCGGTTTTATTGAAATTTGGATTAAAATATGCGATTAAAGACATTGCCGAAAAATATCAAAATTCTGAACTTCAAATTGATACTAATTTAGGTAAATTAAGGCGCTATCATCAAAATTTTGAGATTAAAACTTATAACATTGTTCAAGAATTTATCAATAATATCATTAAACATAGTGAGGCTAATCAGGCTTTGATAAAAATGCATGAGGAAAATAACAAAATTTTGTTAACCATCATAGATAACGGAATTGGCTTTGACAAAACAAAAGTATTATCAAAAACAGGTATTGGCATCAATCAAATTGAAGCTAGAATTCAAATGATGAAAGGACATTTTTCTATTCATTCTGAAAAAGGAGAGGGAACTAAAATTAGTATAGAATTGCTTATTCAAGAACGTGAAATAGTTACTAACGAGCTGCCAATTCTATAATTTCAAGGTTTTTAATTTCTCCATTTTCTAATTCAAAACGCAACATCGTTCGTATTTTATGAAATCCATGTTTTCCGGCAGCTCCAGGATTCATGTGTAAAAGTTGCAATTTTTTGTCATACTGTACTTTTAAAATATGAGAATGACCTGAAATAAATATTTTTGGAGGATTTTTTTGAATTTCATCCTTAATTCTCAAGTTGTATTTATTGGGATAACCTCCAATGTGAGTGATCCAAACAGATACATTTTCAACCGAAAATTTTTCATCCAAAGGAAAAGACATTCGTGCATTGGCATCATCAATATTTCCAAAAACCGCTCGTAAAGGTTTCAATGCTTTAATTTGATCAGTAACAGAAAGATCGCCAATATCTCCTGCATGCCAAACTTCATCTGCTTGCTTCACAAATTTCAGAATTTGTTCATCAATAAAACTATGTGTATCTGATAATAATAAGATTTTCTTCACAATCCAAAAATAAGAATAACAAAATAAATTCCGTAATTTTGAGCACTTCAAAAATCAATTTTTCTTGAGATATTTTATAGAATTTTCTTATAATGGAAAAAAGTATCATGGTTGGCAAATTCAACCTGAAGCAATTTCTGTACAAGAAAAATTAAATGAGGCTTTGAGTACGATATTTCGTCAAAAAATAGAAGTGGTTGGTGCAGGAAGAACAGATACAGGTGTGCATGCTTCACAAATGTTTGCGCATTTTGATATTGAAGACGTTATGATAAATGATATTGTTTTCAAACTCAATTCCATTTTACCTGATGATATTGCTATTTATCAAGTTTTTTTGGTTGACGATTCAAAACACGCCCGTTTTGATGCCGTTAGCAGAACGTATCAATATAAAATTTGGTTAGGCAGAAATCCATTTTTATTGGATTTTTCTTGGCAAATTCATTCCTTAAAACCAAATGTTTCTAAGATGAATAAAGCCGCAAAAATCCTTTTGGAATATGAAGATTTTCAATGTTTTTCAAAAGTAAAAACCAATGTTCATACTTTTAATTGTACAATTTTTGAAGCGTTTTGGGTTCAAAACGGCAATGAATTGACATTTACAATTTCGGCAAATCGATTTTTGAGAAATATGGTAAGAGCCATTGTAGGCACTTTGATGGATGTTGGTTTGGAGAAAATTTCTATTGACGATTTTCGAAAAATTATTGAAAGTAAAAATCGAAGCAATGCAGGTTTATCAGTTCCTGCAAAAGGATTATTTTTAACAACTATAAACTATTAAAATTTTGTCAGAAAATTCAGGAAAAGCATTTGATATGCAAATTTTTTCAAGACTCATGAGTTTTGCAAAACGCTATCGTTTGTATTTTTTTATAGCCTCTTCATCAACCATATTATTGGCGCTTTTTTCAGTATTATCACCCTATATTTTAATCAGTACTGTTGATGAATATATGATTTCCAAAGATAAAGTTGGGTTGCTAAACTATTCTTTATTGATGTTGGTGATTTTGTTCGTGGAAGTTTTCTTACAATTTGTGTTTATTTATTATGCAAATTGGGTAGGACAGCACATTATTAGAGATATGAGAGCTCATATTTTTCGACACATATTGAAATTTAAAATGTCTTATTTCGATACCAATTCTGTTGGAAAATTAGTGACAAGAGTCGTTTCTGATATTGAAACAATTGCCGCTTTTTTTAGCAATGGTGTTTTTACCATTTTGAGTGATATTCTGAAAATGCTAGCTGTTGCAATCATCATGTTGGTTTTAGATTGGAAACTCGCTTTGATAACGATGTCAGTTTTACCTATTTTAGTATATGCAACCAAGGTATTTCAGGTGGCAATCAAAGCTACTTTTCAAGAAGTTCGAAATCAAGTTGCCAATTTGAATGGATTTGTGCAAGAGCGAGTTACAGGAATGAAAATTGTGCAACTCTTTAATAGAGAACAAATTGAATATCAGAATTTTAAAGAAATAAATGACAAACATAAAACAGCGAATATCAAAACAATTTGGTATTATTCTGTATTTTTTCCTATTGCTGAAATTTTATCTTCCATTGGAATTGGATTAATTGTTTGGTTTGGAGGTGGTCAAGCCATTCAAGATTCAGGAATTTCTGTGGGAATGATTATGGGATTTATTCAATTTGCACAAATGTTATTCAGACCATTGCGTCAAATTGCGGATAAATTTAACCAACTTCAAATGGGAATTGTTGCAGGCGAACGAGTTTTTAAGATTATTGATACACAAAGTAGTATTGCAAAAAACGGAACTTTAACCGCAAATAATTTACAAGGAAATATCATTTTTGACAACGTTCGTTTTAGTTATATCAAAGGTGAAGAGGTTTTAAAAGGAATTTCTTTGGATGTAAAAAGTGGTCAAACCATTGCCATTGTTGGTGCAACAGGTGCTGGAAAATCTACCATTATTAATCTTATCAATCGCTTTTATGAAATTGATTCAGGAACTATTTCCGTTGATGGAATTTCTGTAGACAAATTTACATTGGAAAGTTTGCGAAATCAGATTGCTATTGTGTTGCAAGATGTGTTTTTATTTTCTGACACAATTTTCAATAACATCACTTTAAAAGACGAAACAATCAGTATAGAAACTGTTGAAAACGCCGCCAAACAAATTGGAATTCACGATTTTATCCTTTCACTTCCAGGAGGTTATCAATATAATGTGAAGGAAAGAGGAGCAATGCTTTCTTCAGGTCAAAGACAATTGATTGCTTTTTTAAGAGCGTATGTTAGCAAACCAAGTATTCTAATTTTGGATGAAGCAACTTCCTCTGTTGATGCAAATTCAGAACAAATGATTCAATTTGCTACTGAAAAAATTACCAAAGGAAGAACTTCTATTGTGATTGCTCATAGATTGGCAACTATCAAACAAGCTGATAAAATTATAGTGATGGACAAAGGGTTGATTGTTGAGGAAGGAACTCATTATGAGTTACTTGAAAAAGAAAATGGCTATTATAAGAATTTATATGATAAGCAATTTAGCGTAGAACAAGCCTCTTAAATTCAGGTTACATCAAATCTTTTTTCAGTTTTTCGTTCAATTCTTCAGGAGTTGTGTACAACACAAATTCACCATCTTTGATGTATGAAATTTCTCCAGTTTCTTCGGAAACTAATAAGCAAACAGCATCTGTTTTTTCGCTGATTCCCAATGCAGCTCTGTGTCTTAAACCAAATCTTGCAGGGATTCTTGAATTATCAGAAATGGGTAAAACGACTCTTGTTGCCACTATATTATTGTCTCTAATAATAGTAGCTCCATCATGTAAAGGACTGTTTTTAAAGAAGATACTTTCTAAAATTACATGATTGATATTTGCGTTGATGGCATCTCCAGTATTGATTAAAAAGTCCAAACTATTGGTTCTTTCAATAACAATTAAGGCACCTGTTTTCGTTTTAGAAAGATTATTACAGGCTTTTAAAATGCTTTCAGTATCAATTTCTGGACTAATTTCAGATTGTAAAAATCGCAATTGTTTTAAAAAACTCTTCTTGTTTGAAAAATTGGTTGTACCAATCATCAATAAAAATTTACGAATTTCTTGTTGAAAGACAATCATCAATGCAATGACTCCACCAGAAAGTAAGTAGCCCAAAATGCTGCTTAACATTTCCATTTTTAAGGCTTGTGTTATTTTCCAAATAATGAAAATCAGTGCAATTCCTATGAAAATATTGATAGCAACAGTTCCTTTTAAAAGTTTGTAGATATAATACAGCAACATTGCTACCAACAAAATATCCAACACATCTAAAAAAGAAAAAGGAATAAATTCTAACATCTAATCATTTTGATTTAGGGTAAAAATAAGCATATTTTTTTTGAAAAATGCAATTTTATAAGTGTTAACTTTCTTTCAACAGTTTTACAATTTTGATAGCTTCAACAGCTTCTTTTACATCATGAACTCGCAAAATAGACGCACCATTTAAAAGGGCAATTGTATTGGCTACTGTAGTGGCATTCAACGCTTCTTTTGCAGTAATTTCCAAAGGTTTATACAACATCGATTTTCTTGAGATTCCTGTTAAAATAGGAACATCCAACTGTTTGAAAAGAGATAAATTTGACAAAAGTGCATAATTATCTTTCACTGTTTTTCCAAATCCAAAACCTACATCAATGATAATATCGTTCACTTTCAGTTGGTGTAATTTGTAAATTTGTTTAGAAAAAAAAGTAATAACATCTATTGTAACATCTTCATAAACAGGATTTTGTTGCATGTTTTGAGGTGTTCCTAACATGTGCATTAAAATATAAGGAACTTGTAAATCTGCCACAGTTTGAAACATGTTTTCATCCATTTTTCCTCCAGAAATATCGTTGATCATTGCAGCACCATTTTCAATAGTTTTTTGGGCAATTTCACTCCGAAAAGTATCCACAGAAAGAATGATTTCAGGGAAATTTTTCACCAATAAATCAATAACAGGAAGTATTCTACTCAATTCCTCTTTTTCGGAAATATGAGCAGCTCCAGGTCTTGATGAATAGGCACCAACATCAATAAAAGTGGCCCCTTCATGAAGCATTTTTTCTGTTTGAGTAAGGATTTCTAACTCGTTTTTATATTTTCCACCATCGTAAAAAGAATCAGGTGTAATGTTCAAAATTCCCATCACTTTTGGTGATGAAAGATCGATTAAATTTCCTTTGCAATTGATAGTCATTTTAACGGACAACTTTTTGGATTACAGCTACTTTTTCAGGCGCTTTGTATTGATTCATTTTGTGCATAAGTCCTTCAACAGTGGCATCAATAATTAGTAAATTTTTGTTTTGCGGTTTGATATATCCTTCTTCAATCATTTTGTCAATTTGACCTAAAATTGGATCAAAAAAGCCATTGATATTTAATAAACCAACAGGTTTTTGTTCAATTTGCAATTGATTCAAAGTCAATGCTTCAAAGAGTTCATCAAGCGTTCCAAATCCGCCAGGAAGTGTAACATAACCATCTACTAATTTACTCATGATTACTTTTCGTTCGCTCATTTTTTTGCAAACAATCATTTCTTCAACGCCAGGATGAACAACCTCTTCTTTCTCTAATAATTTTGGAATCACACCAATTACTTTTCCATTTTTTGCTAGTATAGTGTCTGATAAAATCCCCATCATTCCTATTTTTCCACCACCATACACCAATTCAATATTTTCTTTTGCCAGATAATTTCCCAAAGTGATTGCAGCATTTTTATAAATAGGATTAAAACCTAAACTTGAGCCACAAAAAACAACAATTCTTTTCATAAAATAAAATAATGAATTCATGGTAAAAATAAACGAAAAACACCTAAGATTTACTATTTTTACGCAATTACTTTCAATGTTACCATGCAAGATACCTCAAAACAATACGATGCAGTCATAGAAGATTGCAGAAGTTTATTTGTCAAAAAAATGTCTGATTATGGAAGTGCCTGGCGAATTTTACGCTTACCTTCGTTGACAGATCAACTATTTATAAAGGCCCAAAGAATTCGCCAATTGCAAGAAAATGAAGTGCGAAAAATAGATGAAGGAGAGATTTCTGAATTTATTGGAATTATCAATTATGCGTTGATGGCATTGATTCAGTTAGAGTTGGGTATTTCTGATACTCCAGATTTGTCAGTTGAAGAAGCAACAGAGTTGTATGATAAACATCTACATATCACCAAAGAATTGATGTTGAATAAAAACCATGATTATGGTGAGGCTTGGCGGGATATGCGCGTTTCTAGTTTGACAGATTTGATTTTACAAAAAATATTACGCGTCAAACAAATTGAAGATAATAAAGGAAAAACGTTGGTTTCTGAAGGAATTGATGCCAATTATCAAGACATGATCAATTATTCCGTTTTTGCATTGATTCACTTAAATAACTAATTCCACATGAAAATTCTTGTCCATTTTATTCGATTTATAGTAGGTGTTTTATTCATCTTTTCGGGATTTGTAAAACTGGTTGATCCTATTGGTTCGCAATATAAATTTGAAGAATATTTCTCAGAAAGCGTGTTGCACATACCGTTTTTAATTCCGTATGCATTGCCTTTTGCCATTTTTTTAATCATTGCTGAAATTGTTTTAGGAGTAGCACTTTTGGTAGGATGGAAACCAAAATTCACAGTGAGAAGTTTGTTTTTTATGGTGTTATTTTTCTTGTTTTTGACAGGCTATTCTGCATATTATGATAAAGTTACTGACTGTGGATGTTTTGGTGATGCTATTAAATTAAAACCTTGGGAAACCTTTTATAAAGATGTCGTTTTAACAGTAATGATTTTCTTTTTAACTTATAAAACCAAATTGATTACACCTTTAAAATCAAAATATTTCCCAGGAAAAGCAGTTTTTTGGTCTTTGATTATTTCAGGATTTATAACCTATTATGTGCTAGCACATTTACCCATTATTGATTTTAGGCCTTATGCAATTGGAAAAAATATTCCTGAAGGAATGAAATATCCAGAAGATGGAAGTTTGCCGAAAGTACATGATTTTATGTTGGAAGATTCTCAAAATGATTTGGCTCCACAAATTTTGAAAATGAAAAAGGTGGTTTTGGTGATTTCTTATAATTTGGATAAAGCCGATTATGAAGCTTTTCCTGCCATCAAAATAATGGCTGATGAAGCTATCAAGAAAGGATATAAAGTCTATGGAGCTTCTGCTTCTTTTTCCGATATTTTAGAATTGACTAAAAATAAATTTCAACTTCCTTTCGAGTTTTTATTTTGCGATGAAACGACCTTAAAAACGATGATTAGAGCCAATCCAGGAATTATGATTTTGAATGAAGGAACTGTAGTTGATAAGAAAAGCTGGAACGATATTGAAGATTTGAAATTAGAATAAATCAATTTTAAGAGAAAATGAATGAATTTGTAATCTATCAATCAGAAGAAAATTACGCTATAATTACCATTCAAAATGGAAAAGCAAATGCGATTTCACACGAAGTAATTGAGGGAATTCATGCTTGTTTGGATGAAGCAGAAAAACATCAGAAAGTAGTTATTTTAACAGGAAGTTCTGGAATTTTTTCAGCAGGTTTTGATTTAAAAGTGATGATGAAATCTCCTGAATCTGCCAAAGAATTAGTCACGAAAGGCTCGGAATTATCATTGAGAATGTTGTCTTTTCCCACTCCAATAATTATTGCTTGTAATGGACATGCCATTGCAAAAGGTGCGTTTTTATTGCTTTCAGCTGATTACAGAATTGGGGTAGAAGGTGATTTTAAAATCGGACTAAATGAAGTCATGATTGGAATGACCATGCATCATGCAGGAATTGCCATTGCAAAAGCACGTTTATCAGAAGTTTATTTGAATAGAAGTATCAATAACTCCGAAATTTATACTCCAAAAGAAGCTGTAAACGCAGGTTTTTTAGATGCAATTGTTCCTGAAAGTGAGCTTATTTCTGTTGCGATTTCTGTTGCGTTACAAATATCAAAAATCAATTTTAAAGCGCATGCTGCAACCAAATTAAAAGTTCGAAAAGCGCATTTGGAAAATATAGAAAAAGCAATCAAACTGGATTTAATGGAAACAATTTCAATCAATCCTTAATACTTTTTAAAATTTTTGATACCTGCTTTGATTTCAACATTTAAGTGATTTTTTCTTGGTGTTAATGGACAAGAATACTTCTCATTGTAGGCACAGTAAGGGTTATACGTGTTATTAAAATTTAAAATCACTGTATTTTTTTTGGTAATATCGGTCGTCATTACATCCATATAACGCCCTCCACCATAAGATTCGTTTCCAGAAGTGTCATCTGTAAAAGGTAAAAATAAGTAGTTTTTGTACTTTTCATCTCTCAAATCATCCTGACTTTGATAGATAGTTAGCTGACAATCAACTCCTTTTAAGGTAAATTGTAAAACTCCATATTCTTTATATAATGGTTTTCTATTGGTAGTTGTTGCCATTTCAAAAGTAGGAGCATTTTCTGTTTTTATAAATGTTGCTTGAACAATAAACGAAGAATCCACAGGAAAAAAATCTAGTCCTTTGAAATTTTTCAAATCTTTTGATTTTAAAGGGGAAGTTGAGGCATCCTTGTAACTAGCATTTAATTTTTGTTGATACGGAGTTTCGCCAATTAATGCTCTTTTTCCTTGAGAATTACAAGCAAATAAGGTTCCAAAAACAATGGCTATGATTAGTCTGAATCGATTCATTTTAAAGTAATTTTCTAATTGCTATAAAAATAAATATTAATAATGAGTATCCTATAAAAAATGGAATAATATATTCTTTTAAACCAGTAATTAACATGAATGCAATTATAAGCAATTGAAAACCTAATCCAAAGGTAGATATTGCTGTCATTAACCATTTTGGTGGAACTTTTTCATGTGAAGCATGTTTGTCTAGATTGTAAATAATTTTATCAAATCCTCCATAAAAAATTTTATAGAGTCCAAACAATACATTCACATTTTTTTGCTTTTCTCCTTTCATTGCAATTGGGGTAGAGTATTCAAAAACACGACTGGTACTATCGCCATTAAAATGATTTCTTAATATTACATAATAATAATTGTAAAGGGTTCCTTGCAACTGAATTCCTAGAAAGGCAATAATTGTATTCATAATACTAGCATTTGTTATGAACCATAATGAAATAAAAATGATCGCATTTAATAAAATATCTGCAACTGAATCTAAATAACGACCTGTGTAAGAAGGTGTTTTTCGAATACGAGCCAATTCACCATCTGCAGCATCAAGTATTGATTTGATTACAAGAAAGATGGCTGCAAGCCAATAAAAATCATTGATTATAAATAGAACTGCAAGTAAACCCGCAATTATAAATCCAATAGTTACATGTATTGGGGTGAAAATACTTTCTTTTAATGATAGTGAAATGACTTTTGCTATTGGTCTTCCATAGTCTGAAAGATCAATAAATTTATGTGACGCTGGTAATTTTGACATTTAAAATGTGAATTCAAAAATTTTTGTAGGATTATACCTTAATATTCAAATGAAGTTTTATTTTCTTTTATGTAATCTATCATCAAACCCAAAATATCTTCACCTGTATTTAGTAAATCTAGTTCTAAGTCAGACCATTTTTCTAAATCTGAATCTTTTAATTTTCCCATGATTTGCCTTCTTAAAATAATATCTTTAGGTACAGGTATTTCAGGAAAAATACGGATAGCTTTGTAAAAAATAGTGGCATTTTCAATGGCATTAATGGTGCTGAAAGCTTCTAAAACTTCATGAGAAAATTCACCTGAAGTATTGTAAAAAAAGCCATAAAAACCATCATGGTTTATTTCACTTTCAAAAATATCTATGTAAATAAAATTTCGTTCTGGGAATGATAAATTCTCAAAAACTTTATTCTCATTTAATTTATTCCAAATGACAGTTCCAACAAATTCAATAATTTCGGTATCTTTTTTTTGCTGCAAAGCAAAATCAATTTCGGTCATTAAGTATCAAATTTTTTGGTGTGCAAATGTACGATTAATAAATAGGATAGTTTTTGGTTCTTTATAAACAATACTTATAACTATCCTCAATTAATAATCTTGAAAAGCGAATTTTTTAAATTTAAATGGAATTTTCAAGTACTAAAAAAGTTTGTAATTGAATTTATTTATAAAGTCCAATAAATAAATCCCGAATAAACTAAAAGTAAAACAACTCCGTCAATCCAATTTAATCGCAATCCTTTTGGGAAAAAGACCAAAGGCAAAATGAGTAAAGCAGTACCTAACATCCAATAAATATCATTGGATAAAAACTTTTGATCAACAACTTCAATTGGGGTAATTATTGCAGTAATTCCAATAACAGCAAGGATGTTAAAAATATTTGAGCCTACTAAATTTCCTAAAGAAATGGCTTTTTCTTTCTTAATAATTGCGATAATAGAAGCCGCTAATTCAGGAATACTAGTTCCAACTGAAACTACTGTAACTCCGATAATTCGTTCACTTACCTCAAAATCTTCTGCTAAAGAAATAGCTCCTTTAATTAATAATTCTGAGCCACCCCAAAGTCCAACACCCCCAATACTAATAAAAAACACAATTTGATGAAGAGGTAAAGGCTTATCATCTTCTGGAAGTTCGTCAATTACAGCAGTTTTTTGAAAACGTAAAAGGAAAATTAAAAATACCACCAATAACGACAATAAAATAATCCCCTCATATTGCAAGATAATTTGATCGTCCTTTAAAAAGTAAAAAAGGATGAAAGATGATAAGATCATCACAGGCCAATCCGTTTTGTAAAAACTTTTTTGAACTTCCATAGTTCCGAAAAGTAAGGTGATTCCCAAAACTAAAGAAATATTTGCGATGTTAGATCCTACAACATTTCCCAAAGCCAAATCCGAAGCTCCACTCAAAGCAGCCCTAATACTTACAATCAATTCAGGAGCAGAGGTTGCAAATGAAACCACTGTCATTCCAATCACAATTTTAGGAATCTCGAGCTTTAAAGAAAGTGCTACAGCAGATTTTAACAACCAATTTCCGCCTAAAATCAATAAAATTAATCCTCCAAGAATTAGTAAAAAATCCATTTTTTTATTTTGTGCGAAGATACATCAGAAAGAATTTTAAAAGAAGTTCAAAAACGGTAATTGCTGTTTTTTAGATTTTTTTTATGATAAATTCTTCATAATTTAAAATGATCAATGAAATTAGTATTTTAATTTCTTAATTTTTAGTAAATTTGAGAAACATTCAATTATAATGAAGAAAAAATGTTTTAAAGTAATGGCGAAAATAAATAAAATGATTTTGCCTTCTTTTACTAAAAACGGATTAGATATTTCTAAAGCAAGTAAATTTCAATTGATGATTATTGGATGGAAAGCTTTTGTAACAATGAATTCTTTGGACTAAAAACTCTAATTATGAATGATGAATACCAAAAATTATTTACCAACTCAATGATTATTATAAAAGGACTTACAATTCTTTTAGAAGAGAGTGATATCAAGTATATTATAAAAGATCGATTTGAATCTGCGCGTTTGTCGGGTTTTGGAGAATTTATGAATGCTGCTGAAATTCACGTACAATCTTCACAATTGGAAATTGCCCAAGAGATTCTTGAAAAGTATAAGTTGACAATAAACTCAGAAATTTAAAAATAGATTTTCTAGATTCAAAAAATGAGGTTATATTTGCACCCGCTTTAAGGCCTCGTGGCGCAACTGAATAGCGCATCTGATTACGGCTCAGAAGGTTACTGGTTTGAATCCAGTCGAGGTCACTCTTTCGGAGAATTGATTAATATTAATCGGTTCTCCTTTTTTTGTTTTTCAATTTCTTTTGATAGTAGCGGAATTGCAGATAATAAAGCATTGACTTTATTGGTTTGAACTGTATCATTTTGCTTGTTGTAACCTATTCTGGAAGGAAATACAAGGTTTTGAGTTTTGTTTACCATGGAATGGCTTTGTTTTTATTGAGTATCGTACGCTATACCCCTAAATATATTACGTCATACATACGCTATACCTATGTTATAGCATAGTATGATCCTATACTTTGCATTCTATTAAGTACCTTTTTGACTTGGCTTTTATAACTTTTTACTTAATTTATTGTAACTTGCTTTAAATTGTTTACAAACTATGGCAAAGCTAGAAGGTATTATAAAGTTGCAGGGTACTTTGGATGGGATGAATTTTTACTCCTACAATGGTAAAACTGTGGTGCGCAAAGCAGGTGGTGGTTTTAACGGAAATGCGATTAAAACGAGCCCAAATATGCAACGCGTTCGAGAGAATGGCAGTGAATTTGGACATAGCTCTCGTGTTAATCGTGTGTTTCGAAATGCCATTCTTTCGCTTACTTTTGGAACACCCTTTCCCAATTTTCATCGATATTTGATGCCTTTATTTACCAATTTACAAAAATTGGATACCACAAGTGTTCGTGGAGCGCGAAAAGTGAGTCAAGGTTTTGCAACTGCTGAGGGCAAAAAAATGTTTTGCCAATTTGGTTATACACCCGATTGTACTTTTACCAAAATGTTGCCTTTTGATGCCACTATTGAGGCTGAAACTTACCGTTTGGAATTGCAATTTTTGCCATTCCATTCCATGAAAGCTCCCAAAGGTGCAACGCATATTTCGTTGCAGTATGGAGTGCTGGCAATTGATTTTGATCGTTTTGAAACCCAGTTGTACCAAGCAACTCCTTTGGTATTGCCTTTGACAACAGATGAAACACATTTTGATTTGGTGCCTGAAATCCTGCCTTCTGTTTTGCCTCATCATATTTGTATATTGGGAGTGCGTTATTATCAACAACAAGAAGATACTTTGTATTTGCTGAACGCTAGGGAAAGTATTGGTTTGCGGATTTTGGGAGTCGTATAAGGAGCTTTTTAATTGGTATTAAAGTGAATTTTACAAAATCTTAAACTATTGCAAATTTGATTTTCATACAGGTCAACCTATTTGGAAATATACAATAGCTGATTTTGAATTTGTGCAACTTAGAGAAAGATTCAACATTGTTGAAAGAAGTACTTAATTAACGTGAGTTCGATTTTAATTTTGTTGTAATTTGCTGATAATTAATTTTATAGTCCCAAAATTTCAGAGCTTTAAGAAACTTTGTGTTTTCTTTGAGAATTTTGTGCAATAGCTATGGCACTAAGTTACACAAAGAAGACACAAAAGACACAAAGTGGAAATTTTTAATTCAATAGGGTCAAATAAATACTTTTTTATCGCAAAATGATTTTTATGGATTAGAAAAAAAATAATTCTTAAAAGCGAACAAGTACGAAAAGAAAAATTATATTTGAATTTTAGATTATTGAAAGTATTGAAAAAGAAAGGTTCTGTCGCATCTGCTAAAATTAAGCATCAAGTTTTAAACTAATTTAATTTTTTAAGAAGCTAATGATATAAATGATTTGTAGGTTGAACTTTCAGGGTTCACCAGTTGATTTTTCTTTATCACTCTAGCTACTTCTATTCCTGATATGGTTCTCTTTGCTGATTCAAATTCTTTAAAACCTAGACCTAGCATAATACGCCACTTTATCATTCGATGGTCTTGTTCTACAATATTATTGAGGTATTTGCATTGCCTTATTTTTATGTTTGAATAGTTTCTTCGATTGTATAGTTTTATCGCAGCTTTATTCGCCCCACTCTTATCGATGTTTATAAGTTCTGGATTCACAGTATTCTCTATGGCTTTGATTAAAAATTTCTGTGCAGATATACGTTGTCTTCTTTTAGTTAACAAAAAGTCTATAGTATTTCCTTCTTTATCAACTGCTCTGTATAAATATCTCCACTCACCCTTTACCTTAATATAGGTTTCATCTAGTCTCCACCTTTTTCCAACTAATTTTTTTCTCTTTCTGAATTGTTGTTCTACAAGGGGTGTGAATTTGAATACCCAGCGTTGAATAGTAGCATTATCCACTTTGACTCCTCTGATAGATAAAAGTTCTTCTACATCTCTATAGCTAAGACTAAACCTTAATTTGAAGTAAACAGCTTGTAATATGATTGCTTTAGGAAAACAGTGACCTTTGAACATCTTTTTTGTTGTAAATATAAAAAATTTGATTTTTCCTTATATTAGATGCGACAGAACCTAAATTTTAAACAATAGTTCTTACTCTCTAAAGTGGTGTTAATTTATTTTAGGTAGAAGTGAGAATTTTATTATTAGTACTATGATTTCATTTTTTTTTAAAAAAAATGTGCTAGTTGGTTATTGTTTTTTTTAAGTGCTCGTTAGTTTTGATAACTATTAATACTAGGGTTTAGCTCAATGTTAAATTATCAAATTACAAAAAAAGTATATAGGTATATGTATGCTTCATAGTTGATGCAGGAGGACGAATTTGTAAAAAATATGTATTGATTTACAATACGTATTTTTTTTTTGAATCTAAATTTGATGTTTAAAATAACATTAAGTATATGGATAATTACAGTGTAAGACATGTCCCCTTCCTCAGGCCGTAAAAAGTATGATACTCAATAATTGAGAGAAGAATTTTTAATAGATAACCTGATGTCAGAAGATGAGTTGGATATGGTGTATACACATTATGATAGTTATATTGCAGGTTCTGCAGTACCCGTAAAAAAACCAATAAAATTAGAAACAATAGACCCATTAAAATCTTCTTATTTTTTAGAAAGAAGAGAAATGGGTATTATAAATGTTGGAGGAGATGGCATTTTTTAGGTTGATGGAGAAGTGTACGAACTTACTTTAAAGGATGTACTCTACATAGGGAGAGGGGTAAAAGAAGTTGTATTTAAAAGTAATGATGAAAACAACCCAGGAAAATTTTATATAAATTCTGCACCCGCTCATAAAGCGTTTCCAACTAAAAAAGTTAGTAAAGCTGATGCAAATAAAATTGAGTTAGGTTCTTTAGAAACTGAAAACCATCGCAAAGTAAACCAACAAATTATTGGATATATAGTAGAAACATGTCAACTTCAAATGGGTATAACTGAACTTAAAATAGGTAGTGTTTGGAATACTATGCCTGCCCACGTTCATGATCGTAGAATGGAAATTTATTATTATTTAGATATTCCTCAAGATCAAGCAGTTTGCCATTTTATGGGGCAACCACAAGAAACGCGTCATATATGGATGCAAAATCACCAAGCAGTAATTTCTCCACCATGGTCTATACATAGTGGTTCTGGAACTTCAAATTATACATTTATTTGGGGTATGGCAGGTGAAAATTTAGATTATGGAGATATGGATGTTTGTAAAATTAATGAACTAAGATAAAATTAAAAGGATGAAAAATTTATTTGATTTAACAGGTAAAAGAGCCTTAGTTACTGGTGCTGTTCATGGTTTAGGAATGGCAATGGCAAAAGGATTAGGACACGCAGGAGCAGAATTGATTGTAAACAACCATACACAAGATATGCTTGATACTGCAAAAAGCGAATATGAAAGCGAAGGTCTTAAAGTACATACTTATGTTTTCGATGTTACAGATGACGAAGCTGTTAAAAAACATATCGATTTAATTGAGAAAGAAGTTGGTCCAATTGATATCTTAATTAATAATGCAGGTATTATAAAAAGAACGCCTATGGAGGATATGGAGGTTGCAGATTATAGAGCAGTTATCGATGTAAATTTAGTAGGGCCATTTATTGTATCTAAATATGTGGGGAAAAAAATGATAGAAAGACGTGCTGGAAAAATAATTAATATCAACTCTATGATGAGCGAGTTAGGTAGAAATACAGTTTCTGCTTATGCAGCATCGAAAGGAGGTTTAAAAATGTTAACTAAAAATATGGCTACAGAATGGGCCAAATACAATATTCAAACAAATGGTATTGGTCCTGGATATTTTGCAACTTCACAAACGGCACCTATTCGTGTTGGCGGACATCCATTTAACGAATTTATAATCAGTAGAACACCAGCTGCACGTTGGGGAAATCCAGAAGATTTAGTGGGAGCAACAGTTTTTTTAGCCTCTAAAGCAAGTGATTTTGTAAATGGTCAAATTATATACGTAGATGGTGGAATACTAGCTACTATTGGTAAACCAGCAAACGAAGATTAGTATGAAATTAGCATCAAAAATTTCTTTACTTTTTCTTTGTGTTTTATTTTTTAATTGTAAAACAAAATCTGAGCAGGTTGTTACTATCAAAAATACGTTAGACATACCTAGAAGTTTCGAAACTGTTGAAATTGGTGTGTCTGATATCATTTTATCAAAAGATGAAAGTGTTGAAAATATTGGTGTTGTAGATATTCAAACCAACAAAGAGTTAGTATCTCAATTAGTAGATACAAATCAAGATGGTATTTCAGATCTTTTATTATTTCAACCAGAAATTGAAGCAAATACAGAAAAAAAATATAAGCTAATACAAATAGATTCAGGTAAACGCACAAAAACTATCGACTATTGTTATTCTAGATTTGTGCCAGAAAGAACCGATGATTACGCTTGGGAAAATAACAAGGTAGCATTCCGAACTTATGGTCCCACAGCTCAAAAAATGGTAGAAAACGATGTAAAAGGAGGTACGCTATCAAGCGGAATTGATGCGTGGTTAAAACGTGTAGATTACCCAATTATCAACAAGTGGTATAAAAAATACCTTAAAGACAGCAATGCTTATCATAAAGATACTGGAGAAGGATTGGATAATTTTCATGTTGGTAGAAGCAGAGGTGTTGGTGGTGTAGCCTATAAAAAGGATAGCACATTTTACACTTCTAAAAATTTCATTAGTTATAAAACATTAACCAATGGGCCTTTAAGAACCAGTTTTATTCTTAATTATGAGGTATGGAATGCCAATGGAACTAAAATAAAAGAATCTAAAAAAATAAGTTTAGATTATGGAAACAACCTTTCAAAATTTGAGATTGCTTTAGAAGGTGTTGATACTATTTCGGCGGGTCTAACTTTACACGAAAAAGATGGTGTGGTTTCATACCGCGAAGGTGAAACTTGGTTAAATTATTGGCAACCCCATGCAGATTCAGAACTTGGTACTGCAATTGTAGCTTCCCCAGTTTACTTTATAGAATCTGAAAAGTATGAAACTCAAGCTAAAGATTTAAGTCATGCATTTTCACATCTTAAAGTCATTAATGGAAAAACAAGCTACTATGCTGGTTTTACTTGGCAAAAAAGTGGTCAATTTAAAAACCAAAACGAATGGCAAGAATATTTAAGAGCATTTGCAAAAAAAATAGAGCACCCATTACAAGTTCAATTATTAAAATCATAAATAATGAGCAATAACGATTTATTTGATATCAAAGAGAAAGTCATTGTAATTACGGGTGGTGCAGGAGCATTAGGGAGCAGCATAGCTTCTTATTTACTCAGTAAAGGAGCAAAAATAGCTATTCTAGACTTGTATAAAGAAAGTGTTGAAGATAAAGTTTTAGAATTAAAAAAGGTAGGTGGAGAAGTAATAGGGCTTTCTGGAAGTGTTTTAGATGAAAGCGATCTTAAAAAGGCGAAATCTATAACGCTTGAAAAATTTGGTAAAATAGATGTACTTATTAATGCAGCTGGGGGGAATATGCCTGGAGCAACAATTGGTGTTGATCAGACTATTTTTGATCTTAAAATGGAAGATTTTAGAAAAGTGTCTGAATTAAATTTAGATGGCTCAGTCCTTCCTTCATTAGTGTTCGGGAAAGAAATTGCCAATCAAGGTTCTGGAAGTATTATTAATATTTCTTCAATGACCGCAAGTAGAGCTATAACTAGAGTTGTAGGTTATTCAGCATCCAAAGCAGCTATTGATATTTTTACAAAGTGGATGGCAACAGAAATGGCTTTAAAGTTTAATGATAAGATTCGTGTAAACGCGATAGCTCCTGGGTTTTTTATTGGAAATCAAAATCGAGCTTTATTAACCAATGACGATGGAAGCTATACTGATAGAGGGCATCTAATTATTCAAAAAACACCTATGAAACGCTTTGGTAATGCAGACGAATTAAATGGAACCATCCACTGGTTAATTAGTGATGCAGCATCTTTTGTAACAGGAACAATTACGCCAATTGATGGCGGTTTTAGCGCCTTTAGCGGAGTTTAAAAGATAAAAAATGAAAGAAACATTTAGATGGTTTGGAAGCTCAGATTCCGTAACATTAGCAGATATAAAACAAACAGGTGCCAAAGGGGTTGTAACTGCTTTACACCATATCTCTAATGGTGAAATTTGGGAAATTCAAGAAATTCAAAAGGTAAAAAATACAATTGAAAATGCAGGTTTAAAATGGTCATTTATTGAGAGTATTCCCATCCACGAAAATATCAAATTAAGACAAGGAGATTACTTACAACGTATTGAAAACTATAAGCAGAGTTTAAAGAATATTGCACATTGTGGCATTAAAAATGTGTGTTACAATTTTATGCCAGTTTTAGACTGGACTCGTACCCATTTATTTTGGAAGTTAGATGATGGTAGTACAGCCTTACGATTCGATAAAGTTGAAATGGCCGCTTTCGAGGCTTTTATAATGCAGCGTAAAGATGTAGAAAAAGACTATGATAACGCTATTTTAGAAAAAGCTGAAAAACGCTTTAATGAAATGACAGCTGCCGAAAAACAGCGCTTACAAGATGGTATTTTAAAAGGATTACCAGGAACTGTAGACGACCTTACCATTTCTCAGTTTAAAGAAATGATTGCTCAGTATAAAGATATTTCGCATCAAGACTTAAAAAATAACCTCAGTCTCTTTTTAAATGAAGTGATTCCAGTTTGTGAAGAAAACGGCATTAAAATGGCGATTCACCCAGATGACCCTCCCTTTGATATTATGGGTTTACCTCGTATTATAAAATCTGAAAATGATCTAGAGGATTTGGTAAATTTTATCGATAGCCCTTCAAATGGTATTACTTTTTGTACAGGTTCATTAGGGGCAAATCCAAAGAATGATTTACCAAAAATGATAGAAAAGTTTAAAGATAAAATTCATTTTCTGCATTTAAGAAATGTAAAAAGAGAAGCGGATGGCAGTTTTTATGAAGATCACCATTTAGAAGGTTCATCTAACATGTTTGAGATTGTAAAAGCGGTTTTAAAAATTGAAAAAGAAAAAGGAATATCAATTCCAATGAGACCAGACCACGGACATCAAATGTTAGACGATTTAAAAAATAACAATGCTTATGCAGGTTATACAGCTATTGGCAGATTGAAGGGTTTAGCTGAATTAAGAGGATTAGAGCTAGGAATATTAAAAAGTAATATATTTTGAAAACATTAATTAATACACCAAAAAGTTTTATACACGATAATTTTTTATTAGAAAATAAATATGCTGAAGAATTATATCATAATTACTCTAAAAATCAGCCTATTATAGATTATCATAATCATCTGCCTCCTCAACAAATTGCTGAGGATAAAACCTTTAAAAATATAACAGAGGTTTGGATTAATGGCGACCATTATAAATGGCGAGCAATGCGTACATTAGGTGTAAACGAAAAGTTTATTACTGGTGACGCTTCCGATAAAGATAAGTTTATGCAATGGGCAAAAACCGTGCCTTATACCATGCGTAACCCATTATATCATTGGACGCATTTAGAATTATCTCGTTATTTTGGAATTTCAGATTTGCTAAACGGAAAATCGGCAGAAAAAATCTGGGAAGAAACGCAAATAAAACTGAATACAGAAGGCTACACTTGTAGAGGTTTGCTAAAAAAGGTGAATGCAGAATTAGTTTGTACTACAGAAGATCCTTTAGATAATTTACACTACCATAAAGAAATGGCATCTGAAGATTTAGGTTTTAAAGTAAGTACTGCTTTTAGACCAGATAAGGCTATTTTAATTTCAGCAGTTGGTTATACTACATACCTTAATGAGCTAGGAGAAAAGGTAGCGTTTGAAATCAATTCTTTTTCAAGTTTATGTCATGCTTTAAGAAATAGAATTCAATTTTTTCACGATAATGGCTGCAGATTGTGCGATCATGGGTTAGATCAAATTTATTTTGAAAACTATACCGAAAATGAGGTCAACACAATCCTTCAAAAAAAGATTTCAGGAAAGGAAATTTCAAACGAGGAAGCTTTAAAATTTCAAAGTGCTGTATTGGTTTACTTGTGCGAAACGTATCACGAGTTTGGTTGGGTACAACAATTCCATTTAGGTGCTTTAAGAAATAACAATGCACGTATGCACAGAATTTTAGGACCAGACACAGGTTGGGATTCTATTGGAGATTATCCACAAGCTCAAAAACTATCTGCGTTTTTAAATGCATTGGATAGTAAGGATAAACTAACTAAAACCATTATATACAACTTAAATCCTGCCGATAATGAAGTGATGGCCACTATGATTGGTAACTTTAATGATGGTAGTGTAAAAGGAAAAGTACAATGGGGCTCTGGATGGTGGTTTTTAGACCAAAAAGACGGCATGATAAAGCAATTAAACGCATTATCTAACATGGGTTTAATTAGTTGCTTTGTTGGGATGTTAACCGATTCTAGAAGTTTCTTGTCGTTTCCACGTCATGAATATTTTAGACGTATTCTATGTAATCTCTTAGGTGATGAAATAAAAAAAGGAGAATTACCGAATGATATGGAGTGGATTGGAAAAATAGTATCTGATATTAGTTATTTAAACGCAAAAGAATATTTCAAATTTTAAACTAAAAAACAAAATATAGTATGAGTAGAGTAGTAACCTTTGGAGAGATCATGTTACGTTTAGCACCACAAGGATTTTTAAGATTTTCACAAGCAGATAATTTTGATGTTGTTTATGGTGGTGGAGAATCTAACGTAGCAGTTTCATTAGCAAACTATGGAGTATCTGTAGATTTTGTAACACGCTTACCAAAAAATGACATTGGCGAATGTGCCATGATGGAAATGCGCAAGAGAGGTGTTGGTGTTGATAAAATTGTTTGGGGAGGAGATCGTTTAGGAATTTACTTTTTAGAAACTGGAGCAGTAAGCAGAGGGTCAAAAGTAGTTTATGACCGTGCACACTCATCAATGTCAGACATTCAACCAGGTATGGTGAATTGGGACGAAGTATTTGCAGGAGTAGAATGGTTTCATTGGACAGGTATTACACCAGCAATCTCACAAAGTTCAGCAGATGCTTGTTTAGAAGCCGTAAAAGCTGCAAGTAGGTTAGGTTTAACCATTTCAACCGATTTAAATTACCGCGCTAAATTGTGGAAATACGGAGGCAATCGTGAAGCAATTATGACAGAATTAACATCGTACTGTGATGTTATTTTAGGAAATGAAGAAGATGCAGAAATGCACTTTGGAATTAAGCCTGAAGGAGCTGCAGTTCAAACACACGGGCACGATGTAAAAGCAGAAGCATTTTTATCTGTTTGTCAGCAAATGATGGAGAAATTTCCAAGAGCTAAAAAAGTAATTACAACATTACGTGGTTCAATTTCAGCATCACACAATACGTGGGCTGGTGTTTTATATGATGGAAAACAAATGTTACAAACACGTCAGTATCAAATTACAGATATTGTAGACCGTGTTGGTGGAGGAGATAGTTTTATGGGAGGTTTAATTTACGGATTGTTAACTTACCCAGGAGATGATCAAAACGCATTGGATTTTGCAGTAGCAGCTTCTTGTTTAAAACACACAATTAAAGGTGATGCAAACTTGGTAACTGTAGAGGAAGTAAATAAGTTAATGGGTGGTGATGCCTCTGGTAGAGTTGCTCGTTAATTAAAAAATATTTATTGGCTATTATCTTTATTAAAATCAAAGTCAATTGAGATTTTGTAAAGTCATAATAATGATTAAATAAATTGTTAATTAATTTTTGGTTTTAAGGATGTTGGGTTGCTTGATGCGCAACTCAACAGTCCTTATAGAAAAGTTCGATTAATTCCAATAAAACAAAGAAAATGGCACAATTTATAAGAATAGATGTTGTATCAGCCATAAAGCTATCACAATAAAAATGAATAAATCAATAGCTATACTATGCGGAGGTGGACCAGCACCTGGAATCAATACAGTAATTAGCACTTTGGCTAAAACATTTATAAAAGATGATTATAAAGTTTTAGGCGTTCATCATGGTTATAAAGGCATATTATCTGACAATCCATCAATAAGGATTTTTGATTATCAAAGTGCAGACAGAATTTTTAGTTTAGGAGGTTCTGTTTTAACAATGAGCAGATTTAAACCAAAAGACAGCGATTTTAAAGCTGATTTTTTTGTAAAAAACAATGTAAAATTACTGATTACTATTGGAGGTGATGATACTGCATCAACAGCAGGTCGACTTACAAAATACCTTTCAAGTCAAAATTTAGCTGTGGCACACATTCACGTGCCTAAAACCATAGACAACGATTTACCATTACCAGATCGCAATCCAACATTTGGATTTCACACAGCAAAAGATGAAGGTGTAAGAATTGGAAATACCGTGTATGAAGATGCCAGAACAAGCGAAAACTGGTTTGTAGTTTCAGCTATGGGACGTTCAGCAGGTCATTTGGCATTTGGCATTGCTTCAGCCTGTCATTTTCCAATGATGATCATTCCAGAAATGTTTAACAAGACCAAAATTACTTTTGAAAAATTGACAAATATGATTATTTCATCAATCATAAAAAGTAA
This sequence comes from Polaribacter sp. BAL334, assembly GCF_015767435.1. GTDB lineage: Bacteria > Bacteroidota > Bacteroidia > Flavobacteriales > Flavobacteriaceae > Polaribacter. The sequence goes on from NZ_JADWOV010000255.1 coordinate 178,326, forward strand.
AATTAGAGGTATAGAGTATGGTGTAGCTTTGGTAAGTGAAGGTGTTTTTCATTTTATGGGAGAAGATGAAATTATCAATTCGGGTATAAATTTCACGTACGATGATCACGGGCATCCGGAATTAGGAAATGTAAGTAAATCTCATATATTCAATTATTTATTGCAATTAAAGCTAAAAGAATTGGGTTTAGATATTAAAACCAGACCTGTTGAAATAGGCTACGAATTGCGATGCTGTAAACCAATTGCATTTGATTTAACACTTTGTACTTTGTTAGGTATTGGTGTTAAAAAATTATATGACAATGGTGTAACTAGTTGTATTGTAAGTGCAAATTCTAGAGGAGATATTACGCCTTTGTATTTAAAAGATTTTGAAGACGAAAACGGAAAAGTACAGCCTAGATTGGTAGATATTGAGTCGGATATGGCACAACTTTTTATCAATAATTTAATTTATATCAGAGAAAAAGATTACGAATCAGCAAAACAATATGTCGATAATCCTACAGATTACGATTTTAAAAAAATATTGAATTGGGAGTAAAATTGCGTAGGGAATTTTAAATTCTAAAGTCTGAAAGTTATTGGTGGTTGAGTTTAGTAGAAGCCCAACAACCACAAAATAAATAAAAAAAACAAATAAAATGGCACAATTTACAAGAATAGAAGTTGCTACGGCAATGAAAGAAACAGGGATGATTCCTTTGTTTTTTAACAGTGATATAGAATTAAGTAAAAAAGTACTAAAAGCGTGTTACGATGGAGGTGCACGATTGATGGAATTTACGGCTCGAGGTGATTTTGCTCACGAAGTTTTTGGTGAATTAACCAAATATGCGATTAAAGAATTACCAGGAATGATTATGGGAGTTGGCTCTGTTACAGATGCAGCAGCCGCTTCATTGTATATGGCATTGGGGGCCAATTTTATAGTAACACCCGTTTTAAGAGAAGACATTGCCATTGCATGTAACCGTCGTAAAGTACTATGGTCACCAGGTTGTGGAACATTAACTGAAATAACAAGAGCTGAAGAATTAGGCTGTGAAGTTGTAAAATTATTCCCTGGAGATATTTACGGACCTCAGTTTGTAAAAGGCATTAAAGGCCCTCAACCTTGGACAAGCATTATGCCAACAGGAGGTGTTTCACCAACTAAAGAAAATTTATCAGCTTGGTTTGCTGCAGGTGTAACTTGTGTAGGTATGGGTTCTCAATTAATTTCAGGAGAAATCATCAAAAATAAAGATTACGCAAAATTAGAGCAAGATGTTAAAAACGCAATGGCTTTAATTAAAGAAATCAGAAAGTAATACTCGTTAATAATCTATTTAAAATTGAATATTTGGGTAGACAATAAATAGTAAAATAATTAAACTAAAAAATTATGAGTGAATCGAATAAAAAAATAGGAAATTATCGGTACCGAATTTTGGGGCTTCTGATGTTCGCTACTACCATCAACTATTTTGATAGAAGTATTATTGGTGTAATGGCACCAACCCTTGAAAAAATGTTTGGATGGACCAATAGTGATTATGCAAACATTATGATTTCCTTTAAAATTGCCTATGCCTTAGGTTTACTTTATATGGGAGGTTTAATTGACCGTTTAGGTACTAAAAAAGGGTATACTTTATCTATTGCAATTTGGAGTGTTTTTGGGATGCTTCATGCATTAGTTCGTCCAGGATTTAGTGTAATAGGATTTGCAGCAGCACGTTTTGGATTGGGTTTTGGAGAGGCAGGAAATTTTCCTGCAGCCATTAAAACTACAGCAGAATGGTTTCCAAAAAAAGACAGAGCATTTGCAACAGGATTATTTAATGCAGCAACCAGTATTGGAGCCATAGCAGCACCATTTGTTGTTGGTTGGATCGTTCACGAAGATGGTAAAAACTGGCAAATACCTTTTTTAATTACAGGGGTTTTAAGTTCAACTTGGGTGTTTTTATGGTTTAATATGTACAAAAAACCAGAAGTTCATCCTAAAGTATCAAAAGAAGAATTGGCGTATATTCAAAGTGATTCTACTGCTGAAAATGAAGAAAAACTACCTTGGAAAAGTGTAGCAGGGAAACGTCAAACTTGGGCGTTTGCATTGGCAAAAGTAACAGACGCAGTATGGTGGTTTTATTTATTCTGGGGAGCAAAATTCTTAGCAGAAACTTTTGATGTAAATATTAAAAATATAGCCTTACCTTTCTTTGTTATCTATATCTTGGCAGATGGTGGAAGTATTTTAGGAGGGTATCTTTCTGGAGTATTTATAAGAAAAGGATGGTCTATCAATAAAGCTAGAAAAGTTACACTTTTAATATGTGCTTTAATTATATTACCAGTGGCATTTGTAGCCATAACAGACAATAAATGGGTAGCTATCTTCTTAATAGGATTAGGAGCTGCTGGTCATCAAGCTTGGTCTGCAAACATTTTTACATTGGCATCAGATGTATTCCCTAAAAAAGCCACAGCTTCGGTTGTAGGTATTGGTGGAATGATTGGAGCCGTTGCTGGTATTGTAGCCGATTTTGCCTTGGGTTCTGTATTAGATCAAGCTGGAAATACAGGTTATTTTTGGGCATTTTTAATAGCAGGGTCATGCTACCTAGTTATTCTTGGGTTGGTGCATTTAATCATGCCTAAAATGACTCCATTGGATGAAAATCTCCAATTAATTGAAGAGAAATAAAAAGAGAAATAAGAACTTAAGCGTAAGTTCTTCCAAAAGAAAACAATATAATATAATGAAGTTAAACAGAGGTAACTTAGGCCTAGAAAGCAAATTTCCAATAAAAATCGTACAATTTGGAGAAGGTAATTTTTTAAGAGCTTTCATAGGAGATGCTTTTCAAAAATTAAATCAAGAAGCAGATTTTAATGCTGGTATTGCAGTTGTGCAACCCATAGATAGGGGTATGGTAAAAATGCTAAACGATCAAGATGGATTGTATACCTTGTTTTTAAAAGGCGTTCAAAAAGGTGAAGAAATTCAGCACAAAGAATTAATTACAAATATTGTAAAAGGAGTAAATCCGTATGCAGATTTTAATGATTATTTGAGTTTAGCTAAAGAAGAACACTTAGAGTTTATCATTTCAAATACTACAGAAGCTGGTATTGCATATGTAGATAGTGATACTTTAGAAATGCAACCACCAAGTTCATTTCCTGCAAAATTAACAGTATTACTACACGAAAGATTCATCCATTTTAATGGGAGTTTAGATAAAGGGGTAACTGTTATCCCTTGTGAACTCATCAATCATAATTCAGAGCAATTAAAAGAAATTATCTTAAAATATGCAAATGATTGGAATTTAGGAAACGAATTTATCAATTGGATACATAATGCGTGTGCTTTTCATAGCACATTAGTCGATAGAATTGTACCTGGTTATCCAAAAGACGAAATTGACGACTACAATTCAAAATTAGCGTATAAAGACAATTTGATTGTAGCTGCAGAAGTGTTTTTACTTTGGGTGATAGAAGGTGGTGAAGATTTAAAGAAAAAATTACCTTTTCATAAAACCGATTTAGATGTAAAAATTGTAGATGATATGCAACCCTATCGTACAAGAAAAGTACGTATTTTAAATGGTGCGCACACCTCTATGGTTCCTTTTTCTTTGTTATATGGCAATGAAACCGTAAAAGAAACCGTAGATAATTCATTTACAGGGGCGTTTGTTAACAAAGCAATTTTTGATGAAATTAATGACGTGCTTCCAATGCCAAAAAGCGAGTTAGATAGCTTTGCTGAAGATATTTTAGATCGTTTTAGAAATCCGTTTATCAAACATAAATTAGCAGACATTGCTTTAAATTCAATTTCAAAATTTAAAGTACGTGTGTTGCCAAGTTTATTAGAATACGAAACAAAAAATGGTAAATTACCAACGCATTTAACCTTTGCATTTGCCTGTTTAATTCGTTTTTATAAAGGTACTTGGAAAGGTGAAACTTTGCCAATAAACGATAGTAAAAACATAATGGATCATTTTAAGGATATTTGGAAAAATAAGGATTACAACGTGATAGCGAATAGTGTTTTGTCTCATCAAGAGTATTGGGGCGAAGATTTAACGCAAATCAAAAATTTATCTTCAGCACTAGCGTTTGCTTTAGCGGAAATAGACTCAAATGGCATTGAACTTGGTTTTAAAAACTTTAGTAAAAAGTAATAAAGCTATTTTTTAAACTAATTTATTATGAGTATTCAAAAAGAAATCATAAAAGTACATCCGTCAGATAATGTTTCAGTTGCTTTAATCAATCTAAAAGCGGGTCAGGTAATTAATTTCGAAAACCAAGAGATCAAAGTCCTTTTCAATGTAAAAGCAAAACATAAAATTGCTTTAGAAACATTTAAAAATGGAGATCACATTATTATGTATGGCGTTTTGGTGGGTAAAGCAAGTGCTATTATTGAAAAAGGAGCTGTTTTAACGACAGAAAATGTAAAGCATCAAAGTCAAAAAGTAATCGGACGAACCGATACTTTCCAGTGGCAAGCGCCCAACATAGAAAAATGGAAAGACAGTACCTTTATGGGATATCATAGAGAAGATGGACAGGTGGGTACAGAAAACGTTTGGTTGTTTTTTCCCTTAGTGTTTTGTGAAAACAGAAACGTAGAAGCCTTAAAGGAAATTTTTGAAAAAGAGCTTTTAAAGAAAAAAGAAAACCCTCATCAAATGTTACTCCGATCTTTAGTAAATGGAGGTGAAGCAACCCAAGTTGATGAAAAATCGGTGGATGTTTTTGATAATATTGATGTGAAGTTTATCACGCATCCAGGGGGTTGTGGAGGCATACGACAGGATTCAGAAAGTTTAGCGAAATTATTGGCAGGTTATGTAAATAATCCTAATGTGGCTGGTGCTACAGTACTTAGTTTAGGATGCCAAAATTTACAAATTAATATTTTTGAAAAGGCCTTAAAAACAATTAATCCAAACTTAAAAAAGCCGGTTTTAATCTACGAACAGCAACAAATGGGAACTGTAGATGAAATGTTGTCTACCATTATAAAAGAATCTTTTGAAGCCATTAAAAAAGCCAATAATATAACACGTAAACCAGCACCTTTGTCTAAACTAAAAATAGGTTTAGAGTGTGGGGGTTCTGATGGTTTTTCTGGTATCTCAGCCAACCCAACTTTAGGAGCAGTATCCGATATTTTAGCAGCTTTAAACGGTACAGCTATTTTAGCGGAATTTCCAGAATTATGTGGTGTTGAGCAAGAAGTTGTAAATAGATGCGTAAATGATGAAGATGGCGAGAAATTTTTAGAGCTGATGAAAGCTTACGAAAAGTCTGTTGTTGATGCAGGTTCTGGTTTTGATATGAATCCATCACCAGGAAATATAAAAGACGGACTTATTACAGATGCTATGAAATCGGCAGGAGCTGCTAAAAAAGGTGGTACATCACCAGTTCAGGCAGTTTTAGATTATGGAGAATACATACATAAACCCGGTCTTAATTTATTATGTACACCAGGTAATGATGTGGAAAGTACTACAGCTATGGTTGGTTCTGGAGCTAATATAGTGTTGTTTACAACAGGTTTAGGTACACCAACAGGAAATCCTATTGCTCCAGTAATTAAGGTGTCTTCCAATACCGAATTGAAAGAAAAAATGCCTGATATTATCGATATAGAAACTGGCGCAGTAATTCGCGGTGAAAAAACCATTGATGAAATGGCAGAAGAAATGCTAGCGTTTATTATTAAAGTAGCTAGTGGCGAAATTCAAACGAAAGCTAAATTATTAAATCAAAACGATTTTATTCCTTGGAGAAGAGGAGTATCACTATAATGAAATACTTGGGGAGTCGTTTTTCTTAAAGTAAGTAAAGTATAAAATATCGAAGGTTGTAGCAACCCTCGATATTTTTTTTCTTAGTTTCGTTTCTTGTTTGAACAGATTAAAATAGAACCTCTTTTGTTACACTTGATCCAGAAAAATCACCTTCTGGTAACTCAAATAAAAGTGTAGCATTTACATTTTCCATAGTTGATTTATCGCTTTGTTTTTGAGTCTTTGAGATTGAAACTTCAATAAAACCATTGAGTTGTGCAGTAGGGTCTGCCACAGAAATAGAATATCCTGTTGTAAGGGTTTCAATTAATAATAAACACGGTTTGTTTACAGATACGGTTAGATTTTTATTAAATTGCACACTTTCATTCTCCACATAAAAACTAGCCCCATAAACGCCTTTTTTTTGATAAGTTACTGCTTGTACTTTATCATTATTTACAAGGGTTGTATAGGTGTTTTTCCAATTTTTTAGCTGCTTTGTGGTTTTTGAAGGAAGTGTAATGTATTCATATTGATCTCCTATGGGTTGCTTTCCATGGTCTAGAAACAGACTAAATACTTTACGACTCACCAAAGTGCTATCCTTACTGTTTAAATTAACATCACTTCTGCTTCCTGTTTGTATTCTATTAAAGACATTCACGTTCTGGCTAGCAGGAAAAAAGTAACCAATACCCTGATGATGTACCCATTGTATATCTTTCGCCGTAAATATTGGGTCTTTTAGTTTAATTTCAGCTTTTTCTGTGGAAATGGTAACAACATCAGATGAATTACATTGATTAATATTGGTTAGAACAGGATAATCGGCATTGCCCGTAATACCACCTCCAATACTATACACACCTTCATCTGTCATTAAATCGAGTTTATAAGCAGAAACAGGTTTAAAATCAGGATTGCCATTACTTCCCTTTGCAGGTTTTATGTCAAGTTTGTTTTCTGAGTTTAATAGTTGTTTGTAAACGGAAAGTCCATATCTTCCATTAGAGACACCCCCAGCAAAATCAAAAGGAGGATACATGATCCATTTTCGAATTGTAAATTCTTTTTCAGATTCAAATGTGGTACCAGGTAATCGCGACCAATCCCAAACAATGGGCATCCCTTTGTATTCATTACCATCCAACATAATACACTTATTTCCAAGCCCCATATAAGCGTTTTTTGCGTTTTCACCATTTATAGTTTCTGTAGAAACTGAGCGAGAAGAAGTATTTCGAATGGAGATATACCAATCACTACCTCTTTGAATCATCATATCACTTTTCCAGAAATGCTGATTTCCTGGCAAGGTAAATGCATTGCCCTTGATGTGATCTTTAAAAGTAAGCAATTCAGCTTTTTGTTCAACATCAGCCGCAATAAGTTTGTTTATGGGGCTTAGCAATCCATCTGCATCAAAAGGGTATTGTGTTAATTGCCTGCCAGAAACCCCATAATCATAAGCATTATAATGAATAACCCATTGTTGCCCTTTTAAGAGATAATCCGTTAAAATCTTAGTAGCGTTTGCATCAAATTCAAATGCTGTTCCAGAAGCTAGTGCATAATAATCTACACTCATATTCACAAACTTAGAACCATAACCCTGAAAATAGATCAATTCTCTGTGTTGTTGCCAGCTATAATCTACTTTTAAACCTTCTTCTTTTCCGGAAGTAACTTTTATGACCCCAGAAATAGCCTTAAAGGCTTTTTGCATTTGAGCTGAATCTTCTTCTATGGCAGCCTTAAAAAGACTAGGCTGATTTACATATATAATATTTACGCCGTTTACTTCTCGTTCACAATACGATAATAAACTAGAGAACTTTTGTAAGTCAGATTTTGAGAAACCAAATTCATCATCAGTTTTCATAAGCAACAGTCCTGGAAACCAATTTGAAGGAACAGTAACAAGCTCGGTATGCCAATGGCTAGAGGGCTTATAGTGATCATAGAAATAATTTGCAATAAGTAATAATTTGTTTTTTACCTCTTTAAGATGATAAAACTTACTATGATTTTGTTGGTAAGCAATGGCTATTTGGTAGAATCGTTCTACGTGTTTTAAAGCTGGATAGGGTATGCCAATAATTTCATAATTGATATCATCCCAACTTCCATTTTTAGTTAAGGTAGATAAATAGTGATCTGCTTTTACATCGTCTGGTTTTACCGTAACTTTTGCGGGTATGTTACCGTTTAAAGCCATATCGTATAGCCGCTCCTCTATAACCGCTGTTTGTGAGTATCCAAATTGAATGCTAAATAATAAATATAAGAAAAAATGAAACTTCATAAAATATAATTTCTTGATTAGTAGTAATTGTGTTGGATGTTTAACAAACTAGTAATCATTAGATTATTAGATAACATCTATAAGTTTATAAAACCAAATACCATTTTAATTATTTTGGTAAATGTTTTGCCAGTTCATTTTTAATGGCATTCATTTCTGGTTTATCAGCCAAGTTATACCATTCATTACTATCGGTTTGGTGGTCATATAGTTCCTCAGAACCATCGTTGTAACGTAAATATCGGTAACGTTCGGTTTGAATGGCAAAGCTATTTTCTTTGTACCCAATAATCGATGGCCATTTCCAATCATTTTCAGGATTTTTAAGTAATGGAAGCAAACTATGACCTTCTACTTTTTTGTTGGCAGGAAGTTCACATAAATCGGTTAGTGTTGGATAAATATCTAATAAACTTACCACTTTTTCACATCTATTTTTTTCTATTTGTGGGCCAGCAATAATTAGTGGTGAATGGCTAGAACGTTCCCAAAGTGTTTCTTTTTGAAACGTATTTTTTTCACCCAAATGATATCCGTGATCTGAAAGTAACACAACAATGGTGTTCTCTTTATATGCGCTAGCCTCTAATGCGTTAAGCACTCTGCCTACTTGATGATCTACAAAACTAGTACTTGCTAAATAGGCGTGTAAAATATTTTTCCACTGGTTATTCTCAATGGCCCAATCTGTTTTTGGATATTGAGGCAAAATACTAATACGTTTTGCAGTTTCAGATACATCATCAAGGTCATTTTTATAAAACGGAGGTGTTGTAATTTCTTCTTTATTATATAAGTCGAACCATTTTTTTGGCACATACCAAGGCACATGAGGTCTAAGAAAACCTACCATCATAAAAAAAGGGACCTTATGTTCAGATGCTAATTGTTCAACGGCCCAAGATGCCGATTTGTAATCGGCAAGTTCTTCATCTTGTTCAGGCGCCATAGCCCAATCAGTTTGTGTCCCTTTTACATCCCAGTTTTTTCCTAAACGTCCTGTGCCTTCGTTAAAAGGTAGGCGTCCACCACTTATATCTACACTTCCATCTGGTATATGATCGTGTAAAATTTTACCCACAGCCATTGTTTTATAACCATGTTCTGCAAAATAAGTATGAAGCAACTTAGAGTCAAGATTAGTAACACGTTCTTGTACTTCACTGTCTTTCATATGTCCAGTATAATTTAATGTAGATGGTAACATACCAGACATAAAACTAGCACGAGAAGGTCCACACAATGGAAACTGTGCATGCGCATTTGTAAATACCATACCTTGGTTTGCCAATCGATCCAGATTAGGTGTTTTTGCTACGGTATTACCGTTCATAAATGCAGGAAAATCATTGAGGTCATCTACCACAATAAACAGCACATTTGGTTGTTGTGGTGTGTTAGCACTATCTGTTAATGGTGCATCATCTGCATTACTTTTTATACTTTTTTTTAAACTACAAGCAGTAAAAAGTATTACAACGAATAACCCTAGAATGTAGACATGTCTTTTTGTACTAATATTCATGATTTTTTAGGATAAAGTTAATATAAAAGGTCTTAAGCATCAATAGTGTTAATGGTTTAAAAGGCATATACATATAAAAAATTTTTAAATTAGGATTAAGGTATTTCGAATTTACTAGGCTCAAGCGCCTTAGGAGATACTTTTACCCATCCTATTTCTCCTTTAAACCAATGTACTTTATTTTGTCTCACTCCAATAGAGGTTTGACCAACAGAAATGGGTTTAAAATTGTTTACAACGCCTTCCAACTCTAAAGTTCCGTTTACATAATTTTTCATTTTTCCGTTTTCTACCACAAGGGCTAAATGATACCATTGATTCAAAGGATGTAAGAACGCAGAACTTTTTAGCACACAATCTGAGTCTCCAGATTTTATATAGGTATCTAAATACCAATGCCCATCATCTGTAAGTCTAGTTTCAAATAGTAACCGATCATCATCAATAGATCCAAGATGTAAAAATCGTTGCGCTTTGGCACCTTTTGTTTCTGGTTTAAAATATACTTCAATAGTAAAACTGTTCAATCCTTTTATTGGATTTTCTTCTATAAAAATAGCATCTTCACTACCATTAAAGTGTAGGGCATTTGATGTAGGTTTGGGCAATCCAAGTTTTACAACACCCTTTTTATTAGTGGTACCTAAAGTTTTTAGTTGCCATATTATTGGACTTTTTTTTTATAATACGCTTGTAATAAGTAAAAAGCCTGTTTTTTTTCGCCAAATTCAGAGATTAAACCTTTTCGATTATAGTAATCTTGATAATCAGGCAGCAAGCGTTTTGCAGATCTAAAGTCTTTTAAGATCCATGGAGATGTACCTCTAAGAAAAGGAATCTTATCTAACATCGGAAACTGACGTTCATACACACGTGCTTGAAACTCTTCGCTCCATCTGGTATCTGCATCTGCGTGAAAACCTTGCAGGGCTCCAGCACCAAATTCACTCATAATAAGAGGTTTATTGTACTTTGTTTCCCATTTATAATCAAATTGTTTTGGGTCCGTATTTCCATACCAACCTGTATATTCATTGCAAGCTAATATATCCATATACGCTCCAATAGGGTCGTTTATGGTCATTTTTCCATCTACTTTGCCATGTAAAAGTGCTGCAGAAATTAATCGGGTAGGATCTTGCGCCCTTGCTTGATCTGCTAAATTTCGTAAAAAAGTATTTCTAGCATCCGATTTTGGTGTTTCATTAGCCACAGACCATATAATAACCGACGCTTTATTTTTATCGCGAGTAATCATGTCTTTCAATTGGGTAGATGCATTTTTATATACTTCTGGGTTGTCCCATTCTAAGGCCCAATATACGGGTATTTCAGACCATACCATAAGCCCCATTTTATCCGCCAAACGAGTCATATATTCATTATGAGGATAATGCGCCAAACGTACATAGTTGCAATTTAGCTCTTTTGCCCAATTTAAAAGTATTTGTGCATCTTCTGGAGTATATGCTCTACCTTCTCTAACAGGAGATTCTTCATGAATGCAAATGCCATTTAATACAATAGGTTTACCATTCAATAAAATATCTGTCCCTTTTACTTGAATAGATCTAAAACCAATTTCATCTGTTATTTTAGCAGTCTCAGCATTAATATGAACTGTATATAATTTTGGGTTTTCAGGAGACCAAAGCGTTAGTTTGGTGTTTATCGTAAACGCAGCATAACCATTAGCATCTGTTTTAATGGTTTCAGATACGTTAGCTTCTGGAATACTAATGGTTACCTTTTGCTGTTTATCTTTACCATTTAATTGCACCCAACCTTTAATTTTCTCAAAACTATCTTTAGCAAGTTGTATGTGGTAGTCTTGTACTAAGGTTTGTTCTTCTTCAATTAATAATACACGACGATTAATACCGCCGTAGTTCCACCAATCTAGCATTGTGGAAGGTATCGCATCTTTTTTTCGGGTGTTATTAACTTTAACCACCAACGTGTTTTTTCCTGACGCAACAAAATCTGTAATTTCAAAATTAAAAGGAGTAAAACCACCAATGTGGGTTCCTATTTTCTTTCCGTTAAGATATACAACAGCCTCGTAATTAACAGCACCAAAATAGACAAACAAACGTTTGTTTTTGGGTAAATTATAGTTAAAATGCTTACGATACCAAATGGTACCTTCATATAAAAATAATTTTTCTTTTTGAGAGTTCCAGTCACCAGGAACATGCAATTTCTCACTAGTATCAAAACTGTATTCTAAAAGTTCTGTTTTATCTTTAGGTTTCGCATCAGAGAAAAAACCTTTTGCTGCACCTTCAGCATATTCATTTAAATGAAAATTATAATAGCCACTTTCTAAGGGGTCCACAATAATATCCCATTGTCCGTTAAGTGATTGTGTATCTCGATGATCTACATTAATTAGTGTTTCTTGTGTATACGATAATGTCTGTACACCAAAAATAAAGGCTAAAAAAAGAAAAATTTTGTGGATCATATGTCTCTTTAAATTGTATCAGTAAAACTAAAAAATCTACAAAGTTATTGCCAATTAAAAACTTCCATTTTTTTTACACAATTGTCCAATTTGTGTAAACGGTTTTTTCTGTGATTGTACAAAAACAGTTCTTTTTTTTGGTGGCATTTCTAAAGAGTTGATTTGTATGTATTTATAAAAAAAACGTACAAATTTTATAGTAAACACTTCGTAAAAACTATTTAGTTTGCTGTGACCAATAAATATATTAACAACTAAAATTTTTAATTATGAAATTTAGATTACTTTTATTTTTAACCGTATTTGCAGCTTTGTTCTGCTATACTACTCAGGCGCAAACCACCGTCGAGCAATGGACCTTCGATGGCGCAAACCCTGAAACCGGCATCAATGGAATGACCCAAAACCAATGGACCACCACTGCGCCCAACAGCGTGCCGTCTGCCGGAGTGCTGCGGTACGCAACCGATGGCAATGGTAATTCGGCAGCGCTTGCTGGTGGCTCGATTAGCACGTCAGCCATCAGTTCCTTGACACTGACAATCGAACTTACTGATATGAATATTGGAAGTCAGGTGGCTTTCCAATTTGGAGAAGATGGGACGGGCAATATGGAGGTGGAGTTCAATACTTTCGCAACTAATGAGTTTTCGCTGGATGTCGAGGGCAACGGAATCGAACTGAGCCCTGCTGCTATCCTCGACCAAGATGATTTTGCCGGCGCTATTCCTCTAGTGGTTGCAGTCACTTGGGATTTCGAAAACAACGAAATGAGATACACAGTGACTGGCTCAGCTACGGATTCCCAGTCGATCTCGGCCGATCTCTCCGGCATTACCTCGATCACCGATTTCCGTCCGAGGGGCGGAGCTATGGCTGCAAATGGAACCTATTTGGATTTCGCTACCATCACAATTGAGACCGTGGCTGGTCCTACTACCTGGACAGGAGCTACAGATTCAAATTGGGCAACAGCCTCTAACTGGAGTACAAATACTGTACCTACAGCAACCGATAACGTGGTAATACCTGAGGTAACGAATGCTCCCGTTATTGGGGCTTTAACAGCAGCAGTTTGTAATAATTTAACCATAACAGAAACAGACGGGGTAACCGTATCTTATGGAGGTTCATTAACGGTAAACGGTACATCTTCGGGTGCTATTAATTATGTCAATTACCAGTTAGTGCCAAATGGTGATTTTAGCAATACCGCTGATGATTTGGGTAGTGATGGTGTCGTAGGCGCAAGAGACTGGCGTTTACAAGTCAATGATATTGCAGTTGCCACTGGAGACATATTTGAGGAGGCTGGTAATAATGTGTTCAGAGCTGTAGTTACTACAGTTCCTCCTGCTACTTCTAATTTGAGATTACGTCAAGAGGATGTTGTGTGTCCTGCAACAGCCACAAAATTGATTTTTAGAGCAAAGGGAAGCGAAGATGCTATGGATATGTATGTTCGGTTTAGTTCACCAACAAAAACAGATTCTGGAATAACACTAACTACTTCTTGGGTATATTATGAAATCGATTTAAATCCTGCTTCTCCTGGAGCAAATGCCAGACTAGAATTTCAATTGAAAGCTACAGGAACCTATTATATAGATGATGTAGCATTTGAATCTCCAGTAACTTGGACAGGAGCTACAGATTCAGATTGGGCAACAGCTTCCAATTGGGTTACAGGTGTTGGACCTATAGCAACCGATGATGTTCTGATACCAGAAGTAACAACTGCACCCGTTATTGGGGCTTCAACAGCGGCAGTTTGTAATAATTTAACTGTAACTGAAACAGATGGGCTTGTCATTAACTCTGGAGGTTCATTAATTGTAAATGGAACTTCTTCTGGTAATGTAACCTATAATAGAAACCTAGGTACAGAAAATTGGTATTTGGTATCAAGTCCTGTTGTAGGTGAGACATATGACAATGCGTATATTGCTGCAAATTCATTGGCAATTAATGGTATAAACAATGCTATTGGTTCTTATAACACAGCTGATAATACATGGTCTTATATGCAAACAAATGGAGGTAGTACTTTTGCAGCAGGAACAGGATACTCTGTGAGAAGAGCTAATGGTGCTGGTGCAGGAAATATTTCTTTCACTGGAACCATCAATACTTCAGATGTTTCTGTTGGAGTAAGTAACGCAGGAACAGGATTTAACTTGCTTGGAAATCCTTTTACATCATTCATTAATAGTGCTACTTTATTAACTGACAATGGTGAAAATTTAGTTTCAACTGACATTTGGGTTTTTAATCAAAGTTCAGGTAATTATGAAGTGAAAAACTTAGCTGCTTCATTTGTGTTGGCTCCTGCTCAAGGTTTCTTTGTAAGATCTTCTAACGGTACAAACGTAAGCATTGCTGAATCTTATCAAACAGCTACTGGAGATGCATTCCAAAAAACTGCAAAACCTGAAATCACCTTAAATATGACTGATGGTTCAAATAACAGATTTGCAAAAATCTATTATTTAGACAATGCAACAACTAGCTTTGACAATGGTTATGATGGTGAAACTTTTGGTGGTGTTGTAAATACTGTGGATGTATTTACGCATTTAGTAGCTAATAGCGAAGGGAAAAAATACCAAGTACAATCCTTACCAAACTCAGATTTTGAAAACATGGTGGTTCCTGTAGGTATCAAAGCTGCTGCTGGAAAAGAAATCACATTCTCTGCTGAAGCGATGAACATTCCTGATGGTTTCAACGTCTATTTAGAAGACAGAGCTGCAAATACAGTAACTCTTTTAAGTGAAGCAAATGCCACTTACAAAGTTACCTTAGGGGAATCTTTGGATGGAATTGGACGTTTCTACTTACACACAAAAGCTTC
>NZ_JADWOV010000256.1 GCF_015767435.1 Polaribacter sp. BAL334
ATCCAGGTACATCAAACTCAACTTCCATTTCGATTCCCACATTTTCAGGGGAAACTTATAATTACGATGTGGATTGGGATAATGATGGTGTTTTTGACGATTTAGGAGTAACAGGAAATATTACACATGACTTTGTCACAGCAGGAACTTATACAATAAATATAAGAGGAGATTTTCCTAGAATTTATTTTTTTACTTCTGGTGAAGAATCCAAAATTTTATCTGTAGAACAATGGGGAACTACAAATTGGACTTCCATGGGAAATGCATTTCGTGATTGTGAAAATTTGGTTATAAACGCTACAGATACGCCAAATTTATCTTCAGTCACAAATATGTCTGGAATGTTTTATGCCGCGTCTTCTTTTAACCAAGATATCAGTTCATGGGATATTTCTAAAGTATCAGACATTAGTTTTTTGTTTTCTGCAGCTACTTCATTTAATCAAGATTTGAGTTTATGGGATACCAGTAATGTTACAAATATGTCAGCTTTATTTGCTTCTGCTATTTCTTTTAATCAAGATATTAGTTCATGGAATACAGCTTCTGTAACCAATATGTTTGCAATGTTTAATAATGCAATAGCCTTTGATCAGGATTTAAGTGCTTGGAACATTGAAAATGTAACAGACCTAACAAATATGTTTAACAATGCAACACTTTCAGATTCAAATTACGAAGCCTTATTGATAAGCTGGAATGCTCAAAGCTTGCAACCTAACTTAAATTTTAGTGGTGGTAACTCTCAATATTGTACACAA
>NZ_JADWOV010000257.1 GCF_015767435.1 Polaribacter sp. BAL334
CAAACTTATAAATACGAAGAATTTAATAACGACAATCTAGTACTCACTTATTACAATGGTATTGAGCCAATGTATGAGAAAGGAAAGAATGTTGGAGAACGTCATTGGAAAAATAATGTATTAGAAAAAACACTGAAATATGTTGTAAAGGATAATACCATTGTTGATTATGAGATTTGGAAAGATGGTAAATACCTTGGCCTTCAAAGCAACCAGCATTATAAAGTTCATTTTAGAAATAAATGTTCAGATACAGTATCAATATTGGTTAGGTATAGAGATGATTCAAATAATTGGGTAACTGAAGCATGGTATAATCTAAAAC
>NZ_JADWOV010000258.1 GCF_015767435.1 Polaribacter sp. BAL334
AGATATAAGTCAAGAGTGGATAAACGATTACAATTACAATAGACCACATAAATCACTTAAAAATAAATCACCAATTGAATACAGATTAAATGAATAAAAATTCTATTTTTGAATGGATCGAATTTAAGGGAAGCTTACACACTGCTAAAATTAGCCACGTTTTTACTGTGACCTGTTTCTGAGGTTGAAGCCATGATACTTTTTCTTTTAATAGATTTATAATGTTCTAAAAATAGTAAAAATATTGAAACAGAAAAGGACTATTTGAAAAAAAATAATTTTGATTTTTATTCTTTAAAGGAGGTTACACCTGACAGGTTTTGGAAACCTGTCAGGTGTTAGAAAAATTGATTGTTTTATTTGTAGGAAATAGAAATAGGATTTTACTAATAAGTAGATACTCTCATTATTTACAATAATTTATAAGAGAATTTTTATTTTAAAATTAAATTATCAGGGAGATTCTTTTCGATAACTTGGCTAATAAATACGTTTAATTCTTTTTCAAAATTTGGTTTAGAAGCTATAAGTTCAATTGTAGGTTCAAAAAATTCACTATTAATTATCTTATCGCCTTTTTCATTTGGAAAAATTAAAACTAAAGAATTTATTTTTAGATTCGGATAATTATTAATTCCGGTATTTATAATATATTTTTCAATTAAATCAAATAAATAAACATTTTTAACTGTATATAGTTTAGAGTATTTCGCATCAAGAATATAATATTTCTTTTTTTGGTCTACTTTATTAAATATTTCAACAATAAAATCTGGATTATAATAACTTCCCTTTTTTAAATCTATTCTTCTTAGTTCTGTTTCTTGATCAGCTTTTGATATCCCATAAAATTTTTGTTCATAAAAAAGTGAAATTCTATAATTACTATTATCAAAAGTTATTCTTTCAACAATTTCATCAACCCTATTAGAATGTCCATTTATATTAAATAATTCAATTTTTAATTTTTGTTTAATTAATTCAACGATAATATATAGATTATAAACCTCATATAGCTTACTTAATTTACTAATATTTAAAAGTTTAAATTCACCAAACAAATCAAATTTGTAGTCATTTAAATTTTTTATTAAACTAAAAGCTTTTTTGTAATGTAATTTTTGTGCAAAGACTGTTGTTAATATAGGTTTTTCTGTTTTAGGTTCAACTTCTTTAAAAAGTTTTCGATACTTATTAAAAAGTTTAGTTACTTTTCTTTCTAATGAAGTAGAATCTTCAAACAATTTTATAAAAGGGATTCTTTTTAAGTCTTTAAAATCAGCATACAATTCATCTTTATTAGGTTGGATATTTATACTTGAACTTATTTCAGATTTTAATTGATTTAGTTTTCTTAAAATAGTGATAAAAGCACCTAATATAATTTGGTTTTCATAATTGTTAAATGAATTAATACTTTCTGATGTTTTTATATTATCAATAATACCATATTTATTATTTATTTTTATTGAATTATAATGACCTTTAAAAGAACTGTCAAAATAAATTTCATCCAAATTATTTAACATCCAGTCTACAGTATCTGATGTTACCTTATGAGAATCATACTTTGTCTTTACATAAAATTTCCTTAGTATAGTATGTGGTAGATTTTCAAAAGAAAAATATAACTTTTCAAAAGTAGAAACAAATGTCTCAATGAAAGAAATTAATTTTGAGGTATGACCCAATTCAAACCCTTTTCTTTTAAAGTCTAATTCATAAGTACTTTTAGAAAAGAATATGTTAAATAGTTTATCTTCTTTCTTCCATAAATAAGTAAAAATATCCTCAATTTCTGATAATTTTAATTTTTCAATTTTAATATTAAATAAAAAAATTTCATTATTTATTTTCACACTAGCAAAACCAAAATAATTTTCAAAATATCTAAATTCTGATAAGATAATCTGATTTTGAGTTTGAATTATTTTATTAAAATCAACAGGTATATCTTCAATAAAAATGTTGTTATATATTAAATTATCTGAAAAATAAATTAATTCATATTTTCCTAGTTCAAAAACTGTATAAATATTGTTTGATTGGTGTATTTCTATCTTTTTATCCTTAATAACTTGAAAAACCCTAAGCATGAGAAAGTGTTAAGAAATAATTATAATTACCTTCATAAATGCTGTCCTCATTTCCAGTTTCAATTATTCTTTTTAAAATATCACTAGATTTTTTCAAATCATTTTTTTCAAAAACATTTAACAAATCTTCAAGATTATTTTTTGCAGTGTCACCTTGAAGATTTATCATTGGTAAAAGCCTCTGAGAAACGCAGTAATCTAATGGACGAGAAACTTCCTTCTTCATCAAATTTTTTGCTACTGCACAATATTTTTTTATTGCAATCTCTACTCTTGGACTTATAGGCACTCTTAGGGTTTTAAATCGTTTCTTAATCTCGTTAAATATTAAATTTAGTTCATCAGAAAGTACAACATTTTGTTTTTTTTCTTGAAAATCAAGTAGATTAAAAAAATCAATACATTTTTGAAATGAAATATTCAATTGTTCTATTTCTTCAACTGAAACAGCATCAATGTTAAAATTGTTTTCAGCAATTTGAATAATATTTGCTCTATCTATTACTCTTGGCGACAAACTTTCTGTTGTTTGGTCATAATTAATTGTAGCTATAAAACGTAAATTATTAGCAAATTCAATATTTAAGTTATTACCTAATGGAATTGATAAAAGACTATTTTTTTTAGCAATTGAATCTGTTAAATTATAAAATGTAGACCAATAATGTTCAATTGGGCTTAGATTTGCTTCATCTAAAATTATATAAGCCATTGGTGAGTCTAAATATTTATTATTTTTTGATTCAAAGTCAAGTTGAATTAATAATTCATAAATACCAGTAGGTGCAGAATGAAATTTATTTGTTAATGGATTCTGAAAACCTATTAAATCTTTTTGTGATGACCAGCCACGATTTACAGAAACCTCAGTAATTCTATCTTTTGGTGCTAATATTTTTGTTAATAGTCTAGCTAAACTGGTTTTCCCAGTTCCAGGTAACCCCGCCAATACAGTTAATGTATTTTGATGAATTGAAATTAATAAATTATCTATAAAATGAGCATCAAAGTTCCTTCCGTTTTTATTTAAAATTAAATTTAAATCTTTTCTAAATTCAATATAATCTGTATGACTATCTAAAATTGAAAAATCACTAAAATTATATTCAAATGTTTTATCAAATTCAGATAAATCTCTTCCACTTAAGAAATCAAAATATTTTTTGTGTCTAAATACATTTATTAACTCCTCTTGGGCGTCTCTTTGAACCTTTCTATTTTCTTGTCTTAATTCTGTAACCGTAAAATCTAAATCTTCTTTTTCTTTTTCTAATTTTTCTAAGTTTTCTTTTAGTAAGTTTAATTCTTTTGATTTTTTTTCGGTTTCAATTTTAAT
The DNA here is from genome assembly GCF_015767435.1 of Polaribacter sp. BAL334. GTDB lineage: Bacteria > Bacteroidota > Bacteroidia > Flavobacteriales > Flavobacteriaceae > Polaribacter. The sequence goes on from NZ_JADWOV010000258.1 coordinate 3,433, forward strand.
ATCATTTTCTAAATTCTCTTTTTCTTCTTGTAAAAGAGTTATTTCATTTTCTAATCCTGATTTTATTTTTAGTAATTCTTCCTCTTTTGTTTTACTAAGATTCTCTAATTCAATTTTTAATAAATCAAGTTTTACTTGTTTTTGTATTATATTTTGCTGAATATCTTCATTTTTTGTCGAAAATGTGTCAACAGCACTTTTTAATTCAAATTCCTCGTTTTGTAGTCTTTCAATTTCACTTTTTATATTATTTATTTCTGGAATTAAAAGTGCAAGTTCCTTGTTTGAGATAATAACATTTTCTGTGTTTTTAAGTATTTCAGCAATTCTCTTATTTTCAGAAATATATTTATCAATTGATTTTATTTGTTTTGTTTTGTTTAAAATACCCAATAGGTTTTCTATGTATTGGCTATTAAAACTTTCTGAATTTTCTATTAATAAGGATTTAAATTCTTTTATTACCTCATTATCATCTTTAAAATCGAGTGTTTTAACAAGTTCAAACTTATTAAATGAAGGAATATGAATTTTACGATCAATTTCATTTGAAGTAAATTCAATATAAGAATCTTCCGTTAATTTATACTCTCCAAAAGTTTTCCATAAATTTTTCTCAACATAAAAATATCCTTCACTATCTTTTCTTAAAACTTTAAAAGGACCAATTATCATATCATTTGTTTCTATAAAAATTGGTGAGTTTTCCTCTACATAAATATCTAATATTAAAGAATCTAAATATGAGTTAGAAAGTTTAATTCTAGAATTGGACTCATCAATTATTCCACTAAATACTTCTATAATGTCATTTTTATCAGTTGGATAAATATATGAATCAATTGTAATACACTTTGGTAGCCTGGAGCCCTCATAGAATCTTTCATTACTTGATATGTTTCCGAAAGAAATTTTTATTAATTGATTTAGATTAAAACGGGATAAAGATTTGTTGTTTATAGTTTTATGAGGAACTACAACTATTCTCTCCATATCATATTCATCAATATCTCTGACGATACCATTATCGTAATAAAATAGTGGTATAATATTTCTATCTGGAAAATCCTCGTCTTTAATTGCTAAAACATAATTATTATTTGAGAGTCTTAGATTTGAATCTTCCTTATAGCTAAATAAGTCATTACTTATGTAACCTCTTTTCATTTGTTTAATTTTTTAGTTTTTTTCTGAATATTCAATATATTAAGTAATACTCATTTCTGGTATTTTTTTGTTCCAGTGATAAAAGTATTATTCTTGTCAATTTTTAATTCAATTTATTTTAAATCTTGGTCACTTAATTTCAAAGCTATATTTTTTAATTCATTATTTGACTCTTGAATAAAATATCTTTCTTTAAAAAAAATTATCCCATTTTACAAAATTCCATTAAGAGTAAATAATTTAAAATTTTGGATTGTTATTTCTTTTTTGATTTTTTATTTTCTTTGATATCTTCTGTTGGATAGTTAAAAAGTCTAAAAATATCCCAGTCAAAAATTTGTGCTGTTAATATTTCATTTTGCATTACTATAATATCCATATCAAAAGTGTTATATTTAGATGGATTTTTGTCATAAAAATCTAATGCTTCGAAGTATTCTGTCGTAAATTCAACCTCTTTAGTTTCAGATTTTCTATATCCACTTATTAATGGTACAATTTTTAAATAATTGGTTTCTTTTGGCGGAAGTATTGTGTCTGCAAAACCTACATAAACTTTATTATTTTTTAGTGTTATTTGTATAAAAAGTTTATCGACAAATGATTGCTTAAAAAGTTGTTCAACTTCATCACCTATTTCATCTATGGCTTTATCTACTGGTTTTCTCCATGAAAAATATTCGTTTTTCTCATTTATGAGGTTTAATATCTCAACTACTAAAAAAGTTATAATAAAACAAAATAATGAACTCCATAAAAAGTCTTGTTTTTTTATAGGTAATTTATAGAGAAAACTATAAATTGCTGGGATTACTGTTGGAAATATTAATGAAATGATTACCCTTATTGTATACAATCCAAGAAATATAAGTATCCCATATAAAATTGAATGAAAAATTAAAATTTGGGAATCTAATCTTTGATATTTATAAGTGTTATATTTATATTTCATTAGAAAATAAAAACCACTTAAAAGCGGAAATATCCAAAGATTATAGGGCATAGTATAATACTATTTACGTTGTTTATCTCTTTTAGCCCTAATATCTGAAACTAATTTAGAATCACGTAAAGCTTTCATCGCATTTTTTGTTTCATCTAGGGAAAAGAAAACTTTATGATCAATATACATTGCTCCTCTTTCGTTTTCTCTCACTCCAATATCTTTTCCTCTTGAGTCCCTAAGTATTCTTTCTAGTGTTTTCATAATTTTAAAGTTTTATTGTTTCAAATATAACACAAATTTTATTCCAAAGCATATTTTTTTTCATTTTGGGTTTTTCTTTTTCATTCTAAACATTTTCACTAAAGAATCAAAAAAGTAATTTAGAAAGTTTAATTTACAAACAGAAAGTTCATATCATAACAAATCCCTAGCCCTGATGATAGTGGAAAGCCCGTAAACCAAAAACAGCTACTTTTTGTTGGCTTTTTATGGCGACTGTAAGAAGCCAACAAAAAGACTTACAAAAATGCTGTTTTTGGTGCGGACTTGAAACGGACAGCAGGAAATGGCTTCTAAAAAAAATAATTCTCTAAAAAGTCAGAATTTGACACCCTAAAAATCTTAAATTGTCCTACTTTTTGAAATTTATTAAAATTGATATTGTAGCTGAAATTCATTTTAAAAAATCACAATCAATTCATGGTATTTTGAGATTTCTGAAACACTTTTTTTTATTCTCTTTTTTTGGATTATTTGTGTCGAAAAGTTTGACACAAACACAACCTATTTTTCAAAAAATAGATCAATCTCAAGGCTTGTCAAGCTCAAGAATTACAGGAATTGCAAAAGAAAAAAATGGTTTTGTGTGGATAAGTACGCAATATGGACTCAATAGATATGATGGTCATAGCATAAAAGCGTACACAAAACAAAACAGCAATATTGTTTCCAATGACATTTCAGGACTTTATTTGGACAGTAAAAACCGAATTTGGCTCACCACTTATGGAAGTGGATTGAATCTTTATGACCGAATAAATGACACATTTATCTCTTTCAAAAATGCAAAAAACGACAAATATTCTATTTTATCTGACAGAATTAATACGCTTATTGAAGATAAAAATGGCAATCTGTTGATTGGAACTGAAAAGGGATTGTCAATATTAAATTTTGATGAAAAAAAGTTTTATAATTATCCTTTTGATGAATATAAAACCGTTAATGTAGTAAGTATTTACGAAGATTCCAATGGACGAATTTGGATTGGAACATTTTCATCTGGTATTTTTCTATTTGATAATCAGACTAAAAAGTTCAAAAATATTCCTCAAGAAAAGCAACAAATTTCGAACTCGATAAATGCAATTACTGAATTAAATTCAGACAAAATTATACTAGGAACCTCAGGAAAAGGATTGCTTACTATTGATTTGAACAATTATAAAATCGCTGATTTTTTCAAGAATGATGATCCATTGAATGAGAAATTCAAAATTATTCGTTCTATGAAAAAAGACAGCAAAGGCAATTTGTGGGTTGGAACTGATGGATATGGACTTTTTGAATTGAAACATCCAAATAGCAAAGACCCAATTGTGAACAATTATATGTACAATTCTCAATTGTCAACATCTTTGGCTGGAAATGCGATTTATGTGATTACTGAAGATGACAATGCCACTATTTGGATTGGAACAGCTTGGAATGGCATTAGCATTTTGGACAATAAAAATCAAACAGAAATAATTTTTAGCGATTTTATTGGTCAAAATCCAAATCCTGTGTTGTCAATTTTCCAGAATCAAGAGTATTTATTTTTAGGTTTGGATGGAAATGGACTCAATGTTTTTGATAAAAAAACGAACAAAACGCAGTTTTTTGATGAAAAAATAGTCAAAGCAAAATACATTCAAAAAATTATTCAAACAAAAGACAACAATTTTTGGTTTGGGACTTTTGGAAATGGCCTTATAAAATTTGATTTAAATCGTAAAAAAACGACACAATATCTCAATGATTTCAAAGATGAAAATTCATTGAGTTTTAATGATGTAAGAGATATTATTGAAGACGAAAATCAAAATTTATGGATTGCAACTTGGGGTGGAGGTTTGAATTATCTTGACGTTACAACCAATAAATTTTCAAGATTTACGATTCCAAATAACAATATTATTTCGCTTTTAAAAGACGGAAAAAAGATTTGGATGGCCACATTTGGAGGAGGTTTGAGTGTTTTTGATATTGAAACAAAAAAGGTAGAAACCTATACTTTTGATGAAAAAGATTCAAAAACAATCAGTAGTAATAACCTTTTTTCGATTTTAAAAGACTCAAAAGGAAATTTATGGATTGGAACTTCTGGAGAAGGAATCAACAGAATGAACCTTAAAACAAGAGAAATTGAGCGATTTGAAAATGACGAAAACGTAAAATATAAAAACATCACTTCAATTGAAGAAGATGACCAAAAAAATATTTGGTTTGGCAGTAAAAATGGAATTGTAAAATATGATTATTCCAATAAAACTTTTAGCACTTTTACGGGTTTGTCAGGCGATTTTCACATCAATTCGAGTTTTAAAGATGACAAAGGATTTTTATATTTTGGAGGCATCAATGGTGTTCTGAAATTTGATCCAAGAAAATTGAATAATGAAAATTTACAACCAAAAGTAGCCATTCGAAATTTTAAATTATTCAATAAAGAAGTCACTGTTGGCGATGAAGAAATCATCCAAAAAAATATTGAAAGTGTTACAGATATTACACTCAAACATTTTCAAAATGTCATCACTTTTGAATTTTCGGCATTAAAATTTCCGTTTTCACAAAATTGCGAATATGCCATTAAAATGGAAAATTTTGAACAAGATTGGAGAACAATTGGAAAAGACAGAACAGCAACTTTTACGAATTTGTCTCCTGGAAATTATGTTTTTAAAGTAAAAAGTAAAGAAGTTGGCGCAAATTGGGGTGAAGAATTTACCTCCATAAATATCAAGATTTTAAGACCATTTTGGCTGACTTGGTGGGCATATATCATTTATTCTTTGCTCATTTTATTCTTTCTATATCTTTTCAGAAAAAACAGTATTTCATGGGCAAAACTGAAAAGTTCCTTAGAATTAGAGAAGTTAACACACGAAAAAGATGTGGAATTATACAATTTAAAACAGCAGTTTTTCACCAATATTTCTCATGAAATTAGAACGCCAGTTACATTAATTTTAAGTTCCATCAATCGTCTTTTTGACAACAACAAACTGCAAGATAGCAAGCAAATAAAGGCAGCACACACCATTAGAAGAAATAGTAATTTGCTGCTAAGATTGGTCAATGAATTGTTGGATGTTCGAAAATTAGAATCCAATGATATTGTGTTGAATGTTTCAAAAAATGAATTTGTCTCCTTTGTCAAAGAAATTTATTTGTCATTTTCGGACATTGCTTTGGATAGAAATATAAAATACACTTTTAGAACAGACAACACTACACAATTTCTTTTTTTTGACAGAAATCAACTTGAAAAAGTCGTTTTTAATTTGATTTCAAACGCATTTAAATTCACCAATGACAGTGGTACTATCGAAGTTTTTATTGAAGACACCAATAACGAGGTAATTTTAACTGTCAAAGACAATGGAATTGGGATTTCTACTGAAGATTTGAAGAAAATATTCAACAGATTTTATCAAGTAAAAAATGTTCAATCTAAAAATAATAGGGGTTTTGGATTGGGCTTGGCAATCGTAAAAGATGTTGTTGAATTGCACAAAGGCAACATAAACGTGACAAGCAATTATAAAAAAGGAAGTTCGTTTGAAGTTCATTTAATGAAAGGAAATCATTTTGATTCGGATGAAAATATGGATTCGGAATTAGAAAATAATACCAACACCATTGAAAAATTAGAGAAAAAAATTTCAGATAAAAAGAAGCAAATTACCACCATTTTAATTGTGGAAGACAATCTTGAAATTCAAGAATCGTTAAAGGAAATTTTAGAACAAGAATCGTATGAAGTGATTCAAGCTTTTGATGGTGAAGATGGACTTAAAAAAGCATCCACAGAACTACCAGACTTGATTATTAGCGATATTATGATGCCAAAAATGGACGGAATTGAACTGTCTAAAAAAATAAAAATCAACGGAATTACAAGTCATATTCCTATAATTATTTTAACTGCAAAAACAGCTGAAAAAGATAAAATGGAAGGTTTTGAAACTGGTGCAGATGAATATATTATCAAACCTTATAATGAAGATATTTTAAAAAATAGGATTAAAAACCTGCTGAAAAACAGAAAATTGCTCAAAGAAAAATTCGCAAACAGCATTTTGCTGAATCCTAAAGAACTAGCTATCAATTCACAAGATCAGATTTTTCTTGAAAACCTCTACAAATCATTGGAAGAAAATTTGCAATCCAATAATTTGAATGCACAAACCATTTCAGAAAACATCAACATGAGTCATTCAGCAATGTATAAGAAAATAAAATCATTGACTGGATTGACTTTTATTGAATTTATCAGAGATTATAGACTTTCAATTGCCAAACAACTTATTGAAGAAATGGGGTATTCCGTTTCTGATGCTTGCTATAAAGTGGGTTATTCTGACAGAAAATATTTTAGCAAATTGTTCAAACAAAAGTTTAAGAAAAATCCTTCAGACTTTACGAAATCCTAATTGGACGTTGTTGTCCTAAATTACCCTAAATCTATAGAAATTTTCTAAAATCAATGAGTTCTTCCTACTTATTGAATGAATTTGACCCCTCCTATTGCCTCTCATTTCGCATAATATTGTAGAAGTAAAAAACCAAAATATTGGAAATTTTTTTTCTCCAATAAACAATCAACTAAAAATAAATCTCATAAAGATGATTTTCTTAATCAAGAAAAAAGAATCAAAAAGAATGAAAAAAATAATCTGTCTATTTGTGTTGCTGAGTTTTTCATTAGTATCACAAGCCCAAAAAATCACTGTTAGTGGAATTGTGAAAGAGAAAAGTTCTAATACTCCTTTGCCTGGAGTTAGTGTGCTACTCAAAGGCACAACCATTGGAAGTTTGTCTGACTTTAATGGAGAATATTCTATAAAAGCAAGTATTGGTGATGTTTTAGTGTTTTCCTATTTGGGATATAAAAGTGAGGAAATTAAAATTACTTCATCCAATTTAAATGTTTCGTTATTGGAAGCAACAGAAAGTTTGAATGAAATTATATTGATTGGATATGGAACTCAGAAAAAGAAAGATTTAACAGGCTCTGTAGCAAGTATTAGTGAAAAAGATTTTCAAGACATTCCTGCAACAAATGTTGAAAATTTAGTTGCCAACAAGTTGCCAGGAGTTCAAATAACCCCAGCTGGAGGAAGACCAGGTGCTGGAAGTTCTATTTTAATTCGTGGAGGTTCGTCATTAAGTGCTACCAACAATCCGTTATTTATCATTGATGGAATTCCGATTGAAGGTTCAAATAATGGTCCTGGAATTTTGAGTCAATTAAATCCAAATGACATTGAAAGTTTTACTGTTTTAAAAGATGCTTCTTCTGCAGCAATTTACGGTTCAAGAGCTTCTAATGGTGTTGTAATTATCACCACTAAAAAAGGAAGTATTGACGAATTCAAAGTAAATATAACCACAAATACTAGAGTTTCAACAATCATCAGAAATGCAGATGTTTTAAGCGCAGATGAATATAGAGCCGTTGTAAATACGCTTGGAACAAGCAGAACTCCATTAGGAACTGCAAATACCAATTGGCAAGATGAAATTTATCAACCAGCATTTACATCCGAATTTAATGTGAGTGTAAGTGGCGCCATTAAAAAACTACCTTATCGTGCTTCAGTGGGTTATTTAGACCAAGAAGGAAATTTAAAAACCGGAAATTATAAAAGATTGACTGCTTTATTAAACTTGAATCCAAAGTTTTTTGACAATCATTTAAAAGTGAATATCAATTTAAAAGGTTCTTTTGAAGATGATAAAATTGCCAATCAAAATGCCATTTGGACTGCCACAGCTTTTGATCCAACACAACCAGTTCGTGTAGAAGACCAAACGTATGGTGGTTATTTTCAGTACATTCAATTTGCAGACAATCCAGCAATCGCGCTTATAAATCCTGTAAGTATGCTAGAACAAGTGGATAGAGTGAACCAAAGTTATCGAAGTTTGGGAAATATTCAATTGGATTATTCCACGCACTTTTTGCCAGATTTGCATGTAAATGTAAATGCAGGATATGATATTTCTAGAGGTGTTTTTAGAGATGCAGCACAACCAAATTATTTTCCTAGTGATCTTTCTGGAGGGTATATTTATTATGCAAATCCTTCACGTGAAGTTAGAAATCTATTGTTAGAATCTTATCTTTTTTATAGCAAAGAAATGACTTCTATAAAGAGTAATTTTGATATTACAGCAGGATATTCTTACAACGATTTTTTATCAACCAATTATTCATATCCTTCATTTCGAGCAGATGGTACTCAGTTTCCAAATAGCGAACCTCCATTTCCTTTTGATAAACCAAGTAATGCCATCATTTCATTTTATGGTCGTGTAAATTATAATTTTGATGACAAATATTTATTGACTGCTTCTTTAAGACGAGATGGGTCTTCAAGATTTTCAAGTGATAATCGTTGGGGAACATTTCCTTCTGTAGCATTGGCCTGGAAAATGAAAGAAGAACGTTTTTTGAAAGACGTAAAATCTTTATCAAATCTTAAATTAAGAGCAAGTTATGGAATCACAGGTCAACAAGATGGAATTGCCAATTATTATTATCAAACAGGTTATAACATCGGTTTTTTGAATAACAGATATACTTTTGGTGACACTCCATATATCACTGTTTCGCCTCAAGCCTACAATCCTGATTTGAAATGGGAACAAACAGCCTCTTTTAATATTGGTTTAGATTTTGGTTTTTTGGATGACAGAATCTCAGGAAGTGTTGACATCTATCAAAAAAACACCAAAGATTTATTGAACATGACAACCATTCCTTTAGGTGTTAATTTCGGAAATCAATTGCTGCTGAATATTGGTTCTATGGAAAATAAAGGTATAGAATTTAACTTCAATGCAACTCCTGTAAAAACAGATGACATCAATTGGACTTTAAATTTCAATGCTACTTATAATATCAATAAAATCACCAAATTAACAAATGGTAATGATGATGGAGTTGGGTTGTTTAGTGATGCTACTTTGGTAAATACTGTCAATTATCCAAGAAACACTTTTTACTTATACAACCAAGTGTATGATGCTAATGGAATGCCCATTGAAGGTCAAGTTGTAGATGTAAATAATGATGGAAATATCAATGCAGCTGATAGATATATTACCAATAAATCAGCATTGCCAAAATATTTATTAGGATTTAGCACGAGTCTGCAAAATAAAAAATGGAGTTTGAGCACTGCTTTTCATGCCAATTTGGGTCATTATTTATTTTTTCAACCTTACAATAGTACTGTTGCCATTACTGATTTTCAAGTTTCACAAAATCTAAACAGATTGTACTATGACACCCTTTTTAGATTTAATAATGACACCCAAAGATTCAGTGATTTTTATTTACAAAACGCCTCTTTCTTAAAGATGGATAACATCAATATTGGATATAATTTCGGAAAAACATTGATGAATTCTAAACTTGGCTTGGGTTTAAATTTCACCGTTCAAAATGTTTTTGTCATCACAAATTATGATGGATTAGACCCAGAATCAAACAATGGAAGTGAAAATGGCTATCCAGTTCCTAGAATTTTTGCTTTGGGCATAAACTTAAATTTTTAAAAAAATAGAGATAATAACTAAAAGAAAAACAAATGGAAAAATTCAAAAACAACAGGTTTCTTTTGATGGTAATGATATTGATTTTTATCGTCAATTTGAATTCATGTACAGAAGATTTAAACAAAGTTCCACTGAATACAGTTACTTCTGACAAACAATTTAATAGTGTTGAAGGGTATAAACAAGGATTGGTTTCTGTGTATTCTAATTTGGCTTACAGCACCTTTTTGAGGTTTTATTGGAGCATGCAAGAATATTCTACAGACATGGCAGTAAGTACTTGGAATGATGGTGGTGATGGAATTTATCATGAATTGGCTTGGAGTGCAGATTCGCCAGCCATCGCAAATGTGTATACAGCTGCAATGAACATGATCACATTGTGCAACAATTTTATCAATGAATCTTCATCTGAAAAAATAGCTGCAAGAGGATTTACTGCATCACAAGCTGCAGAAATAAATCAATTCAAAGCTGAAGTACGATTTTTAAGAGCGTATTGTTTTTGGATTTTGATGGATAGTTATGGAAATCCTCCTTTTCCAACAGAAGAAACTTTAGGAACTACTCCACCAAGTCAAATTCAACGTGCTGATTTATTCGCTTTTCTTGAAACAGAATTGAAAGAAATTGAAACTGAATTGGCAGATGCAAGAACAAATGAATGGGGCAGACCAGACAAAGCTGCAGCTTGGGCATTGCTTTCTAGAATGTATTTGAACGGAAAAACCTATACAGGAAATGAATATTATACAGAAGCAATTACATATGCTACCAAAATAATTAACGAAGGATATGCATTAGAAACAAGATATGAGTGGTTGATGTTGGGTGATAATCATTTGAACATCAACGAATTTATTTTCACGATAAATTATGACAATACAAACCAAACTTGGTATTCTACAAATTTTTTAGCATTGGGTCCTGCAGGTGTTCCAGCAAGTATTAATGGAATGTCAAGCAGTTGGCAATCGTTTCGTTTTACACAACAAGTTCCTGCGTTATTTCCAACACCTGATACTTCTATTGACAAACGTGGAATGTTTTTTACAAGTGGACAAAACTTAGTAGTAAAATCAATTTCAACAAGTACAGATGGATATTCGTCTTTTAAATACAGAAACAAAGATCGAAATGGAAATCCAATAGAACAAAATAACAATTTTGGAAATCTTTCTGATATTGATTTTCCAGTATTTCGTTTGGCAGAAATTTATTTAACTTATGCTGAAGCTGTTTTAAGAGGTGGCTCAGGAGGAAGTAATGCATTGGCTTTGAGTTATATAAATCAAATTAGAGGTCGTGCTTATGCAAATAATCCTTCAAGTACTTCTGGAAATATTACCAATACACAACTTACGCTTGATTTCATTTTAGATGAAAGAGCTAGAGAATTGTACTGGGAAACTCATAGAAGAACTGATTTAATTAGATATAATAAATTGACTACAGGAGCTTACTTATGGGCTTGGAAAGGAAATTCCGAATTTGGAAGAGCAGTTGACGACAAGTACAATTTATTTCCAATTCCAACTTCAGATTTGTTGGCAAATCCTAATTTAAAACAAATAGATGGTTTTTAAAATAGTGCTTTAAATCACTAAAATAAATAATAATAAAACACAAATAGTATGAAAAATATTTTAAAAATTTTTATTGGAATACTGCTCACTTCATCCCTATTCAATTCGTGTACAGATAGTGAAAGTACGTATGTTGCAATACCTCCAATTGATGGTGAATTGCTGATAAATCCAACAGCGACAACTATAATTTTAAGCAAAGCCAATAAAGACCAAACAGCCATTGGTTTTAGTTGGAATGTTTCTGATTATGGCGTAAATACTCCTTTGCAATATACTTTAGAAATTGATGCTGAAAATGGCGATTTTTCTGATCCTGAAACCGAAGTTACCGAAAATACAACTTTGTCTCTTACGCATGCAAAATTAAATGCAATCGCATTAAGCATGGATTTAAATACAAATGTTGAAGGAAAAATTAAAGTAAGACTAAAAACATCTCTAAATTATGGTGCTTTGCCTTCTTATTCAAAAATTGAATCGATAACAGTAACACCTTATGAAGATTTATTTTTTCCACTTCCATTATCTGGAGAATTATATCTTCAAGGTGATGCAGTGCCATCCAATTGGGGTTATCCAGTTCCTGCAAATCAAAAATTGACAAAAATTCCTAACAAAGCCATTTTTACGATTACAAGAGAATTAATTGGAAACAGAAATTTTGCATTTATTAGTAGCAATATGGGTTGGGGAAATCCTGCGTATGTAGGTTTGGTTGCAAATCAACCAGCTACAGGAGGTTCATTTACAGAAAATGGCTCAAATACAAATCCACCTTGGATTGGAAGCCCTATAAAATCTCCTCCAATTACTGGGATTTATGAGATTACGATTGATTTTGTAACAGGAAAATATACAGTAACGCCTCAATAAAAAAATTGTATAAATGGGATTCTATATGAAATATTTAAGCTTAAGAGTGATAGTTTCTATCTCGCTTTTCATGTCATTAAAAGCATGTACACAAAGTAGTAATAATCCAAATGAACTTGATAATGAAAATTTAACTTGCACAATTCCAAGTGCAATGTATCCATCAAAAAACTTGGTAATTGCTTCACATACTGATTTTACTAAAAAGCATTATCCAGAGAGAATTGCAAGTTTCAAAGAGAATCCATTGTCAAAAAATGGTATTGTTTTTTTAGGCAATAGCATCACCGAAAATGGTGGAGATTGGGGCAAAAGATTCAATAATTCAAAAATAAAAAATAGAGGAATTGCAGGAGATACCACTGAAGGTGTTTTGGCAAGATTGGATGAACTTACGTATTGCGAACAAAAACAAATTTTCATTTTAATAGGTATCAATGATTTGTTTAGAGATGATATGACATCCGAAAAAGTGTATGAAAACATCCTGAAAATTGTCAATCAAATTCATGAAAAATCTCCAAATACCAACATATTTGTTCATACAATTTTACCAACAAGTACTTTAAAAATTAGAGAAAAAATTCAAATGACAAATGAATTGCTCAGAAATTCGGCATCAAAAAATCCGTATCAACTCATTGAATTACACACTGAATTTACAGATAAAGATGGTTTGATGAACATGAATTTATCTCATGATGGAGTTCATTTAAATGAAACAGGATATAGAGTTTGGATGAAAAAAATAATCAATTTAATATCATTATAAAATGTTTAAAAAAATTTATATATATCAGATTATCATTGCTTTAAGTTTATTATTTCAAGTAAGTTGCACTGTAGAAAGTGGCATTCCAACTGTAGAAGAAGTACCATTTCCAACACCAAGTTCCGTATTTTACAAAGGTTCTTACATGGCATATGTTTCGCACCAAGAAACTTATGGAGGAGTTGTTTTCAAAGAAAATGGCATCGCCAAAGACGCTTTTCAAAGTTTGGCAGATCATGGTGCAAATATTGCTCGTTTAAGAATTGACAATCCTCCTTATAGAAGCAGCTACACAACTGGTTTTGCTGATGTAGATTTTGGTTCACCAGCAAAAGTAAAAATAGAAATGCAAAGAGCCAAAAATGCAGGTTTAAAAACGCTATTAACATTTGGTTATCAATCAATGGCATTAAATGACAATGATAGATTAAATGGTTATGTTGCGCCACTAAAATGGCAATCTATAGCTAGTGATGTAGAAAAATTAAAAGATTCAGTATACAAACACACCACAACAGTTTTAGAAGATTTCATAAAATCAGGATTAATTCCGGAGATTGTTGCGATTGGCAATGAAACAAACCAACGTTTTTTAGAGCCTAACATGCTTGAAAGTGATTTGCCTCCTTATAGTGTTGTGAGAACTGTAAAATTATTAAATGCAGGCACAAAAGCGGTAAGAGATATCAACTCAAAATATGGATTAAACATCAAAATAGCCTGTCATATATTTAATGCTTCCTATCTGAAAACTTGGTTAAAAGTACACGTTCGAAATAATTTGGATTTTGATATTTTGGCACTTTCTCATTATCATGGTTGGCATTCTTTGGGAGATTTTAAGAACTGGACAGAGGTTGTGTCTTTTGTAAAAAATACCTACAAAAAAGAATTTTTAATCATGGAAACTGCACAACTTTTTAGAACTGGTGGAAATGATGGTCATGTGGATATTTTGGGAGTTGAAAATATTCCAAGAGGTTATGACAATCCACCAAATACAAATACACAAAAAAAGTATTTAAAAGATTTTGGACAAGAATTGTTTGATGCAGGTGGCATTGGAATCATTTATTGGGGAGGAGAATGGGTTGGATCTAACACCTTAATTTTTCCTGATCAATATGGTGCTGGTTCTTCATGGGAAAACAAAGCTTTTTGGGATTTCAATCACAATCTTCATGATGGTGTCAATTGGATGAACGAAATAATTCAATATTAAAAAAAATAAATCAATATAAAAGAAAATAGAGATTCAGAGTTAAGCTCTATCAAACTAAACAATAATTAACTCATAACCATTCACTTAAATCTTTAAATTATGAAAAAACAATTACTTTTTATTGCGTTACTTTTAACAAGTTTTATCAATGCTCAATCCATAGCATTTACTTCAGATATTTCAACTTCAGAAATTGGGAAAACCATCAAAGTAGATTTTAAATACACAGTTGCTGCTGACGGATATATTTTTTGTGGAATCAATTTACTAAATGATTGGACTTGGGTAAGCTATGTTGCAGGTGGAGAACTAAGTCCTGCTCCAGCAGGAACAGACGTTACTGGATCTATAACTTTTACAATTCCTGAGGGCACAGCTCCTTCTTCAAGTTTAACAGGAGCTTTGAATTATAAAATTAACATCGAATTAAAAACAAGCACTTTTGATTGGTTAGCAGGTGCTTATCCAGCAACACCAATTAATCTTACTGCTGCTGCTTTAAGTGTAGATGATATTTCAAAAAATTTACAAAATGTGTCTATTTTTCCAAATCCTACAAGGGATGTTATTCAATTAAAAGGAATTGAAAATAGTGCAATTTCTCAAGTTTCTATTGTAAATGTTTTGGGTAAAAAAGTGTATGCTTCCTCAAAAATTTCGAATTCTAAAATTGATGTTTCTCAATTAAATTCAGGAATTTATATTCTTACAGTGACTTCAGAAAATAATCAAAAGAGAATGAAATTCATTAAAAATTAAATCAATTTTTTTTAAATTCAACATTTTTAGGAAAATTCATTCATAAATCTCCTAAAAATGTTGAATTTTATAAAGTGTAAGGTTTAAAATCTTTTTCAATGAAATTTAAAATAGTTTTTTTTGTCCTTTTTATTGCTGTAAATTATAATTTTTTCAGTCAAAAATCAACGTTTGTTGACTCAAAAGGTGTTTTTAGATGGTCAAAAAACAAGGAGGAAATCCGACTTTTTGGCGTCAATTACACACTGCCTTTTGCACATGGTTACAGAGCCATAAATTATGTAAATAAAAATCATAAAAATGCCATAGAAAAAGATGTTTATCATTTGTCACGTTTGGGCGTTGATGCTTTTAGAGTGCACATTTGGGATACAGAAGTCACTGACAGTTTGGGAAATTTAATTGATTCTCCTCAGCTTGATTTGTTAGATTATACCCTCGCAAAAATGAAAGAAAGAGGATTCAAAACCCTTGTAACTCCTTTCAAAGTGGGTGATAATGGCTATCCTGAAAAGAATTTTCCTGTAGATGGATTTTCCAATAAATTGGAAAAATGGCAAACCTATGATGATGAAAAAGTCTTACAAAAACAAGAACGCTATTTTACACAATTATTAAATCATGTAAATCCTTACACTGGTTTGGCATATAAAAATGATCCTGATATTATTGCGCTGGAAATCAACAACGAACCAACGCATACTAATGGACCCATTGCCACAAAATATATCAACAGAATGGTTGATGTCATTCGCAAAGCTGGTTTTAAAAATCCTATTTTTTACAACGTTTCTGAAAGACCAGAATTTATTGATGATTATTTAAAAGCCAATATTCAAGGGTGTACTTTTCAATGGTATCCAACTGGATTAGTAAGAGGGAATTTACTTGAAATGAATAATTTACCCAATGTTGATTCGTATGAAATTCCTTTTGATTCTAAAAAAGAATTCCAAAATAAAGCAAGAATCATTTATGAATTTGACCCTGGAGACACCAATCAATCTTCTTTATTTCCTGCAATGGCAAGAAGTTTTAGAGGCGCTAAATTTCAGTTTGCAGCGCAATTTGCTTATGATCCAATTGATTTAGCTTTTGCAAATACTGAATATCAAACGCATTATTTCAACCTTGCGTACACGCCTTCAAAAGCGATTTCTTTCAAAATTGCTTCAAAAGTTTTTCATGAAACGCCTTTAGGAGCTTCTTTTGGGAAGTTTCCAAACAACACAAATTTCATGAATACAACCTTGATTCCTAGTCAAAATTTAGCGATTTACACTACTGAAACTGCTTTTTATTACACAAATTCAACTGATGAAATTCCTAAAAACACTAACAAATTAAAAGAAATTGCAGGAGTTGGTTCTTCAAAATTGGTTTCTTATGCTGGAAGTGGCGCTTACTTTTTGGATAAAATTGACAATGGAATTTGGAGATTAGAAATCCTTCCTGACGTGATTTGGGTAAATGATCCTTTTGAAAAAGCAAGTCTTAAAAAAACAGTGGCTTTTTTAGAAAATAATGACAATGAGATAGAAATTAATCTTTCGGATTTGGGAGCAAATTTCCATATTTCTGCAATTGATAAAGGCAATACATTTTCAGGAAAATCAAGTGCTCAAAAATTCAAAATCAAACCTGGAACGTATATTTTACATGCAAAAAATGAGCTTGATATAGCTATTTCAACTCAAAAATTAGGAAATATCAAAACCAATGAATTTGCAAATATCAATCAAGAAATCAAGCAAATTTATGTGGTTCATGAACCTTTAAAATCGATTGAAAAAAAGACTGATTTAAACATTGAAGCTGACATTATTTCGCCAACAAAAATTAAAAAAGTAGAAGTTGTTTTGCCTTCAGGGTATCAAAAAACGGATAATTATGTGATGGAAAAATCAGGAAATTATCACTACAAAGTGCTAATTCCGAAAGAGAAATTGTATGGAAATTCATTCAATTATCATATCGTTGTTTATACTGAAAATGGCACAACTGTTTTTCCTGATAATGTGGCTGGAAATCCTATTGATTGGGATTTTATTCCTGAAAAAAGATATAGTACAAAAATTGTAAAATCAGCACCAATCATCGTTTTGTTTGATGCTGCTGTGGAATCAGAAAATAATTTTTTATGGCCAAATCAAAGAGGCTATCGTTTTGAAACTATTGTTCATAAAATTCCGACTGAAAATACATTGAATGTAACAGTCAACAATTTAAATGGAGAAATTCCTGATTTTACGTTTAAAATTTTGGTTGAAAAAAATATCAAAAATGAAATTCATCATCTAAATTCTCTTGATTCTTTGATGATAGAAGCTTCATCTGGAACCACTAAAAATCAAAAAGTACAAATTGCTTTGCAATTAAATAATGGAACCGTTTTTGGAAAAGTAATAGAAGTAACACCCAAAAAAGAAATCCATTTTATTCCACTTTCAGCGTTAAAAGCAGTTCCAATGGTTTTATTACCAAGACCTTATCCAGGATTTCAATCGTATTGGTTTACTTCTTCATCCACAGAAAAATTTGAAAAATCTGCGATTGAATCACTACAAATTAGTTTTGGACCAGATCTAAACCCAGAAAATTATTCAGAAAAACAAGGGGTTTTACTCCATAAAATTGTGCTCAAATAAATGAAGATTTTTAAAAAGTTACTATTATTGATTTTTGTAGTTTTTCTGACAAACTTTTCCAAAAGCGAAAAAAACGGTGCAGAAAAAGTGAATTGGAAAATAAATAGCAATCAAAAAAATGACAGTCTTCCATTAATTCCAAATCAATTTTTGGATTTTCAGAAAAACAGTCAAGGTTTTTGTATTACAAAAGGCGATTCAACCAAAAAACAAATTGCCTTAACTTTTGATGATGGCCCAACAGAAGTTTCAAAAAAAATCATCAAAATTTTAGATAGATACAACGCAAAAGGAACTTTTTTTTGGGTGGGAGAACGCGTCAAAGAAAATCCTAATGTCATCAATATTGCCAAAAAAAATGGGCATTTAATTGCAAATCACAGTTGGAATCATGAAAATGGTTGGACGTTTTCAAATGAACAATTATGGCAAAATCAGGTTGAAAAATGCAATACTGAATTGTCAAATTATGGTGTAAAAAATGTTAGGTATTTCAGGCCTCCTTTTGGTGCCATCACTCAAAATCAGATTGATTTTTTAGCTTCAAAAAACATCAAAACGGTTTTGTGGTCAATAACGACCAATGATTGGGATCCAAAAGAAAATAAAGAAGGTCAACTATTTGAGAAATTTAAAAATTACATTCACAATGGAGCAGTGGTTTTGATGCACGATTTTGATTATAGCAATTTGGACGCAAAACTAAAAGATTTAGAGAAAATGCTTCAATATGGCATTAAAAATGGTTACAAATTTGTGACTGTTGAGACTATTTTATAGTCTGAAAAACTAAAATAAATCAAAAATAGTACATGTATAAAATTTCGTTTGTTCTCTTATTTTTTACATTTTTTTCTTGTTCGGAAGTTAAAAACACCATCAAAAAATCCGAAAATTCCAAAATTCAAAGTACTGTAATTCAAAAAATTCAGAAAAGAACTGAAAAGGAAATTTTAGTTTGTGCACATAGAGCTTACCACAAATTTGCGCCAGAAAACTCATTAGAATCCATAAAAAAAGCAATTGAAGCAAAAATAGACATTGTTGAAATCGACGTTAACACCACAAAAGACGGCGTTCTTGTATTGATGCACGACAATAAAATTGATAGGACAACCAATGGAACTGGATATATTCGCGATTTTACATTTGCGGAATTAAGCAATCTTTTTCTTGTGATGAATGATTCTGTAACAACTCATAAAATCCCAACTTTGCAAGAGGTTTTAGAAATTTCAAAAAATAAAATAATACTGAATTTAGACATTAAAAATGTGGAAATTTCAAAACTGTATCAACAATTAAAAGAAAACAAGATGCAAAATGACGTGTTTTCATTTATTTGGGATCGAAAAAAAATCGCAGAAATCTTAGCAATTGATGCAACTTATGCTGTATTACCTTTAGTTTCAAACAGCAAAGAAATGATGTATTATGCTAAAAATATTACATCAAAACTTCAACATTTTGATGAGAAATCATTAAATTCGGAAAACATGAATTGGGCAAAAAAGAATGCTATTCAAGTGTTTATGAATAGTTTATGGCATGTGGATAAGCTGTTTGAAAAAAATAATACTGCATCAATGAATAAAATAATTGAACTTCGTCCTGCAATCATTCAAACAGATCATCCAGTATTATTAATCAAGTATTTACAAAAATTAAATTTACATGAATAATGAAACCTTACTTCACAAAATAACAACTAAAAAAAAGTTTCCTTTCTTTTGGTTTTTGATGTTTGTTTGCTTGAATTTCCCCAATTTACTATTTTCTCAATCCATAGAAATTTCTTCTTTTAATGAAAATCCGCTTGAAGTAAGTCCTTTATTAGGAGCAACTTTGACCATAAATTTCAAATATTCTAGCGAAGTTGGTTCATCTGGAAATCATATTTATATTGGTTTAGAAATATTGGACTCAAATAATTCCTATGTTAAAACGATTGATGGTGTTACTCTGCTAAATCAACAAACAGGAAATGAAGTTCAAAAATCTGTTAGTTTTTTTGTAGGAAGTAGCAATCCATTAACTTCTGATTTGCCAAATGGAAATTATTATCAAGTAAAAGCAACCTTGTATAAAAGTGGAGGTTGGACTGAAAATGCTTGGGCAGGTCATTGGAATACTCCAGCTTTGGTACTTCAAAATACCCAAAATTATACGTTCAGCACAAACCCAATTAGCAAAGGTGCAGACATTAGTTGGATGACAGAAATGCAATCAAATGGTATTATTTGGAAAGATAATAATGGTGTTTCAAAACAATTGATGCCTTTGTTAAAAGAATATGATTTGGATGCTGTAAGATTGAGAGTTTGGGTAAATCCTGATGTTTCGCAAGCAAATGGTTGGTGTGATATTGACGATTTGGTTGCCAAAGCTGAACTCGCAAAAGCTGCTGGTTTAGAAGTGATGATTTGTATTCATTACAGTGATTGGTGGGCAGATCCTGGTCAACAAACAAAACCTGCAGCTTGGATAAATTTTTCAGTTTCTCAATTAGAAACAGCCGTTTACAATCATACAACCGATATTTTAACTGCTTTATCTGCAAAAGGAATTACACCTAAATGGGTTCAAATTGGCAATGAAACTAATGATGGAATGTTATGGAATACT
Organism: Polaribacter sp. BAL334; assembly: GCF_015767435.1. Classification (GTDB taxonomy): domain Bacteria; phylum Bacteroidota; class Bacteroidia; order Flavobacteriales; family Flavobacteriaceae; genus Polaribacter. The sequence continues at coordinate 23,867 of NZ_JADWOV010000258.1, forward strand.
GGAAAAGCTTCCACAGGTGGTTTTGCTAATTATGCGAAATTTTTAAATGCTGGAACCAATGCTGTAAAAACTTTCAACACCAATATAAAAACCATTTTACATCTTGCTAGTGGCAATGAAAATGGTTTATTTCGATGGAATATTGATGGTTTACTGAATAACGGAATGGTTTTTAACAGATTTGATATCATTGGAATGTCTTTATATCCTGATGAAAATAATTGGATTTCTATGGTCAATAACACCTATAACAATATGTTGGATATGAAAACGAGATATACTAAAGATGTGATGATGGTTGAAGTTGGTTTTTCTAGTACAAGACCTGATATTTCTCATCAATTTTTAACGTACATTATTGAAAAAACAAGACAAGCCAATGGTTTGGGTGTTTTTTATTGGGAACCTATTGCGCATAAAAACTGGAATTCGTATTCAAAAGGCGCTTGGGATGAAGATGGAAGTCCGTCAATTGCAATGGATGCTTTTATTGACAAATCAACACTGAATATTGATGAAATCACCTCAGAAAAAAACGATTCTTTCAAGATTTTTCCAAATCCAAGTTCCGAAATTTTACAAATTCAATCATTGAATGAAGTGTTGAAATCAATCCAAATTTATGATATGAATGGACGTTTGATTCAAGAAATAAATTCTCGAAAATTAGAAATATCTTTCTCAATTTCTCACCTTTTAAAAGGTGTTTATTTTTTAAGAATAAATAATGAAGAAACAATAAAATTTATCAAAAATTAAATATTAAAACTGTTTAATAAAAAAATGGTTCTTTTCAGAACCATTTTCCACTCATTGATTTTAATCCCCCGATTAAAAACAAGAATTATGATATATTTTGATGTGGGTTTTATAAACTCAACTATTTTATTAATTTATTTTTATCCAATGAAGCCAATCATTTACAACCTTTGAAAGACTATCTTCATTTAGATTTTTTGAATTTGGATTTACATTTTTGTAGTAATGATCTAGTCCTACATACGCTTTAAATGTAAAATTAGTATGCCTGTCTTTCATGGTTTCTATATGAAACATATCAACAAAAGGAGCGCCTTCATCAAGTGTGCCATAAGACATTAAAATCGGAATTTTTAACTGTTTTAAAATATCATTTTCATTTTGAGAAAAAGAAATTGACCCATAATTGGTATTCCAACCTTTATTTCTATCAAAAGCAAATGGGTACTTTATAACGTCTTCCCAATAATCATAAACATCCTGTGCAAATTCTGTATCTTCTTGAAGCTCTCTTCTTCTGTCTTGTTGCACCATGGCTAAGATTCTAGAGTAATAGGGTGTTCCTCCTGAATAAATAAGATGCGTAATACCATCAATTTTATTAGCCATATGGGCTACAATTGTACTTCCTTCAGAATGACCAATTGCTACCACTTTTGTGGTATCCACCCATTTTTGCTTTTTTAAAAAATTAAATACCGTATTATTACGTTTTACGTAATACTCCAAATTGTTATTCTCCAAATATTTTTCTGGATAGGAATTTGTATTTGGTTCTTTATATTTCCCTTTAGTAAGTTCGTTTTTATGAGCAATTAAAGGAAGTCCAGGTTTGCTAACTAATACTAAATGATATTCATTTTCTACAAACCCTTCACATATAGAAACGTAGGATACTTGACGCTCTCCATCATACACAATAAGAGGGACAGCAGTAGATCCTTGTACTTCAAAAATGATGGGTTTTTTATTGAGTTCTTCTCCTTTTTTTGATTTGACTAAAATATGAACGGTATCTTTTTCATATTCTAATTTTAAATGTCTGTAACCAAAATCTTCGGCACTTTTTTGTGCAATAGATAAAATTGCAAAAAGTAGAGATAAGATTAATAAAAAAGTTTTTTTTAGAGTATTCAGTTTGATTAAAAATGTCATTTTGTTTTGAGAAATTAGTATTTCAAATTTAACGAATTTAGTCAATAATCAAACTACCCAAAAAGGGTAGTAGTTACAAAAGCTTCGAATTATTTAATATTGTTTTATGAAAGTTTAGCTAGTATATAATTCTTAAAAAGAGAATACTTTTTAAAAAGTATGCTCTTAAATTAAATACTTAAGAAGTACTAATCAACCAATATTTTTATAGTTTTTGAACCCTTTGAATTTTGAATTTTCACTAAATAATAGCCTGGTTTAAAGTTCGTGATGTTTATAACTTCATTGTTGTGGTTTCGTGCACTAAACACTTGTTTACCTGAGATATCAAAAATTGAAATTTTAGCAATTTCAGTAAGACCTTTAATTGCTATTTTTGAACTAGAAGGATTAGGATAAAGTGAAACCGATTCAAGATCAATATTTTCAGTGCTTAATGCTGAGCATGCACCACCATCAGTAATTGTCCAACCATCAGAAGCAATCATATTTGCTCTTGCATCTGCTGCTGCTTGTGTACAATATTGAGAGTTACCACCATCAAAGTTTAAGTTGGGTTGTAAGTTTTGAGAATTCCAACCTATTAATAAGGCTTCGTAATTTGCGTCTGAAAGAGTAACTCCATTAAACATACCAGACAATTCAGTTACATTTTCTACATTCCAACCTCCCAGATTTTGATTAAAAGAACTAGGATTAGATGCTTGTGAAAACATTAAGGTCATATTTGTTACAGAAGATGTATCCCATGAACTAATATCACCATTAAATGAAGAAGCATTAGAAAACATTCCTTGCATGTTTACAACTTTACCAGTGTCCCAATTAAGGTTTTGATTAAAAGCAAAAGCATTTGTAAACATCGAACTCATATTCGTTACATTTGATGTATCCCAATTACTTATATTTCCATTAAAAGAATGTGCATCTGTAAACATGCGACTCATATTAGTTATTGTTGAAGTATCCCAATTATTGAAGTTTTGATTTAAATTTATAAAATTACCTAGAAACATTCCTTCCAAACTTGTAACACCACTTAAATTTGGTGCATCATTGGCATTTACTTGAAGGTTATAACAACCGCTAAAAGCATATTCCATTGATGTCCAAGAAATTGTTCCCCATTGATCAATTGAAATAAGCTTTCGGCTATCACCAAGTCCAGTAGAACCACTACCATTAAAATAAATTCTAGGGAAAGTTCCTCTAATTCTAATCGTATAAGTACCTGGTGTTCCAAAATCGTGGGTAACACTTCCTGTTTTACCAATATCTACCAAATTATAAACACCATCGTTGTTCCAATCAACATCGTAGTTATATGTTTCCCCAGGAAATGTTGGGATTATTATGGATGATGAATTTGAAGTTCCTGGGTTATCGGTTTTCCAAGTGGTAATAAATTCGGTTTGAGCATTAAGTGTTATAATACTTAATAAAATTACTGATGTTAGTAATATTTTTTTCATAAATAGACTTCGTTTAAAAATTCTTAAACAAATCTATAGGAATAGGAAACTGGAGCATCTACCCAAATAGGGTAGTTTTTTAAATTGGAATTAAATTAATCTTTGTTCATTGGCTTTTTTAAGCGCCTCTTCTTTTGAGTTTACTTGCAATTTATCGTAAATATTTTTTATGTGAAATTTGATTGTATTTCTGCTAATAAAAAGTGCTTCTCCAATACTTTTATAGCTTTTTCCTGTTGATAACAACGTTAATACTTCTGTTTCACGTTCAGACAAATCAGCATGGGTTTCTTTTTTAAAAGAACTCACAACCATTCGTGCAATTTTTATACTCATTGGTGCGCCTCCTGAAACCAATTCGTTTAAAGCATTTACTATTTGAGTACTACTGGCATTTTTTGTTAGATAACCACTAGCACCAGCACATAAGGCATCAAAAACAGTTTCAGAATCTTCGTAAACAGTTACTACTAAAACTAGTAAAGAAGGTTTCAATTCCTTTAGTTTTTTTGTAGCTTCAATACCATTTAGTTTTGGCAATTCAATATCCATTAAAACAATATCAGGGCTATCTTCTTTAAAATTTGCAATCGCATTTTCAGCATTTAAATAACTTTGAATAACTGTAAAATTATCAGCAGCAATAATTACTTCTTTTAATGCAATGCTTAAGGAAACATTATCTTCAATGATGACTACTTTATTCATATTACAAAAATACTTTATGAAACGAATTATAAAACCACCCTTTTAAGGTAGTTGTCCTAGAAACGTAATTGTTGTGCCTTGATTTGGAATTGATGTAATGTTTAATTCACAATCAATTTTTTTAGCTCTTGATTTCATGTTTTTTAAACCATTACTTTGTATTGCGCCTTCTTTAAATCCTTTGCCATCATCAGAGAGTTTGATCTCTAAATGGGTGTCATTACAATTGAAAATAAACTTTACTGAATTCGAATTTGCGTGTTTTACAATATTTGTGATGGCTTCTTTAAAAATAAAAATGATTTGTTTACTCCAATAATAGGGTAATTTTATATTGCTTTTAATAGTAGATTCAACTTCTAAATCAACGCCAAATTGGTATAAATAGTCTTCAGCAAAATCTGTAAGATAGATGTTTAGCTCATCCAGATAATTGCTTTTTTCTTGCAATGAAAAAATAAAATCTTTAGTGCCTTTATATAAATAATCTGCATCATTTTTTATGGTCATTATCATGTTACTATTTTCTTTTTTGACTTTTGTTGATAATACCTCTGATAGCAATGATATACTAGCTAATTTATTTCCTAAATCGTCATGAAAATCTCTTGCAATAGTATCTCTTGCTTCTGTAAGTTCACTTTCTGCTAAAATTCGTTTAGAAATTTCATTTTTTAGAATCTCATTTCTTTTTGATACAGCTTTTAATCTACTTAAAAAAACAACACCTATAAATGATGAAAAACATAAAAATAAAAGCAGTAGTATCCACCATACTTTATACCAAGGAGGTTTAATTTCAAAATTGAAAATAGAACTGTACATCCAATCGCTATGACTGTTTTGAACTCTAAATTGAATTTGATACTTATTTGGAGCGAAATTGGTAAAGTCAAGACTATTTTCATTAGGATTTAATGAAAGCCATTGATTTTTATTTAGTTGATATTCAACGTTGATGGCATTCCTATCTTGATAGGTAATTACCTCATAAACAAAGTTTTTGTTGTTTTGAGAAATATGAATTTTTGGAGGGTTTGTAGCTTTTACATCTTTTAAATTTACGATAGAAATCCCATTATTTCCCGCAAGCCATAAATGATTATTTAGCTCAATAATTTTATGAATTGCCAAAGACTGAATACCAAATGATTTTGAAAAGTGATACACTTTTGAATCCTTAATTACTGATAATCCTGATTGCGTTCCAAGATAAATTGTATTTTCTTTTAAAAGAATACAGTTTATTCGTTCATTTTTTAGGCCTGTTTTATTGTTATATAAAGATATAGAATCTTTGTTTTTAATAACCAACCCTTTATCTGTTGCAATATAATATGTATTATCTTTTATAATAGCGTCATTTATTTTTTCTGATGGCAATCCTATTTGAAAAAGTGAATCTCTAGTAAAAGTTTCATTTTTTAAATCATACATCCATCTACCTTTATTTGTATATAGATGAATTGAATGTTCCTTTTCTTCTACAAGATTAACAAATAACTCATTACTAATTAAAACTTGTTTTTGATTTATAAAAAGTGTGTCTCCTTGCCTGATAAATCCACCTTTTGTTTTGCTATAAAATCGACCACTTACAAGATTAAATTTAGGCGTTTTAGAAGGTTTTGCTCTTAAAGAGGACACTGTAACTTTATTATTTATATTCGATAAATGTTTAGCAAAACCATCCGTTGTCAGGTTATCCGTCAAACTATCTTTTGTAAACACATACAATTTAGAGGAAGTTTGAGCATACACTGTTGAGTCTATTTTTAAAATATCAATAATGTATGCGCCCTCTAAAACTGTTTTTATTGTTGGATTGGAATAGTAAAAACAATAAATTCCGTCACCAAAAGTAGAAATCCATAGATTGTTTTCAAAATCAAAAATGGCATCAGATATTGTTGTGTTAAATCCAATTATTTGACTAAAATCCATTGTTTTTTTTGTCTCAATATTAAATTGAATGAGCCGTTTTTCTCCCTTTTCATTTTTTACAACTAACAAAAAAATATTTTTTTCATGGGGAGCTTTTAAAATTTTAACGACAAACTCATTTTCTTTAATTCCGTGAATTGTAATTTTTTTATGAATGTTGTTTCTATTAGAAAATAAAAGAGTTGTTTTCGTTGCAAAAACATAGGAATCTATCTCGATCTCTAAAGCAGATGAAATCTCAAATTCTGATAAAAACGGAAAAACGGACTGTAATTTAAATGATGATGATAACTCTTTGACTCCTTTAAAATTATCGTTTGATAATTCTTGATTATGCACATAAACCTTGTTATTAATAATAAAAGGTTTTAATTTATGATATTCAACATCTAATTCTAAATCATCAACAAAATTTTGCTCATTTTTTACATATACTTTAGATTGAAAACGCTTTGTTTTTAAATCATAAATAGCAATTTCAACTCCTGAATCCGTATATAATTTATTATCAAAAAAAGTAATTTCGTAAGACTTTACATTTGTATCCTTAAAACTTGGAGCTTTGTGAATAGTGTCATTTTCTAAAAAATGCAACCCTCCCCCCCAAGTTGCGATGGCAAAATTCCCATCAGGAAGTTCTTTAACATCCATCACATAATTTGAGGTCAAACCATCTTTTAACGAATAATTTTTAAAATCTTTCCCATCAAATTTACTCAGGCCATCATCTGTCCCAATCCAAATATAGCCTTTAGAATCTTGAATCATATTGTAGGTTACATCATGCTGCAAACCATCTGAAGAGGTATAATGTTGATAGTTGTTTTGTGCCGAGGTAACAAAAACAATTAAAAAAATCAGTAAACTTGAGGCTAGTTTTTTACACATAAATAAATACTTAGTAGCTAAGTAAATAAAAAAATTAGATAGCTCTTGTGTTTTTTTGATAAAAAACAAGTCATTTTAAAAAACTACCCTTTTTGGATAGGCTAAACTTCGACTAAAATTAATTAAATTGAGAATTCAATTATAACCTCAAAAAATAAAATAGTATCAGGTATAAAATGAAGTTTAGATTTCTTGTTTTTATTTTCGTTTTTTTCATAAACATGCCAACAGCTTTAGCGCAAATAAATGCTAGTCTCATTGGAGATGCTATCGATTTAGGAAATAATTGTTACATATTAACTCAAGATGTTAAAAGTCAAAAGGGTGGTGTTTGGTATAACAATCCAATTGATTTTTCAAAGGATTTTGCAATTTATTATCAAGCAAATTTTGGCTCAAAAAATAGTAATGGTGCTGATGGAATGGCATTGGTTTTTAAAGGAAATCCACAACCTGAATTGGGAAATGATGGAGGAGGATTGAGTTATCAAGGCATCACACCTTCATTAATAGTTGAGTTTGATACTTGGCAAAATAGTGATTTTGGAGATCCAATTTTTGATCATATTTCAATAATGAAAAATGGGGATGCAAATCATAGTAATCCAGTAAATAATTTGGCAGGTCCTGTTCAAGCAAGTTTGTCAAATCCTAATATTGAAGATGGTAGTGATCATGAAGTAAAAATTGAATGGTTTGCTCTTCAACAAGTATTGATCGTTTATTTTGATTGTATTCCAAGAATTCAAATTACTATGGACATAAAAGCATCAATTTTTGGAGGTGATGACTCCGTTTATTTTGGTTTTGTTAGTTCTACAGGAGGAAACTCTAATTTACATCAAGTATGTTTAAATAGGGTATCATTTGTAGATAATTTGCAGTTACAAGATGTAACAATTTGTGAAGGAGAATCGTCTGAAATTGACGCAACTATAGCAAGTGGTGTATCTTATAGTTGGTCGCCAAGAGATGGCGTAAGTAATCCAAATAGTGCAAATCCTGTTTTTTCACCTAATGAAACAACAACCTATACAGTAACAATTGAAGATGTTTGTGGTGATGTTATTGTTGAAGAAGTAACTGTTACAATAGCTTCATTTAAATCAGCAATCTTTGATAGTATTGATCCAATTTGTGAAGGGGACATCATAGACCCATTACCAACAACTTCAAAAAATAATATTACAGGATTTTGGACACCACAGCTAAATAATACAACAACCACAACCTATACATTTATACCATTTTCTGATCCTTGTGTAACCACAACAACGTTAGAAGTTATTGTAAATCCGTTGGTAATTCCTTCTTTTGATGCCATAGCACCAATTTGTAAAGGCGATTTATTAACTGAACTCCCCACCATGTCCAACAATGGAATATCAGGAATTTGGTCTCCTTCATTAAATAATACATCTACAACATTATATACATTTACACCAAATCCCGATCAAGGTTGTGTTGCGAATGGTTTTCTAGAAATTATTGTAAATCAGATAGAAATCCCACAATTTGATTTTGAAACGACCATTTGTGAAGGTACTTCATTTGAATTCCCATCAATAGCTAATAATGGAATTGAGGGTGAATGGTCACCTGAATTTAATGCTGGGCTAAGTCAAGTATATACTTTTACGCCTATTGATGAAAGTTGTGTTTCTTCAATAAGTATAGCAATTACAATTAAAAAAAGAATTATTCCCGAATTTAGTATTGAAGGTTCAATTTGCGAAGGTCAAAATATTGCTGAACTGCCTTCAATTTCAAATAATGGAGTTGAAGGATTTTGGACTCCTGAAGTAAATAATACCACTACTACTTTATATACATTTACACCTTATGATTTTGAATGTGCATTAAGTACCACTCATCAAATAATTGTGAATTCAAACATACTGCCTTTATTTGATGATATTAAAACAAGTAGTTGTTTTGGTGAAACTTTAGATGAGTTACCTACACAATCTGCGAACGGAATAGTAGGAACTTGGCTTCCTGCGCTTAATAATCAATTGACAACAACATATACATTTACACCAGATGAAGGTCAGAATTGTGTTTTAGAAACGACCATTACAATCGTTATTACTGAACCCATAGTGCCAATTTTTGATAGTATAAGCCCAATTTGTGAAGGAGAAACTTTAGAAGCACTTCCTCAAATATCTAAGAACCAAATTACAGGTAGTTGGTTTCCAGAATTAAATAATTTAGAGACTACAACGTATACATTTATTCCCAATTTAGGGCAATGCGCAAACCAAACTACACTAAAAATAGAGGTATTACCAATCACTGAATTAGTTGTTGATATTATGATGAATTCAGATGACTTTTCCGATAATCAAGCAATTAGTATAGATGTAAAAGGAGGAACAGGAAGTTATGAATATCAATTAGATGAATTGCCTTGGCAAACTAATAATAGCTTTAGCGGAATTACTGGTTGTGGAGAACATTTGGTGAAAGTGAGAGAACTATCAAAGTGTAGTAACATCGCTATTCAAACTTTCAAAATTTTAGAATATCCAAAGTTTTTTACTCCAAATGGAGATGATAAAAATGATACTTGGAATATAGAGTGCCTTAAAAATCAAACAGAAGCTAGGATTACTATTTTTAATAGATATGGTAAAATGGTAGCAATCATAAATCCAAGCCTTTTTGGTTGGGATGGAAAATTCAATAACAAATTAATGCCATCTAACGATTATTGGTTTCAAGCAGAATATTTAGGGAATGATGGAAAACCAAAATTGTTTACTTCGCACTTTTCATTAATTCGTTGATTTAAAATCGAGCATTCATATTATCAATATTTTCTTTTATATTGATCTGCTATTTCATTCGAAAGCAGAAAGCAAAAGCCTTATTTTCTGACAACTTCTCTCGACCAATCAACTCTATAAATGATTTTTTGGTAGTGATTTTAAAGACAAATTTTCCATATTTCACTGAAATTCCAGCGGATGCATTTACAATCCAACAATTGACAGGAATGGTAAAGAAGTTTTTTGGAAGTAATGACTTTTTTACCCAATTGATTATCAATAGATACTATTTACTTTTAGCTCAGTTTCCCATCCAAGATGCGCGTTGTAACTTACTTTTAAAGCACCCAACAAGGTGAAATTTTTATTGGTTTCTATTTTCGTTTTGATACTTGCCATTTTACGATCGTTTAAATCGGAATCAGGAGTCACTTCAATCCAAATTTATGATATCAATGGACGTTTGATTTTTCAAAAAAGCAGTTCAAATTTGTCAGAATCCTTGAAAATAGCGCACTTATCTAAAGGAATTTATTTCGTAAAAATAAATCATAAAAAGTCATTGCGGTTTTTGAAAAAGTAGAAGTTTCAAAATTACATTTCCAAAAACAAAAAACCGCAACAAATAATTATTGCGGTTTTTTTGAGGTGTCGAGCGGATTCGAACCGCTGTAGATGGTGTTGCAGACCATTGCCTAGCCACTCGGCCACGACACCTTATTTGAATTAAGGAGTGCAAATTTACGCAATTTTACAATTACTGCAAGATTTTTTTAATGTTATCGCTTTTTTGTCAAAACAATTACCACTTCTTCTACATTCCCTCCTATTGGTGGGTTTATTTTTGAAACTCCAACTGTTGCTTTTTGTATCATAGGTATTTCTTTAAAAAACCGATCTAAGATTCTTTGTGCAACTTCTTCCAATAATTTTGAACGAATGGCCATTTCTTCTTTAACTATATGATTTAAATGCACATAATCAACAGTATCTGTTAATTCATCTGTTTTTGCTGATTTTTTTAAATCAGCTTTTACTTTAACATCTACTCTATATGGCGAACCAATTTTTGCTTCTTCATCCAAACAGCCATGAAAAGCATACAATTTAATATTGTTAACCCTGATGATACCCATAGTTAGTTAGTTTGATACATCCGATTTTTCCCACATTTTATCAGAATTCAATCGAAATGAGCCCAAATATTCGAAATTACATTGATCTGGATGAATGATGGATAAAAAATTGTCTTGATTTTTTCCTTGATATAAATGATAGATTTCTCCAATATTGGGTTCAAAATTAAATTTTGAGTTGTACACCAAATCGTTATAATGGAATTTTTCCATCAACATTTCGTATTGTTTTTTTACTTCCTCAAACTCTGATTTTATCTTTTTATTGACCCTAATCACACCATCATTTCTCCAAGTTGCCGTATTTAAAGGTTTAATTGCAGGCGCACTTGCAGAAGTTCCATAAGGTTTTAACGCAGCATCATATTGCTGAGTTTCTTCGTTAAAAACAACCAAATCTGGTTTTTTTGCTCCGTTTTTCATACGATGCAAATTTACTACAAAAAGAAGTTTGCAAATTGGTTTGTGAAAAATTTAACGCTCAAAAAAGCATCAATTTTATCCCGTAAAAAAATCAAACACATTGCTTATTGAACTTGTTTTTGTTTTGTAAAACTCAGTATAGGTGCATCTTTCGCAAGTAACGCTCGTAAATTTTTCAGTTTGGATATCAAACATTTTCGAGAAAACTCCTCCTGTTGCTCGCATTTGCCCTAGTTTGTATGTTTTACAATTACATTTTGGACAGGTGTAATTCCGTATTTGATCGCTCATATTTTTACGTTTTAGTATTTGACGTTGAATATACAAATTTGTCAACTATAGTCAATGCCAATCAAGTATTTTATGTAATTTTGCACCTTAATTTTTGCATACAAATAATGTCTGAAGAGAAAAAATCGCTCAATTTTTTAGAGCAAATCATTGAAGAAGATTTAGCAAACGGAATGCCTAAAGAAAACTTGCGTTTTCGTTTTCCACCAGAACCAAATGGCTATTTACATATTGGCCATACCAAAGCCATTGGAATTAGTTTTGGCTTGGGTATCAAATACAATGCGCCTGTAAACTTGCGTTTTGACGATACTAATCCTGCAAAAGAAGAGCAAGAATATGTTGATGCGATCAAAAATGACATTTCATGGTTGGGGTATACTTGGGCAAATGAATGTTATTCTTCAGATTATTTTCAAGAATTGTATGATTGGGCTGTTTTATTGATTAAAGATGGAAAAGCTTATGTGGATTCTCAAACTTCAGAGGAAATGCGAATCCAAAAAGGAACTCCAACAGAAGCTGGAACAAATAGTCCTTATAGAAATCGTTCAGTGGAAGAAAACTTGACCTTATTTCAAGATATGAAAGACGGAAAGTTTAAAGAAGGCGAACATGTTTTGCGTGCAAAAATCGATATGAGTTCGCCAAATATGTTGATGCGTGACCCATTAATGTATCGAATTTTACACAAAGCACATCATAGAACAGGAAATCAATGGTGCATTTATCCAATGTATGATTGGGCTCATGGCGAAAGTGATTATGTGGAGCAAATTTCACATTCTTTGTGTTCATTAGAATTCAAACCTCATAGAGAATTGTATGATTGGTTCAAAGACAATGTGCATGGTTACAGTGCTGATGCCTATCCTTTGATTCCAAAACAACGAGAATTTTCGCGTTTAAATTTGAGTTATACCATTATGAGCAAACGAAAATTGCTGAAATTGGTTGAAGAAAATATCGTTTCAGGTTGGGATGATCCAAGAATGCCAACGATTTCTGGTTTGCGCAGACGTGGTTATACACCTGCCTCTATCAGAAGTTTTGTGGAAACTGTGGGTGTTTCAAAACGTGAAAATGTGATTGATGTGGCGCTTTTAGAGTTTAAAATTCGTGAAGATTTAAACAAAACTGCCAACAGAGTCATGGCTGTTTTAGACCCAGTAAAAGTGGTCATCACCAATTATCCTGAAGGAAAAGAGGAAATTTTACAAGCTGAAAACAACCAAGAAGACGAAACTGCAGGTTTCAGAGAACTGCCTTTTTCAAGAGAAATTTTTATTGAAAAAGAAGATTTTCAAGAAGAAGCCAATAAGAAGTTTTTCCGATTGAAATTGGGAAACGAAGTTCGATTGAAAAACGCCTACATCATCAAAGCTGAGAGTTGCACCAAAGATGAAAACGGAAATGTGATTGAAATTCAATGTACTTATGACGCACTCAGTAAATCAGGGAGTGGTACTGAAGAAAGTTTGCGAAAAGTGAAAGGAACATTGCATTGGGTTTCTGTAAAACATGCTGTAAAAGCAGAAGTGAGAGCGTATGATCGTTTGTTTTTAGATGAAGCTCCTGATGCACATAAAGACAAAGATTTCATGGAGTTTTTAAATCCAAATTCTTTAGAAATTATTGATGCTTTTGTAGAGCCAAGTTTGCAAACTGCCAAGATTGGCGAGCGTTTTCAGTTTCAACGTTTGGGCTATTTTTGTGTGGATAATGACACGACTGCAAGCAAATTAGTATTCAACAAAACTGTTGGATTGCGTGATTCTTGGGGTGGGAATTAGGGTTGGTTTTTGGTTTTTGGTTTTTGGTTTTTGAAAATAAGAAATTAGAACCAAGAGACAAGAAAAAAGAGGACTAAATTGTGCCTTTTTTTTTGTTTTTTACAACTTAAATTGCTTACTTTTACAATTATATATGCTGTGTATATCTTATTAAACAGCAAACAATAAAGTCTATTTATTGTAATATTTCCTAAAAAATTAACTAGTACTTTTTAAAAAATTATGTAGATTATACTGAAAAATAATCTACATAATTTTTAATTTACATACGTATGCGTTTCTATTCGTTTACGTATACGTTGAACTTTACATACGTATGTGTTTTTATTTACATACGTATACGATTTTTTTATATACCTATGTGTTTTTTAATTTAAAAGAAACTCTTTGCTATAAAATATTAATTACTTTAGTGGGGAATTAAATTAGGTAAGTATCAGAAAAAGTTATAAAAGTTGCTTATTAATTAACCTGATAAATTTAAATGCCAAATAAAAAAGAACTTAAGGATAATATTTGGGCAATATGGAAGATTTCTATACTTGCAAAAAAGTGCTTGATATATTCCTATTATATGCACAAACCAGACACAGAAGAAGAATTGAATTTTTTAAATAATTCTGGAGAATTTATATTTAACGACATATATTATGGAGAAATAGTGTAATAGAGTTATCCAAACTGTTTAGTAATCCTTCTAGAAATAATAAGTTCAACTTAATCCATTTTTTAAAAAAGTTAAAGAAAGATCAATATTTTGGTGGTTTTAATATTAATCAAATCAAAATTAAAGAGTGGGAAAATCAAATACTAGAAAATAAAGATACAATAGATTTAATACTGCAATTAAGAGATGAAGTTTATGCCCATACAGATAATAAAACAATCACTAACAATATAGATACTCCTACCTTTGAACAAACAGAAAAACTATTAATGATTGTAGAAAATATAGTTAAGGAAATTTATTTTACTGTTTTTAATAGTCATGCTGAAATTGAAAATCGTCATATCTTTAAAAAACCTTCTGGAATAATCAAAATTTTAGCATCTGAAAAAAGAGAAAGAATTGATAGGTTAAATAAGTTTAAAACTTAAAAAATATTTAAAACCAAAATTATATGAAAAAATCAAAAGACATTATCGTGACAACAACTTCCTCATTAGAAGGAATGAATATTGTAAAACACTTAAAACCAATTTCTGCTCATATCGTAATTGGAACGAATATTTTTAGTGATTTTTTAGGTGGTTTAACAGATGTCTTTGGTGGAAAATCAAATTCTTATCAAAAGAAATTGAAAGAAATTTATGAAGACGCAATCAAAGAAATAAAATTTGCTTGCAATGAAGTAGGAGGAAATTGTGTTTTAGGATTAAAAATAGATATTGATGAAATTTCAGGAAAAGGAAAGTCAATGTTTATGATAACTGCAATTGGAACAGCTGTAATTGTTGAATCAGACAAAAAAGATGAAGATATTTATCAAAAAATAAATGAACATGTTTCTGTAGATGAACTCAATGAATTGAGAACAAAAAAGTCAATTATTTATAAAGCTGAAAACTCTAATTTAGAATTAACAGCTGAAATATGGAGTTTTATTACTAATAATAGAATGGTTGAAATGCTCCCTTTTTTAATGAAAAAAGTAGCCTATGCAGGAGCTAATTATGGAAATTCTCATATTGATGATTTTAGTGAAAAATTAAAAATATTTATTGAAAATTTACCTGAAAGTCAAAAGAAAAAATATTTATACGATTCGCTGAAAAATAATAAAAATGAAAATTCAAATAAAATTATTTTAGATATAATAAAAAGTTTATACCTTCTTGATGTATCAGAAACAATTGGACTTTTGGAAAACGAAAAGCTATCTGTTAAAAAATTAGGATTACTTATTTCAACATATGATCAACTCAATTATTCACAAAATGATATTGACAACTTGCAATTACTTAAAAAAACAATTGAAATAACTTTTACAGAACGAGGAGAAAGAACCACAAAAAAACAAATGCTTTCCAGTAAAGAAAAGGAAGTTTGGGTTTGTGAATGTTCGAAAGTTAATAACTCAGAAAATGAATATTGTGAAAGTTGTTTGAAAGATATTTTTGGGTTTGAAAAAATTGATTTACGACCAGAAAAAGTAATAAGTCATTTAGGTGATAAAATAAATCTTATCAGGGAATTGATTTAGAAATATTTTAAGGGAAAATTTAAAAGAGAAAAATGAAATTATTTGGATTCTAAATAGAGTTTAGAGTAATTCCATTCCACTTTTCCAAACATTAAACCCTCAAATCTCAAAACCCTACCTCACAAAACGGTAGGTAACTTTTAATAAAAAAGTGTTTTCTTTTCGCTGACTAAAAACTTGGTTGCTGAGTGAAGTTGATAAACTTGCATCTGGATTTTCGTTTCCAACAACTCCTTGAGCCCACACTAAAAAGATTTCAGACCCAGGAATGTATTCCCATCTTGCAACTAAATTTGAGCGGAACTGTGCGAAAGAAAAATCAGGTTTATTAAACTGATAATCAATCGTATTATCACTATTCTCATCAATAGTATAAACGTTTGCTCTAGTTGAAATTTGATTGGTATCATAAATCGTTACACGATCTGTAAAACGATCAGCTGCTGCAGTATTCACAAATTTAAACTCTGAATAACGTCCTCTTGAAATAAATGGTTGACCATAAAACTGAATAGACATATTAGGATTTATACTATACGTAAAACGAAGGGTAGTAGAAAATTCATCGTTATTGATGTTTCCTAAAATATATCTTTTATCATTTCCAAAATCAAGGCTTGTAACGTATTGCGCGCGGTCCTGTGTCAATTCTAATTGATTTTCCAAAGAAATATTTAATGCATCTGTAGGTTGGTAATTGAATCCTATTGAATATCGTTGTCTTTTAAACACATTTTCATCAGCATCAACAAATGTAAACCCCATGCTATAGCTAAATATTTTACTTCTATCAGAACCAAAAGAACCAAATACATACCTGTTGTTTGCTGTTCTCCATCTTGGACCACCTCTTAAAAATGCGTTAGAATAGGAACGAAAACTTGTTCCTAAACCAAGATTGGTGGTTGCGTTATTGGCCCAATTAATATTTCCTTCTCCTTCAAAACGAATTCTGTTTAGATTTTTTTGAAAGTCATATTCTGTAACTTGTGAGGCTTCTATTGATGCATTCCTATACGTTTTTGTAGGAACTTGCCATAAATATCTCAAATTTGCAAACTGAATCATTTGATCCGTATTTCTTAAAAATCCAACATCATTTAGTTCTAATTCAGGCGAACGCCAAATAAATCCACCATTATAACGCCAATTTCCTCCTCCAGCCTTCCCCAATTCAATTCTCCCTCCTGTTCCTGTTAATGATGTTCTTGTTGGATCAACATTTACGTGAGTTGCATCTGTTCTTTGAAATAAACGTGTTATAGAACGTTGTGTATTTTCAATCGCTTCAGCACTTCCTAAAACGTGACTCATAATGACATTACCATCTAAAAAATACTCTCTATTTTTCCAATTGTGCTGAAAATCGATTCCTCCTGAATAAGCAGCCTTGTGCAATTCGTTAAAATTACCATTCAAATTACGATTTGTAGCTGTAAAAATTCCTCCAATAAATGAGTTTCTCTCGTTAAAATCTTTTTGAGCTCTACCTACAAAATAATTGGTTAAAGGCTCAACAATTTCTTGTCTAGTGTTGCCATTTGTTTGTTTAATTTCGGCAAATTCATTGGCTGTTACACTTTCTAAAATACCAATTGACCAACCATTTTTTGTTTTTCCCGAAAACTTTGCAGCTCCTAAAATAGCCGAATTTAAAGGCTCATCTGCAAATTCACCAGAAGATAAATTAGCACTTCTATGCGGATTTCTTCCAATTCGTCTGCTATAAAAGAGGTTGTCACTCCCATTGGCAAACTGAAAATCAAAAATGTTTTTATTTTCTACAAAAAAAGGTCTTTGTTCTCTAAAAAATAATTGAAAACCATCCAAAGCAATGGCTCCAGGATCTGCTTCAACTTGTCCAAAATCAGGATTGATTGTCAAATCGAGTGTTAAATCATTGGTGACACCAATTTTAGCATCCAAACCAATATTGGCTTTAAAATCGCTTCCATCTCTGTAAGGATTGTTTCCTTCTTTTGGATACGAATCATATTGCAATAATGTAAAAGGCTGAATTTCAAGTTGTTTTTGAGAAGGCAGATCTATTAAACCATGCAACTCACCTGCTTCACTAATAAAACCTGCTTGATCATTTGGAATTCGTTGCCATAAAGAACGTTCGTTTAATCTGAAAATATTTCTGTTAATATTAAATCCCCAAACTTGTTCTTTTGATTTTCCAAAACGCAATTGGCTAAAAGGAATTTTCATTTCTGCAGTCCAGCCTTTATCATCAACCTTAGCATCTGTATACCAAACTGGATTCCAACTTTCATCCCAACTTTGTCCATTTTGCGTCGCAATTTCCTCGCCTTTAACTCCAGCAGCAGTTGTTGTAAAAACAAAAGCGGTTCGTTTGTCGTGATAACTATCAATAATTACATTGACTCTATCACCTGCAAAACCATCACGCCTACTTAATCTTTTTTGAATTAAATCTGGTTCATCATCTAACGCTTTAATTGCGATATATAAATATTTTGAGTCATAAATAACTTTAAATAAGGTTTGATATGTTGGAGGCGTTCCTTCATCTGGTTCTTTTTCAGTAAATTCTGATGACCATTCCACTACATTCCATGCTTCATCAGTAACATCACCATCAATGATGGGTGTTTTTGTGAGTTTTTTTGTAGTGTAAACTCTCTTTGGAATTTTATTCGTTAAAACTTCTTGTGAAAAAGAAACTGTTGAACAAAAAAGAAACACTAGAAGGTAGTTAAAGACAAATTTCATTTTAAAATTTGATTGAATTAAAAAAGCTATAAAAAGCATTAAAATGAATGGCAAAAATACCTTTCTATTTTCTTAACTATATGTTAATTTAAATGAAAATTAAAAGGTTTTTATTCGGAATAATTTACAAATCTCATAAAAATTATATGAATTAAGAGTATTTTATTTTAAATATCTTAAAAAATAAGTTAACAATTTTGCAATAATCAAAAGCTTTTTATTTCAAAAATCTTAACAATTTTATGAAAAATTAAGAATACATTAAAGAAAATCAATATCGTTTTTCAAAGAACAAGTAGCCAATCGTTTTTCTTAAAATTAATCAATTATTTTTTATGTAAAGTACTATTTGTCAATCAAATAAAAAGCAGTACATTTGCACTCCTTTTTTAAGGAAAAAAATAAATTATTAATTGAACAAAAACTAAAAGTGTAATTATGAACACATTAAGTTACAAAACAGTATCAGCAAACAGCGCTACCGTTAACAAGGAGTGGGTTTTGGTTGATGCGGACGGTCAATCGTTGGGTCGTCTTGCTTCTAAAGTAGCAAAGCTAATTAGAGGTAAATATAAGCCAAATTTTACTCCTCACGTAGATTGTGGAGACAATGTGGTGGTTATCAACGCAGAAAAAATTAATTTAACAGGAAAAAAGTGGGCTGATAAAACCTACATTCACCACACTGGTTATCCTGGAGGACAAAGATCGTTAACTGCAACAGAAATGTTTGACAAAGATCCAACAAGATTGATTGAAAAAGCAGTGAAAGGTATGTTACCAAAAAACACATTAGGTGCAGCTTTGTTTAGAAACTTGTATGTATATGCAGGAACTGAACACAAACAAGCAGGTCAAACACCTAAAGCTATTAACCTTAACGATTACAAATAATGGAAACTGTACACAAGATAGGTAGAAGAAAAACAGCTGTAGCGCGTGTTTATCTTTCAGATGGTGATGGTACAATTACCATCAACAAAAGAGAATTTAAAAATTACTTTACAACTGCTTCTTTGCAATATAAAGTGCAACAGCCTTTAATGCTTACCGAAAATGTATCTTCTTACAATATCAAAGTAAGTGTTTATGGTGGTGGAGTTACTGGTCAAGCTGAAGCAATTCGTTTGGCAATTACAAGAGCTTTAGTAGCAATTGATGTTGAAAACAAAGCAGTTTTAAAACCAGAAGGCTTATTAACTCGTGATCCACGAATGGTAGAGCGTAAGAAATTTGGTCAGAAAAAAGCTCGTAAAAGATTCCAGTTCTCTAAACGTTAATATTTTGGAGAAGAGAAACAAGAATAAAGAATCAGGACAACAAGTCTTTCCTCTTTTCTCATTGTTTTCTTTTCTTATTTATCGTTTTGAGACTGTTATTAAAAAAACAAATAACGGTTTAGTATCTAAATATATAAGACTCGAAAAGACTACTTATATATTGATTTAAAAAAACAGAAAGTAAACACATTTATAAAAAATGGCAAAAGTAAACATTCAAGAATTATTAGATAGTGGTGTACATTTTGGACACCTTACTAGAAAATGGAACCCAAACATGGCTCCATATATTTATACAGAAAGAAATGGTGTTCACATCATTGATTTGTATAAAACAGCTGCTAAAATAGAAGAAACTTCAGAAGCTTTGAAAAAAATCGCAAACTCTGGACGTAAAGTTTTATTCGTAGCTACCAAAAAACAAGCTAAAGACGTTGTTGCTGAAAAAGCAAAAGCTGTTGGGATGCCTTACATCACTGAAAGATGGCCAGGTGGAATGCTAACTAATTTTGTAACTATCAGAAAAGCTGTTAAAAAAATGGCTTCTATTGATAGAATGAAAACAGATGGCTCTTTCGATGCTTTATCTAAAAGAGAAAAATTACAAATTAACCGTCAAAGAGAAAAATTAGAAAAAAACTTAGGTTCTATTGCTGATATGACTCGTTTGCCAGGAGCTATTTTTGTAGTTGACATCAAAAAAGAACACATCGCAATTGCTGAAGCTCAAAATTTGAACATTCCAATTTTTGCAATGGTTGATACAAACTCTGACCCAAGATTGGTTGATTTTGTTATCCCTTCAAATGATGATGCTTCAAAATCTATTGACAAAGTATTGTCTTACATCACTAATGCAATCGCAGAAGGTTTATCAGACAGAAAAGCTGATAAAGATAAAGGCAAAGACGATCAAGAAGAAGAAGAAGTAGAAATCGTAACAAAAAAAGTTATCGAAATTTCTGACGAAGAGTAAATTTAATTTAATACTAAAAAAAATAGATCATGGAAACAGTAAATGTAAGTGCTGCTGATGTTAAAAATTTGAGAGAAGCCACTGGAGCTGGAATGATGGACTGTAAAAAGGCATTAGTAGAAGCTGGTGGAGACTTTGACAAAGCAATTGATATTTTACGCAAAAAAGGTCAAAAAATTGCTGCAAACAGAGCAGATAGAGAATCTACTGAAGGTGTAGCAGTGACTAAAATCAACGATGACAAAACTATAGGTGTTGCAATCGTTTTGGCTTGTGAAACTGATTTTGTTGGAAAAAATGAAAAATTTGTTGCATTGGGTGAAGAATTCGCTGCAATTGCTATCAATCATGACACAAAAGAATCTTTCTTAGCTGCTGATTTTGGTGGAATTACAGTTGCTGATAAATTAGTTGAACAAACTGGTGTTATTGGTGAAAAGTTAGACATCACTGCTTTCGAAAAAATTGAAGCTGCTTATGTAGGTGCTTACACTCACATTGGAAAAATTGCTGCTTTAGTTGGATTGTCTGCTCCTGTAAAAAATGCTGATATTTTAACGAAAGATGTAGCAATGCAAGTTGCTTCTATGGGTGCTAAAACGTTGTCTTACAAAGACTTTGATCCAGCATTCGTAGCTGCAGAAACTGAAGCAAGAATCGCAGTTATTGAGAAAGAAAATATTGAATTCGCAAGATTAGGAAAAACATTGAAAAATGTTCCTAAATACATTTCAATGTCTCAGTTAACTCCTGAAATCTTAGCGGAAGCTGAAGCAACTGCAAAAGCGGAATTGGCTGCTGAAGGAAAACCAGAAAAAATCTGGGATAAAATTTTACCAGGAAAAATGGAGCGTTTTATTTCTGACAACACTACTTTAGATTTAGAATTGTGTTTGTTAGACCAAGCTTTTATCAAAGATGATAAGAAAAATGTTGCTTCATATGTTAAAACTTATGGAGACGTTGAAGTAACTGGATTTAAAAGAGTAACTTTAGGATAACATTTTTTGTTAGTTCACATAAACCTCGTTCAAAAGACGAGGTTTTTTTATTGATATTTTTCTAGCAATTCTAAAAAAACCTTTCTGTCAATTTCTCTAGCGCCCAAACTATCCAAATGTTTGTTGTACACTTGACAGTCTATCAAAGCATATTTGTTGCTTGTTACCAAATGTATAAAAGCTGCTTTTGACGCATTTGAAACGCAACTAAACATACTTTCTCCGCAAAAGATTTCGTTCATTTCCATGCCATATAAGCCTCCAACTAATTGATTATCAAGCCAAACTTCTATAGATTTAGCTACACCTATTTTATGAAGATGGATGTAAGCTTGTTCCATTTCATCTGTTATCCAAGTGCCCAATTCATCCTTTCTACGAATCATCTTGCATTGACGAATTACTTCTTCAAAAGCCCTATTTTCTGTGATGTGAAATTGATTTTTTTGAATGACTTTTTTCATTGATTTTGAGATGTTCAATTCATCAGGAAACAACACCATTCGCTTTTTTGGACAATACCAAACAATAGGATCTCCTTCTGAAAACCAAGGAAAAATGCCCTTTTTGTATGCAAAAATCAAACGCTCCACTGACAAATCTCCACCCAACGCAATAATGCCTTCTCTGGAAGTGTTTTCATACGGAGGAAATGCTATTTTTTCGGTTAACCACATCATTTTTCAAAGGTACAAATTATGAAAATTGAAAAAATAGGGAAGTCATAAATTTTGAAATTTTAAAAAAGCGTTAATCTTTCAAATGATTGCGATTAGCACAAAGATTGTGAGTACTTTTGTGTTCCTTTTTAAAATTTTTTTTAAACCATCTATGAAATATCTAAAAAAGAAAAAAACAAATTCACATCGTGCAAAGCTAATGCACCATTACTTTCATAGAACTGGATTTTATTTGTTTGTTTGGACGAGTTTAAAAAAAGCATTTTTACCAATAGTAGGAGTTGTTTTACTAGTTTTCTTGGTCAATAAATATATTTTCAATATCAATGAAGCTTTGCAACACATGACCGAAACTTTTTCTAGAATCGGAATTTTAATCACTTTTTTTATTTCAGAAACGTTGTTGGGATTGGTTCCGCCAGAAATATTTATTGCTTGGACGAAAAAGACAGAAACACCAATTTTGAATTTATTTTTCTTGGCAGCTTTGTCATATTTAGGCGGTTTGATTTCCTATTTTTTAGGAAAATTAACACTTAAAATTGATTCATTAAGAGATTATTTAGAAGTAAAAATGGAAAAAAATTTGAAAAATTCCAGAAAATGGGGAGGTATCTTAATTTTAGTTGGCGCGTTACTACCATTGCCTTTTTCAATTGCTTGTATGACTGCAGGAATGATTAAATATCCTTTTAAAAATGTTGCTTTTTATGGATTATTTAGATTTGCTCGTTTTGCCATTTATGCTTGGGCAATATTTCAAGTTGTTCACTAAAAAATTGTATTTTTGACGCTATGGGATTATCAAACAACGACATTTTTAAAAAACTAAGAGTTGCGCACAAATTGCGTGATTCAGATATTATTGACATCTGTGCTTTGGTCGATTTTAAAGTGGCAAAGGGAGAAATTGGTGCCATTTTCAGGAATGAAGACCATCCAAAATATGTGGAATGTGGAGACCAATTTTTAAGAAATTTCCTCAATGGATTGATTATTCATTTGAGAGGTCCAATGCCTAAAAAAGACGCATAAAATAGATTTTTAGAAAGCTTATATTTATAAAAATAAAAAAAGAGAGTCATTTTTAACTCTCTTTTTTGTATTCTTTTCTCTAATTTCTAAAAATTAAAAAGGCAAATCATCTTCAGGCTCTTCTTGAGTGAAATTAGTTGCTGCTTTTTGAAACTGATCAACAGGAGGTAAATTTTGTGTATTTGAAGAAGCTTGAGCCAAACTCTCTATTCTCCAACCATTGATAGAATTAAAATATTTTGCTTCACCTTGTGGATTGATCCATTCTCTACCACGTAAATTGATAGAAACTTTAACATCTTGCCCCACTTTATAATTGTTCAATAAATCTACTTTGTCTTGTAGAAATTCAACCATAATCATTTGTGGATATTGCTCATCTGTAGTGACCACCAATTCTCTTTTTCTAAATCCAGCAGAACCAAACGTTTGAACGTCTCCTATCAATTTTATATTTCCAATAACTTCCATACTATTTTTTAATTTAACAAAAGTACGTTCCAAGCACTTTCAATTTGATTATTTTTTAAAAACTCTTTCGCAAAAATATGTTTTTTTATGGTTTCTAGCCCAATAAATTGCGGATGTTCTTTTCCAAAGTTATCAACAGTTTCTTTTGATGGCAATTCTGAGACATTTCCTAGCATTCCTAAATCATTCCCAGATAAAATTTCGCTATTTCTAATCGCTAAAGGAATTTGATCAATTCCAATTCCAAGTGAGGAAAGTGGTTTTGGAATTTCAAAAAAACCATCTCTTGCACGTGAGTAAAAATTACCTCCTGCTCTGGCAACCAAATCTATTTTATATTGGTCAATTTCGCCATTTTCATCCAAAACACTTTCAGAAATATGCATTTTTACCACTTCGCAAATAATCAAATTTCCTGCACCTCCTTCATCACCCGTAATAATAACTTCCTTCACTTTGCATTCAAATTGAACAGGAGATTCTGCCACTCTAAATGGTTTGATTTCCTCTGATTTCAACATGGTGAAACCTGCTTTTACAAATTCGTTCACTCCTTTTGGATATTCAGTACTACTCAATGACATTTGTTGAACAATATCGTAATTCACCACATTTATAACCACTTCTTTGTTGATCATAACATTATCTAACGTGTGTTTTGTGGTATTTCCTCTCACTCTTCTTGCAGGAGAAAAAATCAATGTTGGAGGATTTGAACCAAAGACATTGAAAAAACTAAAAGGAGATAAATTAGGATTTCCCTCTTCGTCAATGGTACTAGCAAACGCAATAGGTCTTGGCGCAATGGCTCCTAAAAGGTAGGAATGTAATTTTCCAGTGGAAATTTCATGGGGAGTAATTGTAAGCATGACATATTTTTTTTTATGCCATAAAGATACTATCAAATCTTTACATGAGTTATATCAAGAAAACTTTATATTTGTTTTAATGAATATTTTGAACCAACCACTTTTATTTAAACGAATTAGCATCATTGTTTCGTTTGTGATTGTCTCCTTGATTTTATGGAATACGTACACTTTTTTCCAAAAATTCAAACAAGAAGAGCGTATAAAAATGGAAATTTTGGCAGAAGCCCAAAAAGAATTGTCCACAGCAGATTTGAACTCAAACATTGCATTACCTGATAAAATAATTACAACCAATAATAGCATTCCCATGATTTTGGTAGATGATAAAGACGAAATCATTTATGCTAATAATTTGGATTCAATAAAATCATTAAATCCCTTGTATTTGAGAGAACAACTGGCGATTATGAAAAAAGAAAACAAGCCAATTGAAATCAGTTATGATGGAAAAAACAAGCAATATATTTACTATCGAGATTCAGATTTGCTAAAAAAATTGACCTATTATCCATTGGCATTAATCCTAATTTTAGTGCTGTTTTTATCCGTTATTTATCTTTTTTATAGTTCCAATAAAGCTGCTGAAACCAATAAATTATGGACAGGAATGGCCAAAGAAACAGCACATCAAATTGGCACACCTTTGTCATCATTATTGGGTTGGATTGCCATTTTGAAAGCCGAAAAAGTAGATGAAACTTATATAGACGAAATAGAAAAAGATGTTCACAGATTGAATATCATTGCCAATCGATTTTCAAAAATTGGTTCCATTCCAGAATTACAAAAAAGAGATGTTGTGTTGATCACAAAAAAAGCATTTGATTATTTACAATCACGAAGTTCTCAGCAAATTTCCTTTTCTTTTTCTACGTCAGAAACCGAAATTAAAACGCTTTTAAACGAAGAACTTTTTGGCTGGGTAATAGAAAATCTGATAAAAAATGCCATTGATGCCATGCTTGGAAAGGGCGAAGTTTCATTAGTCATAGAAAATTCAGCAAAAAATGTTAGAATATTAATTTCTGATACAGGAAAAGGAATGCCCAAAAAACTGTTCAACCAAATTTTTAAACCAGGATTTACCACCAAAAAAAGAGGTTGGGGTTTAGGATTATCCCTTTCTAAACGAATTGTAGAAGAATATCACAAAGGAAAAATTTTCGTGCAAAAATCGGAACTTGGAAAAGGCACTACTTTTGAGATTTTAGTTCCCAAAATTAGCTGAAATAGAGTTGGCTAAATCTTCAAATTCCTCTTTTGTTACACTAATTTTTCGTTGAAATTGCATATCAGCCATTTCATTAATTGGAATCAAATGCACATGAACATGTGGAACTTCCAGACCAATAACAGTCATTCCAATTCGTTTACAATTCAGTGTTTTTTCCAATGCTTTTGCAACGTTATATGAAAAATCCATCAAGGCACTATATTCCTCTTTTGACAAATCAAAAAGCTTATTTTCTTCTTTTTTTGGAACCACCAACGTATGTCCTTTTGCATTGGGATTGATGTCTAAAAAAGCAATAAACTGGTCGTTTTCTGCTACTTTATAACTTGGGATTTCTCCTGTAATAATTTTAGTAAAAATGCTCATTGTTCGTTTGTAGAATTAAGTCTTGAATTTTAAACTTTGAATTTTGAACTCTTTTATCTTGAAATTTCCAAAATCTCAAACTTCATAATGCCATTTGGGACTTTAATTTCTGCTATATCACCAACTTCTTTTCCTAATAATCCTTGTCCAATGGGCGATTTTACGGATAGTTTTCCATTGCGAACATCCGTCTCAGAATCAGCAACTAAAGTGTACACAAATTCCATTTTATTGGCAGTGTTTTTGATTTTCACTATGGAGTGAATCAATATTTTTGAAGTGTCTAATTGACTTTCATCCAAAATTCGAGCATTGGAAATGACATTTTTTAGTTTGGCGATTTTCGTTTCTAAATGCGACTGTTCTTCTTTTGCAGCATGGTATTCTGCATTTTCACTTAAATCTCCTTTATCTCTTGCATCTGCGATTTCTTGAGTAACTCTTGGGCGCTCAACTTGCTCTAGATACAACAATTCATCTTTCAATTTCTTTAATCCTTCTGGCGAATAATACGATATGTTGCTCATGTTTCTAAAATTTAAAAATCCCATTACCTTATTGGGAATGAGATTGTGAAACAAATATACAAAATATTTGTAACTTGGCATCGTTTTGTAATTACAGTCTTGAAAAATGATTCGAAAAATAACACTGCTTTTTAGTTTTTTATTGATGATAAACTGCTCAGATACAGCAAATTTGCAAAATTGTATCCGAACGTTGCCTTTAAATATTTTAAGAGATTTGAACAATCCTGAACTCATCAATGTGCAAACTCCAGGTGGATTTGCAGAAATTGTGGGTGGAAATAAAGGCATTTTACTGTTCAATAAAAACGGAACTGAATTTGTAGCTTTTGACAAAATGTGCCCTGTAAATGATTGCACTTCGCCAATGATTTTTGAAAATAGAAAGTTAAAATGCTCCTGTGATAACAGTGAATATAGCGTTGATTTTGGAGGAGCCCCTCAAACCAATGGTTTTGAATGTCCAGCTATAGAATATCGCGTTGTGAAAAATGGCAGTACACTTCAAATCAGTAGTTTTAACTAGTTTCTTAGCGAGAAGATGTTTATTTTTGCTGAAATTCAACACACTTACAATTGAAAAATTATTTCTCATCCAACTTTACTTTAGGCGTTCTTGGTGGAGGTCAATTAGGAAAAATGTTATTGGCGGAAACGCACAAATTTGATATCAATACTGCCATTTTAGATAGTAGTAAAAATGCTCCTTGTGCTGAAATTTGCAATCGATTTGAAATTGGGAATTTACTAGATTATGATGCAGTTTACAACTTCGGAAAATCAGTTGATTTACTGACCATCGAAATCGAAAATGTAAATATTGATGCTTTAGAACAATTGGAAAAAGAAGGATTACCAATTTTTCCAAAACCCGAAAACTTGCGAGTTATTCAAAGTAAAGCGCGTCAAAAACATTTTTATATTGATCATCAAATCCCAACAGCACCTTTTTCTCATTATGCCTATTTAGAAGAAATAAAACATGCTATTGAAAATGATGCTTTAGATTTTCCATTTGTTTGGAAATCTGCACGTTTTGGCTATGATGGAAATGGCGTGAAAATTGTGCGAAGTTTTGCTGATTTGGAAAGTTTACCAAATGTAGAATGCATCACTGAGCAACTGATTCCTTTCAAAAATGAATTGGCAGTCATTGTCGCCAGAAATAAAAATGGCGAAACAACTACCTATCCAGTTGTAGAAATGGAATTTCATCCGGAAGCAAATCAAGTAGAATATGTAATTTGTCCTGCAAGAATTGGAGAATCAGTGGCAAAAAAAGCGAAAGAAGTAGCTCTAAAAGTAGTCAATGAATTGGATTTTATTGGATTGTTGGCCGTTGAAATGTTTCAAACAATCAATGACGAAATATTGGTAAATGAAGTTGCTCCAAGACCTCATAATTCGGGTCATTATTCTATTGAAGCGAGTTTTACCAATCAATTTGAACAACATTTGCGCTCGATTTTAAATCTTCCTTTGGGAAATACAGAAAGTAAAGTTGCAGGAATTATGGTAAATTTGGTAGGTGAAGAAGGATTTTCAGGCGATGTTTATTATGAAAATATCGAAGAAGTGTTAAAGATTCCTGGTGTAACTCCTCACATTTACGGAAAAAAAGAAACAAGACCATTTCGCAAAATGGGACATGTTACGATTGTCAATAAAGACCTTGACAAAGCTAGAGAAATTGCCCAAAAAGTGAAAGAAACTATTAGAGTGATTAGTAAATGATGGAATCTAAATTCATAATTTTACATCTAATAAGAAATATGTAAAAAATGCATAATGCAAATTCAAATGAATAAATAGATTTTTTTTAATACTGAAAAATTAAGAATTATCAACCTAATAAACTAAAATCATGATAGGAATCATAATGGGAAGTGACTCTGATCTTCCAGTAATGCAAGATGCCATTGATGTCTTAGAAAGTTTTGACATTCCATTTGAAGTGGATATTGTATCTGCGCACAGAACTCCAGAAAAATTGTTCGATTACGCAAAAAATGCCCATATACGTGGCATAAAAGTGATTATTGCAGGTGCAGGAGGTGCAGCGCATTTACCAGGAATGGTAGCAAGTATGAGCCCTTTACCCGTAATTGGAGTGCCTGTAAAAAGTAGCAATTCTATTGATGGTTGGGATTCTGTGTTGTCTATTTTACAAATGCCTGGAGGCGTTCCTGTGGCAACTGTAGCGTTGAATGGCGCTAAAAATGCGGGTATTTTAGCAGCTCAAATTATTGGAGCATCTGACAAATGCGTTTTAGACAAAATTATTGCCTACAAAGAAGGTTTGAAAATGAAAGTGGAAGAAGCTTCAAAAAAGGTTCGAAATTCATAATTCAAAATTAACTCTGAACCTAGAATTTTAAACTTTGAACTTACCGTATGAATCCTTTATTACACCATTTTAATACAGCGCCATTTTCTAAAATTGCTCCTGAACATTACAAACCAGCTATTGAAAAAGCAATTGAAATGGCAAAAGCAGAAATTGATGCGATTGTCTCAAATCCTGAAAAACCAACTTTTGAAAACACCACAGTTACCTTAGATTTTGCTGGAGAAAAACTGAACAGAATAACGAGTATTTTTTTCAATTTGAATGCCGCTGAAACCAATGACGAAATTCAAAAAATTGCACAAGAAATCTCACCTTGGTTGAGTGAATTCAAAAATGATATAACTTTAAACGAAGGATTATTTGCAAGAGTAAAAGCGGTTTTTGAAACAATAGACAGTTTGCAATTATCGTCAGAACAGGAGATGTTGTTAGAAAAACAATACAAAAGTTTTGCAAGAAATGGCGCCAATTTATCAGAAGAAAAAAAGGATACTTTGCGAAAAATTGACGCTGAATTATCAAAACTTACGTTGCAATTTGGTGAAAATGTATTAGCTGAAACTAACAATTTTGAATTGCATATTTTAGATGAAAAAGAATTGACAGGCTTACCTGAATCTGCCAAAGAAGCAGCACAAGAAATAGCAAAAGAAAAAGGCAAAGAAGGATTCGTTTTTACCCTCGATTTTCCAAGTTATATTCCATTTGTAACCTATGTAGAAAACAGAGAATTGCGCAAAAAAATGGCAATTGCCGCTGGCAAAAAAGGGTTTCAAAGCAATCAATTTAACAATGAACAAATTGTTTTAAACATCGTAAAATTGCGTCATAAAAGAGCAAATTTGTTGGGGTACAAGTCTCATGCACATTTTGTTTTAGAAGAAAGAATGGCCGAAACTCCAGAAAAAGTCATTGAATTTTCCAACGAATTGCTTCAAAAAGCGAAACCTGCTGCTGAAAGAGAGTTCAAACATCTTGAAAATTATGCTAAAAAATTAGACGGAATTGAGCAACTCCAAAAATGGGATGGCGCTTTTTATGCAGAAAAATTAAAGAAAGAATTGTTTGATTTAGATCAAGAACAACTAAAACCTTATTTTCAATTAGAAAACGTGATTGAAGGTGTTTTTACGATTGCAAATAAATTATTTGACCTGAAATTTGAAGAAGTTTTTGACATTGACAAATACCATCAAGATGTAAAAACGTATAAAGTTTCGGATTCAAAAAGCAATTTTATTGCTGTTTTTTATGCCGATTTTCATCCTAGAAAAGGGAAAAGAAATGGCGCTTGGATGACTTCCTATAAATCGCAATATATCAAAGAGGGCATCAATGAACGACCTCATGTTTCTATTGTTTGCAATTTTACAAAACCAACAGCCACAAAACCTTCTTTACTGACTTTCAATGAAGTAACTACATTATTTCACGAATTTGGACACGCTTTACATGGAATGTTGGCAAACACAACCTACTCAAGTTTGTCAGGAACGTCTGTTTCTTGGGATTTTGTAGAGTTGCCAAGTCAAGTTTTAGAAAATTGGTGTTATGAAAAAGAAGCGTTGGAATTGTTCGCAAAACATTATAAAACTGGCGAAATTATTCCGATGAAATATGTGGAGAAAATTAAAGAATCAGCGAGTTTTCATGAGGGAATGCAAACCTTACGTCAACTGAGTTTTGGTATTTTGGACATGAAATGGCACAGTGAAAATCCATCAGAAATAGCTTCCATAAAGGAATTTGAAAATGACGCATTTTCTGACACGAAATTGTATCCTGATGTGGCCGAAAATTGTATGAGTACTTCGTTTTCCCATATTTTTCAGGGCGGATATTCTGCAGGCTATTATTCCTATAAATGGGCAGAAGTGTTGGATGCAGATGCGTTTGAATATTTTTTAGAAAACGGAATTTTCAACAAAGAAATCGCTACGAAATTCAAAGAAAATGTGCTTTCAAAAGGCGGAACAGAAAAACCAATGAATCTGTATAAACGTTTTCGAGGGAAAGAACCAAAACCTGATGCGTTGTTAAAACGTGCTGGATTGATTTAAAATGAAATTCTCAAAAACGTTTTAACCTTTCTTCGCCTCAATCCATTTGCTCAAATATTTAGTGGCTTGCAATGTTTGATATTGTAACAAACTTTGAAGAAAATGTTCACTTCTATGGTTTTCTAAATCTTGCTGAATTTCCAAAATACGATTGATAAAAGGGGGTTCCAGTTTCGTTTTGTCATAAAATGCATTGATGATTTCTATGCCATTTTTTTGAGCAGAATCCCATACAATTTGGTTGGTGTACAATTCTACGGCTTTGTTGGCAAATTCTTCAAAATCATCCGTAATAAAACCATTCCATGGCAAATTTTGATGCATTCCTTCTGCGCCAATTGTTGAAGTTATACTTGGTGTTCCACACAACATAGCTTCTGTTAATTTCCCTTTGATTCCTGCTCCAAAACGCAAAGGTGCCAAAACGATTTTTGCATTTGTAATAATTTCTTCCGCATTTTCTGCAAATCCTTTGATAAAAAATCCTTCTTTTGGATTGTGTAATTGTTGGATTTGCACAGTTAAAAAAGCACCATAAATATGCAATTCAGCTTTTGGAAGTTGTTTTCTAATGTTTTTCCAAATATGATTTTTGAGTGTTTGAACAGCATCTATATTTGGTTTGTGAAAAAAATTCCCAATAAAAACAAAGTGATTTCTTTCCTCAAATGACAACCATTTATTGACTTTTGAATCTTCAATTTTATCTAATAAAAAAGGTAAATAATACAAAATAGCAGCTTCAACTTTAAAAACGGAAGTCAAGATTTCCATTTCAAAAGTGGAAATAATCAAAGAAACGTCGCAGCGTAAAATCGAAGCAATTTCACGTTTGGTAATCTCTTGTTTTTTGAGTTCGTCAATCGAAAAATCTTTGTTTTTTTGCAAACAAATTTCACGCGTTTTTCGCAAGCAATGCAAATCTTCCGTATCTAAAATCGTCATTGCATTTGGACAGTTTTCGAAAACTCTCCATCCAAATTGCTCTTCTGTCAAAAATCGATCAAAAAGAATCATTTCTGGATTCAATTTTCTGACAAAATCATCAAAAGAAGCATCGTTTAATTGAATCTCAACTTCCTCAATTCCAAGAGAAGCTAATGAAAAAAAAGGCGCAACTTTTTTGGCTGCGCACACAAAAGTTATTTGAAAATTTTGTTGTTGAAAAACAGTTATCAACTGCAACATTCTACTGCCAGCTGCAGAAGCATTGGGTGCTACCCAAACTGTTCCAATGATTAAAAGTGATTTTTTTGACAATTATTCTACACTCATTTGTTGCTTATAATCAGCTTGCGCTTTTTTTCCCCAAGCCACAATAGCTTCAACTTGTGCTGGCGTCAATCTTGCATCTGCATGTGTCCAAGTGTATGAATTTAAAGGCATTTCTCCTTTGGCAACTTCTTCATGCAATTCATCCATTTTGTGCTCTTTTCTTTTCAATTCATAAGAATTCCAATTCGAAAAATCCAAGTGTTTTTTTCCATCTTTTACATGGTCTGCTAACCAAAAATTTACAGGCGTAATATTGCTATACCAAGGATATCTTGTGTTGCTAGAATGACAATCAAAACAGGTGTTTTTCAAAATTTCTTGTACCTCTTTTGGTGGATTTGTCTCAGCAATAAATGCATTTACAGATGTCATATCTCCTTCGTTTTTTTCAGGACGGAAAAATTGTGCAACAACAATTACTATCAATAAAACAATTCCTATTTTTTTTAAAATTTTCATAATTCAGATTTTAAAATTTTCAACAAGTAAATCTACAAAATTCTAGCTTCATTCTTTAAAATTATCTGTATTTTTGTAACCCAAAATAATTTTTAGTATGAAATACGATATCATTGTTATTGGTTCTGGTCCTGGAGGATATATTGCTGCAGTGAGAGCCTCACAATTAGGGAAAAAAGTAGCTATCATCGAAAAATATAGCACTTTAGGAGGAACTTGTTTAAATGTTGGATGCATTCCTTCAAAAGCTTTGTTGGATTCTTCTCATCATTTTTATGATGCTGTACACCATTTTGAGGAGCATGGAATTTCGGTAGAAAAACCTTCTTTTGATTTTTCAAAAATGATTGAACGCAAGGCAAATGTTGTAGAAACTACCACAGCAGGAATCAAATATTTGATGGATAAAAATAAGATTGATGTTTTTGAAGGTTTGGGTTCATTTGAAGATGCAACGCATGTAAAAATTACTAAAAATGATGGTTCGTCAGAAATTATTGAAGGCGCAAACATCATCATTGCAACAGGTTCAAAACCAGCGAATTTGCCTTTTATCAATTTGGATAAAGAACGCATCATTACTTCTACTGAAGCTCTAAAATTAAAAGAAGTTCCTAAAAATCTAATTGTCATTGGTGGTGGAGTTATTGGTCTTGAATTGGGTTCTGTGTACGCGCGTTTAGGTGCAAATGTTCAAGTTATTGAATACGCTCCAAAAATTACACCAACTATGGATGGTGATATTTCTAAAGAATTACAAAAAGTATTGAAAAAACAAGGCATGGACTTTTTTGTAAGTCATGGTGTAAAATCTGTAGAAAGAAAAGGCGATGAAATTACGGTTATTGCTACCAATAAAAAAGGTGAAGAAGTTACTTTTACAGGTGATTATTGCTTGGTTTCTGTGGGAAGAAAACCGTATACAGAAGGTTTAGGTTTGGAAAAAGTAGGCGTAAAAGTAAACGAAAAAGGACAAGTTGACATCAATAGTCATTTACAAACCAATGTATCTAATATTTATGCAATTGGTGATGTTGTGAAAGGTGCCATGTTGGCGCACAAAGCTGAGGAAGAAGGTGTTGTTGTAGCCGAATTTATTGCTGGCGAAAAACCACATATTGACTATAATTTGATTCCAGGAATTGTATATACTTGGCCTGAAGTAGCTGCTGTTGGAAAAACTGAAGAAGAATTAATTGCCGCAAAAATCGATTATAAACTTGGTAAATTTTCAATGCGCGCTTTGGGAAGATCAAGAGCGAGTGGTGATATTGACGGATTTGTAAAAGTATTGGCTGATAAAAAAACAGACGAAATTTTAGGAGTTCACATGGTTGGTGCAAGAGTAGCTGATTTGATTATGGAAGCTGCTGTTGCTATGGAGTTCAGAGCTTCTGCTGAAGATTTAGCAAGAATTTGTCATGGACATCCAACATATGCTGAGGCTGTAAAAGAAGCTGCAAAAGCGGCTTGGGATGGCAAACCTTTGAATGCTTAAAATTCATTCTATTTGATGAGACCTCACAGGTTTTAAAAACCTGTGAGGTCTTCTCTTTTAAAAAACATTAGAGTATTTTTACAAAAAAAATGCAACGAACTATTTTTAGTTTTTCAATTGAGGATATTACCCAATTCAAGCAGCAATTATTGTGTTGGTCTCAGCAATTTGAAACGGCTATTTTTTTAGATTCAAACAACTATAAACAGCAATATACTAGTTTTGATGCAGTGCTTGCAGTAGATGAATTTACGTCCATTAAAACCGATTTTCAAAACGCTTTCGGGAAATTACAAGAATATCAAACTACTACAAAAGATTATATTTTCGGATACGTTTCTTATGACGTCAAAAATGATATTGAACAACTTTCTTCTAACAATTTTGATGGATTGGACTTTGCGGATTTGTTCTTTTTTCAACCTCAGAAAATCATATTTATCAAAGGAAATATCGTTGAATTACAGTATTTAAAAATGGTGGATGATGAAATGGAAAGTGATTTTGCAAAAATCCAACAAACTAATCATCAAGAAATCCAACAATCTACTCCTGATATCAAAATAAAATTACGAACCCACAAAGATGAATATCAAGAAAAAGTAACTGCTATTTTACAACATATTCACAGAGGTGATATTTATGAAGCAAATTTTTGTCAGGAATTTTATGCTGAAAATACCGAAATAAATCCATTGAAAACATATCAGGATTTGAACAAAATTTCTGAACCTCCATTTGCGGTTTTTTTGAAAATAAATCATCACTATTTGTTGTCTGCTTCACCTGAAAGATATATCAGAAAAGAGGGAAATAAAATCATTTCACAGCCAATTAAAGGAACTGCAAAACGTTTGAAAAGTAAATTCGATGATGAAAAAATTGCTTCAGATTTGGCAAAAGACGCCAAGGAACGTTCTGAAAATGTGATGATTGTAGATTTGGTTCGCAATGATTTGTCAAAATCTGCCATCAAAGGAAGTGTAAAAGTGGAAGAATTGTGCAAAGTGTATTCTTTCAAACAAGTGCATCAAATGATTTCAACGGTTGTTTGTGAAATCGATGAAAAAATAGCACCAATTCAAGTGTTAAAAGACACTTTTCCTATGGGAAGTATGACTGGTGCACCCAAAGTTTCTGCGATGAAAATCATTGAAAAATACGAAAATACCAAACGTGGATTGTATTCTGGAGCAGTTGGATATTTCACTCCAAATGGTAATTTTGATTTTAATGTGGTCATTCGTAGCATTTTATACAATCAGGAAAAAAAATACGTTTCGTATTCAGTGGGTAGTGCCATTACTGCAAAATCAAATCCCGAAAAAGAATACGAAGAATGTTTATTGAAAGCAAAAGCGATGAAATTCGTGCTTTCAAAATAAGTTTTTTATCGCTTCTAGAAATTGATTAAATTTACCATAAATTCAAGTAAAATGATACATCAAGAATTCAATTTCACATTTTTTGATACCGAATTTTATGGACAATATTGGGAAGCAGCAAACACAAAAGCCGTAATTGTGTTGGTTCATGGAATGGGAGAACATTCAGGAAGGTTTGCGCATATAGCAAAAAAAATGACAGAGAATGATTTTTCTGTGGTTGCTTTTGATCATTTTGGCCATGGTAAAACTGAGGGAAAAAGAGGCCACAATCCCAATTTTGAAGCGGTATTAGAAAGCATCCAAAAAGCAATAGAAAAAGCAGCAAATTTATTTCCTGAAAAACCAATATTCTTATATGGTCATTCTATGGGTGGCAATGCAGTCATCAATTTTGTATTGCGAAAAAATCATCATTTAAAAGGGGTTATTGCTACAAGTCCATTTTTGAAATTGGCATTTGAACCACCAAAAATCAAACTTTTTGCAGGAAAAATCTTACAACATATTGCGCCTTCCATAACAATGGGAAATGAACTGAATCCAACTGATATTTCCAGAGATCCAATAGCCGTTAAGAATTATAAAAATGATGCATTGGTTCACAATCAAATCAGTCCTAATTTTTCCATAACGTTCATTGAATCAGGAAAATGGGCCATTGAAAATGCCTCAAAATTGTCCATTCCAATGTGGATTGCACACGGAACTGAAGATAAAATTATCGATTATAAAGGCAGTAAAGCTTTTGTTGAAAATTCAAAAAAAGCAACCCTAAAACTCTACAAAGGTGGTTATCACGAATTGCAGCATGATTTGTGTAAAGATGAATTAGGGCAAGATGTGATTGATTGGTTGAACTCACAACTCTAAAAAACGTACTTTTGACTTGAAATGCTCCAAAAATTTGAAAAACATATACATACGAATTTTCCTTTTTTAAAGGATTCAAAACTATTGTTGGCGATTTCTGGCGGATTGGATTCTGTGGTATTGATGCATTTGTGCAATCAACTACAATTGAAAATTTCATTAGCACATTGCAATTTCAAATTACGAAATGAAGAAAGTGATTTGGACGAAGAATTTGTAAAATATATTTCTCAAATATCGTCTAATCAGATTTTTACAACATTTTTTAACACTGAATTAGTCGCTAAAAAAGAACAGATTTCTATACAAATTGCAGCAAGAGAATTGCGCTATACTTGGTTTCAAGAATTGGTAAAAAAACATCAATTTGACTTTATTTTGACAGCACATCATTTAGATGATTCTCTTGAAACTTTTTTGATACATCTAACTCGCGGTTCAGGTTTGGAAGGATTTACTGGAATTCCCTCAACAAACGGAAATATTATTCGTCCTTTATTGCCATTTTCAAGAGCTGAAATTTTGGAATATGCTACTGAAAATCAGTTAGAATGGAGAGAAGACAGCTCCAATACAACTACAAAATACCTTCGGAATAACATCAGGCATCAAATAATTCCGATTTTGAAAGAAATCAATCCAAGTTTGTTAGATTCCTTTGCAAATACAATTCAATATTTACAAGATGCACAACAAATTATTGATGATCAAATTGATGAAATTGAAGCGAAAGTTATAAATGAAAAAGACGGAATGTTGTTTTTTGATATTTCAAAAATCAACCAATTGTCAAATCCAAAAGCGTATTTGTATCAACTCTTGAAAAAATATCAGTTTACGGAATGGAATAATGTTGTTGATTTGCTCACATCACAATCAGGAAAACAGGTTTTTTCTAAAACACATATATTGCTGAAAGATAGAGATTTTTTGATTTTGTCCGAAATCCCTTCTAAAAAAAGAGATTCAGAAAACTTTGAGATTTTGGAACATCAATCAAAAATTTCAAGCCCTATTTTTTTAAACTTTGAGGAGAATTCTTACAAAAATATCGAAAATAGAAATACTATTTCAGTAGCTAAAAAGTTGTTAAAATATCCATTAATTGTAAGAAAATGGCAAAATGGGGACTACTTTTGTCCATCAGGAATGCAAGGGAAAAAGAAATTGAGCAAGTATTTCAAAGATGAAAAAATTTCAGTCATTGAAAAAGAGAAAATTTGGCTGTTATGCACTGCTGATAATGAAATTATTTGGGTCATTAATCACAGACAAGACAGGCGTTTTTTAGCAAACTCAGCTACTGAAAATAGCGTACAAATTACCTATACAACATGAAGCAATTCCTTATTATACTCTCATTTTTAAGTGTTTTTTATTCAAAAGCGCAAACTGCTGACAACCCTATTTTACTTACCACAGAAGTTCAAAAAATTTCTGAAACGGAATATGACATCGTCTTCAAAGCACAACTTTTTAAGGGTTGGTATTTGTATTCTCAATACAATCCTGAAGGCGCTTCTTTGCCTTTAGAAATTACGATGCAAGAAGGAGAAACAGGCTATGTTTTAGTGGGAAAAGCGAAAGAAGAAAATCCTTTTAAAAAATATTCGGAAGTTTGGGAACAAGAAGAAATTGTTTTTAAAGAAACCGCAAAAATCACCCAAAGAATTCAACTGACGAACAAAGAAATTACACAAATAAAACTGAATTTTTTCGGACAAGTTTGTGAAACTGCTTGTATCAATGTGGATGAAAATTTTACCATTTCATTGACAGGAAAAGCCATCACAGACACCATTTCTATTGATGAAAAAAGCAAAAAATTATCACAAGAATTACAATTAGATTTAAAAAATACGGAGCTTTTGACATCTTCAACTTCTCCAACTTCTCAAAAATCATCAGGTTTCGTAAGCATCTTTTTATTAGGATTTGTAGGTGGATTGTTGGCTTTGTTAACTCCATGTGTATTTCCAATGATTCCTTTGACAGTGTCATTTTTCACAAAACAATCCTCTAACAAGAAGAAAGGAACTTGGAATGCGATTTTATACGGCTTTTTTATTGTATTGATTTACATATTATTAAGTGCGCCTTTTCATTTTTTAGACAATATAAACCCTGAAATTTTAAATACCATTTCTACCAATATTTGGTTGAATACGTTCTTTTTTGCCATTTTAGTATTTTTTGCATTTTCGTTTTTTGGATTTTATGAAATCACGCTGCCCAATTCTTGGGGAGACAAAATGGATTCTGCCTCTTCTGTGGGAGGTTTTATCGGAATTTTCTTTATGGCATTGACATTGGCCATTGTATCATTTTCCTGCACAGGGCCTATTTTAGGTTCGTTATTGGCTGGTTCATTAACTTCTGATGGTGGCGCAATGCAATTAACAGCAGGAATGACTGGTTTTGGTTTGGCATTGGCATTGCCTTTTGCATTGTTTGCGTTGTTTCCAAATTGGTTGAATTCCTTGCCAAAATCTGGTGGATGGTTGAATACTACCAAAGTTGTTTTGGGTTTTATTGAGTTGGCTTTTGCGTTCAAATTTTTGTCAAATGCAGATTTAGTAGGTCATTGGGGCATTTTAAAAAGAGAAATCTTCATCGGAATTTGGATGCTGATTTTCATACTTCTTGCCTTGTATGTGTTTGCAAAAATCAAATTTCCACATGATTCTCCCATCAAAAAGTTGTCGTTTTCAAGAATTTCTTTTGGTATTTTCATTTTTGCGTTTGTAGTGTATATTTCACCTGGCGTTTTGAAAAATCCAACTTGGAATTTGAGTTTGCTGAGTGGTTTTCCTCCACCACAATTTTACAGTATTTATGACCAAGAAAACGATTGTCCTTTAGGATTGGACTGTTACAAAGATTTTGATGAAGGTTTGGCTGCTGCAAAATTGCAAAACAAACCAATTTTGCTTGATTTTACAGGTTGGGCTTGTGTAAATTGTCGTAAAATGGAAGAAAATGTTTGGAGTGACCCTGCAATATATTCACTTCTGAAAAACGAGTATATTTTGATTTCATTGTATGTGGATGACAATGAAAAGGAATTGCCAAAAGAAGCGCAATTTACCTTCTTAAAAGACAATGGAAAAACCAAAGAAATCAAAACTGTGGGCGACAAATGGGCAACTTTTCAAGTAGTAAATTTCAACAACGCTTCTCAACCTTTTTATGTTTTGATGAGTCCAGATTTGGAAATTTTAAACTCACCTCAGCAATACACAGATATCAAAAGTTATCAAAATTGGTTAGAAGTTGGGTTGAAAAAATTTAACGATACTAAAAAAATGATTATCAAATTTTAAACAAAAAAAACTGATTTTGTTTAGAAACTAAACTATTGATAATTTATCTTCATAATTTATATCGTTTTCGTAATTATTTTGCATATTATTTGCAGAAAGCTAGCTTCTTTGTTTTTGGTTTTTTGTAATTTCACAACTTAAAACATATAGACAATGACTGCAATTCCCAAATTGGCAAGATTCCATAACAATGTGCTGACTAAATATCAAATTTATAATAGCATTTTTATAACGCTTCCATTTGATACAATTACCAATACTGGCGTTTTGCTACCGCTTTTCCATAAAGTCTGTGAAAAAGGATTTCAAGAAGGAAAAAATCCAACAGAAATTGTTGCCACTTTTTTCAAAAAATACCAAGAAAATCCATCAGAAAAAGAAGAAAATGATTTGCTATTTCGTTTTATTCAATACATTGAACGTCAAGTAGTTTTGTTTGATGCTATTGAAGATGCAGCCTTTCCTATCGTAAATAATATGGATGGAATTGGAACCCTCAGAAATTCAAAAGAAACTGCATTTTTGAACGATAAAAAGGAAGCGTTAAAAAGACATTTGGAAGAGTTTAAAGTACGTGTTGTTTTAACAGCGCATCCAACTCAATTTTACCCTGGAAGCGTTTTAGGAATCATTACGGATTTGGACAAAGCCATCAGAAAAGACGATTTGTTGCTCATCAAAAAATTGATGGCGCAATTAGGAAAAACACCTTTTTATAAAAAGAAAAAACCAACACCTTTTGACGAAGCAGTTAGTTTGATTTGGTATTTAGAAAACGTATTTTATCATTCCGTAAGTAAAATTTATAATTACATTCAAGACAATATTTACGACGGAAAACCCATTGATAATGAGATTATTGACCTTGGTTTTTGGCCTGGAGGTGACAGAGATGGAAATCCTTATGTAACTACCCAAATTACGTTGGATGTTGCTGAACGTTTGCGTCAAACGATTTTAAGAAATTACTACAGAGATGTTAGAAGGCTAAAAAGACGTTTCACTTTTGATGGCGTTCAAGAAATATTGACAAGAGTTGAAAAACGCTTGTATAAACATGTGATTCGCAGTTATGAAAAAATCAATTTTTCGCAAAAAATTTTATTAGAAGAATTGTATGAAGCCAGAGATATCATCGAAAAAGAACATCAGTCATTATTTATTGAAGAATTGAATGATTTTATCAATAAAGTGCGCATTTTTGGATTCCATTTTGCAACGCTTGATATCAGACAAGATAGCAGAGTGCATCACCAAGCGTTTACACAAATTGTCACTGATTTATTAACTACTGGCGATACTACATTTCCAAGCAATTATCATTCGCTTTCTGAAGCTGCACAAATCGAAATTTTATCTTTGGTAAAGGGAAGTATTGACCCAAGTATTTTGTCAGATGAAATGTCCGTAAGTACCATTGAATCTATTTATGCATTAAAAACCATTCAGCAACGAAATGGCGAACGTGGAGCAAATAGGTATATCATCAGTAATAATCAATCTGCTTTGAATGTGATGCAAACCTTTGCCATGCTCAATTTATGTGGTTTTGAAAATGAATTGCCAGTAGATATCATTCCGCTTTTTGAAACCGTTGATGATTTGGAAAACGCAAGTCATGTCATGCGAACTTTATATTCCAATCATGCCTATAGATATCATTTAACCAAAAGAAAAAACAAACAAACAGTGATGCTAGGTTTTTCTGATGGTACAAAAGATGGAGGTTATTTGATGGCAAATTGGGGAATTTTCAAAGCCAAAGAAGCAC
Organism: Polaribacter sp. BAL334; assembly: GCF_015767435.1. Classification (GTDB taxonomy): domain Bacteria; phylum Bacteroidota; class Bacteroidia; order Flavobacteriales; family Flavobacteriaceae; genus Polaribacter. The sequence continues at coordinate 65,589 of NZ_JADWOV010000258.1, forward strand.
TTACTATAATTTCAAGAGAGTTTGATGTGGAAGTTATTTTCTTTGACGGACGTGGAGGACCACCTGCAAGAGGAGGAGGAAAAACACACCAATTTTACGCTTCTTTAGGCCCAACTATTGAAGACAAAGAAATTCAGTTAACTATTCAAGGTCAAACAATTAGCTCTAATTTTGGCACAGAAGAATCTTCGCAATTCAATTTAGAACAATTGTTGAGTTCGGGTATCAAAAATGAGATGTTTACCAAAGACCAATTGAATGACCATCACAGAAAACTGATGGAAGACATGGCTTCAACAAGTTATAAAACCTATATAGATTTTAAAAATCATCCACAGTTTTTGCCGTATTTGGAAAAAATGAGTACGCTAAAATACTATGCAAAAACCAATATTGGTAGCAGACCAAGCAAACGTTCCACTTCAGATAAGTTGGATTTTGCTTCCTTGAGAGCCATTCCATTTGTAGGAAGTTGGAGTCAATTAAAACAAAATGTTCCAGGATTTTTTGGAGTAGGAACTGCCTTAAAAAAATATGAAGATGCAGGACGTTTTGACGAAATTGTAGAATTTTACAATACTTCTGACTTTTTCAAAACATTGCTTGAAAACAGTATGATGAGTTTGAAAAAATCCTTTTTTGGATTGACACAATACATGGCTGATGATCCTGTTTTTGGCGATTTTTGGAAACTGATTTACGAAGAATATAAAACTACAAAACGATTGCTTCTTAAATTAGCAGGCTATCAAGAATTGATGGAAGATTTCCCTGTCGGAAAAGCCTCTATTGAAATTCGAGAAAAAATTGTGTTGCCTTTATTAACAATTCAACAATATGCATTGAAAAAAATTCAGGAATTGCAAAAAACAAATCCAGAATCGAAAGAAATTGAAGTTTTCGAAAAAATGGTGATGCGTTCGTTGTTTGGGAATATCAATGCTAGTAGAAATTCGGCGTAAATTTAGTTTTGATATCGTTAGTAATAAACTCTTTGATGTCATTAAGCTTTTAATAATATAAACCACATAGAAACATAGTTAATACTTTTTTTATAGTCGTTTCACTCAATTTTAGAAAACCAAAGCTATGTGAATCCCAAAAATTGGGCTTTCTATACCTTTTTTCTATGTTTCTATGTGGCTATATAATACGTTATTTCAATTTTTGTCTTAATTGCAACAAGGGTATAGCAATACATTTTATTGTAAAATACTATAGAATACTTATTAGCCGCGAATCCCACTAATTTTGAATGATTTTTAGACATGGTAAGTTTGAATTCCTGACATTCAAGGTCTAATAATAGCTAGAATTTATACCATCAAAATTAATCACAGCTAGTATGGTTTTTTTCTGTATTTTTAAAACCAAAAAAATATGCTAGTAAAAGTTTATGGATCAGCCGTTTTTGGTATTGAAGCCACGACCATCACTGTGGAAGTAAATATCGATAAAGGTGTTGGTTATCATTTAGTTGGTTTGCCAGATAAAGCTGTCAGCGAGAGTTCTTTCCGAATTTCTGCTGCGCTCAATAACAATCACTACAATCTTCCTGGGAAAAAAATCATCATCAATATGGCTCCTGCAGACATCAGAAAAGAAGGTGCTGCCTATGATTTAACCTTAGCTGTAGGAATTTTGGCTGCTTCTCATCAAATAAAATCAGACGCCATTGAAGAATACATCATCATGGGCGAACTGTCTTTGGACGGAAGTTTGCAACCCATCAAAGGCGCTTTGCCAATTGCGATAAAAGCCAGAGAAGAGGGTTTTAAATATTTTATTTTACCCACACAAAATGCCAAAGAAGCTGCCATTGTGAATGATATTCAAGTGTTGGGAGTGGATACTATTCAGCAAGTCATCAATCATTTTAGCGGCGAAGAAAAAATTGAACCTACCATTATTGATACAAGAGCCGAATTTTATAAAAATGTTGATTTTCCTGAACACGATTTTGCCGATGTCAAAGGACAAGAATCCATCAAACGTTGTATGGAAATTGCAGCTGCTGGTGGTCATAACATTATTTTGATTGGCCCTCCAGGTTCTGGAAAAACGATGTTAGCCAAGCGTTTGCCCTCCATTTTACCACCAATGACATTGCATGAAGCCTTAGAAACTACAAAAATTCACTCAGTTGTTGGCAAGGTAAAAAATGCAGGTTTGATGTATCAACGACCTTTTCGAAGTCCACATCATACCATTTCAAATATTGCATTAATTGGTGGAGGAAACAACTTACCTCAACCTGGCGAAATTTCACTTTCACATAATGGGGTGTTGTTTTTAGATGAATTGCCCGAATTTCAACGTTCTGTTTTAGAAGTGATGCGTCAGCCTTTGGAAGACCGTGAAGTATCTATTTCTAGAGCTAAATTTACAGTAACTTATCCCAGTAGTTTTATGTTGGTGGCAAGTATGAATCCCAGTCCCAGTGGTTATTTTAACGACCCAAATTCGCCAATGACTTCTTCTCCTCATGAAATGCAGCGTTATTTAAGTAAAATTTCTGGGCCTTTATTAGACCGAATTGACATCCATATTGAAGTTACTCCTGTGCCTTTTGAAAAATTATCTGACGAGAGAAAAGGAGAATCTTCTGTAGAAATTAGAAAGCGAGTAACTGCAGCAAGAGAAATTCAAACAGAGCGATTTAAAGACACTGAAAACTTACACTACAATGCGCAAATGAATGTAAAACACATCCGAAAATATTGCGAATTGTCCGAACAAAGCAAACAGTTAATCAAAACTGCCATGGAAAAACTAAACCTTTCTGCAAGAGCCTATGATCGAATTTTAAAAGTATCCAGAACCATTGCAGACTTGGCAAACTCCGAAAACATCGCACCTGAACATATTGCAGAAGCCATTCAATATCGCAGTTTGGATAGAGATGGTTGGTTGGGGTAAATTTTTGTTTTTAAATACATAAAACGCATTTTTATTGCGTTATTTTTATTAAAAATGAATTTTAGCTGATGATTTATTAAATATGCTATAGCTGTTTATTTCTTTTTATTACATACTTTTAGTGACGAATAAAAAACCAAACTTTTATTATGAATACAACAAATTTTTCAAGACGCGATTGGCTTAAAAAAAGTACCCTTACTTTAGGTGCATTAACCTTAATTCCATCAGAAATTTGGACGAATAATGTACTAAAGGCGCAAAGTGAAAACAGCCCATTCTTATACAATTCAAGCAATTATTTTAATGAATTTACGCCACCAATTGTTGAAGAAAATGAATCGTTGGTCATTTTAAGAGCCAATGAAAACCCTTATGGTCCACCACCAAAAGCTGCAAAAGCGTTTCAGGATGAGGTGTTTACAGGAAATCGCTATTCTTGGAAAACATTGGATGATTTGATGGAAACCATTGCTAAAAACGAAGGGGTAAAAACCGACCAAATATTGATGGCTCCAGGTTCATCAGACATTTTAGAAAAAGTGGCTATGGTGCTTTTTCAAAATGGCGGAAATGTGATTAGTGCAGACCCAAGTTATATGTCGTTAATGATTGTAGCAAAAGCAGTTGGAGGGCAATGGAAATCATACAAATTGTTAGATGATTCTCAGCACGATTTAGATGCCATGGAAGCTGGCATTGATGCAGACACAAAACTCGTTTACATTTGCAACCCCAACAATCCAACAGGTTCTATTACGGATGCTAAAAAATTGCGAGATTTTTGCAGCAGAGTTTCTGAAAAAGTCCCTGTTTTTGTAGATGAAGCCTATATTGAATTGTCTAAAAACGGACTCAAAGATTCTATGAATACCTTAGTTGCTGAAGGGAAAAACGTGATTGTTGCCCGAACTTTTTCTAAAATTCATGGAATGGCAGGTTTACGAATTGGTTATGCCATTGGCAAAAAAGAAACCCTAGACAGCATCAACGAAATTACCAGAGGTGGCATGGGAATTACTGGACCTTCTATTGCTGCTGCAAGTGCAAGTTTGGCAAATACTGATTTTTTAGATGACTGTAGAGCAAAAATTACAGCAGCAAGAGAATATACAATCTCATTCTTAGAAACTAAAAAGTTTTCGTATTTACCTTCAGAAACCAACTTTGTGATTTTCGAAATTCCAATGGAAGGAAAAGAATTTCTACAAAAAATATATGCAAAAAATGTTGCTGTGAGATCATTCAAATTTTGGGATAAAAATTGGTGTAGAGTAAGTATTGGAACGATGGATGAAATGAAACTTTTTACCAAAGCAATGGGTGAGATTTTTGCCTAGACATCTATGGATAATGCACTAGAAAAATCCATTTCATTCTTGCTATTTATTGTTATTGGAATTCTTTTGAAAACGAAAATTTCAAAAGCTGAACAAACCAATGGCATCAAAAGTATCATTTTAACAATTGCTTTACCAGCAACCATTTTTATTGCGCTGTTAAAAATTCAAGTGACTAGCAGTTTGTTATGGCTGCCTGTAATTGCCCTCTTTTTCAACAGTATTTTATTTTCAATAACGCCTCTTTTATTAAAAATTATTGGAGTTTCTCCAACATCTCCTTCTGGCAGAAGTGCGCAATTATTGATTCCTTCTTTAGCTCCTGGATTGTCTTGTTTTCCTTTTATCTTAGAATTTTTAGGAAACGATTCTTTAGCAAAAGCAGCAATGGCCGATTTGGGAAACAAGTTTTTTGTGTTATTTCTCTTGTATTTGATTGCATTGAAATGGCATTACAAGAATGCCATCGATTTTGGAAAAACATCCATAAAATCAAAACTAAAATCGCTGTGCAAAGCACTCATTTATGAACCTGTAAATATGTTCATTTTTGTGGCTCTTGTGTTGATTTTTTCTGGAATTACATTTGATAAAATCCCAAATTTTATAGCATCAACCATTGATAGACTCAGTTTGATGATGACACCTTTGGTACTTTTATTTATTGGATTGGCTGTACAATTAAAAAAGAAGCAGTTTTTCCAAATCTTTTCTTTATTATTGTTAAGAGCTTCCTTTACACTGCTAGTTGTTGCAGGAATTGCACTATTGCTAAACGTTTCTGATACAAACGATATGCTAGTAATGCTTGTTTTTGGTTTGAGTTCCTGTAGTTTTTGGCCTTTTGCACATATTTCGAGCATAAGCGCGAAAGAAATGAATCAACATGAAGAAAAAATGACTTTTGATGTCAATTTTGCATTGTCTATTATTGGATTGTCATTGCCAATTTCTGTGCTTTTGATTTTAGGGATTTTTAGTGCTGGTGACACTTTTACTGAACTCAATTCAATTTTTGCACTAAGTGGTGTGCTCTTTTTAGTTGGAATTATGTATCCCGTTTTTTTGAAAATAAAAAGCACTACAATTGATGAAACAACTTCTGAAAAAATTATAGAAAGCAAAAAAGAAGTTCGATTTACGGAATAAGGACCACTAGATGTTCTCTTTTTCCCCAATAGCAAAGATTTCCAATCCTTTCCCACAACAACATTGAAAACAAATCACAAACATTTACATCCAATTCATTTTCTACAATTGCATCATTTCTTTCAGCACTAAAATAATAATCTTTAATGAAAAATGCTTCCTTTTTAGTTTATTCTTTGTTTGATGTTAGTGATGGGCATAGATTGTAAATCTGCCTATTGGACGTTGAAAATATTCGAGCGATTAGGGGTGTATTTTTAAATTAACTACTCAAAAAAAGTTTCAAAAAATTCCATGGTGTTAGGATTATAGAATATTAGTTCATTTTTCTTGTATGAGAAAAAAGGAGTGGCTTTTAAAAAATTTTTATCAATTGATTCTATTATTTTTAGTTTCTTTTTGAATTTATTGTAAATAAATGGTTTAAATGTTCCATTACTTAATTTTTTATCATAAATATATTTTCCTGTTTTATCTATTCTTAAGGATTCGCCAGAAATATTTGATAAAATTAATTCTGGATTTTTAGTTGAGTTTAAAAGATCTTTTTCAAATAAATCAACATTGGCATAAAATAAATCAGGATTATGAATCTTAGTAAAATATAAACAATTATTTATAACACTTTCCACTATACCCTCAAGCCCTGTTTTTACTAATATTCCATCTTTTAAATAGTTAATTTCATTTTTTGTATTTGTAAAATATAACCCTCCATTGATATCCAAATTTAAATAATAAACTTCGGTAGAACTAAAATACTTTATTTCTTCTTTTCCATTGTTTATAATTATATTTAGTCCATTATTTAATTCTTGAATGTAACATATGAAATTTTCTTTGACTTGCTGAACTGTATAGTCTTTGGGATAATTTATTAATATCTCTAATCTTTCATCGTTTTGGAAATATATTATATTCTCATTAAACGAATCAAAAACAGGTTTATCATTCTTATATCCAACAAAAACTTTAGATTGTCCAAATATAAAATTGGAAGTTAATAAGAAGATTAAAAAAAAAATTAAATTAGGTTTCATAGCTTTCAATGGGTTTTAAAATCTAAAATTCTATTCACCAATAGTGAGGATTTCCAATCCGTAACAACAACATTCAAAACAAATCACAAACATTTACATCCAATTCATTTTCCACTATTGCATCATTTCTTGCAGCACTAAAATAATAATCTTCAATGAAAAATGCTTCCTTTTTTAAACTTGATGTCACAAATTGTGAGATTAAGTTTAGTTTTAGTTTACTTCTCTTATCAGATGGAAGTTATTCCCTATTTCATGCAGGTTTTCTCCGCTTGCATGGATTTATCTTTTTTCCCAATCGTCAACAATTCATCCCATTGCGTGGTAAATCTAGGACTTCTGTGTTCTTTGATGAGCGCCCACTCTTTTTCTCTGTTGCCAACTGTTGCCAACTTTACTTTGTTTTTGCCATATTTGCTGTTGATGGCATCCATCGCTTTTGACAAACGATTGTCTTCAACTTTGTGCTCTTCATGAAATAAACTCATTTGTAGCTCATTTTCTGAAACCAAATGATGCAAATGAACGCCTACTTTTTTATAACGATAACCAGGTTTGTATATTTTTCGCAAACCTGACAAGGCTTCTTTGGTGAGTTTTATGGTATTATTCGTGGGTGAATCTAACGTGATAAAGATGTTTTTGAAATATTGGTTTTCGTTTTTACTGAAAAAATTGGTCTGTAAAAAAACTTCAATACAGGTAGCTGCAGAACCTTGTTGACGCAATAAATCTGCTACTTCTGCCACATAATAACTGGTCGCTTCTTCAATCAAATGATAATCTGTTAGCTTTTGACCAAAAGATTTTGCAGTGCCAATTCCTTTTTTAATGTCGGGCAAAGTTGTCATTTCCAAACACGGATGATTATTGAGTTCACGCCACAAACGTTCGCCCACAACTGTCATTTCTTTGCGCACCCAAGGCAAAGGCATGTTTGCAAAATCGAGGGCTGTTTTGGCACCTGTATTTGAAATTCGGATGGCATGTTTTCGTCCAATTCCCCAAACATCTTTCAAAGAAGTTTTTGTCAATAAATGGATTCTTTTTTCTTCAGAATCTACTACATAAACTCCCTTATTTTCGGGAATTTTCTTAGCAAATTTGTTCGCAATTTTTGACAATGATTTTGTTTTGGCAATCCCAACACCTACAGGAATTCCAGTGTTTTTAAAAACGGCATCTTTAATTTTATTGGCGATTTCGTGCAACTTATTTTCAGGATACTGAGAAACATCCACAAAACTTTCGTCAATACTATATTCTTCTACCAAAGGCGAAAATGTTCGCAAGGTTTCCATCACTCGTTGTGACATATCAGCATACAACGTATAATTTGACGAAAAACAAGCAACGTTATTTGCCTCTAAAATGTGCTTTATTTTAAACACAGGTTCAAACATCGGAATTTGTGTTAATGCTTTTGCTTCTTTCGTAGCTGCAATCACACAGCCATCATTATTGCTGAGAACAACCACCGGTTTTCCTAACAAATCGGGTCTGAAAACTTGCTCACAAGAAGCATAAAAACTGTTACAATCTACGAGCGCAATCATAACGTGTGTTTGATGATATAGGTAATGACGCCCCACAACTGAATTTCTTTTGTTGAATTGCTATCAATTCGAATAATATTGAAACATCCATCCTCAATAACAACTGCCAATTGATTGTCTTTAGGAGTCAATGATTTGTCAATAATCAACACGTCTTTTTCAAGAATAGCGAATTCACTGAAACTATTATCAGCAACTCGAACATAAAAAGTAGCTGCAGGATTTGCCACCAAAACGTCGTTCAAATCGATTCTTGGTTCTGTATAATGCGTAGCAGGACTCGCAAAGCCTGTTTGCGTGGAGCGTGCCACTCTATAGCTTTTCTTTGATTTTTCTACCTGTTTTGCTTTGCCAAATTCCATGCTTAAAAATAGCAGAAAAAGAAATACGGTATTGTTAAAATTAAAAAAAGTATGAACAAAAAACTACTCCTGCCCCTTTTTCACTTTCCAGTAAGTGACATTTGCTTTGCTGACTCTTTCCAGAGTTTCTCTGTCTGTGGCGCGTTTTCCTGATTTCATCAAATCAAAAATATCTTTGATGAGATTGCTCGTAGTTGCAAAATAGGAATGGCTTAAAAAACTGGAATCTTGGCCTGAAGCATCAATCGTTTCAATGCCTTTTACAATCACTATTTTTTCGCCAGCTTCACCTGCCCTATGATTGCCATGCACTTTTTTGGAAGCCAACAATGCCAAATCATCAGAAGAAACATACAACGTGATTGGTTTTCCAATTTTTGATATCATTTTGGGGCCAATATCTCTTTTAAAAACATCAGCATCAATATCTGGCGCAGCTAAAATGATTTCTGTGATTTTGTTTTTTAATTCAGGTTGTTCGTTCATCAACTCAATCAACGCTTTCGTCAAACCTCGATTTCCCATACTGTGAGCCACCAAATAGATATTTTTTGCTTCGGTTTTTGTCAAATAATCTTTCAGAAAATTTTTCATATTGTAGGTTGCCCATTCAATATTGGCTTCGTCAATAGTGTAACTTGTGGTAGAGGCTTGTGATGGCCAACTATAAAAAACGGCTTCTCCTGAAAATCGTAAATCGAAGGTAATTTGTGCTGTTCTAAAAGCAGCATCTGCAAAAGAAACGTTGTAACCGTGCACAAAAAGGAAGGTACTTTTCCCATTTTTGGCAATGCGTTCTTTCATCTGTTTGAAAAAATCTTCCTTGTTTTGTTTTCGCAATGATTGCATCATCATGTGCTTGCTTGGGTCTTCAGAAAATTCCAATCGCCAATAAGAAGGTCTTTCAATTTCGCCCAAAGTATGTGTGTAAGGAACACTAACTACAATTCTACCATATTGAAGTTCGCTTCTTTTTCCGCCAAAACGCTCGTTTAAATCGCTGTTTTTTGTATCATTTCTATCGGTTGCAAAAGAAACCGGAATTTCAATAAATTCTTTTTTGGAATTGCCTGAAGAAGCTATGATTTTTTCTGATGCTTCTTGCTGGAGACAAACTTTCAGAATTTGAGTTTCCGTTTGTTGATTTTGAAGAGTAACATCAATCGTAAATGTGATGGCTGTAAAATTCTGAAAAGCATTGTTGCCACTGAGCAAACCTATCAATTGTGTTTGTTTAAATTGATTGTAATCCGTAAACGTAATGCTGAAATTATCATCTAAAAAAACCAGAATCTTGAAAGACTGAATCATGGATTCATCTCCTTCAACAATTTTTAATTGCAGGGTAGCATCATCCGTAAGATTGTTTAAACAATTGGTAAGGTTGTACGTTTTTGTGTTGTCAGAAAGTTCAAAAACAACTTGGTTTTTTTGTGCATGCGTGAGGGAACAAAAAATAAAAAAAAGAGTTAGAAAAAGGTATTTCATTGGATATCATTTTTTTATTGACGGTATAAAGATACAATTTATTGACAAAAAAAAATACCCTTACATTTTGATGGTAAGAGTATTGATTCTGAAAACCTACAAGGTTTTTAAAACCTTGCAGGTTGTTGAAGTTAAAAGGATTCTTAAAAATTAGTATCTATAATATTCTGGTTTGAAAGGACCTTCTGTAGAAACACCAATATAATCTGCTTGTTCTTGATGCAAGGTTGTCAATTCTACACCTAATTTTTCTAAGTGTAATTTGGCAACTTTTTCATCCAACTGTTTTGGCAACATATATACTTTATTTTCGTAGGCATCTTTGTTTGTCCACAATTCAATTTGAGCCAACGTTTGGTTTGTAAATGAATTTGACATTACAAAACTTGGGTGACCAGTGGCACAACCTAAATTCACCAAACGTCCTTCAGCTAATAAAATGATGTCATTTCCATTGATATTGTATTTGTCTACTTGTGGTTTGATTTCGATTTTTTCGCTGTTTTTGTTCAACCAAGCAACATCAATTTCGTTATCAAAATGACCAATATTACACACAATCGTTTTGTCTTTCATCATTTTGAAATGTTCAGCACGCACAATATCTCTATTTCCTGTGGTTGTAATTACGATGTCCGCAGTTGTAATCACGGTTTCCAAACGCTTTACCTCAAAACCATCCATGGCTGCTTGCAGAGCGCAAATTGGGTCAATTTCAGTAACGGTTACAATAGAACCTGCGCCTTTAAATGATGCTGCAGTTCCTTTACCAACATCTCCATAACCACAAACAATCACTCTTTTTCCTGCTAACATAATATCTGTTGCTCTACGAATGGCATCTACTGCAGATTCTTTACAACCATATTTATTGTCAAATTTTGATTTGGTAACAGAGTCGTTCACATTGATGGCTGGCATTGGCAACGTGCCGTTTTTCATACGCTCATACAATCTGTGAACTCCTGTGGTGGTTTCTTCTGACAAACCATTGATGCCAGCTGCCAATTCAGGATATCTGTCCAAAACCATGTTGGTTAAATCTCCACCATCATCCAAAATCATGTTCAATGGTTTGCGGTCTTCACCAAAAAATAAGGTTTGTTCTATACACCAATCAAATTCTACTTCATTCATTCCTTTCCATGCATACACTGCTGTTCCTTGCGCTGCAATGGCTGCTGCTGCTTGGTCTTGAGTTGAAAAAATGTTACATGAACTCCAAGTAACTTCTGCTCCTAAAGCTTGTAAAGTTTCAATCAATACCGCAGTTTGAATCGTCATGTGCAAACATCCTGCAATTCTTGCTCCTTGTAAAGGTTGCGATTCTTTGTATTCTTCTCTCAATGCCATCAAACCTGGCATTTCAGCTTCTGCCAATTCAATTTCTTTTCTACCCCAAGCTGCCAAAGAAATATCTTTTACTTTATAAGGTACATACGCTGTTTTTGTGCTCATATTCTGTATATTTATGGTCTATTTTTGCGAGTGCAAAGTTACGAACTCCATTTTAAAAATATGCCACTTTACAAAACATTAACGGTCAACGAAAAAACAAAAGTTGTTATTTGGAAAATTGAAGAAACAATCGATGATTTACAGAAAGGGATTTCGCTTTCTGTAAATAGTAAAAACCGATTGCACTCTATGAAATCGGAAATTCATCAAAAAGGATTTTTAAGTATCAGACATTTGTTGAAAGAATTTGATTTACAAGATACTGATTTACACTATGATGAACATGGAAAACCACACTTAAAAGATGGGCGATTTATTTCGATGACACATTCTTTTCAGTTTACTGGAGTGATTGTTTCTGAAGAAAAAAGCGTAGGGATTGACATTGAAAAACAGCGTGAAAAAATATTGAAAATTGCGCATAAATTCACCCCAATTGAGGAGTATAAAACCATTGCAAATGTGGCTGCTTTGACTCGAAAATTGACGATTGTTTGGGGAGGCAAAGAGAGTTTGTACAAAATTTATGGCAAGAAAAAACTACTCTTTTTGCATCATATTTTTATTGAAGATTTCAATTTTGAGGATGAAAAAACCACAGGAATCATTCGTTATGAAGGAGAAGAATCCAAACATCACATCAATTTTTTAGAATTTGAAGACTTTACGTGCGTATTTGCCTATTAAAAACCGTTACTTTTACACTTCATTGCACGGATAATGAATGAACTTTTCGACTTTTTTTTAGCTGCTTATCAACAAGCATCCACTATTGATATCATTTTAGAAGCGATTGCTTTTGTATTTGGAATCGCCAGTGTTTGGTATGCTAAAAAGGAAGATATTTTGGTATATCCCACAGGATTGATTGCAACAACGATCACTGTTTACTTGTTATACAAAGCTGCCTATTTTGGAGATATGATGATGAATTTCTATTACTCTGTGATGAGTATTTATGGTTGGTGGAATTGGTCTAGAACAACAAACGACAGCACTTCTTTGCCAATTTCAAGAACCACTTTTAGGGAGAAAATCATTGGTTTTGTGCTTGTTTTGATAACAATGATTGTGACTTATGGAGTGTATTCTTATTTTAAAAATGAGATTTTACTGGAAAACTATATTGATATTTTCACTTCTGGCATCTTTTTTACAGCCATGTGGTTTATGGCAACTAAAAAAATAGAAAATTGGACATTGTGGATTTTTGCTGATATCATTACCATTCCTTTATACGCGTATCGCGGTTTAGGAATGTTGTCTTTACAATATCTAATTTTTACTATTTTAGCCATTCAAGGATATTTCGCATGGAAAAAAAGCTTCAACAACACCCCATCAATCTTGTAAAAGTAGTGTTGTTTGGTCCAGAATCTTCTGGCAAAACAACCCTTTCTCAACAATTGGCTCGCTATTATAACACAGTTTGGGTGCCAGAATTTGCAAGAGATTATTTACAACAAAAATGGAATAACGAACGTAAAACTTGCGAAATGTCAGATTTTTTACCCATTGCCATTGGGCAAATGAAACTCGAAAATACATTGGCTATCAAAGCAGACAAAGTATTGATTTGCGATACTGATTTATTAGAAACCAAAGTATATTCAGAAGAATTTTATAATGGTTTTGTAGAGGCAACTTTGGAAAAAGCGGCTTTAGAAAACTCCTATGATTTGTATTTATTGACCTACATTGATACACCTTGGGAAAAGGACGATTTGCGTGACAGACCTGAACAGCGATTGGAAATGTTTACCGCTTTTGAAAATGCGTTGATACAACACAAACGTCCTTATATTTTATTAAAAGGAGACAAAAAAACAAGACTTTTCACAGCCACTGAAGCCATCAATAAAATCATTTCGAGTAAAGAAAATTTGCATTCTTTTTCTACTAATTTTTAAAAAAACAACCCACTAAAAAATGTTTCGCCATCAAGGAAAAAGCAGAACTTTACAACACAATCTTCGAATCGCAACGATTTTATCTTTTGTGGCAGGTATTGTAAATGTTACAGGTTTTTTATCTTTTAAGCAATTAACAACAAATGTAACAGGACATTTCGCTTTGTTCATTTACGATGTGGCAAATTTAGATTTTTGGAAAGGAACAATTTACTTTATTTACATATTTTCTTTTCTTTTTGGATCGTTTTTGTCAAGCTTTTTGATTGAAAAATATGCTGAAAGTAAAAAACTAAACATATTTCTTTTCCCAACTTTACTCGAAAGTTTTGTGCTATTTTCCATTGGAATTTCAACTATTTTTATTGAAATTAATTCCTATAATTTAATTGCTTGTTTGATGCTTTTCGCCATGGGACTTCAAAATTCATTTGTAACAAAGATTTCAAATGCGATTGTAAGAACCACACATCTCACTGGATTATTTACAGATTTGGGCATAGATATTTCTCTTTTATTTTTCAAAAAAGAGGATTCACAAAAAGAAAAATTGATTGCAAATATCAAACTCAGAATTTATATCATTGCTTCCTTTTTTGCAGGAGGTTTGTTTGGTGGATTTTTATATTCAGAAATAAATTTAGAATTATTTACGCTTACAATTGCTGGAATTATTTTAGTAATGAGTCTTTTTTATGACGATTTTAGATATAAAATCATCAAAACGAAAAGAAAACACATTAGAAAACACGGAGTAAATAAATAAATTTTGTCATAAAATGAATAAAGAAATCATCCTCAAAGAACTCCATTTCAAAGCCATCAGAAGTTCAGGCGCAGGTGGTCAACATGTGAATAAAGTTTCTTCAAAAATTGAACTGACCTTTGATTTGGAAAATTCTGAAGCATTGAATGATGATGAAAAAACACTCCTAAAATCGAAACTTTCTTCCAAATTAACTACTGAAAACAGCTTGATTTTAACTGTTGAAGAAACACGTTCTCAGCATAAAAACAAAGAATTGGCGATCAAAAAATTTATTTCTTTGATGGAAACAAATCTAAAAAAACCAAAAAAAAGAACGCCCACAAAACCTAGCAAAGCTGTCATTAAAAAAAGATTGGAAACCAAAGAAAAAACATCCGTAAAAAAAGCGTTGCGTAAAAAACCGAAGCTTGATTCATAATATTTTTAGTTTTCTGTTTTAAATCTCATTTTTCGTGCTTACTTTTGCATCGTTCTCACAAAGGGGTGCTGATTTAGTTGTCAGTTGATAGTTTCTAGTTTACAGCAATGTTGAATTTTGAACTAAAAATTTTGAACTAAAAAGGCTGAGATCATACCCAATGAACCTGGAACAGGTAATGCTGTTTAGGGAAAAAGACATCTTTTGATGTCAAAAAATGAATTATTCAACAATAACCACAAGAATAATTACCTCTTTTTATTCGTTTTAAATTTTTTTAAAATGAAAAAAATATCCATTTTTTTATTCTTGTTTGTAAGCATGCTTGCAAACGCACAAACAGTCACAATTTCAGGAAAAATTGTAGATGAAAACAACGAACCTTTGCCAAATGCAAGTATTTTGGTTCAAAAAATCAACAAAGGTACTTCCGCTGACAATGAAGGAAAATTCAGTTTGACGCTCTCCAAAGGAACCTATGTTTTTCAAGTGTCATTTATTGGTTACAAAACTGTGAACCAAGAAGTTAATGCAACAAAAAATGATGAAATTACGATTGCTTTAAAAACCAATCAAACACTTTTAGACGAAGTGTTGGTTTCTGCAGTTCGTGTAAATGCGGACATTCCTGTGACGTTTTCAAATCTGTCAAAAAAGGAAATTGCCAAGCGAAATTTGGGTCAAGACATTCCCATTTTGCTCAATTATTTGCCTTCTGTAGTGTCATCTTCTGATGCTGGAGCAGGAATTGGTTACACATACATGAGCGTTCGTGGTTCCAATAACGAGCGAATTAACGTAACTGTCAACGGAATTCCATACAATGACGCAGAAAGTCATGGTACTTTTTGGGTGAATTTGGGCGATTTTGCTTCTTCCACAGAAAACTTGCAATTGCAACGTGGAGTTGGTACATCAACCAATGGTGCTGGAGCTTTTGGTGCGAGTTTAAACATCTTGACAGATGCCATTTCTGAAAAAGCTTTTGGCGAAATTTCCAATTCATTTGGTTCATTCAACACCCGAAAACACACTGTAAAATTCAGTACAGGAAAAATCAATGATAACATCGAAATTGCAGGTCGATTTTCAAATATTTATTCTGATGGCTATGTAGATCGTGCTTTTTCGGATTTGAAATCCTACTTTTTACAAGCGAGTTTTGTGGATGAAAATACGCTCATCAAAGCGATTGCTTTTGGCGGAAATGAACGCACCTATCAATCCTGGTTTGGATTAACAGCAGATGAATTGGCTGAAAATAGAAGACAAAATCCATACACCTACGAAAATGAAACAGACAATTATCAGCAAGATCATTATCAATTGCATTGGAACGAAAAATGGAATGAACAATGGTCCTCAAATCTAGGTTTGAACTACACCAAAGGTGCAGGATATTTTGAACAATTTAAAGAAACAGAAGATGCAACTGCACTCAATAATTTGATTGTTGATGGAACAAATGCCATTGTGAGACGTTGGCTTGACAACGATTTTTATGTCATCAATTTCAACACCAATTATAAAACTGACAAACTGAATTTCATCACAGGAATTTCCTATTCTAATTATACTGGAGATCATTTTGGTGAGGTAATTTGGGGTGAAAATTTGGCGCCAAACACACAAATTAGAGACCGTTATTATTTTTCGGATGCAAAAAAATCGGACTTTTCTTTGTTTGCAAAAGCGAACTTTAGTCTTAGTGAAAAACTTTCTGCGTATGCAGATTTGCAAGGACGTTTTGTGAATTATCAAACCCAAGGAATTACCAACGATATTGTTCCTATTGATGTGAATAGAAATTTTAATTTCTTCAATCCGAAGTTTGGTTTTACTTATAAAAGCAATGAAAATAACAATTTTTACACCTCATTTGCAGTGGCAAACAGAGAACCAAATAGAAATGATTTTGAAGTAGGCGTTTCTACTCATGAAACTCTTTTTGATTATGAATTGGGTTGGCGTTTGAACACAGAAAACATCAAATTAAATACAAATGTGTATTTTATGGATTATAAAAATCAGTTGGTATTGACAGGCGCCATTGATGGAGTTGGCGCGCCAATAAGAGCAACTTCAGGAAAAAGTTATAGATTGGGACTAGAAATTGATGCTGATATTCAGTTAAGTAATCAGTTTTCTATCAAACCAAATGCGGCATTTAGCTCGAATAAAAACCGAGATTTTGTTTCGGAAATTGATGGTGTTTTGCAAAATTTAGGCAACACAAATTTGTCATTTTCGCCCAATGTAATTCTAGGAAATATTTTTACCTATCAGCCAAAAGAAGCTTTTCAAATCTCATTTTTATCAAAATTTGTTGGCAATCAATGGATGAGCAATTTGAGTAGTAGCATTTCTGAAAATGATGTGTTGGATTCCTTTTTTACAAGCGATTTGAATGTGGTGTATCAACTAAAACCATCCAAAATATTCAAATCAGTGACCTTTACTGCATTGATCAACAATATTTTCAATGCAGAATATGTGGATAGAGGCTATTATTACACGTTTGATGATACGTGGTCAAATCCGAATTCAGTAACCACTTTGGATGGAGCTGGATATTATCCTCAAGCAACCAGAAATTTTTTATTAGGAGTTACACTAAGTTTTTAAACTTTTCTTAATTTTTAGCCGAATTTGGTTAAAATTCCATTATAATAAGCCGTTTTTTAGTTAAAACGGCTTAATTTTTGTACCTTAGTGTAAGCTTCCCCAAAATTCGGCCATTTAAAAATAGAATTCGACAAGCGACGCAGGAGCGCGTTCAGTAAAAATTATTAAATTTAAAGCCGAAAACTTATGAAGACAACCCAATTTACCGAAAACCAGATTGTTGCCAT
>NZ_JADWOV010000025.1 GCF_015767435.1 Polaribacter sp. BAL334
GTTATATCCTTTAAAATTTTAAATATGATTAAAAAACCAAAGCTAGGCAACTATCGTTACAGAATTTTAGCACTCTTAATGTTTGCTACAACCATTAACTATTTTGACAGAAGTATTATTGGTGTTTTAGCACCCACACTTCAAAAATTATTTGGATGGACAAACAGTGATTATGCAGGAATTATCATTTGGTTTCAAATTGCTTATGCTATAGGAATGCTACTTATGGGTAGTGTAATTGATCGTTTAGGAACAAAAAAAGGATATACATTGGCTATAGGAACTTGGAGTGTTTTTGGAATGTTGCATGCAATAGTTCCTGCCTCTTTTAGTATTCTTGGGTTTTCTATTGCTCGTTTTGGACTTGGAATTGGTGAGTCAGGAAATTTTCCTGCAGCTCAAAAAACTGTAGCTGAATGGTTTCCAAAAAAGGAAAGAGCTTTTGCAACTGGTTTGTACAATGCAGCAACAAGTGTAGGTGCAATTCTAGCTCCTTTTGTAGTTGGATGGGTTGTTCATGAAAATGGAAAAAATTGGCAAATACCATTTTTAATAACTGGAGTTTTAAGTGCTATTTGGGTTTTTTTATGGTTTCGAATTTATAAAAAACCAGAAGTTCATCCTGAATTATCTAAAGATGAACTTGCATATATTCAAAGTGATTCTGAACAAGAAAATGAAGAGAAATTGCCTTGGAAAAGTGTTTTCTTCAAAAGAGAAACTTGGGCTTTTGCACTTGCAAAAACAACGGATGCTGTTTGGTGGTTTTATTTGTTTTGGGGCGCTAAATACTTAGCATTAACTTTTGATGTTGATGTTAAAAACATTGGACTACCGTTTTTTGTCATTTATATTTTAGCGGATTTTGGAAGTATTTTTGGAGGTTATATTTCTGGTTATTTTATTCAAAAAGGATGGACAGTAAACAAAGCCAGAAAAATCACCCTTTTGAGTTGTGCAATTTTAATATTACCTGTTGCTTTTGTTGCAATTACAGATAATAAATGGTTGGCAATTTTTCTAATTGGTTTGGGAGCTGCAGGACATCAAGCATGGTCATGTAATATTTTTACATTAGCTTCAGATGTTTTTCCTAAAAAAGCAGTAGCATCTGTGACAGGAATTGGAGGAATGTCTGGAGCTGTTGCTGGCATTATAACTTCATTTCTTCTTGGGAAAGCGCTTGATTCTGCAGGAAAAGATGGATTTTTCTGGGCATTTTTAATAGCAGGTTCTTGTTATTTAATCATTCTTGGTTTGGTGCATTTACTCATGCCAAAAA
>NZ_JADWOV010000259.1 GCF_015767435.1 Polaribacter sp. BAL334
AGGAATTAAAAATAGTGGCGTAATTGATATTAAAGAATTTTATGAACTTTTTCCAGGTGGACCGTTAAAAGTTTCTACGAAAATTGCAGGAGTTCCAAAACCTAAAAGCTGTATTTAAAACCTAAGAAATCATGGGAAAAACAAAAGTTCGAAAAATGCTTTTTATTCTATCAAAAGCAACTATAGAAAACGTATATGCTGCATTCATTATGGCGAATGGTGCACGAATGGAAGGAATTGAATCTGAAATATTTTTTACATTTTTTGGTTTAGAGGCCATTCAAAAGAAAAAATTAGAACATTTACATGTGGCTACTGTGGGTAACCCTGCCATGCATATTCCAACAATGTTGGGTGGTTTGCCTGGTATGGAAGCTTTGGCTAGTAAGATGATGAAAAAAGAAATGGAGAAATTAGACATGCCTCCAGTTGGTGAATTTTTAGAAATTCTTTCAGATTCAGGTTGTAAATTGTGGGCGTGTAAATTGGCTGTAGAAATGTTTCATCTAACAAAAGAGGATTTGATTGATGATTTAAACGGAATCTTAACTATTGGCGATTTCTATAATCGCGCTGATGAAGAA
>NZ_JADWOV010000260.1 GCF_015767435.1 Polaribacter sp. BAL334
ACTCTATCAACAATATCAGTTATTTGATATTGACGGGTTTGCAACATTTGTTTACCGTCGTATAAAACGCCTGCCCAAGTATTATGAGAAGCAGAGATAGAACCTCTTAAAGTTGTGATTACCTTTTTAGCTTTTGGAAATTTTTTCATCATTTGTTGACAAACCGATAAAAAAGCCTCAGCCTTTACATTGTGACCTTCAGTTTGAACTGCAAAGCCTTCTGGTTTGATGCCAAAGTGCATTTCAGCATCTTCTTCATTCCCTAAAATCACATCACAATGCGAAGTCAGCTCGGTCATAATGGCTTCTCTATCACCTCCATATTTCCATAACTTAGCACGATAATTTAAATCAGTTGAGATGGTTATTCCC
>NZ_JADWOV010000261.1 GCF_015767435.1 Polaribacter sp. BAL334
GCATATGATGGTGGAGTTGGTGGAGCATCTGTTGGTTCTACAGCAGCTGGTGGAGCAGCAGCTTTAGGTCCCTTAATGTTATCAAAAAAGAAAGTTCTCTCGTCTTTAGTTACTCCTCCAAAGCCTGTTTCACCTGCTTTCCAATAAGCGTGAATAACAAAGCTTGCATATTGTCCTGAGGCGGCTGCAGCTTTTCCATCTAAAGAGGTGTTAAAAGTAAATGAAAGTGTTTGCCAAGTTCCATCACCATTGTGTGTAACCTCAGCTGCTGCCTCAGGTGCACCATTTATACCTCCATTAACTTTCACTAAAAATGATATTGGAGTTGCAGACATAACATCTACTGTCATGGTTTGCGTATTTGTCAAATCAACATTTTCAGTTAAATTTAAGTTAATACCTTGCCAAACCTCACCATTGATATTTCCAACAATTTGTAAAACTTGTGTAGTATTTGTTCCTGTTCCAGTCACAAGAGTTGGAGCGCCCATGTTACCGAATGGACCACCATTTACTCCTCCGCTTTCACCTGTTTCAAAACCAAGTAAAAGGTCTTGTGAAAACC
>NZ_JADWOV010000262.1 GCF_015767435.1 Polaribacter sp. BAL334
TCGCAGTCAAGTTCGTTTGAATCCGCAATTAAAAATAAAAGATAAAAAGGCTGAAAGTAAGAATGCAGTAGAAAGTTTAAATGATAATGAGACTCCTATCGGTGCATTCATAACAAAGCCTTATGCTGAGCATTTACGAAGTGCATTTCCTAACGCAACATTTGTTGGTTTTACAGGCACTCCTATCGATGAAACCATTCAAGTGTTTGGTGAGGTGGTAGACAGATATACAATGCAACAATCTGTTGAAGATGACATCACAGTTGAACTAAAATATATTCCGCGCATAGCAAATGTTACACTCGATAGCGAGAAAGTAAAAGAGATAGACTTCTACTACAAAAAATGCGCTGATGAGGGTGCTACGGAAGATGATGTAGTTGCTAGTAAAAAAGCAATGAGTGCAATGGAGGTGATTCTTGGTGATGATGAACGTTTAGACCGCCTTGCAAAGGATATTATTGCACACTACTCAAATGCTTGCGAAAACAAACCAGATATAGTACAAAAAGCAATGATTGTAGCCAGCAAGCGTAAAATTGCATACAGATTACTCCAAAAGTTTAAAGAGCAAAAGCCTGAATGGTTCGAAGAAAAAAAGTCACCTGACGATAGTAAATTAACTTCTGACGAGTTAAAGGAACTATCTGAAATGCCTACAATAGCAATGGTTGCTACACGTCGTCCAAATGACCCAGCGGATATGTATCAATACATAGGTGATAAAGCCCGAAGTAAAAAGTTAGATGATGCATTCAAAACGGAGCATTCAAATTTCCGCATTGTTATTGTTATTGATATGTGGATTACTGGCTTTGATGTTCCTTCTCTAACTTACCTTTACAACGATAAGCCTCTCCAAAAACAGAGTCTTATTCAAACAATTAGTCGTGTAAATCGAAAGTATACAGGTAAAGAATTCGGATATATCATTGACTACATCGGTATCCGCGACAATATGATGGAGGCAATGCGTAAGTTTGGTGGTGAAACATTTGGTCCAAGCGAAGATGATGTTCAACAAGCTTTAGAGGCTCTTATAATTGAGTTGAAAATAATCAAAGATGTATTTGTCGGTTTTGACATATCACCATTTACTGATCCAAAAACAAGTCCTTTGGATAGATTAGAGTGCCTGTCATCCGCAGCCGATTATATCATCACTTTGACAGCACATTTAAATCTCAGCAGTGAAAGGGGAAAACCTAAAACCGTTAGTGTAAAGACATTCTTCCTAGCTCACGTGAAGCGATTGAGAACTGCTTATGATATTTGTCAGCCATCAAATGTACTGACCAATGAGCAACTATCATTATCGCAGTGCCTTATGGCAGTAGCATCTTATATCAGAAAAACTTCCGGGGAGAGACACGATATCGAAAGTATGAATCGTGCTGTTGAAAAAATGGTCGCAGAGGCATTGAAA
>NZ_JADWOV010000263.1 GCF_015767435.1 Polaribacter sp. BAL334
AATTGTCCAACCATCAGAAGTAATCATGTTCGCTCGAGCATTACTTGCGGCACAATACTTAGAATTTCCACCATTAAAGTTTAAGTTGGGTTTTAAGTTTTGGGCATTCCAACCTGTTAGCAAGGCATCATAATTGGATATAGATAATGTTACATTTTGAAACATATCATTAAAAGACGTAACATTTTCAACATTCCAATTTCCTAGATTTTGGTCAAAGGATGATGCATCAGTAAACATTAATAGCATACTTGTAACACTTGAAGTATTCCAGTTTGAAATATTTTGATTAAAAACAGGTGCATTTCTAAACATTTGACGCATATTATTTACGTTTTGCACATTCCAATTCCCAATATCTTGATTAAACACAGTTGCATTGGTAAACATAAAACTCATATCTGTAACTTGTGTTGTATTCCACAAGCCAATGTTTTGATTAAAATTTGTTGCATTATTAAACATACCTTGCATATTAGAAGCGCTACTAGTATCCCATTGTCCTATATCCTGATTAAAGACTGTTGCATCTGAAAACATTATAGAGAAATCTGTTACACTACTCACATTCCAATTTCCAATATCTTGGTTAAATATGCTAGCTCCGTTAAACATTGCTCTTAGACTACTTACACCTGTCAAATTTGGTTTGTCATTAGCATTCCCTTCCAAATTCACACAGCCTCTGAAGGCATTTTCCATAGAAGACCATGCAATTGTTCCCCATTGATCAATAGAAATAATCTTGTCTTTATCTCCGGTAGTATTAAAATAAATTCTAGGGAAAGTTCCT
>NZ_JADWOV010000264.1 GCF_015767435.1 Polaribacter sp. BAL334
ATTTCTTCTTTAATACGAATGCTTACCAAAGACGATTTTTAGAGTTTTTATGAAATTTAAGATGTAATTTTACTGTGTAAATAAGAATATAAAGTTCATAAATACACCCCTAAAACCCCTAAAAAAAAGTTCCCTAAAACCCCCTAAAATCAAAAAGTCTTCTAGAAATATCCCCTAAATTCTAGAAGATTTTTTTATTGCCCAAAAACTGATGACGTTTATTGTAATAAAAAACAGTTATTCCTAAAAGGAACACAGTAATTTCTTCTTTAATACGAATGCTTACCAAAGACGATTTTTAGAGTTTTTATGAAATTTAAGATGTAATTTTACTGTGTAAATAAGAATATAAAGTTCATAAATACACCCCTAAAACCCCTAAAAAAAAGTTCCCTAAAACC
>NZ_JADWOV010000265.1 GCF_015767435.1 Polaribacter sp. BAL334
CTATATAACTTTCATTTTCATTGAGAATAATCGAAATTGTAGTGTTATTTTGTAGAGTGATGTTAACATTTGTTGCATCTTCTGTTGCCATTATAGAGGCAAAAGTTAAATCGAAATTATTAGTAGCATCTCTCACAAAACCACCAATTCTAAACTGTGTTCCTAAAGCCGAAATACCTTTACTTACTAAAGCACTTGCATGAAATTTATTTGGACCTGAAGATCTAACTCGAACAGAAACATAGATAACATCTTCAGCTTCAATAATAAAGCCTTTATTTTTGTAAATATTTCCTAACTCAAAATTTGGTATGTGTAATTGACTATTATCATCAGAGTCAACATTTCCATCTAAATCCAAAACAGACTGCTTAACTGGAATTGAATTTGATACCACTCCCGAATATGCAGGTAAATCAGGATTACCCACAGGTGTTATTTTGTATGCAACATTTCCATTTTTTGGAGTAGAAATATAA
>NZ_JADWOV010000266.1 GCF_015767435.1 Polaribacter sp. BAL334
ATTTAATAACTTCCCCATTTTCTAAAACAATAGCTTTAGGAATTAATGAAATTTTTAATTTTCTACCACTAAAAATAATTTTTTTAATTTCATTGTATTCTGCATTGTATTCTTGGGTACTATCTTTATCCCAATTAAATTTAAGTAGGTTTGGATCAGTGATACCAAATAACTCATACATATTTAATGGTTCTAATGGCTCTTTAAAAGTATATAAGAAATTTTCATCTACGGATAATATTTTATTAAACGAATCACTAATTGTTAAAACCCCTTTAAATTCAATAATCTTTTTATCTAAAAAGGTTGATTTATAAGTTATTTTTTCTACGTCAAAAGAAAAACCTTTCTCAAGTCCATTTTTATCTATTTTAATATAAGCCTCTTTAAATTTAACATCGAGCACATCTTCGGGTTTTAGAGAACTCTTTAAACGAACATATTCTTTTTCATAAAGTTCTGAATAATTTTTACTTCTAACTTCAATTCCTGCAAAATTGTAATAAGATTTATCAAAATCATAAATTTTATTTTTCTCTTTTAATACAC
>NZ_JADWOV010000267.1 GCF_015767435.1 Polaribacter sp. BAL334
ATATATTCGCTTGAAATAGATGAACTCATTATGAGTAAAAATAAAAACCTAATGACTCTAGAAGAGTTTAAAGAAAAAAACTACGGCAAACGTGGGACAAAAGAGCGTGACGAATTGGATGCAGGTTATGAAACTTTTAAAATTGGTGCTTTGATTCATGATACTCGTGTTGAAATGGGAATGACACAGGAAGAACTTGCAGAAAAAGTTGGGACAACGAAATCCTATATTTCAAAAATTGAAAACAACATAAAAGAAGCTCGAATTTCGACACTTCAAAAAATTATTGAACTTGGTTTTGGTGGACGACTTGAAC